>CAMWQU010000010.1 GCA_947176535.1 uncultured Prevotellaceae bacterium
TTCTTGATGTTTACTTCTTCGAGCTTGAAGTACTTGCGGAAGAGACTCCATGTAGCGTCGAGCATCTCTTCGGTGTTGAGATTGACGTCGATGGCGAGCAACTTCGAGGCATAGTCCTTGGCAAAGTCGAGGCAACGGTTGTCGTAGTCGGTCAGGTCGAAACCGTTCTCCAACTTGGTCTTGGCGTTGGCGGCATCGGCATAGAGGCGGATGGCGGCGTTCATGACCTGGGAGTGATCCTTACGGGTCTTCTTTCCGGCAACAAGCTGTTTCAGACGAGACAGTGAGCGGAACGGGTCTACGACGACCTTACCGACATCGGAGTCGCGGCGCAAGTAGAGCTGACCTTCAGTGATGTAACCCGTGTTGTCGGGTACGGCGTGCGTAATGTCGCCGCCTGACAGTGTGGTTACGGCGATGATGGTGATGGAACCACCACCGGCACTTTCAGGGAACTGTACGGCCTTCTCGTAAATCTTTGCCAAGTCGGAGTAGAGTGAACCGGGCATAGAGTCTTTTGAAG
Organism: uncultured Prevotellaceae bacterium; assembly: GCA_947176535.1. Lineage (GTDB taxonomy): Bacteria > Bacteroidota > Bacteroidia > Bacteroidales > Bacteroidaceae > Physcousia. The sequence goes on from CAMWQU010000010.1 coordinate 524, forward strand.
GAATCTGGTCCATACGGTTCGACACGATACTGAGTGAGTCGGCATACGAGGTCATGTCGGTGAGCAGTACCAGTACGGTCTCATGCTTTTCTACGGCAAAGTACTCGGCTGCCGTCAGGGCCATGTCGGGAATCAGCAGACGTTCCACGGCAGGGTCTTCGGTCGTGTTGATGAACGAAATGATGCGGTCGAGGGCACCGGCGTTGGAGAACGTATTGCGGAAGAAGTAATAGTCGTCGTTGGTCATGCCCATTCCGCCGAGGACGATCTTGTCGGCTTTGGCGCGCATGGCTACCATGGCCATGACTTCATTGAACGGCTGGTCGGGGTCGGCGAAGAACGGAATCTTCTGTCCGGACACGAGGGTATTGTTCAGGTCGATACCGGCGATACCCGTAGCAATGAGTTCACTGGGCTGCTTACGACGCACGGGGTTCACACTGGGGCCGCCGATTTCCACTTCCTTACCTTCGATTTCCGGACCGCCGTCGATGGGCTGACCATAGGCGTTGAAGAAACGGCCGGCCAACTGCTCACTTACTTTCAATGACGGCGATTTGCCGAGGAACGTAACTTCGGCATTGGTAGGAATACCACCCGTGCCTTCGAACACCTGCAAAGTGACATCGTCGCCCATGATTTTCACCACCTGGGCCAGACGACCGTCGATCATAGCCAGTTCGTCGTAGCCCACACCGTTAGCTTTCAGGGAACAGGTGGCTTTCGTAATCTGGCTTATCTGTGTATATACTTTTTGAAATGCTGTTGCCATTTGTTTGTCGTTTGGTTTTCCGGGCGTCCTTGTCCCGCAGTGGAACAAAGAGACGCGCGAAAAGAATTATAACATTGCCTCTATCTGCTTTTTGAAGTCGTTGTAGGGTTCGCTCTTGAACTGCGAGTAGTTCATCTGCTTGCACAGGTTAATCATCTTCTTGAAGTAGTCGGTGACTTCGAGGAATGTGTTGAACTGGAAGTCGTCCTTCTCGCAGATTCTCGTTACGAGGTTCAGGATCTCTTCCTGACGCTCCAACGGAGTGACGGCATCCACTTCATCGAATGCGTCCTGTTGCAGGATAACGTAGTCGATGATTTCACTTTTCCAGAACGTGATGTGGTAGTCTACGGGCACGCCATCGTCACCGAGGATGTTGATTTGCTCTGCAATCTCTTTACCGCGTTGCATACGATTCTTTAGTGCGAGTACTTTGGGAATCCACTCTTCATTGATATGGCCTTTGATGTACTCTGCGAACTCAGGATATTCCAGATACTTTGAGTATGAGTCGATGGGGTTCACGGCAGGGTAGCGCTTCTTGTCGGCACGATCCTGTTCCAGTGCGTAGAAGCAGCGGGCCACCTTTTTGGTGTTTTCCGTTACAGGCTCTTTTAGGTTACCGCCGGCAGGGGATACCGTTCCGAGGAACGTTACGGAACCGACCTCTCCGTTGCGCAGAAGCACATATCCGGCACGACCGTAGAAGTTGGAAATCAATGCACCGAGGTCCATAGGGAAAGCATCAGGGCCGGGCAACTCCTCCATACGGTTCGACATCTCACGCAAGGCTTGTGCCCATCTTGAGGTGGAGTCGGCCATCAAGAGAACACGCAGACCCATGGAACGGTAATATTCAGCCATAGTCATAGCTGTGTATACAGAAGCCTCACGGGCAGCTACGGGCATGTTTGAGGTGTTGGCGATGATGATGGTACGTTCCATCAGTTTCCGGCCGGTGTGAGGGTCTACAAGTTCGGGGAACTCAGTGAAGATTTCCACAACCTCGTTGGCGCGCTCACCGCAGGCGGCGATAATCACGATGTCGGCTTCGGCCTGCTTCGATATGGCGTGCTGAAGCACGGTCTTACCCGTTCCGAAAGGCCCGGGGATGAAGCCCGTACCGCCTTCCACAATCGGGTTGAATGTGTCGATGGTGCGGACACCGGTTTCCAACAACTTGAAAGGACGAGGCTTCTGTTTGTAGTTGGTCATGGCGAATTTTACAGGCCAGTGCTGCACCATATCCACTTTCACCTCGTTGCCCTGCTCATCGGTGAGGATGGCAATGGTATCGCGAATCTTGTATTTTCCTGCCGGCACGATGCTTTTCACCGTAGCCACACCTTTCAACTGGAATGGGGCCATAATCTTCAGGGGCTGATGGTTTTCCTCCACTTTACCCAGCCAGTCGCTTTCTTGTACCTTGTCGCCGGCCTTAACTAACGGTTCGAAGTCCCAGAGGCGTTCCGTATCGAGCGGTTCGGTGTACTGACCGCGACGGAGGAATACGCCCTCCATCTTGTCAAGGTCGTTTTGCAGACCGTCATAGTTTTTACTCAGCATACCGGGGCCGAGCTGGATTTCGAGCATGTGGCCAGTGAACTCGGCTTCAGCACCCACTTTCAGTCCACGGGTGCTTTCGAATACCTGCACATACACGTCCTGACCGATGACCTTAATGACCTCGGCCATCAGGCGGTCGCCACCTGTTGTGATGTAGCATATTTCTCCTTGCTGCACGGGCCCGTCCACGCGGAGGGTAACCATGTTGGAGACTACGCCACTAACTTTTCCTTTTGTCATAATATTTAGTGTTTACTTATTTTCTGATAAATTCTTCAGGAACCTGTGCTTCGCCTCGCAGGTCATTGATAATCTTCTGGAACGTCTCTTTGCCTTGTTTCACGTCGAGCCGCGCCCAACGCTCCTGAATCTCCAGTCTGCACAAATAGGCAAAGATGGCCTCTATGGAGAAAGGATTTTGGAAAACCCGTTCTTCCAGCCAAGCCCATTTGAATGCATCCAACATGCGTTCTTTTCTGACGGGGTCTTCTTCGTCTACCATCTTCATGATTTCGGTCATGTAGCCATAAATCTGTCCGAGATTGAAGTCGTGGGTGTCGTTGGTGCGAATCATCTCCTGTACTTCTCCCTCTCCTTTCACGTAGTCTGTCACGCGCCAACCTTGCCGGCGGGCAATCATGGCAGTCATGATGTTGGTGACGTCGAAGTTCAACTGATACCATTCTCTCATCAGCGCGTTAGGACAGTTCTCTGTACAATGGCGATAATAGAGGAGTAGTATTTCGTCTTCGGCATAATAGCCGGCCTTGTTCTTGTTTTCCCCGTATTCGCGTGCAAACTGTACCATGAACTTCGGATAACGACTTGTACCGAGGTCTATCTCGTTGGCCTCAGCCAAAAGTTCTTTCAGTTGTTCGCGATTATAGTTCCCGTTCTCCTCCATCTTTTCGGTAGTCTCGGGATTACGGAGTAACTTGACGAGGTTTCGGCAGTCATGTTGCAGGAAGAGGAAGTGAAGCAGACTTCTGTCTTTGCTTCCCATTTCGGGCCGGAGCTGTTCGCGGAGTTCAGAGATACTATAGCCCGGTTTCGTGTCCGACAGTTTCAAGTCGGGCAGTCCGGCCATGATGCAATAGTAATTAGCCATTTTTTATGATTACGAATTAGATGTCGCGGATTGCGTGCAGAGGAACAATTTTATCGTCTTTCCGCAATCCGGATTTCGGACTTAAAACAGCATCTCCACGAGTTGGGGACGAAGGAATGCTTTGAAGTAGGCCTCAAATTCATCTTTGCCGAACTGCACTTTGTATGAGCCGTCCTGCGGGCTGACGGTGAGGAGGGTCTCCACGCCGTTCACCTTCTCGATTTTCAGACCCTTGTCGAGCAGTTCCTTAGCGTGTGCCATAAAGTAGCTCTTGAGGTTTTCGGCATCTTCCGCACTGATAACGGCCGGTTCGTCGCCCGTCCACTTCTCGGCCAACATCACGGCAAACTTTCCGAGGAAATCCTTGTCTTGGGTCAGTTGCTTTACTTCGCTGCTCACCACTTTATCGGTCAGCACGTTGGCCACTTCGCTCTTCAGCGCATTCAAGGCCTGCCCGGTGTAGAGTTTTAGCTCGTTCTTGGTGTTTGCCTCCAGTTCGGCAACCTGCTTCTTGGCAACGTCTTCAATGGCCTTGGCCTGCTCTTTGGCTTCCGTTACGATTTTCTCAGCCTGTGCCTGTGCCTCTGCAATGATGCGTTCGGCCTCCTGTCGGCCCTTTTCAACTCCCTCGTGATAGATTTTCTCGGTGAGTTCCTGAATCTTTTCCATGTTTTGTGTGGGTTTCTTGTTACAATACTTCTTTTCGGGCGCAAATGTACAAAAAAAACTCGTCTTTCCCAAATTATTGTAACGTATTCCATGTGGGAAAGGAAAAAACGGTTTATCCGAAAAACGGCCTTTCTCGCCGGAGCAAGAAAGGCCGTTAAAGCGTTTTACCCGTTCAGTGGGATTAGGGCAGACTGATGGCGCCGGAGGGGCAAGCGTCAGCACAAGTGCCGCACTCGGTGCACTCGTCGGGGTTGATAGAATAGATGTCGCCTTCAGAGATTGCTCCAACGGGGCACTCATCAATACAAGTTCCACAGGCAACACAGTCGTTACTGATTACGTAAGCCATAGTTCAATTTACAATTAATGGTTTAACAAAATTATGATTTCCGAAAACAAAGGTAATCAATTTTAGTTATTCTCGCCTAATATTTCGACGTTTTTTTCTTTTCAATAACCAAAAATAGTGATTCGGGCAATAAAAAGAGCTGTCCCATCGTTTAAGTAATCTGAAAGTTGAAGCGTATATGACTATGAAACGATTATTTCTTCTGTCCTTGATGTTGGCGGGTGTGACCGGCTTTCAACTTTCTACTTTCCACCCCCGCTTCGGCGTGCTTCGTGCTCAGGAGCAGAAGGTACAGTATCGGCCCTATTTAGATAACCGCAAGTTGCACTGGGGATTTCTGTTCGGTATGCAGATGCAGGACATGGAACTGAAGAACAACGGTTACGTGGATCCCGCTACGGGCGAACAGTGGTATGCCGATGTCGATGCTTACAATCCGGGCTTCACAGTGGGCATATTGGGCGAGTTGCGTCTGTCAAAGCACTTTGCCTTGCGCGCCACTCCCTCAATGTATTTCGGGCAGAAGCGCATCTGGTTTCACGAGCAGGTTTCCGGGCGTGATACCACGCAGGTACTCAAGAGTGCCTACATCGTTCTGCCCGTGGATGTGAAATTCTCGGCCCCGCGCTACAACAATTTCCGACCCTATTTCGTGACCGGTATAGCCCCGGCTATTGATCTTACCGGCCATAAGCACCGCGCTATCTCCACGCGCCCCATGGATTGCTTTCTTGAAGTAGGTATGGGATGCGACATTTATCTTCCTTTCTTCAAACTCATTCCCGAACTGAAATTCTCTTTTGGTCTGCTCGATGTCCTGAGAAAAAAGCGCACCGATCTTATCGACGGTACGCTGATGAAATACACTCACTCTCTGGACAATGCCCACACCAAGATGATAACCCTGACGCTTTATTTCGAGTAGTCTCTTGTTATAACCGGATGTTGAAGCGCAACGCTTCCGCGTCGAACTGCAAGTGTTTGCCGGGAAAGAACTTCGGTAGAATGCCGTTGGCGGCCAGTTCGCGCGGAGTACCTACGCAGAAATTGATAGGTTCTTCTTTCTCCTCTTTGCTTTCCGTATGCTCTTTAGCCGTTCTGCCTCTTTTGCCCATCAGCCACAGGCTGTCGGCTGTTTGCAGGGCCAAGTCGAGGTCGTGAGTGGAGATAAGTATGCTTTTCTTTTTCTCGTGTGCCAGTCGGCTGAGCAGCAGCATGATTTCCACCTTACTGGGGAAATCGAGAAACGCCGTCGGCTCGTCAAGCAGGATGGTGGGTGTGCCTTGCGCCAGAGCTTTGGCTATCATTACTTTCTGACGCTCTCCGTCGCTGAGGTTGGCTATCTGACGCTGAGCAAACTCCGTGATGCCCACCTCCTGCATAGCCTTGTCTACTAATCGGTAGTCTTCGTCCGTGAGCCGGCCCCAAAAGTTGGTATATGGGTTGCGTCCCATGCCCACCATGTCGCGAACCGTGATGCCGGCCGTGCGTATGCGATCCGTAAGTACGATGCCCACCAATGTACTTTGCCGACGTGGCGGAATCTGGGAGAGGGGAGTACCGTTGAGCAGCAGTTCGCCGGACAAGGCAGGTTGGAAGGCTGCAAGCGTTCTGAGCAATGTACTTTTTCCCGTTCCGTTGGCCCCCAGCAGACAGCACATCTCGCCTTCGGACAAAGAAACGGTCATCGGACCCGCCACGGTATGGCCGGGATACCCGATGACCAGATTATTCAGTTGATAAGTTGTATGAGCCAAGTTGTTCTTCCGGAAGCTGAATGTGTGACACTTTTCCCTTTATTCAACCCCGTGGCAATAGGTGTAGCCGAGCTTGTCGTAGAGCTCCATCATGCGCGGCAGGCGGGACTTGAATGCCTCGAAGTCTTTCTTGTCGGCGGGTAACCATTGCACCTCGCTGATGGCATCCAATCGGGGCAGCAGCATATACATGGCATGCTGGGGATAAGCCACATACTCGCACCACAGGTTCACCTGCGGGCCCATGATGTACTTGGCCTCCTCCTCGCTCAGTTCTGCCGTCGGTTCCAGACTGTACACTTTCGATACGGGCAGGTAACCGCCGATGCTCATGGGCTGTCCCCACTGATTCTTCAACTGGTAGTAGTCGATGTAGCAATGTGTGTTGGGCGACATGATGACGCGGTGGTGCTGCTGAGCAGCGGCGATGCCACCCTTGGAACCGCGCCACGACATGACGATGGCATTCTCGCTGAGACCGCCTTCCAACGTCTCGTCCCAACCGATGAGGTCGCGTCCCTTGGCGTGCATGTAAGCCTCCAGTTCCTTGTTGATATATGTCTGCAGTTCGGCTTCGTGCGTCAGCCCCAGCTCTTTCATCTTGGCCTGACATTTGGGGCATTTCTTCCAACGGTCGCGCGGGCTTTCGTCTCCGCCGATGTGGATGTACTTCGAGGGGAATACATCGGCCACCTCGTCAAGAACGTGTTTCAGAAATTCCAGTGTCTTGGGATTGCCGGCGCAAAGTACATCGGCCGAAACGCCCCACTGACACCATACGTCATAGGGGCCGCCGGTGCATCCCAGTTCGGGATAGACGTGCAAGGCTCCCAGCATGTGTCCGGGAAGGTCGATTTCGGGAATTACGTTAATGAAGCGTTTGGCAGCATATTCTACAATTTCGCGGCACTCCTGCTGTGTATAGTAACCGCCATACTCCTGTCCGTCGTAAATTCCCGTGTTGCGGCCGATGACGGTCTGCTTGCGGATGGAACCTTTCTTGGTCAGTTCCGGCATCGACTTCACCTCGAAGCGCCACCCTTGGTCTTCGGTGAAGTGCCAATGGAAATTGTTACAGCCGTGCAGGGCCATCACATCGAGGAACTGTTTGATAAATTCAACAGGGAAATAGTGGCGTGCGCAGTCGAAGAGCACACCTCGATAGGGAAAGCGCGGTTCGTCCGTGATGGTCACGTAGGGCAGTTCCACGCTGTCGCCTGCTTTCGTGCCGATGGCCTTGCGCAGCGTTTCGATGCCGCGGAACACTCCCTCTTCGGTAGCACCCTGTATGGTAATCCCCTTTTTATCCACCGTCAGCCGGTAGGCCTCGCGGTTGGGATTCTGCAAGCCCAGTGACAGCGTAATGGCTACGGGTTGCTTCTTTGTGGGCTTCACGTCAGCCTGCGGGACAACCTGAAAACCGGCATCCGTATTCAGAAACTCCGCCAGCAGTTGTGCGTTCGAGGCCATTTTGTCGTTGCCAGAGGCGTAAGTGACGATGGCTCCCCGGTTCAGTGTGTAAACTTCGCCTTTCGGGTTCAATTCGACGCTACGGGGTAGCGGGATAACGTCATAAGTGACTTGTGCCTTACACGGTACGGCAGTCAGCATGACTACACTCAGGATGGAAAACAGTTTTTTCATGATACGGTTAAGATTTAAGGTTTCCGCGATGCTTCGTTTCGTAGGCTCGCGATGCAAAGATAGTAAATCTTGTCTGTTCCTCAAAATTTCCGTCCGGGTTTATCTCTTTTCAAAACCAAGCAAACCGCAAGGTTGCTCAATGCCCTTGCGGTTTGTTGGGTATCTTGTTTCCTGCGGCCTTACTCGATGCCTCGTTGTGTTTGTGCTTCCGTCATCATTCGGCGCATGATGTCGGTGCGCTCTTTGGGGCATATCATAAGCACGTCGCCTTCTTCCACAATGACGAAGTTCTGCAGACCATCCACGATGGCCGTGTGGTTTCCGGGGAGGCGGATGATATTGCCGCTGCAATTACTCAACTGCGCCTTGGTGTTGAGCAGCAGATTGCCGTCCTCGTCCGTGCTGCGGCAAGTGCCGATGGTGTTCCAATTTCCGAGGTCGGCCCATCCGAAGTGACATTCATAGACGTACACGTTGTCGCTCTTCTCCATGATGCCGAGGTCTACGCTGAGCATGGGCAGCACGTTGAAAAACTCCGGCAGAAACTTGGGGTCTGCACTTTCGGCATCGGCCATCATTTTGGGGATTTCCAGTTGATAGGCAGGCACCAGCATATAGAGCGTGTGGAGCATGGCATCGACGTTGAAAAGCAGAATACCCGTGTTCCAAAGAAATCCCCCGTCGCGCATGAACGCCTCGGCGTAGGGCAGTTCCGGTTTCTCGGTAAACGTCTTTACGCGGGTGCAGTTCTCTACGGGCGATTCGTCGCCCATTTGAATGTAGCCGTAACCCGTCTCCGGGCGGCTCGGCCGGATGCCCATCACGGTAAGCCGTTCGCCCTCGGACACGAAGTGGAGAGCCTGTCGCACGTCTTCCTGGAACCGGGGTTCGTTCAGAATCAACTGGTCGGCCGGCGATACGACGATGTTCGCCTGCGGGTCGGCCTTCTTGATGACCACCGTTCCCCAGGCCACACTGGCTAATGTGCCCCGGTGGAGAGGCTCCTCCAGAATGTGGACATCATCCACCTGCGGCAACTGCTCGTACACGTAGGGCAGATAGTCGGCGTGTGTGGAAATGTAGATGTTTTCGGGTTCGATGAACCGCGCGAAGCGTTCGTAGGTTTCCTGCAGCAGGGAACGTCCGGTGCCGAAGATGTCGATAAACTGTTTCGGATAGCTCTTGCGGCTCATAGGCCACAGCCGACTGCCCACTCCGCCTGCCAGTATGAGACAATAGTTGTGATTTTTCATAGCATGTGTAGGTTCGTTAGGTAGTCCGGTACCCGCCGTCTTTCCGTCGCCGGCGAGTGCCGGTTTTTTACAGGTTGTCAAACGCGTTGCGGATGGCGTCGGCCGTTTGCTGCATTTCTTCGGGTGAGAACTGCTTCTTGGAGTTGGCGAAGTTCAGGTCGCCCTCGTTTTGCATGGGTACGAGGTGGATGTGTGCGTGCGGCACTTCCAGTCCGAGCACGGCCTGTCCCACTTTGCGGCAGGGGAGCACCTCCCCGATGGCCCGGGCCACCCGTTTGGCAAACACCTGCATGGCGGCGATTTCCTCGTCCGTGAGGTCGAAGAAGTAGTCCACCTCGCGTTTGGGGATGACCAGCGTATGCCCTTTCTGCAGAGGGTTGATGTCGAGAAAGGCATAGAACCGGTCGTCCTCGGCGCACTTGTAGCTCGGTATGTCGCCGGCTATAATCTTTGAGAATATGGTCATACCTCTACGTTATATAGATTACAAATCGAAGCTGATGCTCGTGATTTCCAGTTCCACCATGCCGGCCGGCACCTTGATGTTGGCCACGTCGCCCACTTTCTTTCCCAGCAGTCCCTGGGCGATGGGGGTTCCCACGCTGATTTTGCCCTCGCGCAGATTGGCCTCGCTCTCGCTGACGATGGTGTATTTCATTTCCATACCGTTTTTGCGGTTCTTCAGCCCGACGGTAGCCAGAATCTGCACGCTGCCCGTGTCGAGCGTCTTCGTGTCGATGATTTTCGCGTCGAGGATGGTCTGCTTGAGCAGCGCAATCTTGGTTTCCAACTTCGCCTGATGCTCTTTGGCCGCATCGTATTCGGCGTTCTCGCTCAGGTCGCCTTTGTCGCGGGCCTCTGCGATGGCAGCACTGGCGGCGATTCGTTCCACGCTCTCCAGGTGTTGCAGTTCGGCTACTAATTTGTCGTAGCCCTGTTGTGACATGTAAGCCATAGTATTATAATTCTTTAGTTGTTTTTAGTGTTTCCGATTGTCCTTTCAGAGAGTGTCAAAATAAGAATCCCGGCGACTTTGCATCGTCGGAATCCTTATTCACTTTTCTTTCTTTTAATTATCTATCGGGACAAAGGTAGGGAGAAAAAACTATATCTCCAAACATTTTGCCGATTTTATCATTTTTTCACTTTATACACGGCGAACGTCTTGGCCGGAATCTGTACGTCGATGACGCTGCTGTTCTTGCCTGCTGTCGTCGGCTGGGTCGTTTCCTTCGGTGCGATGGCGTTGGGGTTGTCCACGGTGTTCTCAAGGTCGTAGTCGCTCAGGTCGAGCAGGATGGCTTTGGCCTCCCCGGCTCCCTTCACGCCTTCGAGGCATATCTTCACCGACTTGGCCTGGTCGCAGGTGTTAGCCACTTTCACAATGACCTCGCCGCTCTCCTTGTCCCACACGGCCGAGGCCAGTACGCCGTCCTCGCCCTTCTTCGGGAAGTTGCTGTTCCGGATGGGCAGCACGTTCGTACCCCGGTTTTGGGCAAACATGGCCTGCACGTAGTAGCTGGCCGAGAGGGCGCAGCGCAGGTTGTCGTACCATATCATGTCGGGCCGCCACTGCCATCCGTCCACGTGGCTGAACAGCGGAGCGTAGGTGGCCATGTGCACGATGTCGGCATTGCGCTCGATGCCCGTGATGAAGGCTGCTTCGTAGATGCTGGCTCCGGCGTGGTTCCACTTCTTGCCCCGGTCGTGGCAGGCATATTCGCCGGCAAAGACTTTGGGGCCGGTGCGGTCGTAGCGGTCGTAACGCTCCCATTCGTTCTTGAACCACGAAATGGGGCGGTAGAAGTGCTCGTCCACGAGGTCGGCCTTCTGCCGTTTCATGGCCTCCCAGCCGATGTCGAAGTCATGCCCCTCGGAGTTGGGGCCGCTGGTGCCGATAATCTTGATTTCGGGGTGCGCCTTCCGCACGGCGTCGGCCACAATCTTCACACGCTCGAAATAGAACTCTCCCCACTGCTCGTTTCCGATGCCGAGGAATTTCATGTTGAAGGGTTCGGGGTGGCCCATTTCGGCGCGCACCTTGCCCCACTTGGTGTCGGCGGCTCCGTTGGCAAACTCGATGAGGTCGATGCAGTCGTCGATGTAGGGCTTCAGACCCTCTGCGGTGGCGGGGGCGTGCGCCTTCTCGTTGTTCCAGTTCTGATACTGGCAGGCCATGCCCACGTTCAGCACGGGCAGCGGCTCGGCTCCGATTTCCTCGCTCAGGAGGAAAAACTCGTAGAAGCCCAGACCGTAGGACTGGAAGTAGTCGGGATAGTAGCGGTGGGTGAAGGTGGCCTCCCAGCGGTTCTTGTTCAGCGGACGGTTCTCAACCGGGCCCACGGTGTTCTTCCACTGGTAGCGGTTGTCCAGGGTCACTCCCTCCACGATGCAGCCGCCGGGGAAGCGGAAGACGCCGGGCTTCATGTCGGCCAAAGCCTGTGCAAGGTCTTTGCGCATACCGTTTTCGTGGCCCATCCACGTGTCTACGGGGAACAGACTGACGTGCTCCACGTCCATCACGCCCGAGCCGGAGCGTCCGTTCTCGTCGCAGAGGAACATGCGCAGGCGGGCCTTGTCCGTCGTCCGCGGGCTCTTCAGGGTGATGACGAATTTATGCCAGTCCTTGGAGTCCACCTTGATGGTTGCCTGTGCGAAATCCTGTGCTTCCTCATTCGTGTAAGGCTCTATGAGCTGAACGCGCAGCACCTGAGGCTTGCCCTCGGGCACGCGGGCGTAGACGGAGAAGCGGTACTCCTTGTCCTTCTCCACGCCGATGCCGAAAAAGCCCTCGTTCACTAATCCGGTCCACCAGTCTCCGTGTCCTGCGGAGGAGAGACGGACGTAGTGGGGATTGCGGTCGAAGGGGCCGTCGTTGCGCACCTCCACCTTTCCGAAAGCCTGCCACCCCATCAGGTGGTCGGGCGTGAACTCAAACGAGCGGTTTTTCACTAATTCGGCGTACAGACCACCATCGGCGGCAAAGTTGATGTCCTCAAAGAAGATGCCATACGTGGTGGGTTGCACCGGGGCTCCGGGCTTGGCCGTCTGCACGGTCAGCGTGTAGTCCTGTGCGTGGGTGAGGGCACATGCCGAGAGGGCCGCGCCCAGCAGGATTCTGCGTAGTTTCATAGTCTGTTTGTTATCGTTAGTAGTGATTTTTCGCTTCAAAAGTACGGATAAAAACGGAGAATAGCAAAGTTTTCCCCCACTTTTCTAACGAATACCTGCCGCGACGGCGGCTTATTCGCTCTGCCGGTCAGGGGGATAAAATCCACCGTCCGCAGGCAAAGTGTATTCATCAGCCGATGAACGTACATTCACCGTCGGCGGACAGCCGTTCATCGTCGATGAATGTGCGTCCGCCGTCGATGAATACAGAATGCCCGAAAACGGCGTCGGGAATCTCCCGGAGGGCTGCCGGATATGCGCGCGTGCGTATGTAATAAATAAAGGTAGGAGCCCGTCGCTTTCCTGTGGGATGCGGCGGGAGAGAAATGTGGAAAAAATCGTTGCGTTTATTTTGTTCTGCGCTCGGTTTTCATTATCTTTGTCCTTGTAAACGATGTTTCGTGCCGTATATGATGAAAACAGGTAAGTCGGTTCTGAGCGCATTGGCGCTTCTCCCCTGCATGGCCGCTCAGGCCCAGTCGCGTCCCAATATCCTCTTCGTTCTGTGTGATGACATGGGGTGGGGCGACCTCGGTTGCTACGGTCAGCACTACATCCGCACGCCCCACATCGACCGTCTGGCCGGTGAGGGTATGCAGTTCATGCAGGCCTACGCCGGCAGTCCCGTCAGTGCCCCCTCGCGGGCTTCGCTCATGACGGGGCAGCACACGGGTCACACCCGCATCCGCGGCAACCGCGAATACTGGCGCGGCGTGCCCATGGTGCAGTACGGGCAGAACGCGGATTTCTCGCGTGTGGGTCAGCATCCGCTGGACACGGCCCACGTGGTCATTCCTGAAATCATGAAAGCGGCGGGCTACCGCACGGCGCAGTTCGGAAAGTGGGCCGGCGGCTACGAGGGCTCCGAGTCTACGCCCGACCGGCGCGGCGTGGATGAGTTCTACGGCTACATCTGCCAGTTCCAGGCCCACCTCTACTATCCCAACTTCCTGAACGACTACCGGCGCGACCGGGGCGACACGGAGGTCAGCCGGCAGCCCCTGCCCGAGAACTATGCCCATGCCATGTACGGGCCGGACTACCGGGAACGCACCGTTTACAGTGCCGACACCATCCACCGGCGTGCCATGGAGTGGCTCGACCGTCAGACGGCCGAACAACCCTTCTTCGGGATGTTCACCTACACGCTGCCCCATGCCGAACTGGTGCAACCCGAGGACAGCATTCTTCAGGCCTACCATCGGCAGTTTGCCGAGGACAAGACGTTCCGGGGCAATGAGTCCAGCCGGTACAATCCCGTGGAGCACGTCCATGCGGAGTTTGCCGGCATGATAACGCGACTGGATGCCTACGTGGGCGAAATCATGGACATGCTGGAGCGCAAGGGCTTGGACAAGAATACCATCGTGATATTCAGCAGCGACAACGGCCCGCACGAGGAGGGTGGGGCAGACCCCACGTTCTTCAATCGCGACGGCGTGTTGCGCGGACTGAAACGTTCGTGCCACGAGGGCGGCATACGCATTCCGTTCATCGTGCGCTGGCCGGGTCGTGTGAAGGCCGGCACGCGCAGCGACCTGCAAATCGCCTTTTGGGACATCATGCCTACACTGGCCGACGCGGCGGGGGTGGACAACTATGTGGCCCGTTACCGCAATCCCCGTCTAGGTCGGGAAGACCATTTCGACGGCATCTCCTTCCTGCCCACCCTGTTGGGCCGCGGCCGGCAGAAGAAGCACGACTACCTGTACTGGGAGTTCCACGAAACGAACCAGATTGCCGTGCGCCGGGACAACTGGAAACTGATTGTGAAGGGCGGACGCTGCGAACTCTATGACCTGAAAAACGACATTCACGAGGACAACGACGTGTCGGCCCGCTATCCGAAAAAGACGGCCGAACTGAAGGCACTGGTGCATGAGGCGCACATCGAGAACGAGCTGTTCCCCGTGACGCTGCCGCAATAGGCACACGGCTGCAAGAGAACTAAAAATATAAACCTAAATACTGATAACATGACACTGATTAAATCAATTTCCGGCATCCGCGGCACTATCGGCGGACGGGTGGGCGATACGCTCAATCCTCTGGACATCGTGAAGTTTACTTCGGCTTACGCCACACTGATTCGTAAGACCACGAAGGTGACGTCCAACAAAATCGTTGTGGGACGCGACGCCCGCATCTCGGGCGAGATGGTGAAGAACGTCGTCTGCGGCACGCTCATGGGTATGGGTTTCGACGTGGTGAACATCGGACTGGCCACGACTCCCACCACCGAGATTGCCGTTACCATGGAGGGCGCTTGCGGTGGTATCATTCTCACCGCCAGCCACAACCCCCGCATGTGGAATGCTTTGAAACTGCTGAATGAGAAGGGCGAGTTCCTGAACAAGGCCGAGGGTGAGGAAGTGTTGCGCATTGCCGAGGCCGAGGATTTCGAGTATGTGGACGTAGACCATCTGGGTAAGTACACGGAGAACGATACTTACGACCAGAAACATATTGATATGGTGAAGAATCTGGAGCTGGTGGACGTGGAGGCTATCCGCAACCGCAAGTTCCGCGTGGCACTGGATACCGTGAACTCCGTAGGTGGCGTCATCCTGCCGAAGCTGCTGGAGCAGTTGGGCGTGGAAACGGTGACCACCCTCTTTGGCGAGCCTACGGGCGACTTCCAGCATAACCCCGAACCCTTGGAAAAGAATCTGGCCGACATCAAGGCACTGATGCAGAAGGGGGAACACGACATCGCTTTCGTCGTAGACCCGGACGTAGACCGCCTGGCCATGTTCTGCGAGGACGGCACCATGTATGGCGAGGAGTACACGCTCGTTACCGTGGCTGACTACATCCTGCAGCACACACCGGGCAACACCGTCTCCAACCTCAGTTCCACACGTGCCTTGCGCGACGTCACCCGCAAGTACGGCTGTGAGTACAATGCTTCCGCCGTGGGCGAAGTGAACGTGGTGACGAAGATGAAAGACACGCACGCCGTCATTGGCGGAGAGGGCAACGGCGGAGTCATCTATCCTGCCGCCCACTACGGCCGTGACGCTTTGGTAGGTATCGCACTCATGCTGACTTATCTGGCCAAGAAGGGGATGAAGACCAGCGAACTGCGGGCTACCTATCCTCCCTATCAGATTGCGAAGAACCGCATCGACCTGACTGCCGGCACCGACGTGGACGGCATACTGGCCCGCGTGAAGGAAATGTACACGGGCAAGGCGGAGGTGAACGACATCGACGGCGTGAAGATAGACTTCCCCGACAAGTGGGTGCATCTGCGCAAGTCGAATACCGAACCCATCGTCCGCGTCTACAGCGAGGCCGCTACAATGGAGGAGGCCGACCGTCTGGGCAAGGACATTATGGATGTGGTCTACAGTATGGTGAAATGACCCTGACTACGAAAAAGTATCAAAAGAGATTATAATATGCTAACACAGATTATCAACGGTCGCATTCTGACCCCGCAGGGGTGGCTGAAAGACGGAAGCATCATCCTGCGCGACAATAAAATACTTGAAGTGACAAACTGCGACCTCGCAGTTATCGGAGCTACCATCATTGATGCCAAGGGGATGTACGTAGTGCCCGGTGGCATAGAGATGCACGTACACGGCGGTGGCGGACGCGACTTCCAGGAGGGTACCGAAGAGGCCTTCCGCACGGCTGTCGAGGCACATGCCAAGCACGGTACCACGAGTATCTTCCCGACACTCTCCAGCAGCACGGTGCCCATGATTGAGCAGGCTGTGGAGACTTGTAACAAGCTGATGGCGGAGCCTGATTCGCCCATCCTCGGTCTGCACCTTGAGGGACACTATCTGAACCCCATGAAGGCCGGAGCGCAGATTCCCGAATGGCTGAAAGACCCGGATCCCAACGAGTACATACCTCTCGTGGAGAACAGTCCTTGTCTGAAGCGCTGGGATGCAGCTCCGGAGTTGCCGGGAGCCATGCAGTTCGGTAAGTTCTGCGCCGAGAAGGGCATTCTGCCTTCCATTGCCCACACGCATGCGGAATACAGCGACGTGAAAACGGCTTTTGAGGCCGGATATACCCACGTCACGCACTTCTATAACGCCATGCCCGGTTTCCACAACAAGCAGGGCTACAAGTACGAGGGTACCGTGGAGAGCGTTTACCTCATCGACGACATGACCATAGAGTGCGTGGCTGACGGCATACACGTTCCGCCGACCATTCTGCGCATGGCCTACAAGATTAAGGGTGTGGAGCGTATGGCACTCATCACCGATGCGCTGGCCGTGGCTGCCGCACCTGCCGATGCCGTGGCTTTCGATCCCCGTGTCATTGTGGAAGACGGTGTGGCCAAGCTCAACGACCGTTCGGCCCTGGCAGGTTCCATCGCCACCACCGACCGCCTCATCCGCACGGCGGTTAATCTGGCTGAGATACCTCTGGAGGATGCCGTTCGTATGTGTTCCGAGACGCCGTCGCTCATCATGCACGTCAATGACCGCAAGGGTACGTTGCAGCGCGGCAAGGATGCTGACATCATGATTCTGGACGACAAACTCGAAATCCGTTGCATCTGGCAGATGGGAAAGATTATCGAGAATACGCTGTTCTAAGTACGGCCTATTTATACGATTTAGGGCTGCTCCCGATTCCGGAAGCAGCCCTAACTTTTTGAGCTCGTTTCGTAGCGAAAGCGAGAAGTCTATATAGACCCTCGTCGGGGAACTATCTCACAATGAATTTGATGGAAGCCGTTGTGCCGTCGGCACGGATGGCCTTGGCGATGTAGATGCCGGCGGGCAGCGAAGCGGTGTCGCAACTGTCATATCCGGCCATAACCTTGGCACCGAGCGTGTTGTAAACGACAATGGCGCAACCCTGAGCCTTGACGGTGCCGTTTCCGTAAGAGAGCGGATTCTCGGCTACTACCTTGTTCACGGCTGTCGAATAGATGACTGTGACGGTGCATTCGGCCTGTTTGCCGGCGATGAATGCTTTCACTACGGCCTCGCCTTCCTGCAGAGCCTTGAAGGTGAGCAGTATTGCGCCGTCCTCGAAGCCCATGTCGCTCATTTCAAGCACGTTTTCGTCCGAAACCTCCATGCTGAAGTCGCCGAACATGTCTTCGGAGAACTCACCACCTACCAACGTGAGGCGGAGTGTGACGTTCTCGTTCACGTCTGCGGTTACGGCAGCGGGGCTGAAGAGCAGCAGACCGCCTTCGAAGTAGAGGGAAGGACGGGTCTGGTCGCCGGTCATGTTCCAGGGAGATTCAATGTCGTAGCCATAGCTGAAGCCCAGTTCCATGAAGAAACTCATGGAGAGTTCGGAAGCGTCGATAGACTTACCCTCGGTGCTGTTGGTGGCATCCTGAATGGCCTCGCTCACGCGGGGCAGGGTAGAGATGACATAGTTGTTGGCCAGTCCGGCTTCTGCGGGCTGCGGGTCACCGTATATCGGCTCCCAGTTCTCGTCATAACCGGTAGCTTCGGGCTCGTTGTTTACGGAAGTGGCACCTACGATGCGGTGGTGCGTGTCATTCTGTCCGGCATACGTCTCTTCGCCTGCCTGAGCAGCAGTCATGGCAGAGAGGCTGACGAAGCAGTTCTCGATGACGGGAGTAACGGCGGTGCTGCTGCTGTCCTGTGTGAAGTCCTGCTGAAGCTGACCGACGATGCCGCCGAGTTTCGTTCCGCCGCCCCACTGCGAAGCTGCGGTGGCCTCTAATGTGCCCTCGACGTGGCAGCGGCTTATGATTCCGCGGCTCGACGAACCGGCAATACCGCCGAGGGTGTTGCGTGCCTTGATGTTGGCCTTCACGTGGCAGTCCGATACGCGGTCTTCGGCATTGTCGATGGAGCCGACGATACCGCCCACGTCCGTGCCACCGTGAATTGTTCCGGTGAAGGAGCAGGCGTTCACCTTGGATGAGGTGCGGGTTCTGCACACGATACCGCCCACGGAGCCTTGGGGAGACGTGATGTCGGCATTGACGGAGCAGCCCTCAATCGTGGAGTAGAGGTAGGCGCAACCGACGAGACCGGCTACGTCGCCGTCCTCGGAATTGATTTCAGCACCGTAGATGTGGACGTTGCTGACGCGCACGCCGTTTGTGACGGTACCGGCCAGCACGCCTTGTGCGTCGTCGGCATTGATGAGTTTCGGGGAGACGAACTTGATGTTCTGAATCACGCCCTCGTTCTCGCCTGCATTCTCCTTGCGCGTAACGTAGGGCAGTAGGGCGCGGCCGCTGAGGGTGAGGTTGGAGATGAGATGGTTTTGTCCGTCGATGGAGCCTCTGAAGGTGAAGTTCTCATTGGTAATTGTTATGCCGGAAGCGTCGATGTCGGAAACAATCCGGTAGTGGGCATCCGGGTTGGACTTAATCTGCTGCAGACCGCCTGCCGTAGAAATCAGGTAGGGATTCTCGGCCGTACCCTCGCCCTGCTCGAAGAGCGTGAACGGAAGTTCGTAGGCCGTCATGGTGTACTGCCAGTCCTTGACCCACGCCACGATGAGGCGGGGAGTGGACGTTCCGAGGTTGGCAAAAGAAATGAAGGCGAGACTGCCGAGCGTCTCGTCGGGGACGAGTGTCAGGAGCGGTTCCTTGTCCATGTCGGTGCTTACGACCATCAGTTCCTCCCGGTTTCCGCCGCCTGCCACACTACGCTTCACCAGTGCCATGTACTCGCGCTCGTTGTCGAGGTTGAAGATGTAGGGATTGAAAGCATCGGGCTGTGTGTAGAGTACGGCATACTGCACGTCCAGACCGAGGTTCACACTCTCGTAGTGGTCCAGTTTGCCTTCGGTGGTGACGAATGCGATACCCGTGTACGTGTTGCCCTCGGGGTCGGACATGCCGTGCGTGAGGGGCACCGTGTAGATGTAGGAATCGCCGTAGGGAATGCGGTCTGTGGCGGCCGTGAAGTTGAAGTCCTCCGTAATCTGGTAGGGGAACAGATGCTCCAGTTCGCCTGTGCGGATATTGACGAAGTGGAACGTGTACTCGTTGTTCTCATTGACGATGAACATCACCTGCGGGTCGAAGCCGGGGATGTCGTTCATGAAGACGCCGCCGGACACGCCCTTGGCAATGTCCAACCGGTGTACGCCCTCGGCAGTCTCGCCCTCGGCGGCTGCGTCATACACGGAATAGTCGTAGTCATAGTCGTCGCCACCCAGTGTGAGATGTTCTCTCGTGATGATGAGGGCGGGTTTGCCGTTCTCGCTCCAGAGGTCGAAGTCGATGTCGTCGATGTCCCGGAAAGCGCCGAGGTACATGAAGTAGATGTCGTCGGTGGTGGTTTCGGACTTGACGGTCGTGGTGGAATACTTCTCCGGAGTGCTGGCGAAAGCAGAGGGGAGCGTATAGAGGTCTATCACCAGTTCATTGTCGGGCGTGGGGTTCTCGTTTTCGTAGTCGAACGGGTCTTCGTACCAGCAGTATTTCATGCGGTTGATGGCGAAGTAGGGCTTGCCGTCCTTGGCTCTGGCAAGGAAAGGGGTGGCGTTCTCGCCTGACACCGTAACGCCGGGCACAGCGAGGTCGAGCACGGGATCGCCCAGACCGTTGTAGCCGGCGTACTTGTAGACGCGGAAACGGTAGTCCATGCTGTTCATCACGTTTCCGACGGTCGGCGTCTGTGTGGCTTCCTCGGTGATGAACGTTATCCAGAATTTCTCGCTCCACGCGTCCGTTGCCGTGTTTACGGCAGAAATGTAGTAGCCGGGGAGGGTGACTATCGGTTCGCTTTTGCCGATGGAATAGACGAGTGTGCGGTAGTTGTTGGTGTAGTTGGCCGTGTTGCAGGCGATGCCAATCATTACCTCATAGTTGTTGTCTATGTTGAAGAACTTCTTGGTAATCTGTCCGCCCACCATCACCTGAGCCACTTTCACCTCTCCTTCCTCCAGCGTGATGTCATCCTCGATGACCCCGATTTCCTCGAAGGCTTCGTTGTAGATGGTAATCTTGTAGCCCTTGATTATCGTTTCGGTGTAGTACTCGTGCTTCTCGATTTCCTTGTTCCATACGGCGGAGTAGAACCACGTTTCGTCGTTGGGGCCGATAAGGTAGCCCGATTCGTCGCCGGTCGGCAGCGTGTGCAAGACCGCTTTCTTGGAAACTGAGATTTTGGCGGCACCCTTGTTGGCGGCCTGCTCGAAGGTTGCGAGACGTCCGAAGGAGGCATCGCGCATCTCCGTCGTTGCACGGGGGGCAAAACGGAACGGAGACTGTACGTTACGCTCCCGTTGGGCGGGGGAGGCCGCCAATGCGGCGAGAGTCATGAACGCACAGCAGATTGAAGTAAAGAGCTTCCTCATGATGTTTGGTTTAGATAATGAATAATTAAAGAATAAATGTTCAACTGTATTTCTGCGGTGCAAAGTTACTTCAAAATGTAAAGATATACAATTTTAGCCCTGATTTTCTGTAAATCCCGGACAAGAGACCTGTCCCCCCTTGGAGCCGTATGTGCAGGAGGCCGAAATTGGGTCAATAGGAGGACGGGGCCGAGACAATACTAAGGTCGGGCCTCCATCCTGCCGACGACGGAGGCTCGTCCCGGGCGGGACGAGGCCCCGTCCTCCTATACGTGTGCGCACGCCCGTGCGCACACGTGATACCTATTATAATAAAACAGTCCGGTAAAACTTCCCTGATGCCTGAGGGGAGTTTCACCGGACTGCTTATGTATAATCTTTTCTGTTTAGAGATTGTCCTTCTCGATGTCCTTGAAGTATTTGTAGGTGCCGTGCTTCAGTTCGTCCGTGGCGGCCTCGTCGCAGACGATGATGGCGTGGGGGTGCATCTGCAGGGCACTGATGGTCCATTCCTGACTGACGGCGCACTCGATGGCGTGGTGTAGGGCACGGGCTTTGCCGTGGCCGTTGCAGACGATGAGCACCTCGCGGGCATCCATCACGGTGCCTACGCCGACGGTGAGGGCCGTCTTGGGCACCTTGTTCACGTCGTTGTCGAAGAAACGGCTGTTGGCGATGATGGTGTCGGTGGTGAGGCTCTTCACGCGGGTGCGGCTCTGCAGGGAGCTGAACGGTTCGTTGAATGCGATGTGCCCGTCGGGGCCGATGCCGCCCATGAAGAGGTCGATGCCGCCGGCCTCGCGGATAGCCTGCTCGTAAGCCTCGCACTCGGCGGCGAGGTCGGAAGCGTTACCGTTGAGGATGTGTACATTCTCTTTCTTGATGTCGATGTGCGAGAAGAAGTTCGTCCACATGAAGCTGTGGTAGCTTTCGGGGTGCTCTTCGGGCAGTCCGACGTACTCGTCCATGTTGAAGGTTACAACGTTCTGGAAAGATACCTTGCCGGCTTTGTTCAGCTCGATGAGGTGCTTATACAAGCCCAAAGGAGAGGAACCTGTGGGACATCCCAGTTTGAAAGGTTTCTCGGCAGTGGGGTTTGCTGCGTTGATGCGGGCGGCAACGTACTCGGCTGCCCAGCGTGACAGTGCTTGATAATCGGGTTCGATGATAACTCTCATGGTCTTTTTGGTTTATGAATTAAACAGTTATATGATTCCTTTTATGAAAACGTAGCTCTTTGTCGGTTTATTGTTCCGGATTTAACGTTTTTTGAATGTGGCCGTAGTGCCTTCCGTGTCGTAGATACACTTCCGGAGCGTCTGTTCGGTGACGCGGACTGCGTCGCGGGTGAGTTCCGGCACGTTGTAGCTCTTCAGCAGGAGCACGTTGTGTTCGGGATCGCCCTGCGGCAGGCAGAAGGCCTTGCGGGCCTGCCCCTTTTGGTCGAAATAGGTGATGAAGAGGCGCGTGTAGTTGCCGTCTATGCGTCGGCTACTGAATACAATCCATCGGCCGTTGGAGCTCCACGAGTGGTACGAGTCCACGTCTTCGCTGTTTGCTGCGGCGAGGGCATAGATGCTGTCGTTCTGCAAGTCCTTCACGTAGAGGTCGCTCGAACGGTGCCAGATGTGGAACTGCCCGTAGTCGCCCTCGGCAAAGAGCAGATAACGGCCGTCGGGGCTGACACGGGGGAACGAGGCGCTGCGATGTCGGCTGCGGCAGTCCACCACGGTTTCCGGGGAACCGAACGTGCCGCTCTTTTCGTTGAACGGAAGCCGGCGGATGTCGTAGTAGAAGTTCTCGAAGAACATCACGCGACGTCTGTCCGGATCGATGCTGTCGGGCAGTTGCACCCCTTCGGGAACGGCGGGTTCCGAGGCCGTGCAGTAGTAGAGCCAGCGTCCGTCAGGCGACCAGCAGGGGAAAGTCTCGTACTCGGTGCTGTCGTTCAGGATGAGGCTCACCTCGTTGCGTTCCGCGTTGTAGAGCAGCAGATCGCTGGCCTCGTCAATGACTTCAATCTTTTCCGGGTGGTACATGTGGAAGGCCTGTCCCGTCTTGTTGGTGGAGAAAGCGATGAGGGGCAGGGTGGGGTGCCACGAGGGATAAACACCGGCGGTGAGAATGCTGTCGCCCTTGATTTGCACCTTCTCCGCCTTGTCGTCCTCGACGATGACGGTGCCGCCGTGCCGTGCTCTCACGTGGAAGATCATTCGGCGGGTGGAGTAGTTCTGGTAGTTGTGGCAATTGACACAATGATTATCCTTGTCGCTGAACGTCCGGTTGTTCTCGTAGATGGGCAGCTCCTCGAAGTTGGTAAGGTTACGCTGGTAGAGTCCCAACTGACGGTAGAGTTCGTAGCCCGGTTCGATGAGTCGGTAGGAGAGATAGGGGTCTATGTCCTCCCGGGCAACGGTGAGCGTGTGCGTCTTGTATCTTACCCAGCCCGACGGGAAGTGGGCGTATATGACCACCTTGATGTCGCCTCCGCGGTTCTGCTCCAGCAGCGTCCGCCACTGGAGGGAGTCCATGATTACTTTCAGGTCTTTGCCTCCGCCGGTAACGAGTTTCCCGCCCTGGCTGCCTGTCAGCTCCGCCACAACCTCCGTGGGGGAACTCTCCCGGAGGGAAAAGTTCAGAGGGGCAATGTTGGCCGGAATGGTAATGTCCGTGTAGTCGGGGTAGAGGGGAGCCACGGAGTCTGCTTCTGTGAAAGAAGCGGGTACCGTGTAGCTTCGTTTGCCGCAGGACACAAGCAGAAGCAAGAGAGTAAAAAGTAAAACGCCTTGGGTCTTATAGGTTTTCATTCGTTCTTTTTCTACGTTGTAGTGATTAGTTTACGCCGTGTTTACTGCTTTCCTCGTTTGTCGCATCCTTGCGTTTGGTGGCTTTCAGATTGCCGAAGAAGTAGTAATAGGGATAATATCCTTTCCATTTCGGGAAAAGCTCGCGTGCATGTTCCGTGCGTGCTTCAAAACTCTTGATGTAGGGCCTTACACTTTGCATGAAGAACATCAACTGTTGGCGATTGTACTCGATGTTGGGGAATAGTTTAAGAACCTGGGGGTACTTGGAACTCATGAGCAACACGGCATCCGAGATATTGGCGGGTGGGGTAGCTCCTGCCAACGGGGCTACGCGCTCCATGAACTGGGGCATGGATTTCGTGTAGATGTGTACGGCCAGACTGTTGTACAGTGCGTTTACGCTGCGGCCTTCCATGAGTGTTGCGTTGTAACCTAAGAAGACGGGTTGCGTCAGGAAGTTCTCGAAGCAGTCGCGTAAAGGTTCGGTAAGGCGAATCATTTTGAACTCGGGGTCGGCATCGACGAGAGCCATATTGCCCACCATAGGCTTGTATCGCTTCACGAATGCGTCCTCGAAAGGTACGTGCTGCAGAACGCCGAGATACTTCTCCGCCACGTTCCACTCTCCTTTCAGCAGCGCACATTTGGTCAGCAACTTCAGCGTGCGTATGCTGGGGCCGTTCATGGTCATGTTCTCTATGGCGTGGTGGATGGCCGTCTGTACCAGACCGGCATACAGGTCGCACTCCATGATGTAATACTTCTCGCCGTTGCTCTCTAGTCCTTCGAAGCCGTGCATGTAGGGTTCGTCATAGTCCATCCGGATGTCGAAGAGGCGACTGCATTGTTCTCCTCTTTGCACCAGTGCCATGGTATAGTAGGCGGATAACTGGCGGTAAGAGAGTTCGGCATGGTCGCGTGCCGTCTTTGCCATGCCTTCCCAGTCCTGTTCCATCATCTGGCATTGCATCTTCGTAACCACCCTGACGTAGGGCCGCATCACGTGGGTGATGCCGACGGTTATCATTACGATGCCGAGAACTACCAATGTCTGCAGGCGGTTCTGCAGGGGCAGTTCGTCTTTGGGAGGACGGACGATGTTGGGGAACGTATGGTGACGGCTGAAAGAGTGTATGACTAAGGCCAGTACCGACAGGATAAAGAAGCAGACAAACGGAATGCCCATAATCATGCCCGTCTCCGTTTCGTAATACAGGTCGAAACCGATGTAGGCCGTTACCCACAGATAAACGGCGGCAGGAATGTACTGGAGCATTCGCCACCATCCCCGTAACCGCAGGCAGTAGCCGATGAGCCACGAAGAACCGCTTACGAATAGGGCCGTCAGGGCACCGCCCGCGACGGGCCAGCGGTAGAGTTGCAGCAGTGCGCGTCCTATCCAGCATAATGCGCTCCAAGGGCGTCCCTTGATGAAATACATCAGTGTCCCGTCAGGTGCCCAAAACGAAAATTCCCGGGCTATCCGGAACACAGGGCCGTAGTATAGGGCGGTCCATGCCCAAACCGACAAGAAGAATACCACTGCCACAGGGAGTAGCAGTGGTTTCTTCTCTTTCTCGTGCTCCACCCGCTTCTGCGGTGTGGCCGGTGTGTTCTTACGCTTAGGCTTCACTGAAATCGCTTTTGCCTACGCCACAAAGGGGACAAACCCAATCTTCAGGCAGGTCTTCGAAAGCCGTACCCGGTTGAATGCCGTTGTCGGGATCACCTACTGCGGGGTCGTATTCGTAACCACACACATCACAAACATACTTTTTCATAATAGTTGTTGTTTAAGGAGTTTGTATTATTACTTGACAATCGCTTTCTTGCCATTTACGATGTACACGCCGGCTTTTGTCGGATGATTTATGCGGCGGCCCGTCAGGTCGTAAACGTTGTTTCCGTTCTTTTCTGCGGATGAGAGTTGTCCCTCAATGCTCTGTATGCCGGTAGCCTCTTCCATGTTGTACGTGAAAGGTGAGGCAGTCTCCACTTCCGTAACGCTCTGACCGTCGGCGGCGAGCACCTTCACTCCGTTGAGTGCCTGATAGCTGCCGGCCTTTACGGTAGCCTGAGAGAGGGCGATATTGACGTTCCCATTGACAACGACCGGCTTGCCTGCCGCTACACGGGTGGCGTCGGTTACGTTCAATACGTTGTTGTCATACGTGGCCGTCTTCAGTCCGGCAACGTTTGCGCTTGTTACGTCGAAAGGCAGATTCAGGGCGGCATAACCGTTGATGCTTTTTGTGAACGTTACGTTCTCGGCCACGGTCTCTACCGGGATATAGGCGGGTTGGTCACCATTGAGAACGATGCTCTTTGCGGTATTGTCCATGTCGATGATGTTCGGCGTGCCGACAATGTTTTCTTCGGCATCTGCGGTCTGCATCACGCCGATGGCATTCTCCGGCATGTAGTTACCGAGCGGAGTATTGGCATTCATGTACCATGCTTTGCTTTCGTTCTCATTACCGAAGTACATCTGTGCTTTCTTCTTGCCGGTGTTGTTTACGCAAGGCACATCCTTCATGTTAGGCTCTGCGGCCACCACGATGTAGTTGTCGGGGCCCATCTGTTGCAGTTTGGCGGGTAGCGTCACTTTCTTGGCGTTGGTAGCCCAGAGGAAGTTGCCGTTCAGATCGTAGAACTTGTGGCCGATGAATCCGGTACCACGGAAGTTGATAGACGTTCCGCTGATGATGTAGTAATCATTGTCGGTGCTGTATGACGTGCGGCCGTCGAATGACTCATAGTCACCCACGTCGCCTACGGGCAGACCGTTGTTCAGTTCATTGTGCTGCTCGGTGTTGTTTAGCTTCTTTGTGCCGGAAGGTTTGCCCTCGAACATATTGTTGGGGTTGGCATCCTTCATGGGGCCGATGTGGTCGTCGATAAACATAAGGTTACCCAGTTTCTTCGGATACTTCTGCATGTATGCCTTCGCCTCGTCGATGTCCTTTTGTGTGGTAGTCACGAGATAGTTCGCATAGTCACCCACAAAATACTTATCAACCGGTATGAACATACCGTAAGCCTCGAAGAACTCCGACAGGTCGGCCTGTGCCACGTCGCAAATCATCTTTGCCAAGTGCAGATAGTCATACTTACCGTATGAGATGTTGGCACCGGTCTTTGTCTCATTGCCATCCTGGAACTGCGTCGTGCTGTCCCATCCCGAAACCTTCGTGATGGGGAATTGTCTCATTCTGCGGAACAGGTTGGGGTAGAACTGGTCGTCATGGTGCATTGCGTGGAAGTAGAGATAAAGCTGGAAGAACATGCTGGTGGTGTTCCAGATGTTGCGTCCGCTCCAAGGAATATCATTCACGAATGCGGCAAAGTTGTCACACGGCAACTGTCGGCGTGTGGTCTGTATGCCCTGGTCGAAGACGTTGATGTTCGAGAACAGGTTATTCGAACTCTCCGTCGTACCTGTCACGTTGATGCTGCCCTGATGGTTGTGTCCGATTTCGTGGCTGGGCCCCCAGATGTTACCGGGCTTACGCATGTTCTCGTAGTTCATGATGGTGCTGATGGTGCTTTCCGTGTACCATGTGCCGTAAGTGGAGGCGTGCATGTAGGAACTTGCGCCACTAAATGCGTTCCAGATGTTGTTGTAACGTCCTTCGAAGTCCTCCACACCCATGTATTTCTCTTCATTGACAACAATCGTGTCCCAAATGCGCATCAGTCCTTCCATTTCGGTCGGTTCGGCAGCCTTCACCAAGTCGGAACTCATCTGGAAGACGAGGTGATTGGTCTTCAGGTTCAGGAAAGGAGCTTTCAGCAACTGCTGCCGCAGCAACGCCCAGTCAGCGTTGGTCATGCCGCGCGTCGCATCCCAGTAACCGTTCAGCATACCGCCGTCGATGTGTATCTTGATGTCGGGATAGTCGGCCAGGTACTTTCTTGTGTTGTTCAACTGGTGGAAGATGTAAATCATCATCTGTTGGTTGGAGCTGACTACATTCAGGCCCTGTTTCAGTTCTTTCTGAGCACCGGTCGGATGGTTTCCGGCAACGCCGTCCGTGCTAACGAGTTCCACCATCAGCGAGCATTCGCTCTTCGGAGCCTCGTCCACATAGATATACACGATGTCGCCGGGATTAGCCACGATACCCGTGGGGCCGGAGAGGCGGCCGAAAGCGTAACTCATGGTGAAGTTGGAGCCGTTGCACATTTCCTCGTAGTTGCTGTATATCCGGTAGTCGGCAATGCGGAAGAACTTTTCATAGTCCGCCGTGTAGCCCGTACTTGTGTTCGTATATTGCTGCCACGTGTTGTTCTTCACTTTCAGCACCATCTGCTGCATGCCCTTCGTCAAAGCCTGATAATCGGCATTCTGTGCCAGTTGTTCGTCCGTCAGTGCCTGAATGTTGCTCTTCAGGACGGTGCAGGCATAATCCTCGAAAAGATTATTCAGATGAGCCTGATAGGTCGGGATGTTGTCCACGATGGTCTGGTACTCCTGCAGTTCGTTACGCGCGTTCTCGATGTCTTCCTCCGACAATTCCACTTCCTGGAACGCCCAGATGCTGGCATCGGCATCGGTGTACCACCGCACCACATTTCTTGCGGCATCGGTGTGCATACCGTAGGCACCGTTCTGCGTGTTGGCAATGCTCCAAGTGTACATCCACTTGTCCTCCGCTCGTCTCGGGTAGAGAGTGGCGGCATTTGTCGCAGTACGGTAAATCTGGCTCATCTGGTTCTGCGGTTGGATGTACGTCTGTGAGAGTACGTTCTGCAGGCAATACCCGTTTCCGTTTCTCACGGCTTTCCAGTATTGCGAGAAGTTTTCCGCGTTCAGGGGCACGGATTTCACCTCGTTTTCCGATTCGGTGGCGTACACACTATATTTCACGTTGTACAGCCGGTAGTAAGCTCCGTTCCTGAGTTCGCCCACGTATCCGTTCGCCGCATTCAGATGTTCGCGCACGTCATTCTCCGTGATGTCCTCCACCAGTTCGATGGCCCAGTCGCAACCTGCGTCGTTGTTGTAGCTCCACTTGGCCAGTTCCGTGCCGTTCTGTGTCATGTTCAGGCAAGTCTGTCCGCTGAAATTCTTATTCGACGAGATGTTGATATACGCCTCCGTGCCCGTGTTGTTGGGACTGAACTGTATGTACAGCACCTGTTTGCTGTTGGAAGGCTGGCTGAAATTCGATTGCAGGTATTGTCCGTTATCCGCATTGAACAACGTGTAACCGTCATCCTGCTTCTCCAGCATCCACACCTGTGTCATGCCCGTCGGCCGGAGCTGAGCACCGCTCGCACTGCCCGGGTTATTGGAGGTCAGGTAGGACGTGGCGGAGCGCTTGTTGCGGAGCCGGATAAGTCCCATTCTGCTCATCTGGTAGTTATAGAGGTCAATGCCCGTCAGGTCGTCCAAAGACTGCGTCTTCACGTTGTAGAACACCCAGTCGCCGATGCTCCCGGCCGTGTTCTCCGTGCCACCTTTGAGGTCGCCTCCGTCAGCGGGAGCCGTCAGGTAGCGGCGTGTTTTGCCGTAAATGGTGAAGTGGCCGGTCGTTCCGCTAATGGGGTTGATGGTCACCGACCACGTGTTGCTGGGTGTCGTTCCCGTACCGTTGGCCCCCGTGGAGAGTTGTCTGAAGTAGTTGCCCCGTCCCGTCTTTATGTAGTAGCTACCGTTATCGGGTGCCTGCTCCAGTGCCACCAGATAGCCGATTCCCTCCGAGGCATCCACGCCGACGGGCGAATCCGCCTGATTCAGGGCTTTTGAGGCATTCTCCTGCGCAAATTTCGTTGTGCCCGCGTTGTAGAGGAAATACCATTTCCCCGTCTCTATCGTTGTGGCAACGTCCCCCAGAGCGAATACCCCGGTGGGGAGAGCCTGGGCGGCGATGTTGCTCCGGCCGCATAGCGCGAGCAACAAGGTGAACACTAAACAGAGTTTTTTCATAGTCGTATGTTTTAAGGTTTCTTTGTGTCCGTATCGGGACAAAGATACGAAGAATAAATTGTAAAAACAAAAAAGGAACCGTGATTTTTCGTCACGGTTCCTTTCTCTGTTATTCTTGTCCTACCGGAAAATCCGGGTAGTCAGAATCTTGTCATCTTTACTTCACCACAACCTTTGTGCCGTTGAGGATGTAGATACCCTTGCCGAAGCGGCTGAGGTCGTTGAGGTTGGCCTTGCGGCTTACGAGGCGGCCGTCGATGGTGTAGACAGCACCGCTCTTGCTGACATTAGCCAGTGCGGTTTGGATGCCGTCGGCAGCGTTCTCGTCCCAAACGATTTCGATGGTGCTCTCGAAGTCATCCTGCGTGTACTTCTCGCCGGCAGCGGGTGCGATGTAACCCGTGTTGGCAGCTACGGCAGTGTTGCTCTTCTTGGTGATGACCAGCTTATCCTTTTCAGGAACTACTACACCGGCACCTACCACCTCGCGAGCGAATGCGCCGTTGAGGATGCGGCCCGTCTGAGCCTCCTGTACGATGCTGTAGCCGTGGTTGAGGACAGCCATCACTGCGCTCTCTTCGCGCTCTTCGTCACTTGCGCTCTCGTCGTATGTGCCTTTCACGAGGATGAAGGGACGTCCGGGGATAGCCTCCTCGATCTTAGCCAAGGTGATGGTCGTACCTTCCACGCTGTTCACGCCCCACATCTGAGCCTCGTCGTCGTTGCAAGAGATGCTTACGGGGTAGCAGAGGATGTTGAGCTCGCCGGGGATAACCTCATAGTTGAAGGTAGCACCTGCATAGTCGCCGGCTACGTCTTCCACTTCTTCGATGTAGAGTGCGCTACGTGTGTTGGGTGCAGCCACGAAGTTGGGGCCCCACGTTACGAGGGTGTTGGCAGCTACCTGCACGTGCAGATACTTCTGGTCTACGCCGGTGATGCTCTTGGCGTGGATGCCGTTCAAACCATAACCGATGGCGCTAACTTCGAAGAGAGAGGGATGTGCGCTGAGTGAAACAGCACCGCTGGTGCCCTGTGCGCAGATGAAGAGGTTGGTAGCCTTGTTCTGCAGGATGTAAGCGCTGTCGCCTACAGCTACGAAGCGGAACAATGCCATGTCGGGATTCTGCAGATCCTCGTGGTTGAGGACATATACGCCACTGCCTACGCCCAGTTCTTCGGCATCAGCCTCCTGTACGCGGTAAACGCTTACTTTCACTTCAGCACCGTTGTCGTTGGTGTACGTATGCTCGGTGGTCTCGAGGGTGGCAGCAACTACGCTCTTGCCGAACAGTTCTTCGCTGGTGTCCTCGTTGATCTTGTCGTTGTGCGGTGCGTCGCCGGCAACAGTGTCCCAGCCGTACTGGTCGAAGTCGTCAATAGAGGGGAAAGTGATGCGATACCACTTGCCTTCCTGAATCTTGTTAGCACTTGCATAGAGGTCGTCTGCGCCCTTCTGCAGCTGCTCGATGTATGCCTGGCTCTGTTCGGGAGTGAAGTCGCCGCTCTCGTGGTAAGCCTTAGCAGCCTCGTAGAGGAGTTTGAAGGCACCTGCATCGCTGTCTGCGCTCCAGAAACCGGGGTCTGTGCCGATGATGACGTCGTCACCCGTGCCTTCGAGGCTGGCGAGGAGGTTCTTCATCTCGGTGGGATCAACGAACTTCGTCATGAAAGCGTCGTAAGCGGCTTTCAGCTCGTTGTACTGCTCAATAGTGATTTCGTCGCGTGCCAGTTCAGCCTGTGCCGTAATCACATTCTCGAGGTTGGTGTAGAGGTCGCCCATGTGAGGCTGCTGTGCGTTGGAAGCCTGTCCGGTGGTAGCGGGATAGAGCTGGAACTCTGCGAGGTGGAAGTAGCCGCGGTCGTTCGTGGTCTGCTCCTCGTAGAAGCGCAGGTACTTGTAGCCCTTGTTCTTGAACGTGGTGCTCTTAACATTCAGTTCGCCGTTAGCGTTATACGGAGTCTCGATGGTGCCGAGGAGCTCGCAATCTTCCTTCTCAGCGTCTGCGTTGTTGGTACCGCGCACCTTGAACTTCTTGATGTGGTCGTTCAGTACGTTGCGTCGGCTGATGATGATAGCCAGTTCCTCGATGCTGACGTCAGCGTCGTTGATGGCCACCTGCAGGTAGTGAGTATCCTTGGTTACGTTGCCGCCACCCCAGTAGGTGTGCCAGAACGTAGTTGCGTCACCGTCGATGAGCACGTCATCAGCCAGATTGCCGCCGTCGGTTGCGCCCTGGTCGTTCTGACTGTTGGGGCTGCTGAACTGCTCGCTGCTCGTAACGAGAGGCTTATCCATGTCGAATACGGTTTCCATAGCCTCTGCGATAACGAGGTTAGCCTTGGCTGCGGTGAGGATGCTGTCGTACATGGCGAGCATCTTGTCGCGGTTCTTGACGGGCTCGTAGCCTACGATGGCAGCCTGAACCTCTTCTTCGCTAACGGGCTCGAATACCCATTCGGAGCAGCCGGGGCCTTCACTGCCGTAGGTGGGATTCCAACCTACGATGTTGCCGGCTTTATTGACGCCGCCGCCGTGGCCGCCCATGTGGAGATAGAAAGCACCGGTCGTCTGTGTGGAGACGCGGATGTTCACGTAAGTAACACCGTCCTCGGTAGCTGCGGGAATGAGAGCCATCAGGTTCTCGCTGTCGGGAGACATGGTGGCGGCAGCGCTGGTGGCTACGTTGTTGAAGCGAGCCTCAGTGTCCACGTTCACGATGTCGAAGTAGCCGTCCTTGTTGGTCACCTTCCAGAGTGCGGGTGCAAAGATGTCGAGCTGGTCGGGAGTGTTCCAACGAGCAATGATGTCGTCGCCGCTCTGTGTGCTGTACATATACTTGTAAAGCTCAACTTCTTCGGTGATGGCGTTACCCTCTTCGTCCGTCTCGCCGGTGGGCAGAGCGTTGGTGAAGAGTTTACCGCCCTTGATGCGGTAGTAGCCGTCGGCCAGTGTGTAAGGTACGGTAGACTTGAGGAACTCATTGTACTTGTCCTTGATTTCCTGAGTCTTCTCGATGAACCACTCGGTGGTGAGGCTTTCGTCATCGACATCGACGTCGAACAATTCAGCGAAATAGGCATCCAGTGCCTCCCAGGCTTCCTGACTGTACTGACCGGGGTCTGTACCGAAGTCGTAGGTGCCGTTCGTGAAGAGGTCGAAGTAGTCGTACAGTGTGTTCTGGAACTCCATGATGGCGGCGTTGCGCTCATCCAGTTCTTCGAAGACAACTTCGAGGATGCTCCATACACTATTCGACTTGTCGTTACCGCCCTGAGTCCAGTCCAGTTTAGCGAAGTCAACCATGCCATCTTCGCCTACAACGCCGTCATTTCTGATGTCTCCGGTCAGCCAGTAGGCCAGGTCGGCGTTCGTACCGTTGTTGTTCACCAAGTTGGCCATGTTGTACTTGTTGAAGCCGAACTTACCGGGGTCGGTGTCGGGAGCGAGGTTGTAGAAGTTGAACTTACCGGCATCGTAGACGCTTTCGGTTACGGTCAGTTCGTCGGTCAGCCACTTGCCGGTACCGAACTGAATGTTGTAAACTTCGCTTTCGCCGTCTTCGTCTGCTTCGATGAAGCGCACCAGATAGCCGGCCTTAGCGGTTGCGATGCTGCCTTCGGGAACGCCGGTGACAGCCATCTTCTTTGACTTGGCGTTGGGCTCCTCGTCTGTAGAGACGTCGGCCATCACACCGCCTGCAGAGGGCACTTCGCCCACGTCAGGGAACTTGTAGATCTCACCCTGTCGAGATCCGTTGTACACGAAGTACCAAGTGTTGGGCTCCAATGTGCCCAGCGCGCCGCCCATGGTAATCTGCTTTCCTTTCAGAGAAGCATCCTGAGCCGATGCGCCGATGCTCATGAAGAGCGCCAGCACCAATACGAGTAAAGAAGTTAATTTCTTGCTCATAAAGATTTAGATTTTAGGTTAATAAATGGGTTAATAAATTATGTGTCGTCTCTATGGCGCAGGCTCTACACTGCGCATTTTGTAACTTATAGTGAACAAATATAAGGGTTTTTCCCCACGCGACCAAGTAATTGGGGTGATTTTTTCTGTAAACTTCAAATTTATTCGTTTTTATCTTCATCTTTATGATGATAAGGTAGTCAGGTGGCAAGCCATTTTTTACTGCGACCATCAGTCCTTTATTTTCTCAATGAGTTCGATTGATGTGATATCTCGCATAAGAGTAAAACCGAACCATTTTTTGCCTAAATCCTTGATTGATGCCCCTATGTGGTACACCTCATTGTCAATGAGGAGGAAACGATCGTGTGCCTTGTTGAATTGTTTTATCTCAATGAGTGGGTATTGGGCGTTGTGACGGTCAGCATCCAACCGGAACCGGTTGCTGATACGCTGTGTGTAGATGGTTGCCGTAACTCCATTTTCTCGTTTATCAAGCAACGTAAGCACGGTGTCATCCACATAGTTGTCAATAAGTACGATTGAATGCTTTGCTTTTCGCATCAAATCGGACACGAAGCGGTAAGCATCAAATACTTGTCCGTCATAGAATATCCCTTGCATGGGTGGGATGCTTGCTTCTAATCGTTTAAAGACCTCATCAATGCGTTTGTCGGTCTCCTCCTGGTGCTGTTTCATCTCCAGTTGGTGGTACTCAATGGTTTCAAAACGCCGGAACAGTTGGGCATTGGTGGCGATGAAACGGCGCATGGAGATGAAAGCCCTCATTATGCGGATGTTCACCTCGACTGCCGTCTTGGATTTCAAGACCGAACTGAGCATGGCTATGCCTTGTTCAGTGAATGCATAGGGCAGCTTTCGGACTCCGCCCCAACTTGATGTCGCATTTTGCGACTTCAAATTATCAAGTTCGTCTTTGCTAAGTTGAAACATGAAATCATCAGGGAAGCGTTCTCTGTTGCGCTTCACCTGCTCGTTCAGCCTTCGTGTTTCCACACCGTATAGTGCAGACAAGTCACTGTCAAGCATGACCTGCCGGTCTCTTATGACCCGAATCATCGGCTGAATGTTGATTACTTCAGGCAATGGGGCACAATTTGCGACAGGTTCTTTTACCATATTATTATTTGTCTTTTCCACTTCTTTTGACATATTCCTTGCTTATCGTTTATTTTCGTTCAGACCGTTGATAATCTCAACACCTAATGCGTTTTCTATCTTACATATAGTTTCCAACAACATATTATCCCCCCTTTTTTTTAGTGGATTGGATATATACTGCTGTGTCTTTGTGTTGTTGTCATAAGGCAAAAATAATGATTCGCAGCGAAACCACCAAATATTCGCGACAACTTTCCGGCGTTTTCTGCGTATGCCCCCTATAATAAAATAGGAACGCGCACGGGCGCGCCCGTGCGCATACGTATAGGTGGACGGGCGTCCGTCCATAGCAGGATGGAGCCTCGTCCATAGCGGGACGGGGGCGAGTCCATAGCGGGACGGATGTCCGTCCACGGTAGGGGAGGGAATGCGGACAGGGAGTGGACAGCCTCCGGCGACGAGGCGTGGCGGTCAGCTCAGCCGCTCTATCCACTTGTCGCCGAGGGCGGTCTTTGCGGCGATGTGCTCCTGCACGGCGGTGACGAAGGGGTTGCTCTCGAACTGGCCGCGCACCTGCTCGAAGTCGGCCTCGGCCGTGCGGCGGTTGCCGTCGAAGCCGAAGCCCGTCTTCGTGGAGAGGGAAAACTCCTTGCGGGCGTCGCGGTAGAGCATCTGGTCGATGGCCGTCACGGCCTCCTGCCATTCGCGGATGATGGTGATGAGGGTGCCGTTCTGTTCGAGGTCGCTCTCCGTGAGGCCGTAGAAACTCAGCATGAGGCGGTAGGCCCATGCCCACTCGTAGTCGTAGTAGTGGCTGTGGATGTCGTGGAGGCGGCGGTTCATCTCGGCGTTGTCGGCCACGAGGCCCGCCTCGATGTCGTTCATGAGCTGCCGGATGACCGAGTGAGGGGCGATGAGACCGGAGAGATCGAGCCAGTCGCCCTCGCCGAGGGTGGATTCGGGGCGCAGGGAGCGCGTCTTTTCCAGTCGTGAGATGAGCGAGTTGCCGAGGAACTTTCGGATGGCCATGCGGTAGAGGTGGATGCCGCGCTCCAGAGAGGCGTGCGTAATCTTGGCACTCTGGTAGGTGTAGGTGTCACTGGTGGCCCCGGAAAGTGCCTTCAGGCGTTCCAGAATGTCGAGCCCCTGCACCATCTTGTCGATGGTGTAGGGCGAGAGGAGGTTGAAGTTCACGGGGTCGAGCCGGCCCTCGGGGTGACGCCGGTCGCGCTTGGGCCACTTCTGCGCGTCGCGTATGGTGCCCACGGAACGCAGGTTCACGGCGGGAGCCAGCCACGTCTCGCCCTGCTTCTCGATGAGGTAGGAGAAGGGGAGGCAGGAAGTGTCGGGGTTGCTGCTGTGGCGACCCATGACGAGGGAGAAAGCACCGATGCGCGCGGGCCAAAGGATGTAGGAGTCGGAGGCCGTCTTGGCACCGCGCTCCATGGCCCCTTGGTGGATGGGGCCCAGTTTGTACATGTGGTTGCTCTGGTTGGAGCCGCTGCCGGCGTTCATGAAGGAGAACATACCGGCGATGAGCAACGTGGACTTGTGGTGGGTGACGGTGAAGGGGCCGGCGAAGATGGCACAGGCCTCGCCATTCTCCTCCTGACAGTTGCAGAAGAAGAGGGAGTCGGAGGCCGAGTAGCCGTGGCCCAGCGTGCAGGCCTGGCCGACGTACACGCGGGTGAGCATGGTACCGTCCTCGACGGAGGAGCCGTCCTGGATGATGAAGTCCTCGGCCATGACGCCGTAGCCGATGTGTACGGGCGATTCCTCGCGAGACAGCAGGGAACCGTTTTTCAGGCGGCCCGCTCCCTCGATTTTCGAGCAGGGGCCGAGGTAGATGTTCTTCACGTACCCCGTGTCCACGAGGGTGGAGTGGTGGCCGATGCGGCCCCGCGCGGAGGTGTGGCGGGCAGCGACGTCGGCGGCAAAGTGCTTCAGCCGGCTGATGAGGTGGGGGCGGTGGCGGTACATGGCCTGCATGTAGGCGTCCTGGGCGGTCAGCCGGGCATGGATGGTGACTTCGCGGCCGCCCGTCTCGTTGAGTACGCTCACCTCCACGCCGTTGCCGAAGGACGTCTCGCCGTCCACCATGATGATGTCCACGTTCTCGATGAACGTGTCGTGCTCGATGTCGTAGTTGGCGATGTAGTTCTTGATGTTCTCGATGCAGCAGTCGTCGCCGACGGTGGTATTGTGTAGCGTGGCGTGGAAGAGGCCCGTGTGCTTGTGTATTCCGCCGGGAAGGGTGAACGACTTCTCGAACTTTCCGAGGGCGCAGCGGCCCGAAAGACGCACGTGGCGCAGGTACTTGACGTTGAGTTCGGGATGGACGTCGATAAGCGACCAGTCTTCGGCGGAGCAGCCTTGGATTTCTAATTGTGCGATTTCTTCGGGTGTGAGTTTTCTGTATTCCATACGGGTGTGAATGCTGTGTGAGGGGGCTATGCGATGTAGTGTTGTTTCTGTAGTCCGGGGTTGAAGAAGGCCAGACCGATGTCGCCGAGGTCGAAGGTGACGCGCGTGGCGTCGGCGTCCGTAATTTGGAGCCAGAAGGGGCGGTTGCGGCGCAGGTCGGTGACGACCAGCAGGGACGTTTCGTCCACGTGCCGGGCCCAGTTCGTGCGGGGACTTTTCAGCAGCAGCAGGTCGGCCGCGCCACGGGGCATATCCGTGGAAATCCGGGCCCGCAGGCAGCCTTCGTGCAGGTAGTCCTGCTCGGCCGGCGTCAGTCCGTCGGGGGCGGCAATGAGTTGCGGCTGCCGGTGGTTGGCCAATCGGAAGAGCAGGCGGAGCCGGGCCGTGGCGGAGGGACGGAACCATCCGGCGGACTTGGGATGCTTCTCCTCAAGTCGCGGAAAGGCATAGAAGCGGCCGGGGGTGTAGCAGACCTGCGTGAGCAAGGTGTAGGCGAAGGGCGAGTGCACGCCGTAGCCTCGGCGATGGCGCATGCGTTGGAGCCATTCTATCGGGTTGGGGACAGGCATTTCTTTTCGCTTGGTGCGTTCTCCGGCCGCAGGGAGTCAGCGCCTGCCGGCGGGGAACGGATATTTTTCTGTTATCTGTGTATAATAAAGGAACGTAGAGAACGTTTTCTTTAGTATATGGA
This sequence comes from uncultured Prevotellaceae bacterium, assembly GCA_947176535.1. Lineage (GTDB taxonomy): Bacteria > Bacteroidota > Bacteroidia > Bacteroidales > Bacteroidaceae > Physcousia. The sequence continues at coordinate 37,982 of CAMWQU010000010.1, forward strand.
AAACGAAATTTTACCACAGAAAACCATGAAAAAGAGCAATGTGTACACCCGGACGGGGGACGACGGGACGACGGGATTAGTGGGCGGACAGCGCATCGCGAAGTCGAGTAGCCGACTGGAGGCTTACGGGACGGCGGACGAACTGAACAGCGAACTGGGCTTGTTGCTGACTTACGTGACCGACGAGGCCGACCGGCAACTGCTTGTGCGCATACAGAATGACTTGTTTGCCGTCGGCTGCGAACTGGCGACGGTGGATCGTGCGCCGAGGCGTGCCGTGGGAGCGGAGGATGTGGAACGATTGGAACGTGCTATCGACCTACTGGATAGTGAGTTCGGCGGCTGGCGCGGATTCATCCTTCCCGGCGGCTGTCGCGGGGCGGCCGTGTGTCACGTCTGCCGCACGGTGTGCCGGCGGATGGAGCGGCGCATCTGCTCCATCGACGATGGGGTGCCGACGGACTCCGCCTTGCTTCAATATGTCAATAGATTAAGCGATTACCTCTTCCTGCTGTCGAAGAAACTGAATAAATTGGCGGGCGTGGAGGAAAATATTTGGCAAAAGAGTTGATAATATCATAAATGTATGCTATTTTTGTAGCCCGGTACTTGAAATTCGCAGCGGTTGAGGACGCCGCTCTATGAGGTGATGAAGACAGATTAGGGAACACGAAACGCGATTCGTAACCTGCCGGTAGAACTGATTAGTAAGTAATTAAAAAAGTTAAACGTATGTATTGGACACTGGAATTGGCCTCGAAGCTGGAAGACGCTCCCTGGCCTGCAACAAAAGAGGAACTTATCGACTACGCCGTGCGTAGCGGCGCACCCCTGGAGGTTATCGAAAATCTGCAGGAAATAGAAGACGAAGGGGAAATCTACGAAACCATCGAGGACGTGTGGCCCGACTATCCGACGAAAGAGGATTTCCTATTCAATGAGGATGAATATTGATTACGGTCTATTTACACGACTGTGAGAAATACAAAGGGTTGGCATCGCAAAGCGCGATAACCAACTCTTTTTTATGTAAGTCATTGTAAGTCTTTGTGTCTGAAGCAGGCGTAAACGTGGATTACCCGACAAAATTTTACGCCTGCTCGTCCGACGCTCCCGAGGTGACTTCCCCCAAGAATCCTCAGGAGGTGGAGTTCGCTACGGCCGATGTGTCGCGTGCCGTCACATCAAACATAAATTACATCGGCTCCAGATTCGCTTTGTTCGGCGATATGAAATACTCCACCGGCAGTCCTGTTGAGATATTCCGTAATGTGGAGGTGAAATATAATGGGGACGCTTGGAACTATGCCGGCACGCAGTATTGGTTCCCGAATCACGAGCATTCCTTTGTGGCGATATATCCCGCAGAGGTATTCAAAAACGACGACGGGGCACGTTATGTAAACTCAAGGCTCTCTTTTTCATACACTATTCCCACCACCGACGGTGCGATTCTTGACAAGGACGGCACCCTTGATTTACTGGTGGCGACGCATAGAAGGATGTATAATGCGGGAGGTGACAATACGATTTTTCTTAGATTCGGTCATTTGATGAGTCTGATAAATTTTGCGCCTGCTTTTTCCGATAATCTCCTGAGCGACGACGCCTACATTCTGCTTCACAGACTGGAATTATTGGAAATTGCCACCCAAGCACGATTTGACATTCTTCCGGCGTCAAGGCAATCCGGCAATCAGACCGACGACATGGAGGTTGATGTGACCACACAGGAAACCGACAATCCCGCTATGACGTTCACGACTCCCGTAAAGGTGAAAAACCACGCGGAAAGCACCAACCTCTTTGCCCTTGCCGACGCACTCATAATGCTACCACAGTCTTTTTCTGCTGAATCAGAGGCTAAAATAGTCTTCTATTATTCGATAAATGATGAAACAACAATGAGGCAGGTTGAACTTCCTCTGAACAACCAACGCTGGGAACTGAACAACAGGTACACTTATAAATTTACAATAGAACGCTCAGGACTTAAATTAGACCAATGTGAAATCAATCCCTGGAATGAAATAAAAGGGGACCATATAGTGGTGGACTGACGAAAGCCTGATAGGCAAAGATGCAACACAAATAACGTTAAACTCTAAGCGCATGAAAAAATATATTCTCTTAGTATCGGCTGCAATTCTGCTGGCGGCCTGCAACTCCGAAGATAATTATATGGAAGAACCGGTAGTTGCACAGATTAGCGCTACAATCGGACAGGGCGCGGCGTCACGTGCCTGCGACGAAAAATGGACTGAGGGTGATGAAATTGGTGTAACCATGGGCGACCTGTATATCAATAGGAAATACACAACAGAATCCGGCGACGGCACTTTTACAGGCACTCTCATGTACTTCAAAAACAAGAAAGACAAATTGACGGTTTCCGCCTACTACCCCTATTCAGGGGCCGAAGGCACATCGGCGCCTGTCGTTGAGGTTTCTACTGATGCCGACCGCCAGACGGCCACCGAGTAGCCTAAAATTGACTTCATGTACACCACTATGGATGGGGTCTCCGGCGCGCAGCCTGATGTTAATCTGCGCTTCTACCATAAGATGAGCAAACTTACGCTGATTTTCAAGAACGGCAACGAGGGCACAGACGTTGGCAAGATTACTTCATATAAGATTGACGGTCTGATATTGGACGGCACATTCAACCCCCTTGACGGTGTTTGCATGGCGAAGGCCGACGGTGAGGCCCGGTCTATCAACATTGAGATGCCTTTGGGAACCGTAAAAGACGGTGCCCGCGTGTTTCCGCTCATTCTCTTCCCGCAGGTTGTCAATAAATTGCCCATGCGGATTCACGACAGCGAGGGGCAGGATTATGTTTGCGAACTCAACATCGGTGCCGACGGTCTGGTGGCCGGCAATAACTATCTGTTTACAATCACTGTGAAAAAGACAAGCCTGTCGGTCAGCTCTTCTTCTATCGTTGATTGGGAAACCGAGACGGGAAGCAGCGACGCGAAGTCTGACGACTCCGACGATTGATGCCGAAGCTAATATAAACTTTACTGATACAAATCATTAGCCAAATGAAAAAGATAGTTCTTCTCGCAGCCGCCGCTCTTGCTCTGGCGTCATGCGACAATAACGAAGATAATCAACTGACCTCGACGGAAGCGGCAAAAATCACTGCCACTATCGGTAACAGTGTCGTTACCCGTGCCGCCGATACGGAATGGGCCCCCGGCGACCAGATAGGAATCTCGAGCACTATCGGCGTGGACGAGACGGTGCCCGGGCCGTTCATCAATTATAAATATACCACCGTAAACGGTGACGGAGAGTTCAAAGGCAATCCCCTCTTCTTCTACAAACCGATGACCCTCGTGGCCTACTATCCCTATGCCGGTGTTGAGGGTACGGCTCCCGGCACGAACGGCTTTATCGAGGCCAACACCAAACCCGACAACCAGTTGGCCGATAATCAGGTTTGGATCGACTTCCTTTGGGACAGCAAAACGGGTATCGGCAGAAAAGATTTCTCGGCGAGCGACCCCAATGTGGCCTTCCACTTTTCTCATAAGATGAGCAAGCTCACCTTCACATTCCGTAAGAGCGACGCAACTTACGATAGAAATAATGTTCTCATTGCCAAGGGCGTAGATGTAAGCGATATGATTTCATACGGCATTGAGGGGTTGGGCCTTGTGGGCACCTTCGACACCGCCACCGGCGTTTGCGCCATTGACGAAGAGAAGGAGCCGCGCTCCACGCTCACCATCAGTTTCGAAAAGGGAACCGTGGAGAATGAAAAAGCGATGCCTTCGCTCATCGTATTCCCGCAGAAACAACCCGACAAAGGCAATTTCATGCTCCACATCACCACCGATGAGTTGGGTACTGATGAAGCAGGCAATCGTCTTCCCGAACAGAAATATAATTGCGCGCTTCCCTTCAGCGATAATGAGATTAAACCCGGATGCCACTACAAATTCACCATTCAGGTCACTAAAGTGGGACTTATCTTAGGTGATATGTCCATCGACGAGTGGGAACCTGCCCGCGAATGGTCTGGCACCGCCACCATTGATGGAGATATATTTCTCACTGAAAAATAAATGATTCAGTGGTGTAAAATGAATAATTGACAGCTCCCGAATATGAATTTTAAGAAAACATATCTATTACTCAGTGCTGCGCTCTGTCTGCTTGGAGGCATTGCTGCGTCTTGCACGCAGGACGATTCTGTAGCAGGGGCCGGCACCTCTCTTCCTCCCGGAGAGCACCCGCTGCAGCTCACCGCCTCGGTAGGTGCACATATACAGAGCCGTTCCGAATGTAAGGACGAGTGGAAGGAGGACGACATAATAGCTGTGCGCATCGGCAACTATCCCGTCACCGGCAGTTATATGCTCAATGCCGACGGCACGGTCAAGAAATCGGTGAATGCCTTGTCATGGCCTCAGCCTGAAGACTACGTCACCGCATGGTATCCTTTTGTGTTCCACGATGAACCCCAGACCAAGCCGCTCACCGATCAGAGCGATGGCCTTGTGGGTTACGACTTATTGGGTACCGAACCGGTTTATAAGAATTATAAGGAGACCGTAGACCTGAAATTCCTGCACCGCATGACCAAGGTGATTTGCAAGCTCATGCCCGGCGACGGCATCAGTGCCGAAGAATTTGCGACCGCCGTCCTCAGCATCAATGGCTTTACCGCTGCCCAATTCAATCAGGGCATCGTGACCCCCGGCGGCGAAAACGGATGGCTCAAGCCGTTTTTTGATGCCGGAAACTCCACTCCCGACTGCCCCGTCTACGAGGCTCTGCTCGTGCCGCAGGACATGGCAGGGAAACTACTTTTCCGGATTAACATTACGGTCAATGTCAATGGTCATTTAATACCCAAGACCCTGACCTACCAAGCTGACGCCGCCTCAGGCAAACTCGAAGCCGGTGAGTACAGCACATACACCATCGTGGTTCAGAAAGACCGCCTGAAGGTCAATCCTCCTATCACCGCTTCGTGGAATGACGACAGAGAGCCCGGCTCTTCACAGCCATGGATATTTAAGGTTGTTTTTGCTGAAAATCAGAATATACCTGAAAGCCGCAGGAAGGATATAGTCTTTTCTGAAAACGTTGTCAATGGTGAGGCATATAAAGATGGTACAGATGATCACCTTGAAGTGGTCGGAAATGAATTTTCCTTTTCCTGTGTTATACCTGATGAAGACATAACGCTGGATTTGCGACTGAGCAATTATAATGCAGACAAAGACACCTACGAGTACAGTACTGAAACCCTCAATAACGGCACAAAATACACTTTCAATTTTCGCTTGCGTTCCAACGGGATGACCATCGTATATAAAGAAATCGGGAGACAGCCTCAGGTCGGTGACTTCTATTATCAAGACGGCACGTGGAGCTCTTCTCTTAAAGACGGCAAGACCTGCATCGGTATCGTGATCTACACGATTGATTATGATCGGTCGGACGAGCAAGACATGAGAGCCAAGCTCGCTGAGCTGAACGATTTTTACGACTACAAATTTTCAAAATTTAAGGATGGTGTCGTTCATGGCTATGTTTTGGCGATAAAGGATGCCGCCGATGCCTGCGCATGGTCAAGCTCAACAACCCAAAGTTTTGGTGTTGGTTTAAAAGACGCCAGCGTCAATGATTTTAGTGGTTGTGCGAACACCGCGAAAGTTCTTGGGCTCGTGGACACCTCTGATGATTATCGTAATATTGATGTTCCGGCCTTTCAAGCATGCCGTGATTTTGAGAAAATCGTCCCTTCCTCCCCATCCAGCAGCGGATGGTATCTGCCCTCGCATGGTCATCTTAACGTTGCAAAAAGCAGCAATAGTATAGTAAAGAATAATCTTAAGACAGTTTCAGAAGCAGATTACAACCAACTCACTTCGGGCAACTATTGGACATCTTCAGAACAAGCAAGCAGGATCAATATGGCTTGGTATATGAGGTCATTCTCTTCAATGACAAGTACTGGTGTGAAAACAAATAAGTATAGGGTCCGCGCTGTTCTCACTTTCTAAAACTTTGCAAATCAATGATGAGACATTATCTAATATACCTCATACCGGCAATCTGCCTGCTCTCTGCTTGTCAGTCGGATCTTTACGAGCCTGAGCAGCCGGAGGCGGGTTCGGGCGAGGCACTGGAAATTACGGTTACGGAAACAGTAAACACTGCCTCCGACACCAGCGTCACGCGCTCCTACGAGCAAGGTGCTTCGACCTTGTTTGAGAAAGGTGACCGCGTAGGCATCATTATCCTCGATAAGAACGGCCTGATTTTGGCAGACAATGTGCCATATATTTACGATGGCAACCGATGGGACTTCGATGAGGACAACACCGACGGGAAGTCGCGTATCTACTACGACGCCACGATGTACAAATACATCGCCTATTATCCCTATACCACCCAGGCCGATGTAGAAATAGAGGGTAACGCTGTAGCGACTCAGGAGAAAATCCAGTCGCTGATGAACGAATCTGTTGATGAATATTTCGAGCCTCTTCCCTTATTCGAATGGAGAAAGGATCAGAGCAAGGAGGAGAACTTCCGATGCTGCGACCCGATGGTGTGGTCTGAGACTTACGAGAACGGACTTCCGACCACGCGCAATATCAAGGTGGAGCTCAGCCATATAAGGAACTGCTTTGTACTCGACCCGAAAGTGAAATGGAGACTTGCCAACGGCGAGACCATCCACTACCACCCGAGGAACTATGAGATTGCGTTAACTTATGACACAATTAGCCCACTACTTCATATAATTAACGCCACCGAGCTTGCCGCCACCGATACCGGCTTTGATGATTTTTATATCTATATAGGCGATTATAATACCCCTCAGTATCTCAAGTACTACGCGGGCGTTGACAGCACTCGTGTAGATATCACCTATCATGCTGCTGACGGCAGCTATCGATATATCTTAGGTGACGATGACGAGTACACTTTCAATTGGGAGTACACCTATCGCGACGGCAAGACCTACGGCGGGGTGCAGACCATATGTCCGAATGAGACGCGCAACACGCGCTTTTTCCACGAAGAGACCATTGACATGGGCTATCTTATGGATGATAAAGTGAAGGTGGGCGATTTCTACTGCTGCAAGAACGGTGTTGGCTATCCTCTGCCATACGATGCTGTAGATCTGCTTGATCCGCGTACCTGCGTGGGGGTCGTTTATCATGTTGGTTTTTATGTTGGTGGTAAAGGTTCCGATCAGGCCGAATATCCTGAAAAGGTGAGTGCCGACGGCAAGTGCCACGGATATGTCATGGCTCTTACTGAGGCCACTGATACAAAACTCCAATGGACCAAGGGGAGCGAAAAAAATCCTATAATCGGTCAAGACAATATCACAGCGGAGTCTGGATTTCTCGGATATCATAATCTGATACAGATTAGAAACTCACTTACGATATATGGATTTACACTCGAAGACTTTCCCGCATTCTATGCGTGTGTAGAATACGGCAAAAGCGGTTGGCATCAAGGACTTACTCCACCTGATGAGAATACTTCCGGCTGGTATCTGCCCGCAGCATCGCAGCTGGAGGATATAAGAGTTAATTTAACTTTTCCTGATAAATATACTTTTTCTGACAAAGAAAACCTCACGAAGACACTTGCAACCGTCAGGTGCAAGTTACCTCAGGATTGCGAATACCTTGAGTACATACTGCCCAACACAAACATTGGATGGTGGTCTTCTTCTCAGCGATCTTCATCAGTTAGTGCACTTTGTGTCGGTGTGACTCCAGGTTCAGCTCAAATGAATGGTGCTATGTCGCCTACGACCGAACATAATGTGCGTGCGGCCCTTTCCTACTGACCAAAATCCCGCCCTTGACACTTTCATGACAGTAGCGAAATCCTCTTTAGCCGCAGTTGTGCCTATCTCCCTACATTAGTTCCTATTCTCGGGGACCCATCGTGAACTTCTTGCCGCCCATATCGCGGATTCTTGCAGGCAGGGGCGGGAAAACTCTATTCATCGGCGGCGGACGTCCGTTCATCGTCGATGAACGGACATTCATCGACGATGAATACACTTTTCCTGCCGGGACGATGGATTAGGGGACAGGGAGGTGCATGGAAGTCGGGCGGGAGAGCGGGGAGAGAGACGGGTGATTCCGCTTCTCTTCGCGCGCGTACCTTATGTATATTATAATACGCGGGAGCGGAATTTTCCTTTGCGTAATTTTTAGTCGGTGCGTACAATAAAGCGGTAACGACGTGCGTTATAAGGAAAGGATGAAAAGACTGTTGTGGTTGGTTGTGGGCGTGCTGACGGCGATACAGAGCCGCGCACAATACGATGCAGCGTTCGCGAACTATTGGGCGTTGCAATCCTACTTCAACCCTGCGGCAAGCGGCATCGACGGGCTGCTGAACGTGCAAGGTGCGTACAGTATGCAGTTGGTGGGATTCGAGAACGCCCCGTCTACCATGCTCGCCACCGCCGACCTTCCACTCTTCTTTCTGAATCCCCGACATGGCGCTGGCGTGGGATTCATGAACGACAAGATAGGTCTGTTCGCCAACAAGAAACTGTACATTCAGTATGCCTATCACCAACCTCTGTGGGGAGGGCGGCTGAGCATCGGGGCGCGTCTGGGACTGTTGAACGAGACGTTCGACGGTTCGGGGCTCGACCTTTCGGACAGCGGAGACCCCGCATTCGCCACCGCCGAGGTGAACGGAACGGGCGTGGACGTGGATGCCGGCGTGCGGTACACTTACAAAAAACTGTGGTACGCCGGTCTGAGTACGATGCACCTGACGGGGCCTACCGTGAAACTGGGTGACGACAAGACCCATGAGGTCAGCGTGGGGCGGCTCTTCTATGCAACGGGGGGCTACACGGTACATTTCCGTCAGCCGCGCTACGTGCTCTACACTTCGGCCATCCTGCGCACCGATATGCAGGCTTGGCGCGGGGACGTGACGGCCCGACTGGCCTACGACGGCGAGAAAATCCACCTCTACGGTGGTCTCTCCTACAGTCCGACGGTGAGCGTGGGTGTCCAGCTCGGTACGACGTTCCACGGGCTGAAGATTGGTTACGCCTACGAGATTTACACGGGCGGCATCGGTGCCCTGCACGGCACGCACGAACTGGTGCTGGGCTATCAGATGGACTTGAATGTCTTTAAGAAAGGAAAAAACATGCACAAGAGCGTGCGTATATTGTAACAGCGGGGCGCGCCCGCAATGCGTTCGAATATAAAGAGATATGAAACGGAAAACGATATTTGTATGGATGGCAGCCGTGGCTCTGAGTTGGGCCATGACGGCCTGTATGGGTACCGGAATGTCGGCAAATGCCACGGGTGGAGAAGTTACCGGCGTGAGAAGAACCGCCTTTTCCGAGCCTGTGCCTTTCGGCATGGTGCCCGTGAAGAAAGGTTCGCTGAAAATCGGTCTGGAGGGGAACGATTCGTTGTGGGGAACGGACTTTCCCGTGCGCGAAATCTCCGTGGACGGCTTCTGGATGGACGAGATGGAAGTCTCCAACGCCAAGTACCGCCAGTTCGTGAACTGGGTGCGCGACAGCATCATCCGCGACCGTCTGGCCGACCCTGCTTATGGCGGCGACGAGACCTACAAGATAGAGGAGGACAAGGAGGGCAATCCCATCACGCCTTACCTGAACTGGAACAAGAATATCCCCTGGCGAAAGGCCAATGAGGAGGAGGCGCGCGCCATCGAGAGCGTCTACGTCACGCACCCCATCGACGGCACGAAGATGCTGGATGCCTCCCAGATGAACTATCGTTACGAAATCTACGACTATGCTGCTGCGGCACAACGCAAGTATCGCCTCAATCCCGAGGAGCGCGATCTGAATACAGACCACACGGTAGACCCCGACGAGGTGGTGATGATTAGCAAGGACACGGCATGGATTGACGACGACGGACGCATACAGCGGCAGACCATCACGCGGCCCCTGTCTGGCCCGTGGGATTTCCTGAACACCTACATCGTGAACATCTATCCCGACACCACGTGCTGGGTGAACGATTTCCGGAATGCCGATAACGAGCGTTATATGAAGCTCTATTTCAATAATCCCGCCTACGACGACTACCCCGTGGTGGGGGTTACGTGGGAGCAGGCCAACGCTTTCTGCGCATGGCGCACCAACTACCTGCTGAAGGGTCTGGCCGGCATGGCCAAGTACGTCCAGCGTTACCGTCTGCCCTCCGAGGTGGAGTGGGAGTACGCAGCCCGCGGCAAGTCGGGCGGACAGTTCCCGTGGGAGAGCGGCGAAGTGAAGAGCGACAAAAACTGTTATTACGCCAACTTCAAGCCCGACCGCGGCAATTACACCGAGGACGGTAGCCTGATTACCTCGAAGTGCGGCATATACAGTGCCAACTCCAACGGACTCTACGACATGGCCGGCAATGTGGCCGAGTGGACGAATACCGTCTACACCGAAGCCGGCGTGCAGAGCATGAGCGACATGAACCCCGAACTGCGCTACAATGCGGCAAAGGAAGACCCGTACCGACTGAAAAGGAAGAGCGTGCGTGGCGGTTCGTGGAAAGACCCCGAGAGCATGATACGCAGTGCGTGGCGCAGTTACGAATACCAGAACCAGCCCCGCAGTTACGTGGGTTTCCGTTGCGTGCGTTCCATGGTGAACGACGCCGGCCGTCAGCCGAAGAAGAAGTAAACTTTTGAAATCGTCAAATTGTCGAATATACACTTATGGCAAAGAAATTGAATCTTATAGAAGTCATCCAGAAATGGATGGACACCATGGCCGGACAGACCTTCATGAACTACGCCTACTCATGGGGTGCGGCCGTCGTAATTTTGGGTACGTTGTTCAAACTGACCCACCTTCCGGGTGCTAACCTGATGCTGTTTATCGGCATGGGTACGGAGGTATTTGTGTTCGTAGTGGCCGGTTTCGAGCGCGTTACGGAGAAAATGCCCGAAACAACGGCTGAGACCCTGTCTCCGGAGACCCTCGAGGAACTGGCCGGCGCGGCTGCCGCAGCAGCGCGGAACACCGGCACCGCAGGTGGCGGAACCGTTGTCATCGGCGGTGGGATGCCCCTTGCCGCAGCAGAGGGTGCCGTGGGTGCGCAGCCTGTCATTCAGGGCGGAACGTTCATCACCGGTGCCGCTCCTTTGGATGCCGCCAGTGTGCAGGCCACCGATCCTGCGGCCGTAGAAGAGGCCGTGAAGAACTATGCCGAGCAACTGACCGAGCTGACGGAGGTACTGGGTCGCGTGAAGACGCAGGCCGAGCGGATGTCTACGGACAGCGAGGAGATGGAGAACCTCAACCGGACGCTGACCGGCATAGCCACCATCTACGAGTTGCAGCTCAAGAACATCAGCAAGCAGGTGGCTACCATAGAGCAGATAGACGAGCAGACCCGTCGCATGGCGCAGCAGATAGAAGAACTGAACAACGTCTATGCACGTATGATAAAGGCACTGACCGTGAATGTGGTCGGCCCCATCGCTGCCGCTCCCTCGCAGCCGGAACAGTAATTATCCATTGTCTCTACAGTCAATAAGAAAAAGATGGCTCAGATAAAGAAAAAGAAAGTATCGCCGCGTCAGAAGATGATAAACCTGATGTACGTCGTGCTGATGGCTATGTTGGCTCTGAATGTCAGCAGCGATGTGCTGAAGGGATTCACCCTCGTGTCGGACAAACTGGACCGTTCGACACGGAATGCCATGCACATCAACGAGGGCATCTACCGTAACTTCGACGAGCAGATGAAAGCCAATCCCGCCAAGGTGAAGGAGTGGTACGACAAGTCGCAGTACGTGAAGCGGATGAGCGACTCGCTCTACAATCTGGCGGAGGAACTGAAGGTGGCCATCGTGAAGAAGAGCGACGGCAAGAACGGAGACGTGCATGACATCCGCAATCAGGAAGACCTTGAAGCCGCAAGTGCCGTGATGCTGGCGCCGAACAACGGACGCGGGGAAGAACTCTTCAGGGCCATCAACAGCTACCGTGAGCGAATCACCCGCATGGTGACTGACCCGGACAAGCGGAAGATTATCGAGGATAACCTCAGTACGGAAGTACCTGAAAAGGGAAAGAGAGAGGGAAAGAACTGGCAGGAATATATGTTCGAGAGTATGCCCGCGGCAGCAGCCGTGACCTCACTGACGCAGTTGCAGAACGACGTCCGTTCCGCCGAGGGAGAGGTTCTGCATACGTTGGTGAGCAACATCGACGTGAAAGACATCCGCGTGAATGAGGTGAACGCCTACGTGGTGCCCAACGCGCAGACCATTGTGCAGGGAGGACGTTTCACGGCGCAGATATTCATGGCGGCCGTAGATACCACCAACCGCCCCGTCATCTACGTGGGAGGAAAGGAGATAAAAAGCGATCGCGGAATCTACGAAACGGTCTGCAACAGCACGGGCGACTTCACCTTGACGGGATGGATAGAGACCCTGAACGGAAGCGGGGAGAAGGTGCGCCGCGACTTTTCACAGAAATACACCGTCATCCCTCCCGGTGCCACGGTGAGTGCGGACATCATGAACGTACTCTATGCCGGGTATGACAACCCGATGAGCGTGAGTGTGCCGGGTATTCCCTCCAATCGTCTGCGGGTGAGCATGACCGGAGGTTCGTTCACTCAAAAGGGCGACGGAAAGTATATTGCCCGGCCGACCAATGTGGGAGGCGAGGCCGTGATAAGTGTGGCTGCCGAGACCGAAGGACGTGTGCAGGAGATGGGTAAGTTCACTTTCCGTGTGCGCAAATTGCCCGACCCCACGGCCTATATCGCTGTCGGCGACGACCATTTCCTCGGCGGAAAGCTGGCCAAACAGGCTTTGATGAGTATGACCGACCTGAAGGCCGCCATCGACGACGGATTGCTGAACATACCGTTCACGGTGAAAGGCTTTGAGATGGTCTTCTATGACAATATGGGAAATGTCATCCCCGAAATATCGCAGACCTCGGCATTCACCGAGCGTCAGAAGAACCTGATACGGCAACTGGCTCGCGGCAAGCGTTTCTACATCACGAAGATTCGCGCCGTAGGCCCCGATGGCATCGAGCGCACGCTGAACGGCGCCATGGAAGTGATAGTAAACTGATAGAGTAAAAAGTAAAGAGATAAAGATAAAAATGAAGAAGTTCGCATTTCTTATTCTTGGTTTTTCATTTTTAATTTCGACGCAGTCGGTTTGGGGACAGCCCACCAAACGTCGGAGCACCACCAGCAATGCCGTAGCTCGCAAAGGGCAGCCCGCAGAGCAGAAAACCGATCGTGCCTCGCTGATGTTCCCCGTCAGTGAGGACATGCCGGAGGACGTAGTATGGCGGCGCGACATTTACCGCCAGCTCGACCTGACGGCCGACAAGAATGCGCCTCTCTATTATCCTGTGGAGCCGAACGACCGGCAGGTGAATCTTTTTACCTATATCTTCCGCTTGTTCCTTGCCAACCGCATACCGGTCTATACCTACAAACTGGATGGCAACGAGTCGTTTGCGGAGAAAGACCGCATAAAGGATGCGAAAGAGCTTCTCGACCGCTATTACATCTACTACGAGGAGGAGAACGGGAAGTACAAGGTGGCGGACAACGACGTGCCGTCGGCGCAGGTGAAACGCTACTATGTGAAGGAAAGCAATTACTTCGATCAGCGCACGGGCACCTATCGTTCCAGAGTGACGGCCTTCTGCCCCGTGCTGATGGACGAGGACGAGGACTTCGGCAGTGCCTCCGCTCCCAAACCGCTCTTCTGGGTGAAGTATGATGATGTGGCTCCTTATCTGAGCCGCCTGCCGATGATGGCGAGCAATCTGAATAATGTGATCAACATGACGGCCGACGATTACTTCACGCTGAACCGCTATGAAGGAAAGATTTATAAGACGGCAAATTTGCAGGGACGTGTGCTGGCCAACGAGACAGACACCGTCAAACTGAGAAAGGAACAGCAGAAGATAGAGCAGCAGCTTACGGACTTCGAGAAGGAGATATGGCGGCCGTCGGAAAAGAAAGATACGCTGGACAGTACGGCTGTGGCCTCTCCTCAGAAGCAGACGAAGACCGTGAAGAACCGGGTTGCGGAAAAGTCTGCGGCATCCGGAGAAGCTGTGGCCAAGAAGACGACCACGCGCCGTTCCGCTTCCGCCACGACCGAGAAACAGCAGAAACCCAAGACCCGAACTGCGACCACGCCCGTGGCCAGTGCCCGCCGCACGCGTCGATAAATCTTTATGGAGCACCCGAACTGCTTGTCGCTGGTGGATGTGGTTCTGCCTCTGCCTTTGGCCGAGACGTACACCTATTGTTTGCCGGAGCAGTTGAAGAGGAAAGTCTCTGTGGGAAGTCGCCTTGTCGTTCCATTCGGTGCCAAAAAGATGTATGCCGCCATTGTGACTGGCGTGCGTGAGGAGGCACCGTCGGGAGAGTTTACCCTGAAGACGGCCATCGACCTCCTGGATGAGGCTCCGATACTTCTGCCGCAGCAGCTCCGGCTTTGGCAATGGATTGCCGATTACTATCTCTGTTCGATAGGTGAAGTCTATAAAGCCGCCTTACCCGGCGGGCTGAAATTGGAAAGTGAGAGCGTCGTTGTGTACAATCCCGATTACGACGCCGAAGAACCGCTGACTCCCTCCGAACAACACATTCTTGATTTGCTGGAACGCTTGCGCGAACAGAAAGTCGCCGAGTTGCAAAAGAGCATCGACCGGAAGAACATCTTCCCCGTCATCAAGTCGCTCCTTGAGAAAGGGGCTGTGGTGATGCGTGAGGAACTGAAACGGAACTATCGCCCCCGCACCGTCCATTGCGTGCGCCTTTCTGAAGATTATTTCAACGAGGCACGCCTCAATGCGCTTTTCGAGGAACTGAAACGTGCACCGAAGCAAAACGAACTTCTGCTGCGTTACCTCGACCTCTCCAAAGCCTCTGCGGCCCTTACGCTGCGCAACCGTTCGCTGCTTGTGGAGATAGAGAAACAGAAACTCCTTGAGGGCTTCTCGGAGGCCGCTTTCAAGGGGCTGAAAGACCGTGGCATCCTGGAGGTCTATGAGAAACAGGTGGCGCGGATTCATTCCGGTTCGGCCGCCCTTCCTCTTCCAAAAGTTTTGCTGAGTGGGGCCCAGCAACGGGCTTACGATGAGATATGCCGTCAGTTGCAGACCCACGAGACGTGCCTGCTTCATGGCGTCACCTCCAGTGGAAAAACAGAGATATACATCCGTCTGATTCAGGAACAGTTGGCCCAGGGACGGCAGGTGCTGTACATGCTGCCCGAAATTGTGCTGACGGCCCAGCTCGTGGAACGCCTGAAGCGGGTATTCGGCGACCGTCTGGGAGTCTATCACTCCAAATATCCCGATGCCGAGCGGGTGGAAGTGTGGCAGAAACAACTTTCGGACACGCCCTACGACATCATTGTGGGGGTGCGCTCCTCCGTCTTTCTGCCTTTCCGCCGTCTGGGGCTCGTCATCATCGACGAAGAGCACGAGACCAGTTTCAAGCAGCAGGAGCCCGCTCCGCGCTACCATGCCCGCAGTGTGGCCCTTGTCCTTGCCCGGCAGTCCGGTGCCAAGACGCTGCTCGGAACGGCCACCCCCTCGCTTGAGAGTTACTACAACGCGCAGACGGGGAAGTACGGGATGGTGACGCTGACAGAACGTTACGGCCAGGTGCAACTGCCTGAGATAGAGGTGGTGGACATCAAAGACCGCCGGCACCGCAAGGAGATGAAAGGCCCTTTCTCCACCGACCTGCTCCGGGCCATGCGTGAGGCCCTGGAACGCCGCGAACAGATCATACTTTTCCAGAATCGCCGCGGCTATGCGCCGCAACTGGAGTGCCGCGTGTGTGGTTGGGCCCCCCGATGCACGAACTGCGATGTCACGCTCACCCACCATCGCGATGCCCGGCGCATGACCTGCCACTACTGCGGTTCCTCGTTTCTGTTGCCGCAGACGTGTCCAAACTGTGGCAGCGACGATTTACAGAACATCGGTTACGGGACGGAGCGCATCGAGGACGACATACAAAGTCTGTTCCCCTCGGCCCGCGTGGCGCGTATGGACCTCGACACCACCCGCAGCCGTTCGGCTTACGAAAGCATCATTTCCGATTTTCAGCACGGGCGAACCGACATTCTTGTGGGCACGCAGATGGTGACCAAGGGACTTGATTTCGAACGCGTCAGCGTGGTGGGGATACTGAATGCCGACACGATGCTCAACATGCCGGACTTCCGCAGCTACGAGCGGGCCTTTCAGATGATGTCGCAGGTGGCCGGGCGTGCCGGCCGGCGAAGTGCCCGAGGGCGGGTTATCCTGCAAACGAAGCATCCCGAACTGTCCGTGGTGCGTCAGGTCGTGAGCTACGACTGTCATTCGCTCTTCCGCGACCAACTGGAGGAGCGCGAGACGTTCCGTTATCCGCCTTTCAGCCGTCTGATTTATATTTACCTCAAGCATCGCGATGCCCGCACCGTGTCGGCGCTGGCCGGCGACATGGCTACGTACCTCCGTCAGGTGTTCGGCCCCCGCGTGCTGGGGCCCGACACTCCGCCCGTCAGCCGCATCCAACTGCTTTATATCCGCAAGCTGGTGCTGAAGATTGAAACCACGGCCTCCATGACCGAGGTGCGTAAACGACTGAGGCAGGTGCAACACTACCTGTTACAACTGCCTCAGTATCGTTCGGCACAAATCTACTATGATGTAGACCCGGCCTGACTCCGCAAACGTATTTTCCCGTCCGATATTCGGAACCTCCCCCGACGACGCTTTTCGGTCGCCCTATGGACTCGTCTCAATCCTGCTATGGATTCGCCTCGGTCCCGCTATGGACGAGGCCCCGTCCTGCTATGGGCGCGCGTGCGTATATGCGCGTGCGCGGTTCCTTATTTTACTGGGAAATGATGGAGCCCGTGTAGGTGAACTTGATGGCCGTGGCGTAGTCGTCTGTCACGTTGGGTGCCTGGAAGTAGATGGTCATGTTCAGCTTCAGATAGTTTGCTGAAGCGATGGCTTCCTCGATGTAGAGGTTGGCAGCCTTGTAGGTAACTCCGTCGCATGTCATACTTCCGTCAATCGAGCTCTCTCCGAGGCTCAGGGTATTATAGCTCTGGTCGTTGCTGAGTGTGGCCACCAGTCCGGAAATGGTAATGTCCGATGTAACGACCTTATTGTTGTTTTCGCTGTATGCGGGAATGGCGAGCGTTATCCCTGTCTGGGATTCGGTCAGGTTTATCTGCATGCCCTTAAACTCGTAAGTACCTTTCTTGTTTTCTTCTGTGCCGTTGATGTAGTCTGTTATATGCCAACCGTCTGTTTGGGAGGCACCGCGATACGATTCGGTGTTGGCAGTACCCGTATAGGAATATACAGTTCCGGGTTTGAAGAGTTCGGTGATGATGGGAAGGAGTTGCGTGAGCGTGTTCTCGTCACAACTTGTGAATACCCCCCCCATGCAAAGGAAGCCGACTGTAAGAATGATGTTTCTGACTACTTTCATAATTTTTGTCTTTGTAAGTTAATTGTTAGTATAATCTGTTTATGTGCTTTTTCACTTTGTCAGTTCGGGATAGCTGATGCGCGTATGGTAGATGGTGGTGAGTTTGTTTTTCAGCACCTGTTTGGCCCGCGCGATGTCCTCGAACGTGATGGGGCAGTGGTTGAAGAATCCCTCCGCCACTTGTCCGTCCACGATGCGATCCACCAGTTTGCTGATGTTTTCCTCGGTATATTCGGGCAGGCTGCGGCTTGCGGCCTCCACGGCGTCGCACATCATCAGTATGGCCTGTTCCATGGTCGAAGGATTGGGGCCGGGATAGGTGAAGAAATTCTCGTCCACCTGCAACAGGGGGAACTCGTTCTTGTACTTGATGTAGAAATACTTCGCCTTGTTCGTGCCGTGGTGCGTGGCAATGAAGTCCCGGATGGTTTCGGGCAGGCGGTACTTCTCCGCCAGTTCCAGCCCTTTCTTAACGTGACTGATGATTATCTGCGCACTCTTCACGTAGGAAAGTTTGTCGTGCGGATTCACGCCGTTCTGATTCTCGGTGTAGAATACGGGCGCATCCAATTTTCCGATGTCGTGGTAGAGGGCCGCCGTTCTCACTAATTGGCTCTTTCCGCCCAGGGCGTTGGCCACTTCCGCCGCCAGATTGGCCACCTGCATGGAGTGCTGGAACGTTCCCGGTGCCTCCTCGCTCAGCCGGCGCAGTATCTCGTTGTTCGTGTTCGACAGTTCCACCAGTGTGACCGTGGACGTGAACTTAAACAGCCTCTCGATGGGGATGAGCAGCAGGTAGGAAACGAGCAGCAGGAAGCCGTTGATGAGAATGTAGACGTAGGGATGGTAGTCGATGTGCCTTTCCAGATTCATGTTCATGCTCATGAGGTCGAAGCACAGATAGCATACCATGGAGAAGAACGTTACCTGAATGACGGAGACGAAGAGTTCCGAGCGTTGCGACAACTGCCGCAGGCTGTATATGGCCACGAGGCCCGCTACTATCTGTACCACAACGAACTGGAACGAAGCGGTGATGGCAATGGCACTCAGGAGTATGCTCACGAGGTGGGTGATGAAAGCCGTCCGCGAATCGAGGAACACTCTCACGAAGATGGGCAGGATGCAATAGGGAATGATGTAGACGCTGAGCAGGCTGTGCTTCACCAGTGCATAGGTGATGAGCGGGAAGCAGCAGGTGAGCAGAGCAATGAGCATGACGGTGCGCGAGCATTGCAGATAGTCCATGCGGAACTGGTTGAAGAATATCAGCAGACAGACGACGAGCAACGTCACGTACAGCAGTTGGCCGATGATTTCGCTGGACTTCTCCATCGTCGAGCGCTGTCTGCCCTCCTGATGGGCAAGCCACGAACGGAGTACGTCGTATGCCTTTTCGTCCACGATGTCGCCGTGGTCAATGATTTTCTGTCCGGCCAGCACCTGCCCGGAGTAGAGCACGAGCTGCTTCTCCACGTTCTCTAACTGCGACTTGGAACGCTCCTCGTCGTAGACCAAATTCGTCGTTACAAAGCGATTCAGGTTGCAGCGTTGCAGCACACTGCGGCTGAATTCCTCTCCTCCCTTTTCTTCCATCAGGTACTCGTAGGCCGTCTTCGGCGTGTATATCTCTTTCAGGGTGTGGGTGTAGCCCATGTTCTGCACCGACAGCACAATGCCGGTCGTGCGCTCTTTCTTCATGCGCTCATAGTCATCGGCCTGCATGATACCCGTCTGGTAGATGTGTATCAGCTTCTCGATGATGTGTTTGCGGTAGGGACGCGGAACGTTGTTAATCAGCTCCTGATCAAACACTTTCTTAAACTCTTCGGTCTTGGCCTTCCCGACTTCCGCCAGCATCTCGAAGATGGGCTTGTACATCTGCATCAGACTATCCCGTTCCTGTTGCAGCCGCTCTTCGCTTTTCAGTATGGGGAAGTTCTCCGTGGCAATGACCTGACCGTAGTTCCAGGGATTATCTTTCTTGAAGTCTATCTTCATCTGGTTGCCCCGTGGCATGAAGAAGACAAGGATGGCAATGGAACTAAGGGATACGAGGGCGCGGTAGATGTTTCCGCGGGCGGTGAATCGCCGGTTGTGATTGTATCTGCTCATGTCGTTATTCCGGTCTCTTTATCTTGATATTTGTTTCTATAAGGCAAAATTACAAAGAAAATACGGTATATAAGGAATAAATTTCGTAAATTTGCGTATTAAATTATAAATGCAACACATGAACGACAAGAAAGTAAGGGTGCGTTTCGCTCCCAGCCCCACAGGCCCGTTGCACATCGGTGGTGTGCGCACGGCTTTGTATAATTACCTTTTCGCCCGTCAGCATGGCGGCGAACTCATATTCCGTATCGAAGACACCGACTCCAACCGTTTTGTGCCCGGAGCCGAGGAATATATTATCGAGGCATTCCGCTGGTTGGGCATTCAGTTCGACGAGGGAGTCTCTTTTGGCGGAAACTACGGGCCTTACCGGCAGAGCGAGCGCCGCGACATCTACCGGCGCTACGTCACTCAACTGCTGGATGCCGGCAAGGCTTACATCGCTTTCGACACTCCCGAGGAGTTGGATGCCAAGCGTCAGGAGATAGAGAACTTCCAGTACGACGCCCGCACCCGCGGTCTGATGCGCAACTCGCTCACCCTTCCTGCCGACGAGGTGCAGCGTCTTATTGAGGCGGGTCACCAGTATGTGGTGCGTTTCAAGATTGAACCCGGCGAGGATGTTCATGTCGATGATATTATCCGTGGCGATGTAGTCATCAATTCCTCCATTCTCGACGACAAGGTGCTTTACAAGAGTGCCGACCAGTTGCCTACATATCATTTGGCCAACATCGTGGACGACCATCTCATGGAAGTCACCCACGTCATCCGTGGCGAGGAGTGGTTGCCCAGTGCGCCCCTCCATGTCCTGCTCTACCGTGCGTTCGGTTGGGCCGACACCATGCCCCGTTTCGCCCATCTGCCTCTGCTGCTGAAACCCGTGGGTAACGGTAAACTGAGCAAGCGCGACGGCGACAAACTCGGTTTCCCCGTCTTCCCGCTCGAATGGCACGACCCCAAATCGGGAGAGGTGAGCAGCGGTTACCGCGAACGTGGCTATCTGCCCCAGGCCGTGGTCAATTTCCTCGCTCTGTTGGGTTGGAACCCGGGCGGCGAGCAGGAACTCATGAGCATGGACGAAATGATTCGCCTTTTCGACCTCTCCAAGTGTTCGAAAAACGGTGCCAAGTTCGACTATGTCAAGGCCGCGTGGTTCAATCATCAGTATTTGCTCCAGCAGCCCGATGAGGCCTGGGTGCCCGAGTTCGACAAACTGTTGCGCAGTCAGGGCATCGTCTCCACGCCGGAAAAGGAGGCCGAGGTGGTGCGTATGATGAAGCTAAAGGTCATTGAATACACCGATGGCGAGGGCAACAAGAAGAAACGCAACATCAGTTTCATCAGCGACCTGTGGCCGCTTACGCGCTTCTTCTTTGTAGCCCCCGACAGCTTCAACCGCGAAGATAAGTTTGTGAGAAAAAACTGGCAGGAGACAACGGCCGATGAGATGCGCCGCTTTGCGGATGTACTCCACGACATTGACGATTTCAGTGTCGAGGGACAGAAAGCCGTCATCGACCCGTGGGCGGAGCAGAATGGCATACGTCCCTGGAATGCGTGGCGTATCTGCCTCGTGGGAGCCGGACAAGGGCCTGACATGTATGAACTGGCTGCGTTCTTAGGTAAGGAGGAGACCCTGCGCCGGATGCAGTTCGCAATCGACACCCTGGGATGACCGTCTATTTCATCGCCATTTATCTCTATCGGCTGCTTGTCGCTCTGGTATCGCCTTTCAACAGGAAAGCCCATGAGTTGCTTCGCGGGCAGCGGCAGACTTTCAGGATTCTGAAGACGCAGGTGGACAAGAACGCGCGTTACGTCTGGTTCCATGCCGCCTCGTTGGGCGAGTTCGAGCAGGGGCGTCCCCTTATGGAGCGTTTCCGTCGCAACCATCCCGAATACAAGATTCTGCTTACGTTCTTTTCCCCGTCGGGGTACAATGTGCGCAAGAATTATGACGGAGCTGACATTGTCTGCTATCTCCCTTTCGACACTCCCGACAACGTCTACCGCTTCTTTCGGCTGATACGTCCCGAAATGGCTTTCTTCATCAAGTATGAGTTCTGGGCCAATTATATGTGGGCGTGTCATCACTATCACATTCCCTTCTACAGTGTGAGCAGCATCTTCCGCCCCAACAAGATATTCTTCCGCTGGTACGGCAGTATGTATGCCCATGTCCTGAAGTACGTCACCCATTTCTTCGTGCAGGACGAACAGAGCTGCAAACTGCTGGCCGGTCGCGGGCTGACGGAGAATGTGACGATTGTGGGCGACACACGTTTCGACCGTGTGATAGATATTGCCGAACAGACCAAGGAACTTCCCCTCGTGGCCCGCTTTTGCGGCGATGCTCCCCGCTCGCTTTCGCCTTTCGTGTTTGTGGCGGGTAGCAGTTGGCCTCCCGATGAAGACCTCATCATCCCCTATTTCAACAACCATCCCGACATGAAGCTGATTCTGGCACCCCACGTCATCGACGAGTCGCATCTGCAACAAATCGAGCAGAAACTGCGTCGTCCTTTCCTGCGCTACACCGAGGCCGTGAAAGGTGATAAAGACGTAACGCAGGCCGATTGCCTCATTGTCGATTGCTTCGGTCTCCTCTCCGGCATGTACCGTTACGGCCATGTGGCCTATGTCGGCGGTGGCTTCGGCGAGGGCATCCACAACGTGCCCGAAGCCGCCATCTATGGCATTCCCGTGCTCATCGGCCCCAATAACAAGAATTTCCGCGAGGCCGAAGACCTGTTGCGCATGGGCGGTTGCTTCGAAATCACGGGAGCGACGCTCTTCAATGCCGTTGTCGATCGCACACGCACCGACAACAAACTGCGTGAATCCCGCGGACGCACCTGTCGCGACTACATCGTGAGCAATGCCGGTGCCTCCGACGCCATATTCCGTACCTTGGGTTTGTAGACAAATACCATGAATCTCCGTTTCACCTTTCTTTTGCTGTCTTGCATGGGGCTTTTTGCCGCCTCTTCCGTGCAAGGCAAGTCCCGCTTTATCCGTAGTGTAGAACCCGTCTCCGTCTCCTCACCCGTGGGGACGGCCCCCGAATTACCCTGGCAGGTGTGGGTCACCTATTCCGACGGTTATGCCGAGTGGCGTTCTGTCCGCTGGGATAATGCCATGCGGCAGACTGAAGAAGCACAGGCCGATTCGGCACTCTATCCCGTGGGACGCCGCTACGAAGTACGGGGATTCATCATCGGAGACAACACGACGGCGGAGGGTTTCCCCGTCACGGCGGAAGTCTGTGTCGTCGCCCGTCCGCATTCTGTTCCGTCACCGCAGCCCGCGGTTCGGCCTCTGCCGCTTGCCGATGTCCGGCTGACGGGCAGCAACCGCCTCACCGAGAACCGCGACCTCGCCATTCGCACCATCCTGTCCTGGGATGTGGCGCAACAGCTTTACAACTACCGCGATACCTACGGTCTCCCCACCGAGGGTTATCCCCGCTCCGACGGTTGGGACTCGCCGACCACCAAACTCAAAGGGCACGGCACGGGGCACTATCTCTCGGCGCTGGCTTTTGCTTTTGCCTCGGCCGGGGATGAAACGACCAAGGCCGAACTCCGCCGCTGCATCCGCTGCATGGTGGATGAGATGCGGCAGTGTCAGGAACGGACTTTCCTCTGGAACGATTCGCTGGGACGTTACTGGGAGGCCCGCGACTTAGCACCCGGGGACAGTCTCCTAAACCTGAAGGGCACGTGGGCCGACTTCGACCGCTACAAGCGCGACTACCGCCACTACGGCTACGGCTATCTCAACGCCATTCCGCCCCAGCACGCTCTTCTCGTTGAGGCTTACCGCCCCTACAATAACGAAGCGTGGGTGTGGGCACCTTACTATACCATCCACAAGCAGTTGGCCGGACTTATCGACATCGCCCGAAATATTGACGAACCCGACGTTGCGGCCAAAGCCATACTCATCGCCCGCGACATGGGGCTGTGGGTGTGGAACCGTCTCCATTACCGTACTTTCGTGCAGACGGAGGGTACGCAGGCCGAGCGTCGCGAGCGTCCCGGCAACCGCTATGAGATGTGGAACATGTACATTGCCGGCGAGGTGGGCGGCATGGCCGAGTCGCTGTCCCAGCTTTCCGAAATGATGACTGACACTGTCCACAAGACCCGTCTGCTCGAAGCCGCCGCCTATTTCGACGCCCCGGCTTTCTTCACGCCCCTCAGCCGGAACATCGACGACATACGCACGCGGCATGCCAACCAGCACATCCCCATGATTACCGGTGCTTTGCGTTCCTACCGTTCCAACGGAAATCCCTATTATTACCACCTTTCCCGCAACTTCTGGAATCTCGTTCAGGGCCGCTACCTCTACGCCACGGGCGGGGTGGGCAACGGAGAAATGTTCCGTCAGCCCTATTCCCAGATGCTCAGCATGAATACCAACACGCAGGCCGACTACCATAACGACATCTATCCCAATCCCAACATCAACGAGACCTGCTGTGCCTACAATCTGGCCAAACTCACCAAGGAACTCAACGGCTACACGCCGGACGATGCCACGCTGATGGATTACTACGAGCGGGTGCTCTACAACCAGATTGTGGGGTCGCTCCATCCCACGCACTACGGAGTCACCTACCAGTATGCCGTGGGCATGAACGCCACCAAACCCTTTGGAAACGAGACGCCCCAGTCCTCCTGCTGCGGAGGCACCGGGGCCGAAAATCACGTCAAGTACCAGGAGGCTGCCTACTTCGTCTCCGACGACGATTCGTTGCTCTACGTAGCCCTCTACCTGCCCACCGAAGCCCGTTGGCGCGGGCTGGGCGTCACCCTCTCTCAGGATTGTGCGTGGCCCGCGGAGAAGAGCATCATCCGTGTCCGGGGCGGGGGAGAGTTCGCCATGCGTCTGCGCGTTCCCTACTGGGCCACGCAGGGCTTTGAAGTCCGCCTCAACGGGACTCCTCTTTCCGCACCTTCGGACTCCCGCACGTCCCGTTACGTCGAGATCCCTCGACGCTGCTGGTCGGCCGACGATGTCGTGGAGGTGACGATGCCTTTCATGCCCCACATCAGCTTCGGCCCCGACAAGATGGAACTTGCCGCCACCGGCCGGAACGCTCTCCATACGCCTTTCGCTCCCTGTTGGGCCGGAGCCCTCATGTTTGGCCCGTTGGTCATGGCCACTCCCGATGTCCACACCTGGGACGAAGCCGATTTCCGCCTGAGTGCCGACCTCCGCGAGTTGAAAGTCCGTCGCTCTCCCGTCTACACCTGCCGGTTGGGGAACATTTCCTTTCAGCCGGACTATTGGCATACGGACAGTTGTACCCATTATCTGCGCCTCGACGTGAAGGCACGGCGAAAGTCTGCCCGGCAGTCCGCTTCCGTTTCCCGACTTGCCCGACTCATGCAGGTGGCGCGCGAGCGTCAGTCGGCCCAGGAAGCCTGGCAGGCCATGGCGACGAAAGTACCCGATTATGCACCTTGGGCCCCGCACGGTTATGCGCGCATGTTGCAGGCCATGCAGGCGGCCGATGCCGCAGCACTCGATTTGGCCATCAACACCATGCGCCCCGGCAATCTGGCCGAGCCGGAGGATTTGGCCGAACTGCTCACCCTCGCGGCTGACCTCCGTGAGAACCGGCCCGGCAAGGATGAGGCTCTGCGCGAGGCACTCCGTTATGCCGACATGGTGGTCGCTTACGTCAATGATGGTAGCGGCACGCACGACCTTATCGCGAAAGCCTTGTCCCGACTTCGTGAGTTTTCTGCTGCCTCTTCTGCCCGGCCGTAACGTCCTTTTTCCTACCTCTTCGTCGGGCCCTCCGGAGAGTCCTTCCGAGGACGGGCTTCAATCCTGCTATGGACGGAGCTCCGTCCATAGCAGGATTGAGGCCCGACAATAGCGGGACGAGGCACCGTCCTCCCCGCGTGTGCGTGTACATTAAAATAGGAAGCACAAAAATATCGGTACTTTTAGCGTTGTATGCCGAAAGTACCGATATTTTATTTTCTTATTTCCCGACGGTCTTAAACCAAGTCTTCGCTGCGGGTGACAATCTGCGTGTTGGCAGGGTCGCTGTCGGCCTCACGGAACCAGTCGCTGTACTGGACATAGTGTTGTGCGTAGGTCTTGTTGAGGGCCTGAGCCTGTTCTGGGTCTACTTTTTTGATGAACTTGGCCGGCACGCCGCCCCACAATTCGCCGTCGCCGATGACCGTGTTTGACAGCACCAACGCACCGGCTGCAACGATGGCACCGCGGCCCACAATGGCGTGGTCGAGCACGGTGGCCCCCATGCCCACGAGTGCCCCGTCGCGCACTTCGCAGCCGTGGAGGGTGACGGAGTGGCCGATGGTGACGTCGTCGCCCAAAATGACGGCTGCCTTTCCGTTGAGCGTGTGGAGGCAGGAGTTATCCTGAATGTTGGTGCGGTTGCCCACGCGGATGTAATGGACGTCGCCGCGGATGACGGCGTTGAACCATACGGTGCAGTCGTCGCCCATCTCCACGTCGCCTACGATAACCGCTCCCTCGCTGAAGTAGCAGTGCCGGCCGAAGCGGGGGCCGGGCATGCCGTTAAGTTTCTTTATGATAGCCATAGTCTTACCTTTTAGTTGTATTCGTGTTGTTACGGATTTTGTGTGAGCGGTTCCGCTTACAGGGGGCGGGTTGCCTCGCGCAGCCACTGGCGGTCGTCCTCGTTGTCGAGCAGCGGCAGCAGTTCGCGGCAGACGTGTTCGTGGTAGCTGTTGAGCCACTCTATCTCGTCGGCCGCCATCATTTCGCGCCGTATGGGCGTGGTGTCTATGGGGCAGAGCGTGAGCGGTTCGAACTGCAGGAACTCGCCGTACTCGCTGTCACGGAAGTGAGTGATGAGCTGCGTGTTCTCGGTGCGGCAGCCGTGTTTGCCGGTCTTGTAGATGCCCGGTTCGTTCGTCACCGTCATTCCGGCGCGGAGCGGTGCGGGCATGTAGTTCATGCGAATCTGATGCGGCCCTTCGTGGACGTTGAGGTAGGAGCCTACCCCGTGGCCCGTGCCGTGGAGGAAGTTGAGCCCCTGCTGCCACATCGCGTAGCGGGCCAGCACATCGAGTTGCGTGCCGCTTGTCCCGGCAGGGAACTTCGCCATGGCCAGACGGATGTGCCCTTTCAGCACCAGCGTGTAGTCGGTGCGCTCCTCGTCGGTGAGGGGGCCCAGAGCGATGGTTCGCGTGATGTCCGTCGTGCCGTCCTGATATTGTGCGCCGGAATCGAGCAGGAGCAGTCCGCGCGGTTCCAGTTTTGCGTCCGTCTCGGGTGTGGCCTCGTAGTGGACGATGGCCCCGTGGGCTGCATATCCGGCAATGGTGTCGAACGACATGTCGCGGTACAGCGGCTGTTCGGCGCGCAGAGCGGTCAGTTTCCGGTCGATGCTGATTTCCGTTTCACCACCGGCCTCTACGGCGGGGAGCAGCCAGCGCAGGAAACGTACCAGTGCCACGCCGTCGCGTTGCATGGCCCGTCGGTAGCCTGCTATCTCGCTCTCGTTCTTGACCGCCTTCGTGGGGGCGACGATGTTCGGGTGTTCGATAATCCGGCATTCGGACGCCGCGTCGGCCGTGTGCTGAATGAGTGCGTGATTGCATGTAGACGGGTCGATGATGATGCGGCCTCCGAGGCAGCGGACATTCGCGTAACTGTCGAGTCTGATACCTTGCGCGGAAAGATAGTCGGCCACTTCGGGCGAAACCTTGCGCGGGTCGGTGTAGAGGCAGGCCTCGTCGGTCGTGACGGTGAGGTACGAGACGAAGAGCGGACAGCAGTGCACGTCGGTGCCGCGCAGGTTGGTGAGCCATGCGATGTCGTCGAGCTGGGTGACGATGATGCCGTCGGCGTGCTGTTCGTGCAATCGGTTCCGCAGACGCTCCAACTTGCTTGTTGCCTCCTCGCCGGCAAACGCTATGGGCTGTATTTCAATGGGGTTCAGGGGGACGGAAGGTCGGCCTTCCCATAAATCGTCGGCCGGGTCAGGCGCAATGACGAGTTCCAGTCCCTCGAACTGAAGGTCGCCTTGCAGGCGGCGTGCGTCATCGACCGTGTTCACCCAACCGTCTATGCCCACACGGCTCCCCTGCGGAAGCACTTGTCCGAGCCACCGGGCGATGGTGGGTGTGTCGGCAAGCCTCTCCTTCATTAGACGGAAAGGCGTTCCGGCGAGTTGCTGCTCGGCAGCGAGGAAGTAGCGGCTGTCCGTCCAGAGTGCCGCATCGGTGAGAGTGACCACGGCCGTGCCGGCGGAGCCGTTGAAACCGGAAATCCATTCGCGGGTCTTCCATCGCTCCGGGACGTATTCGCCCGAATGCGGATCGGTGGAGGGAAAGATGAAAGCGGAGAGGTTGCGGTCGCGCAACCACTGGCGCAGACGTTCTATTTTATCCATGGTGTCAGTGAAAATGATAGGTCTAAATGTTATTGGAGGAGAGCGACGATTTTTTCTAACCACTCCCGGTCAGCATCGTCGAAAGTGGCCGGTTGGGTGCTGTCGATGTCGAGCACCGCGATGATACGTCCCGAGGCATCGCGAACGGGTACCACAATCTCGCTCCTTGAGGCTGCCGAGCAGGCAATGTGTCCGGGGAACCGATCAACGTCGGGCACCACCAGCGTGCGTTCGCTCTGCCATGCCGTGCCGCATACCCCGCGACCGCGGCGGATGCGGGTGCAGGCCAGTGGCCCCTGGAACGGGCCGAGGACAAGTTCGTTATCGTCTGCAACGCGATAGAAACCGGTCCACCACCACGAGAACGTTTCGTGGAGCATGGCGCAGACATTGGCCATGCGAGCGATGAGGTCGGGCTCGCCGGCCACGACACTGCGAATCTGGGGCAACAATGTGGCGTACTTGTCGGTCTTGCCCCCTTTGTTGATTTCAAGATGTTCTGTCATTGCGTTAGGTGTTCTGTATAATTTTTCATGTCCGGACAGGCTCCCTGCGGGCATCTGCTTTCCGGGTTATGTTGCACAAATGTACGAATTAAAGCGGAAAGCGGAAAGCAGAAAGTAAAAATAATTGATACCTTTGTGCCGAGGACTGAAATTTATTCCGTATATTTGTAGGCAGAGAATGTAAATATACTAAAAACACAATCTAAAAATCATTACGAAAATGGCTTTTTTAACAAACGACAAATTAGTGATTGTGGGTGCGGGTGGTGCCATCGGTTCCACCATGGTACAGACGGCTCTGACCATGAAGCTGACCCCCAACGTATGTCTGTATGACGTGTACGCTCCTGCTATGGAGGGTGTGATGGAGGAAATGTTCCACTGCGGCTACGACGGTGTGAACCTCACTGCCACCACCGATGTGGCTGAGGCTTTCAAGGATGCCAAGTACATCATTTCCAGTGGTGGTGCTCCCCGTAAGGCAGGCATGACCCGCGAGGACTTGCTGGCCGGTAACTGCAAGATTGCAGAAGAACTGGGAAAGAACATCAAGACCTACTGCCCCGACGTGAAACACGTTGTCGTTATCTTCAACCCCGCCGACCTGACGGGCCTTGTAACGCTGCTTTACAGCGGTCTGAAACCCGGTCAGGTGACTACGTTGGCCGCTCTCGACTCCACACGTCTGCAGTCGGCTTTGGCCAAGAAGTTCGGCATTCCTCAGTATGAGGTAACCGGTTGTGCCACCTATGGCGGCCACGGCGAGCAGATGGCCGTATTCGGCAGTGCCGTGAAAGTGGCCGGCAAGCCCCTGAACGAGCTGATTGGTACGCCTGAGCTCCCGGCGGAAGAGTGGGAACAGTTGAAAGTGGACGTGACGAAAGGCGGTGCCAAGATTATCGAGTTGCGCGGACGCAGTTCGTGGCAGAGCCCTGCCTACTGCTCGGTGGAAATGATTCGTGCCGTCATGGGTGGCGATAAGTTCTGCTGGCCCGTGGGCACGTATGTGCAGAACGATAAGTACAACCACATCATGATGGCTATGCCCACCACACTTTGCCCCGACGGTTGCACCTATCAGCAGCCGACCGGTACGCCCGAGGAAATGGCCAAGCTGGACCAGAGCTACGAGCACTTGTGCAAGATGCGCGATGAGCTGGTGACGCTGGGCATCCTGCCTCCCGTGAGCGAGTGGGGCAAGATAAATCCAAACCTCGCCTAACAGAAAATGTTTGTTCATCCCCATGCGACATATCCTGTTGCATGGGGACTTTTCGTATCTCTCCCATGCAAATTTACAGATTTAAGATGAAAAAACGCTTCCTTTGCTCGCTTCTTGTCGGACTGACTCTTACGACCAATGTCGTGGCGCAGCAACGCTCCGGATTCGCAGACCCCGGTGTTCATGACCCCGTGATGGCCAAAGAGGACGGAACGTATTATGTCTTTTCCACCGGAATGGGCATAAGCCTGATGTCCTCGACTGATCTCAAGGAGTGGAGAAAGGAGAAGTCGCCTCTCGACCCGATACCCGGATGGACAACCGACTATGTACCCTCATATCGCGGACACACATGGGCCCCCGATATTATAAAGGTCGGCGGTCGCTGGTATCTGTATTACAGTTGTTCCGCTTTTGGTAAAAACACGTCGGTGATAGGCGTAGCTGTCAATGCGACCCTCGATCCCGCGAGTCCCGACTACAAGTGGACAGACCTCGGTGCCGTCGTAAGTTCCCAACCGGGCGTGAACAACTGGAACGCCATCGACCCTAATGTCGTCCTTGACGAGGACGGGCACCCGTGGATGACGTTCGGTTCATTCTGGGACGGCATACAGCTTGTGCCGCTTGCCGACGATATGAAGACAACCGTCGGCGAGCCGGTTACCATAGCCCGCCGCCGCCCTGCCCATACCGTGACGCATGAAGGCGAACCGGCCGGGGACAATGCCATCGAGGCACCGTTCATCGTGCGCCGGGGCAAGTGGTACTACCTCTTCGTGAGCTACGACTACTGCTGCCGGGGACTTGGCAGCAACTACAAAACTGCCGTGGGACGCAGTCGGAGTGTTCAGGGGCCGTATGTGGGGAAAGACGGCCGGCCGATGCTTGAGGGTGGTGGTGAGATACTTATCGGGGAGACGCCCGAGTATAGCGGCGTGGGCCATTGTGCGGTCTACCGGATGGACGGACGGTGGTACTTTGTGGCTCACGGTTATGACAAGCGCAAGCGTGGGGCCAGCAAACTGTTTCTATGTGAACTGAAATGGAAGAAGGGTTGGCCGGTGCTTGTTAAATAGTGATTTCTTTCCGTTGTCAGCGAATTGGGATAGCGTCGGGGAGGTCGTATTTCCTGTTTTTTCTTTATATTTATTTATGGAACGCGCATGCGCATACACGTGCGCACACGTATAGGAGGACGGGGCGTAGTCCATAGCGGGACGGAGGCGAGACAATAGTATGGTCGAGCCTCCGTCAATAGGAGGATTGTGGCTCGTCCTGCGCGGGTCGGGGCAGGGGAGTGTCCGGCACCGCTCTGCGACACCGTAGAAAATCTATAATTCGGTAATTGGGTTCTGATTCGTTCGCAGGGCAGCCTTGCACGAATCGCCGATGTCCTGCCTGCGGCCCGTTTGCGGAACAATATTGCCGGGCGTATGGAAAAAAGGCGGGAAAAAGTTTGCAGATTACGAAAAACTCCGTAACTTTGCAGCCGCTAATAATAGACACTGTCTATCCTATTGGAAACGAATTGGAATAACAAAAATAAAATAAAACTAAAAACATGATTGTAGTACCTGTAAAAGAAGGCGAGAACATCGAACGCGCCCTGAAAAAGTTCAAGAGAAAGTTTGAGAAAACTGGTGTAATGAAAGAGCTTCGCGCCCGTCAGCAGTTTGACAAGCCCTCTGTGCTGAAGCGCCTCGCTCACGAGCGTGCCGTCTACGTGCAGCAGCTCCGCCGCGTGGAAGAGTAGATGTGGACTGAGTCTTTCCTCACCTATCTGGCGACAGAGCGCAACCGATCGCCACTCACTATCGAAGTCTACGCTAACGTGCTGAAGCAGTTTAGAACCTATCTGGACGAGCAGGAAGGCGAGCGGAAATGGGAAGATGTGGACAGTGACGTGGTTCGCGATTGGATGGTGGAACTCATGGAGCGCGGAGAATCAGCCCGGACGGTCTGTAAGAAACTAAGCGCACTGAAGACGTTCTACCGCTTTCTGCTCCAGAGAGGTCGGGTGAAAGCTGATCCGGTGTACGCCCTGCAGGGGCCCAAGAAGGAGAAACTATTGCCGACGTTCGTTCGCGAACAGGAAATGGATCGCTTGCTTGACGGGCCTTACTTTAAGGATGATTTGGATGGGATGACCGACCGGATGGTGTTGCTTACACTATATTCCGTAGGCATCCGGCGGGCGGAACTGGTAGGACTCGACTGGTCGGACGTAGATTTGTCCCAACGACAGATGAAGGTGACCGGAAAGCGCAACAATCAGCGGATAATTCCTTTCGGCGAAGAACTCTGCGAGGCGTTGTCGGTCTACAGGCAGAAACAGCGGGAGGCGTTTGGCGAGGAAACGACAAAAGCGGTCTTTTGCAGTCCGCGAACCGGAAAAAGACTGACGGTCTATCAGGTTTACACGATAGTGCATCGCTATCTCTCGCTCGTGACCACGCAGAAAAAGCGTTCGCCGCACGTCCTGAGACACTCGTTCGCCACGGCAATGCTCAATAACGAAGCCAATTTGCAGTCTGTAAAGGAGCTTTTGGGGCATGCTAATCTCGCCACGACGGAGATATATACGCATACGACGTTCGAGGAGCTGAAGAAAATGTATAATCAGGCTCACCCACGAGCTTAACTAAAAGGAAAAGACTATGGAAATCAAAATTCAGGCCATCAATTTCGAGGCAGGGGAGAAACTGCAGGACTATGTTCAGAAGAGAGTGGGCAAACTTACGCGCTTCTGTGCAGAGATTAAGAACGCCGAAGTTGTGCTGAAAGTGGTGAAGCCCGAAACGGCTGCCAATAAGGAAGGTTCCATTCGTCTGGTTTTGCCCGGTGGAGAGTTGTATGCGCAGAAAGTGGCTGATACATTTGAGGAAACGGTGGACTTGTGCGCCGATACACTGACGCGTCAGTTGGAGAAATACAAGGAAAAACAGAAAAATCGCTAAAAACTGCGGAAAAAGTTTGGCGGTTTCGAAAAAAATGCCTAATTTTGCAGCCGATTTAGTTCTTAGACGGGTCTTGATACGGCGTGCAATATGCCTCTTTAGCTCAGTTGGCCAGAGCACGTGATTTGTAATCTCGGGGTCGTTGGTTCGAATCCGACAAGAGGCTCGAAAAAGAGAGAAGCCGATAAGCGAAAGGCTCGAATTGAAATAGTGAACAAGGGTGGTTACCAGAGTGGCCAAATGGGGCAGACTGTAAATCTGCTGGCTTACGCCTTCGGTGGTTCGAATCCATCACCACCCACACGACTTTACGGATGTCGGAGTAAATGGACAGATAAAGCATTTTGAGGCTCTGTCAAAATATTACCGGGCAACCGATGTGTCGGAAACTAATGCGGAAGTAGCTCAGTCGATAGAGCACTAGCCTTCCAAGCTGGGGGTCGCGGGTTTGAGCCCCGTCTTCCGCTCAAAAAACAAAGTGACGCTGCTTTAGCTCAGTGGTAGAGCGCATCCTTGGTAAGGATGAGGTCCCGAGTTC
>CAMWQU010000011.1 GCA_947176535.1 uncultured Prevotellaceae bacterium
TTATTCAAAGGTGAGCGAATAATTAACCGGTCGCCTCTGAATAATGTAGTCCTGCCCGGGGCCGAAAACGGTCGGGGGCGGATATGAGGAGAGGCAGCCTATTGTGGGGCTGCCTCTCGTCGCGGTTTTAAAAAGCAAATGGTTGTTTATTCATTCATTTTCTTTCAGGGGGCTATCGCTCTCAGGGAATCGGTCTGAGAGGGAGCCAATACGGTGGTCTGCTGCTCTTCGGTCATATCGGTGAAGAGTTCGAGTGTGTCTTCTCCTGCGGTGGCCACCGAGAGGCGAGGGACACTGTCTTCGGTATGTTCCCGGGTCTCGAAACCCTGTTGGGCGGCCATGCCGATGGTGAGAACGATGGCTACAATGGCGGCGGCACGGTAGAACGGGCGCAGCCGCTGTCTCATGCTGAGGGGCCGTAACTGAACGTTCCGTTGCGTGTCTCCGGTTTCCAGCAGGCCCATGATGCGGCGGTCGAACGCTTCGCCCAGATGCTCTTCGCTCATGTTGGCCTCGGCAAGGAACAGGTCGCGGTAGGGCAGCAGACTGGCGGGGATGTCGTCCTGCGTGAAGAAAGCGCGCAGTATGGCTTCCTCCTCCAGTGTCGTCTGGCATTCCCAGTAGCGTTCCAGCAGTTGTTCGATGTATTGATAGTTCACAATCCGACAGTTTTAGGGTGTCTCTCTATAGGGTAGACGAACGAGACGGGAAAAAGTTACAGTTGTCGGGTGAATTTTTCTTTAATTTTTGTTCGGGCGCGGTGCAGGTACACTTTCACCTGCGTCTCCGACAGTCCCGTCACTTGTGCGATTTCGTCGTATCGCAGGCCCTCGATGTCGCGCAGTTCGATAATCGTCCGTTGCACTTCGGGCAGTTGGCCGATGATTTCCCGGACGGCCTCGATCCGCTGCTGTTGGTCGAGCAGTTCGTCCGGTGTGCGGTCGGGGTGGGGCATGGAGGGCGGGAAATCGCCGACGGGCGTTTCCCTGCCGGCTGTTTGCCGGCGCTGGTGGTCGAGGGCAAGGTGGCGGCAGATGGTGAGGCAATAAGCCTCCATGTTGGCGATGTGGGCCCATTCGTCCCTCTTCTGCCATACCTTGAGCAGCGTTTCCTGCACAATGTCTTCCGCCTCCTCACGATTGAGCGTGAGGTGCAGGGCCAGACGGAAGATTCTGTCTTTCAGCGGGAGAATGTCGTTTCGGAACTGCTCCTCCCTCATGCCGTTATGCGGGTTTCGCCGATTCGCACCTCCGCCACTCCGCTGCGGATGGCCTGCAGTGCGTTTTCCAGTTTGGGCAGCATGCCGCCGTAGACCACGCCTTCGTCGCGCAGCCGCAGAAAGTCCTGTTCGGTGATGTGCGGAATGAAACTTTTGGGGTCGTTGGCGTCGCGCATGACCCCTCGTTTCTCGAAAGCGAAACGCAGCGTCACGCGGAAGCGGGAAGCCAGTGCGCAGGCCACGGTCTGTGCCATGGTGTCGGCGTTGGTATTCAGCAGGTGGCCCTGCCCGTCGTGGGTGAGCGGTGCGATGACGGGGGTTGTGCCTTCGTGGATGAGGGTTGCGAGCCGCTGCCCGTCGGCGCGTTCCACGTCGCCCACCCAACCGTAGTCGATGCCGTTGCGCAGCGGCCGGCGGTGGCTGCGGATGATGTCCATGTCGGCACCGGTCATGCCCAGTGCGTTCACTCCGGCGGCCTGCAGTCTGGCCACGATGTTTTTGTTCACCAGTCCGCCGTAGACCATGGTGACGATGCGCAGCATTTCGTCGTCCGTCACGCGGCGTCCCTCCACCATGCGCGTCTCCACGCCCAACTGTCCGGCGAGGGCCGTTGCCGAGCGTCCGCCGCCGTGCACAAGCACTTTCGGGCCGGGGATGGCGGCGAAGTCACGCACCAGACGGTCGAGCGACGGCTCGTCCTCCACCACGGCACCGCCGATTTTCAGTACGGTTAAGTTCTCGGTATTCAAGGTTCGATGCTTCTTTTCGGTTATTCCAGATACGTGTATCCATACAGTCCGGCGCGGTAGTTGGAAATGAACTCCTTGCCTTCGTTTTCGGTAATCTTGCCGTCCTGCACGGCCCGGCTCACCCAGATTTCCAGTCGGCGGACGAGCTTCTTGGGGTCGTACTGCACGTATTCGAGCACGTCAGCCACCGTCTCGCCGTCGATGACCTGGTCTATCTCGTAGTTGTCTTTGTTTACGGAGATGTGCACGGCGTTGGTGTCGCCGAAGAGGTTGTGCATGTTGCCCAGAATCTCCTGATAAGCCCCCACGAGGAAGACCCCGATGTAGTAGTGCTCATCGGGCTGTATGGTGTGCAGGGGAATGTAGTTCGTCTGGTGACCGCCATTGACGTAGGCCGATATTTTTCCGTCGGAGTCGCAGGTGATGTCCTGTAGCGTGGCGGAGCGTGTGGGCTGCTCGTCGAGGCGGGAAATGGGCATGATGGGGAATAATTGGTCGATGCCCCACGAGTCGGGCATGGACTGGAAGAGCGAGAAATTGCAGAAGTACTTGTCGGCCATCTGCTTGTCGAGGGTGCGCAACTCGTCGGGCACGTGCTTCTGGTGGTGTGCCAGTTCGGCCACTTCGTGGCTGATGGCCCAGTAGAGCGACTCTATCTGTGCGCGTGTCTTGAGGTCGATGATGCCGTGCTGGAACAGGTCGAGCGCCTCTTCCCTGATGTCTTCGGCGTCGTGCCAGTCCTCAAGCAGCGAGCGGGAAGACAGCTTGTCCCAAATCTCCGTCAGGTCGTGCACCAGTTTGTGGTCGTCAGTTCCGGGATAGAAGTCCTCCGGCATCTGCGGGGCCGATACGCTTTCCAGTACGTCGATGATAAGCACACTGTGGTGGGCCGTGAGTGAGCGTCCGCCCTCGGTGATGATGTTGGGGTGGGGGATGTTGTTCTTGTTGGCCGCCTCCACGAGCGTATAAACGCAGTCATTGACGTATTCCTGTATGGAGTAATTGACCGACGATTCCGAGTTGCTGGAGCGCGTGCCGTCGTAGTCCACGCCCAGTCCGCCGCCGCAGTCCACAAATTCGATGTCGAACCCCATGGCGTGGAGCTGCACGTAGAATTGTGCGGCCTCGCGCAGGGCGGTGGAAATGCGCCGGATTTTGGTGATTTGACTGCCGATGTGGAAGTGCAGCAGTTTCAGGCAGTCGCGCAGTTCCATCTCGTCGAGCATCTGCAGGGCCATGAGCAGTTCCGAGGAGTTGAGGCCGAATTTTGAAGCGTCGCCTCCACTCTCGCTCCATTTCCCGCTACCGTTGGCCGCCAGTTTGATGCGTATGCCCAGATTGGGCCGCACGCCCAACCGCTGCGCCGTCTCGGCAATAATCTTCAGTTCGGGCAGTTTCTCGATGACGAGGAACACGCGCTTTCCCATTTTCTGTGCCAGCAGAGCCAGTTCGATGAAGTTCTGATCCTTGTGTCCGTTGCAGATGATGAGGCTGTCGGAGTCCATGTTGGTGGCCAGTACGGCGTGCAGTTCGGGCTTGGAGCCGGCCTCCAGTCCGAGGTTGTAGCGCTTGCCGTGACTGATGATTTCCTCCACGACGGGGCGCATCTGATTCACTTTTATGGGAAAAATAATAAAGTGTTCGGCCCGGTAATCGTATTCTTTTGTGGCCTTTCGGAAACATTCGTCCGTCTTCTCGATGCGGTTGTCCAGAATGTCCGGAAAGCGGAGCAGGACGGGAGCGGTGACGTGGCGCGTGGCCAGTTCGTCCACAATCTCTTTCAAGTCCACCTGTATGCTGTTCTTCTTCGGGGTGACATAGACGTGCCCCTTCTCATTGATGCCGAAGTAATTGATACCCCATCCCTTGATGTTGTAGAGTTCTTCGGAGTCTTCGATGCGCCATTTCTTCATAGGCTCAGTTCTTCGCGTAAGAGTTTTATGGTGATAGCTATTTTCTCGTAGTTGTCCATCAGGCTGACATCGAGCGTATGTTTCGCCTGTGTGTAATAAGGTTCGCGTTCGGCGAGTTTTTCTTTGATGTATTGCAACAGTTCGTCGCCCGTTTTTCCGGCGATGAGCGGCCTCACGGTTCGGCCCATGTTGAGGTGCATGGCCAGTGTTTCGGGTTGCAGTTTCAGGTAGACGGTCTCGCCCTGCCGGTTCATGTAGTCCATGTTGTCCCCGAAGCAGGGTGTGCCTCCGCCGCAACTGATAACCACGTTCTCAAACTCCGCCACCTCGTGCAACATGCGCTGTTCAAGGTCGCGGAAGTACGCCTCGCCGTGTTCGGCGAAGATTTCGCTCACCTTCTTGTGGTATCGCATCTCGATGTACCAGTCGAGGTCATAGAACTGCAATCCCAGCGTCAGGGCCAGTTGGCGTCCGATGGTGGTCTTTCCGGCGCCCATGAATCCGATGAGGATGATGCGTGTCATTTGTTGCGTCGTGTGTAGGTGCGTTTTCCCTTTCCCGCCGTCTTTCCGGCCGGCTTCTCCTCCTGTCCGTTGATAATCTTCATACATTCGTCCAGCGTCAGGCTCTCCACCCGCTTGTGCTCGGTCTTGGGAATGCGGAAATTCTGTCCTTTGTATTGCAGGTAAGGCCCGAAGCGACCGTTCATGACGTGCAGTTCCGGTTCCTCCTCGAAGTCCTTAATCAGTTTCTTGGCCTCGGCGTCCTTTTTCTGGCGCATGAGTTCCAGGGCCTCTTCCAGTGTGATGCTCAGCGGGTCGGTCTCTTTCGGTATGGAGGCGTACTGCTTCCGGTGGCAGACATAAGGCCCGAAGCGTCCGACGCCCACGGTGACCGGTTCGCCCTCCACCTCGCCCAACGTGCGGGGCAGGCGGAACAGTTCCAGTGCCTCCTCCAGCGTGATGGTCTCGATGCTCTGGTCGGGATGCAGACGGGCAAAGCGCGGCTTCTGCTGGTCGTCGGCCGTACCTATCTGTGCCACGCCGCCGAAGCGTCCTATCTTTACGCTCACGTCCAGTCCCGTCTCCGGGTCTTTACCTAGCATTCGTTCGCCGATGCGGTGCTCCTCCTTGACCTTCATCGTCTCTTCCACCTGCGGGTTGAAGTCGTTGTAGAACTTGTGCATGGCCTCTGTCCACTCCTCCTTGCCCTCTGCGATGTCGTCGAACGACTTCTCCACCTCGGCCGTGAAGTTATAGTCCATGATGGTGGGGAAGTGCTGGGAGAGAAAGTCATTGACCACGATACCCGTGTCGGTGGGAATCAGTTTCCCGCGTTCGCTGCCCGTGTTCACGGTCTTCTCGCTTTCCTCCGTCCGGTCGCCTTTCAGGGTGAGGATGGTATAGTTCTGCGGTTCTCCGGGTCTGTCGCCCTTCACGACATACTGGCGGTTCTGTATGGTGGTGATGGTCGTGGCATACGTGGAGGGGCGTCCGATGCCCAATTCTTCCAGTTTGCGCACCAGACTGGCCTCGTTATAGCGTGCGGGCCGCTGTGCGAATCGCTGCGTGGCCACTATCTCCTTACGCTCCATGTGCTCACCGATGTTCATCTGCGGCAGGCTGCCCTGTGCCTTCTCGCCGTCGTCCTCCTGTGTTTCGCGGTAGACGCGCAGGAATCCGTCGAACTTCACCACCTCGCCCGTGGCCACAAACTGATATTCGGAGCCGCTTATCTGCAACGTCACCGTCGTCTTCTCCAGTTGTGCGTCGGCCATCTGACTGGCGATGGTGCGCTTCCAGATGAGGTCGTAGAGCCGGCGTTCCTGACTGCCGGCCTCCAGTGTGGTGCGGTCGATGTAGGTGGGACGTATGGCCTCGTGGGCCTCCTGTGCGCTCTTGCTGTTGGTGCGGTAGCGCCGTGTCTTCACGTACTCCTCTCCGAGCTGTTCGCTGATGTACTTCTTCGATGTCTCCAAGCAGAGGTTCGAGAGATTCACGCTGTCGGTACGCATGTAGGTGATGTGTCCGCTCTCGTAGAGCCGCTGCGCCACCATCATGGTCTGCGCTACGCTGAAGTTGAGCTTGTGTGCCGCCTCCTGTTGCAGGGTACTCGTCGTGAAAGGCGGTGCGGGCGTGCGCAGCGTGGGCTTTATCTGTATGTCGCCGACCTTAAACTCCGCGCCCTTGCATTGTTCGAGGAAAACGCGGGTCTCCTCCTTCGTGGAGAAGCGATGGTTGAGTTCGGCCTGCACTTCCACACCGTCGGGCAACCGGAAAGTCGCCGTCACGCGGTAGTAATCCGACCCCTGGAAGTTATTGATTTCGCGCTCGCGGTCTACGATGAGCCGCACCGCCACACTCTGCACGCGGCCGGCCGAGAGGGCGGGTTTCACCTTGTGCCAGAGCACGGGCGAGAGTTTGAAGCCCACGATGCGGTCCAGCACGCGCCGTGCCTGCTGGGCGTTCACCAGATTCAGGTCAATCTGCCTCGGGTGCTTGATGGCCTCCAGTATGGCCGTCTTGGTAATCTCGTGGAAGACGATGCGTCGTGTATTCTCCGGTTTCAGTCCGAGCACCTCGAACAAGTGCCATGAGATGGCCTCTCCCTCGCGGTCTTCATCGGAAGCCAGCCATACGGTCTTGGCTTTCTTGGCCTGTGCGCGTAGCTCGCTCACCAGATGAGTTTTGTCCGCCGGGATTTCGTATTGCGGTGCGAAGGTGTCCGTGTCGATGCTGAAAGCCCGTTTCTTCAGGTCGCGGATGTGTCCGTAGCTGGACATCACTTTATAGTCCGAACCGAGAAACTTTTCTATGGTCTTTGCCTTTGCCGGGCTCTCCACGATGACGAGGTTTTCTTTCATTTCTTTCTGTGCTTTTGTAGTAAGATACGGGGTAGGGAACTACCCCCTGATACAGTTTCCGGCTGCAAAGGTAGAGTAAAAATCTTATTTATACCTTATTTATATAGAAAAACTTGCCAAAAATTTCTCTACGCCCCGGCGGATGGAGCCCAATCCGAACTCTTCGGGCCGCACTTTTTGCAGGGGAATCCACAGCAGTTCGGCTGCATCGTCCATGGCCCGGCCTCCCTCCGTATCGTGCACCCGGCAGCGGTAGAACATGTCTATCGTGTGTACCGTGAAGCCGCTGTACGGGTAGCGGTTGGGCAGCGAAAAGAGAAACTCCGTCTCCTCCACCTCCAGCCCGGTTTCCTCCCTCACTTCGCGGCGCACGCCCTCTTCGCTCGTCTCGTCCGTGTCGCTGAATCCGCCCGGCAGGTCGAGCGTCCCCCGTGCCGGCTCTTTGGCGCGGCGCACCACTAGCAGTTCCCATTCTTCGGGAGCCGCGTCCGCTCCGCCTTTCCGCTGCCGCAGAATGAAAGCCACCGTGGCGGCACTGGGGTTGAAGTAGTACGTGAAGCCGCAATCCCTGCATTGCTTGCTCTTTGCATTGTGCTCCCCGAAGTGCGGCGAACCGCATTTCGGGCAATAGTGAAATTGTTCCAAAGGATGTTCCATGTCGGGGTATGCTGAAAGTCCGGCTGCAAACTTACGAATTATTTCCGACATTCGCCCCCTCTCCGGCCGACAAATGCAAAACCGCCACGCTCATACTGGGGGAGGCGTGGCGGAATCCGGTGTCAGAAGTTATAGATGACGCCCGCTGCGATGCCAAGGGAGCCTACGCCCATGGCCGGCCGCCACTTATCGTCGAGATATTCCGCTCCGAAGAGACCTACGTCGCTGTACAGTTGCCAGTGGTCGTTGAGGCTGCAACGGATGGAGGGCGTTATGCCAATTTGTCCGCCGCCTAAGCCTTCGTTGAACAGAAACTCGCCGCGACCCTTGAGGTCAAGATACACTTTGTCGTTGTTCCAGCAGTTGAAGCGGACATAGGGCTCTACGTATCCGTAGCCGTTGTCGCCCGTAGCGAATCCCATACCAAGCCCGAGACCCACTGCCCACCGGTCGTTGAACTCATAGCCGGCCGAGGGCTTCAAAACAAATCCGAAGTGGTCTTTCAGATAGCCGAGGTTAGCACCTCCCGCCAGAAACCATTTGGCACTTGCCTCTCCGCTCATGCCGGCCAGCACCAGTATTACCATCAGAATCTTTCTCATCGTCTTTTATGTTATTGTTGTTTATGATGTTAAGTTTCACAAAATTAGTTAAAAAGATTCGTAACGGCCATTATCTATACGTTAAAATATGTTAAGGAAAATCCACCCCCGCATCCGCCGCCTTTCTTTTCCGCTTCTCGGACGGCTATGGGAAGGAGTCGAAGCTCTGTTTTTATAAGACGCCCGTCTTTCGGCAATAAGACGGGCATCTTGCATCAACAAGACGGGCGTCTTTCGTGTGAAAGACGCCCGTCTTGTTTTTCGGCCATCCGGGAGGCCGGTCTGCGGCCGTTGCGTGCAGCGGCTTCGACTGCTCGCAGACTCGGCAAAGGGAGCGCGTGAAAAAAATGCGGAACAAAAGTTTCCCACCTCACAATAAATCGTTATCTTTGTGGCCATAATGATGGAGGAAGATTTCGACATACGCGAGCAGCGCAATGCGGGCGAGCGCGACTTCGAGAACGCCCTGCGGCCGCTACGCTTCGGGGACTTCAGCGGCCAGACCAAGGTCACGGACAACCTGCGCGTCTTCGTGGAGGCCGCCCGTTACCGGGGCGAGCCCCTCGACCACACGCTTCTGCACGGCCCTCCGGGACTGGGCAAGACCACGCTGTCGAACATCATCGCCAACGAGCTGGGGGTGGGCTTCAAAATCACCAGCGGCCCCGTACTCGACAAGCCCGGCGACCTCGCGGGACTGCTCACCTCACTGGAGCCCAACGACGTGCTGTTCATCGACGAAATCCATCGTCTCTCGCCCGTCGTGGAGGAATACCTCTATTCGGCTATGGAGGACTACCGCATCGACATCATGATAGACAAAGGGCCCTCGGCGCGCTCCATTCAGATTGACCTCAACCCCTTCACATTAGTGGGGGCGACCACGCGCAGCGGACTGCTCACGGCCCCTTTGCGCGCCCGCTTCGGCATCAATCTGCACCTCGAGTACTACGATGCCGCCACGCTGAAGACCATCGTCGTGCGCTCGGCGGGCATTTTGGGCGTGCCCATCGACGACGAAGCCGCCGCCGAGATAGCCGGTCGCAGTCGCGGAACGCCACGCATAGCCAACGCCCTCCTGCGCCGTGTGCGCGACTTCGCGCAGGTGCGCGGCAACGGCCGGATAGACCTCGGCATCGCCCGTTTCGCCCTTGAGGCGCTGAACATCGACAAGCACGGACTGGACGAGATAGACAACCGGATTCTGCTGACCATCATTGACAAATTCAAGGGCGGCCCCGTGGGCATAAGCACCATAGCGACAGCCATCGGCGAGGATGCCGGCACCGTGGAGGAGGTCTACGAACCGTTCCTCATCAAGGAGGGCTTCATCAAGCGCACCCCGCGCGGCCGCGAAGTCACCGAGCAGGCCTACACCCACCTCGGACGCACCCTCGGCACGCGCATGGGCGACACGGCCCTGCAGGGCGACCTGTTCAGCTAAATAAGAAGTCAATTTAATAAGGAATACTATACATGAACTTTGTAGAAGAACTAAGATGGAGGGGCATGCTACATACCATGATGCCCGGAACCGAAGAAATGCTGAGTAAGGGTATGCAGACGGCCTACCTGGGCATAGACCCCACGGCCGACAGCCTGCATATCGGTCACTTGTGCGGCGTCATGATGCTGCGCCACTTCCAGCGCTGCGGCCACAAGCCCATCGCGCTGCTCGGAGGAGCCACCGGCATGATTGGCGACCCCAGCGGAAAGAGTCAGGAACGCAACCTGCTGGACGAGGAAACCCTGCGCCACAACGTGGCCTGCATCCGCGAGCAGTTGGCCCGCTTCCTCGACTTCGACTCGGACGCGCCCAACGCCGCCGAATTAGTGAACAACTACGACTGGATGAAGGACTTCACGTTCCTTGCCTTTGCCCGCGACATCGGCAAGTGCATCACCGTCAATTACATGATGGCCAAGGACAGTGTGAAACGTCGCCTCAACGGAGAGTTCCAGGAGGGTATGTCGTTCACCGAGTTCACCTATCAGCTCCTGCAGGGCTACGACTTCCTCCACCTCTATCAGGAGAAGGGCTGCCGCCTGCAGATGGGAGGCAGCGACCAGTGGGGCAACATCACCACCGGCACCGAGCTCATCCGTCGCAAACTGGGCGTGGAGAATGAGGCTTTCGCGCTGACCTGTCCGCTCATCACCAAGGCCGACGGCAAGAAGTTCGGCAAGACGGAGCAGGGCAACGTATGGCTCGACCGCAACCGCACCTCGCCCTACGTCTTCTATCAGTTCTGGCTGAACGTGGGCGACGAGGAGGCCGAACGCTACATCCGGATTTTCACCTCCCTGGACAAGGAGACCATCGACGCCCTCATCGAGGAGCACCGCGCCGACCCCGGCCGTCGCATCCTGCAGAAGCGTCTGGCCGAGGAAGTTACCGTCATGGTGCACGGGCGCGAGGAGTACGAACTGGCTCTCGAAGCCTCCAACATCCTCTTCGGCAAGGCCACGAAGGAGAGCCTCGTGCGTCTCGACGAAAACACGCTGCTCGACGTCTTCAGCGGTGTGCCTCACTTCGAGGTGAGTCGCGAACTGCTCGACGGCGACGGATGCAAGGCCGTAGACCTCTTTGCCGGGCACACGCCCTGCTTCGCCTCGAAGGGGGAGATGCGCAAACTCGTGCAGGGTGGCGGCGTTTCGCTCAATAAGGAGAAACTTCAGGATTTCGACCGTATGGTTACTTCCGCCGACCTGCTCGACCGGAAGTACCTCCTTGTCCAGCAGGGCAAGAAGAAATACTTCCTGCTGATAGTGAAGTAAGCGGAGACCGAAAACGAGGAGCCGTGTATGGACTTGTGGAAAAGTCATACACGGCTCCTTGCGTTGTCAGCTTGTGTGGCCTTACCGCTGTCAGAGTCCTTCGGGAGCAGCCCAGAATACCTCCTCATCGGTAGTCATCCGGCTGCCATAGTGCATGCCCTCCGGCACTAAATAGATGTGGTTGTCGTTGGTGGTAGCGGGCTGCGGAGTCGAATAAATGAATCCTTCAGGTTCGGCGCGGTTCACCGTGTTGCACCCCATGATGTAGAGATTCTTGGCCATGTACTCTTTAAGGTAATGCTCCACCGTCTGCTTGCTCTGGTGGTTCCAGTTGGCGTAGTCATTG
This sequence comes from uncultured Prevotellaceae bacterium, assembly GCA_947176535.1. GTDB lineage: Bacteria > Bacteroidota > Bacteroidia > Bacteroidales > Bacteroidaceae > Physcousia. The sequence goes on from CAMWQU010000011.1 coordinate 11,128, forward strand.
AGTAGGAGAGGCTCGTCGGCAATCAGTCGGCTCCTGACCTCCGCCGGTCCGAGCATCACGCCATTCTCGTCCGTCACCCACGCGTCGAAGGTCGGGTCCACCCACACCCACTTTCCGAGGTCGCGGCTCCATGCGACTGTAATGACATGACTGTCGCCGTCCGAGAATTTGGGAATACACGTGAGGTAGCGGGCCGGAATGCCCTCCGCCATCAGCACCTCGGCGAGCATCAGGGCCATCATGCGGCAGTTGAAGCCGGGGTCTTTGGTCTGCTGCGCGTCATACAGGGCCCGGAAGTTCCATGGGATGTCTTTCAAGTAGCGAGCACTACCATCGTGGCGGATGCTCTCGTGGACGAAGTGGAGCAGATTTTTCATGCGGCTCAGTTCATCCCCGTCTCCGGCAATGCTGTCGAGATTGAAGCGGTTGCGGGTCTCCGTCAGGAGGCTGTCGGATGGGGGAGCGTAGGAGAAAGCCACTTTTTCGCCGCCTCGGGTGTAGGGAGGCGTCTTTTTCAGCAGTTCCAGTTTGGCGAGTTGCATCTCCGGGTCGTCAAACTTCGTCCCCTTTTTCCACTCGGCCATAAGTTCCGAGATACCGTACAGCTCCAGCACATGCGGAAATTGTCCGCCGCCGCTAATCAGCTTTGCCTCCTTGAAGAGCAACTTACCGTTCTCGCATGCCAGCGAGTGTTTGATGAACTCGCTTACCTTCCGGGCATCGGGCATCAGCTTCGCTTTCTTGGCCAGCAGTTCCTCATCGCCGGTTTCCGGCAGCATATCTTTAGAGAATGAGATAATCACGGCACCGTTTATTTCATAGCCCTTGAAGTTGGGGCAGTCCGGGTTCTCGCCGAAAGCCATCCGCACGGAAAGTCCGTTCAGAACGATTTTCTCCGCTTTCGGGCAGTTATACAGACACGGCATGTATGCCGAGAAAATCGGGCCCGAGAAAGTGACCGTGCGGAGCTCGGGGCAGGCGACGAAGCACCAGTGTTTAATGTAACCCACAAGTCCGCGGAACTCTACGGTTTCCAGTGCAGGACACCCCTCAAATGACCTTCCCTCCACAATGTTCACGTCTCCGTCATATACGAGGCGTTTCAGGTTGGGGAAGTTCTCCTTGTCGATTTTCAGGGCTACGTCCAGATTGCCTTTCACGACCACTTCTGTCCATGTCTGCGTATTGCCCAGTTTGCCACGGGCAATGTCCGAACTGCGTAGGGTGACTTTGCGCCCTGCTGCACTTATACCGATGGCCGCCACGGCCAGCATTAAAAGAATACGTTTCATAGTTTAAGTATTTTTTTAGGTTAGGTTATTCAGACAAGCATACCGTCGAGCATCTCTACGATGCGGTGGGCATACTGGGCATCCCGCTGGGAGTGGGTGACCATGATAATCGTGGTGCCCTCTTGGTTCAGTTGGGTGAGCAGTTGCATCACCTCCAGTCCGTTGCGGGAGTCGAGGTTTCCCGTGGGCTCGTCGGCCAGAATGATTTTGGGATTGGACACCACGGCGCGTGCGATGGCCACACGCTGCTGCTGACCGCCGCTCAACTGATGGGGATAGTGCTTGGCGCGATGACTGATGGCCATGCGCTTCAGGATTTCCTGCACCCGCTGCTTGCGCTCGTCAGCCGGAATGCCAAGGTAGCGCAGCGGCAGTTCCACGTTCTGCTCCACGTTCAGTTCGTCAATGAGATTGAACGACTGGAAGACGAAGCCAATCTTTCCCTTGCGGGCGTGGGTGCGCTGCCGCTCGTGCAGCCGGCCCACTTCCTCGCCGTCCAGCAGGTAGGTGCCCTCCGTGGGATTGTCGAGCAGGCCGAGGATGTTGAGCAAGGTGGACTTGCCGCAGCCGCTGGGGCCCATGATGGCCAGAAATTCGCCATCCTTCACCTCTAATGATACTCCGCCGAGGGCGATGGTCTCTATCTCTTCGGTGCGGAAAATCTTTTTGACGTCCGAAAGCTGAAGTCTCACTGCCGGCTGTTCTGCGGGGGAGGAAACGGGTTGTAGGTTCTCTGTATTCATAGTAGTCATAATTATAAAACGTTTTTGGGTTGTTTACTGATAAAGGTTAGTCCGTGGCGGATGTCCTTTACTCGGTTTTGATGGTTTCGATGGGATTCATCGTAGCAGCTTTCCACGATTGCAGGGCTACGGTGGTGAGTATGATGGTCGTTATGGCCGCGAAGGTCAGGGGGAAGAGCCACAGCGGAATGGCGGTGCGCTCGACAAAGTTCTGTAGCCAGTATTCGCCGATGGCCCATGCCACGGGAGCGGCCACGATGAAGGACACGACAACAAGCCACAGGTAGCGGACAAGGAACAGTTGTAGTATTTGGCCCGACGTGGAGCCCATCAGCTTGCGGATGCCGATTTCCTTGCGGCGGTATTCGCTCTCGAACATGGTCAGGCAGAAGATGCCGACGAGCGTCAGCGCAAGGCACAGCAGGGTGAAGCGCAGCATCTGCTGGAAGAAGCGGAACTCATCCTGATACAGCAGTTCGAGGGATTGGTCGAGGAAGCGGACGTCTATGCTGACCTCGCTCTTCTCGCCGTCTGCCATTTCCTGCAGTTTCTGCTGTATGCTTGCCCGCACGGCACGCTTGTCCATGCCGGCACCGATGCGCACGTTCACGATGCGCAACTGGTCGCCCCAATCGCTGTATGCCGGCCCCATGGTGAAGAAAGCGAGAGGGTCTTCGTTGCGGTTCTGATGAATGGAGGCGAAGCGCACGTTCTCGCATACGCCGATGACGGGAAGGTCTTTCGCCAGCAGGGGTTTGTCCATCTCCACCCAGCTCCAGTTGTCGCGTGCGGCCTTGTTGATGATGTACACGTCTCCGTCGTGCTGTTCGAAGTCGCGCCCCTCTATGACGGATATGCCCATCGTGCGCAGGTAGTGCCAGTCGCAGGGCATGCAGGTGAATGTTACGACGTGGTCGTCATCACCGCGTCCCCACTGCATATACGTGGTCTGCGAACCGAGGATGAATCTTGAGAACGCAACGTCCGTCACTCCTCCTATGCCCAGCAACTCCGAGCGGATGGCCTCTTTCTGACCGTAGATTTCCGTGGGCAGCACGGCATAGCACACTTCGTCCTTGTCGAAACCGTAGTCGCTGGTGTAGATGAAGTGGCTCTGTAGCCACAGTATGCCGATGTACAGGGAAATGAGGGACGATGCGATGATCTGAACCGTCACGAGGGCGGTGCGGAGCCGGCGGCCTTTGGGAGTCAGGCCGAACGTGCCTTGCAGGGCCATGGCAGGCTTGAACGAGGTGACGTACCACGCCGGATAGGTGCCGGCTGCAAGGCCGACGAGCGCGGCCGCACCGAGCGTCAGGGCCGCGAGAGGCAGATGGTCGGCGGGGCTGAGACTGCCGTTCCACAGGGTGCCGTGTTCGGTGGCGGCGCAGGCAACGATGGCGAGGCCCAGTGCGGCGGCCAGCAGACACCATGTCACGGATTCCGCTACAAGCGAGAGCGTCAGGCTCTTGCGTGTGGCACCCATCACGCGGCGGATGTTGATGCCGCGCACCCGGATGGGGCTTTGGGCCAGCGTGAAGTTGAGGAAGTTGATGAACGTCACGAGCAGGATAATTGCCGCGCTGATGCGCAGAATCCACAAAGCCATGGTATTGCCCCGGTCTTTCGAAGATACGCCCGAGAAGTAGGTTTCGGTGAGGGGAACCACCCGCAGGTTAAGGTTTTCTCCGAATTCTCTTTCTAATGCCTTGTCCAATTCCTTGTCGAACTCAGCTTTCTCCGTTTCGCTCATCTTGTCGTAGTTATATTCGGCATACGTGCTGGTTATGAACGTTTTGTACATACAGTCTCTTGCTCTCGCCAGAAAGTTGGTTCTGAACTCCTCGCAGTCCACGCCTTCGTGCACTTTCAGGTAGCCTTCGTAAGACCATTCTCCCCAGTTTTCGCGATTGAAATCTCCCAAAGCAAAGTACAGACGGTTGTCCAGCATGCAGTTGTCGGGGAAATCCCGGTAGACGCCGGTCACCGTGACGGAGTCCTTGCCGTTCCACAGGGCCATGCCGGCCGCCATCTCCGTTCCGAAGAAGCGGCGGGCCATCGAGGCCGGTATCAGAACGAACGATTCGTTTTCCTCATACGTGGACTTTCCGTCCAGCATTTCCATGCCGAAAGGCACGAGTGTGTTGCTGATAGACTGGATAGGGCAGGACACGGGCGTGTCGTTAAGATAGTAATCCCAGTCGCCCTCCCAACCCATTACGATGCCGGATTCCACCTCGGGCATCTCCATGAGTAGCTCGTGGTACGGCCGACTTGCGTTCGCCCCCCATGGTGCATCGGAGTTCATTTTTCCTTCGACCCGGAATATGCGTTCCACGTCCGGTATCGAAAGGTTGTACTGGGACTGGAACTGTATCTGCGTCGCCATCATGTAGAAGGCGGCGAAAGCCAGTGTCAGCCCCGTCAGGTTCAGTACCGTGGCTGTCTTGAACCGTCGGGCCATGTAGTACATGCCTCGCAGTATCTCGCCACGGAAGAGTGTGATGTTGTGTGTGAATCTCATACGATAGATGTTTTTGGGGTTATTTTATTTCCAGTATTTCATAGTCTTTGTAAGCCTCGTAGCCGCTGGTGATGACGCGCTCGCCGGGTTCCAGCCCTTCGACGACCTCATAGTAGCGGGGATTCTGCCGGCCGATGCGTATCGGGCGGCGATAGGCTTTCGTGCCGTCTTTCGACAAAACGAATATCCATTGTCCGCCGGTCATTTGGAAGAACGCGCCGCGGGGGATGAGTATGGCCTGTTCGCTCTCGCCCAGTTCCACGTTGAGGTAGAACGTCTGTCCGCGGCGGAGCTTCTCGGGACGTGTACGGCCGAAGGTGAAATCGACGCGGAACTTTCCCTGTCTGACTTCGGGATATACCTTGCGCAGCGTCATCTGATAGGGTTTGCCCTCGCGCTCGAAGGTGGCCGTGAGGTCCGGGCTGAAGCAGTCGATGTAGCGTTCGTCCACCTGCGCCTGCACCTTGTAGTCACGGAGGTCGTTAATCTGTCCGATCATCTGTCCGGCCGAGAGGAGTTGTCCCAGTTCCACGTCGAGCAGACCCAGTTCGCCGTCGATGGCGGAGCGCACCTCCATGTTGTCCTTCCGCTGCCGCACGAGGAGTACGTTGCGCTGCATATTGGCGAGGTTGTCCTCCATCTGGTCTATCTGCACCGAGCGGTAGATGCTGTCCTGCCGGAGCCGGGAGCTGATGAGTTTGCGCTTGCGGGTGGCCAGTTCGTAGTCTTCCTCGCTCTGGGTGTACTGCTCACGACTGATGAGCTTTTCCTCGAAGAGGCGTTTGTTCTGCTCGTAGTTGCGGCGTTTGCGCTCCACGTCGATGTCCAACTGCGCCGCCTCGGTCAGGTTGTTCAGCCTGTCCTGCTCCATGGCCACCCGTGTGTTGCGCAGCAGGTTCTGCTTCTCGGCCAGTTCGGCTTCGGCGTTGAGGATTTGCAGTTCCAGACCGGCGTTCTGCAGGCGAACGATGACGTCGCCCTTGCGGACTTTCGCTCCTTCCTCCACGACCTTCTCCACCACAAGGCCACCCTCTTCCGGCGCAATCTGCACCACCTCGATGGGCATCACCTGTCCGCTTGTCCGGACGTAATCCTTGAACTTGTTCTGCTGCACTTCGCTAATCGTCAGCATATCTTTCTCCACCCGCAGCGTGTTGCTGTGGTTGCCCCATATCACCCATGCGATGGCTGTTGTCACGACCACCGCTGCTGCGGCCGGCACCCACCACTTGCGTAGCTTTTCGCCACGTGTCTTTTCTATCTTTCTGTCCATGTTCTTTCCTCCTTTGTCTTTGTGTGTTGCGGCACCATGGCCACACCGTTATAATATAAAGCCAGTCGTCTCTTCACCTCTGCCAGCAGCCGTGCCTGCAGCAGGCGGGCCCGGCTGTTCAGCAGGTTGGCCGAAGTCACCGTCACGTCGATGGCCGTGGAAAGTCCCTCGGCCCATTGCAGCCTCACTAAGGCGTAGGCCATGCTGTCGGCCGCCACTTTGCGCATCATTCCCTCGGTCTCGCGGCGGTAAGCCTCCGCGTCCATCACGGCCTCGCGCCGCAGGAGTTCCAGTTCGCTCCGCTTCTGCTCGTAGTTTTCGCACGCATATCTGTAATTGTTGCGCGCCCGGCGGATGCCCATCATCGTACCGAACCGTCCGAAGAGCGGGAAACTGATGTTTGCCGCCACCCATTCGCCCCGGTGGTTCCGCATCTGGTTGCCCCAGTTCGTCTGCGAAGGCACGTCTAATGTCTTGTAGAACGACGTACTCCATCCGCCCGAAAGGGAAATCGAGGGCCAGAGGGAGGCTTTGGCGCGGCGCAGTCCCAGCCGTGCCGTCTCCATTTGGTAGTAGGCCTGCCGCTCCTCGGAAAGGAACTCCCGCTTCTCCGCCGTCTCGGCCGGGAAGTCCGCCACGATGTCTTCCGTCAGCAGTTCCTCCTCTGCGGGCCAGTTCATGGTCTCTTTCAGTCGCATCAGGGCCGTTTCCATGCGGTTCTGCTGTCTCACCACTTCCACTTCCGTCTCTGCGGCCTGTGCCTCCATCTGCGCCACGTCGCCGGGCGTCTTGCGGCCCACCTCCTCCAGCAGGCGGGTCTGCCGGAGCAGCAGTTCTCCTTCTTTCTGTTTCTCCTCGGCCATCGCCACGGTGCCTTTATAATAGAGCACATCCACGTAGGCCTGCAACGTGGCGAGAGCCACCTCATCCTCCTGCCGGCTGAGGGCCGACTTCCCCATGAGCACATCCACACGGGCCGCACGCAGGGCGTGGATGCGGGCCAGCCCGTTGAACACGGGCAGCGAGGCCGACACGCCGAAGCCGTTGGAAAACGTCGTCACATTCGTGTACGTATTCGTCTCAGGGTCGATACCGCGTCCGAAGTTGTACTGCGCCGAGCCGCTTGCCGACACGTAGGGCAGGAAGCTCCCGATGGCCTCAAACCGGTTGGCCTGGTAGCTGTCTAACGAGAGCGTCGCTTTCCTCACGTTGCGGTTGTGTGTCACGGCGTAGGCCATGCACTCGTCGGCACTCATGCTCCGCTGTGCCGCCGCGCCGGCGCAGCCCAGAAGGACGAGGAATAAAGTTGTTGCCGCGTACTTCATTTGGCCTTTATTTTATCCTTGATTTGCGATATACCGCTTGCATCGATGTCCGTCTCCTCCGCACTGCCCGTGAGCGTCGCTTTGGATATACCGCTGACGTCGGCTTTGAGTTTCTTGCAATCCACTTGCAGGGTTGCTTGGGATATACCGTTGACGTTGAGGTCTACGTCTTTGCAGTCGGCCTTGAGGTTTAGGCCCGACATGCCGCTGATGTTGGCCTTGACGGTTTCGGCCTCCACCTGCCGGCAGGTAATCGAAGACATACCCGAAGCATCCAGTTTGAGCTTCTCCGTGGCGATGTGCTCGGCCGTGAAACCGCTCATTCCGCTGAGGACAACCTTGTTCAGCGAAGGAGCCGTGACGGTGAAGCGTACTTTATTTTCTTTGCCGTCCAGTGTCTTGACTTCTTCATCCACACTTATGACGAGGACACCGTTGTTCATTTTCACCTGATACATCGCGAGTTCTTTCTCCTCGCCTTCGGCCACGACCTCGTAGCTGCTGCCTTCGACATACGTCACATTGGTTTTGCCGCTTGCGTCGAGCCCCGTAAACTTGTCCACCTTGTACACTCGCTTTCCGGCCTGCATATTCAGCGCGGCCAAAGTCAGCATCATGCTTAGAAACATTTTCTTCATAGTTGTTCATCTTTTAAGAGTTAATAGCGTTGATTTCCGATGCAAAAATAAGGCTCTTTCTCCTTTCGCTCCAAATATTTTCGGGCCTCCGGAGCTGATTGTCTATTATTTATACATTCTTCTGTATGTTTTTTTTACACTGTTTCATTTTTTATCTTTACCTTTGCGTCATGAAACCATACGGAACCTTACTGATAGTGGATGACAACGCCACCATTCTCACCGCCCTTACGCTGGCCCTGGAGGATAAGTTCGAGCGCATTCTCACACTCCAAGACCCTAACGACATCCTGAAAACGCTGAAGCAGGAGAGTGCCGACCTGCTGTTGCTGGACATGAACTTCTCCCTCGGCATGAACACGGGTCAGGAGGGCCTCTTCTGGCTGCGGGCCATCAGCAAACGCTGTCCCGAACTGCCCATTGTCCTGCTCACGGCCTATGCCGACGTAGACCTTGCCGTCCGTGCCCTGAAATCCGGTGCGCGCGACTTCATCGTGAAGCCCTGGGACAACGAGGAACTGATGAGGAAACTGCGCGACGTGCTCGACAGCAATAACGAGGTGCAGAGCCTCGCCGAATTAGAGGCCGAGCACATCCGTCGCGCCATCGACCGCTGCGATGGCAACCTCAGCGAGGCCGCCCGCCTGCTGGGCATAACGCGGCAGACGCTCTACAACAAGATTAAAAAGGGATAAAAGACGGAGGACGTATGTGGATAATCGCTTTGTGTGTGCTCCTCGGGCTGCTGCTTTTGTTTGTGCTTCTTCTCGTCCGTCACCAGTGTAGGCTGTCGCAGCGCGCCCACCTGATGCGGGAGGCTATCGAGAACGGCGACTTCCAGTTTCGGCTGCCGACGCGCGGCCTGCTGTGGGGCGACCGGGCGATTCTCGAACTGCAGAACGACCTCGGAGAACTGATTCGCCGGCAGAGGCGGCAGAGCGAGCAGCAGTCGTGGGAACAGTTGATACGGGTGCTGACGCACGAAATCATGAACGCCACGGCCCCTATCGTCAGCATCAGTCAGACCCTGCTCGCCAAGGTCGATGGCGAGGGGACGGCCGTGGAGAAGGGCATCCGCGCCATCCATCACACGGCGGAGCACCTGAGCACGTTTGTGGCTTCGTACCGCAAGTTTTCGCTCCTGCACGACCCCGTCCCCCGGCTCGTGCAACTGTCCGGGGCCGTGGAAACCCTGCGGGAGATGTACCCCGACGTGCAGTGCGACATGGACGTGGACGAGGCTGTCGTGGTGAAGACAGACCCCGACCTGCTGCGGCAGGTGCTGATGAACCTCGTGAAGAATGCGGTGGAGGCCGGCGCGAAGAAGATACGTTGCAAGGCCGGTACACTGCGTTGCACGGACTGGGGAGACCGGCCTTGCGTCACGCTGACCCTTGCGAACGACGGTGCGCCGATACCGGCTGATGCCCGATCGAGCATCTTTGTCCCGTTCTTCACGACGAAGCGGGACGGTTCGGGCATAGGGCTTTTCCTGAGCCGCAAGATTATGATGCAGCAGGAGGGCGACCTCGAACTGCTGGATGATGCCCAGACCACCTTCCGCCTCACCTTTGCCCCGGAGCCTCGGGAGCGAGGAAGTCTGTAGTCCGCCCCGTAACCGCACGATACCTCCACACAAGGCGCGCCCTGAAAGTCCGAAAAGACTTTCAGGGCGCGCTTTTTTATTTCCGGACGGGCCGGCGTGTCATCTTCTTAGGGTTGCTTGCCGATGTAGGCGAGGATACCGCCATCGACGTAGAGCACGTGTCCGTTCACGGCGTCGGAGGCGTGCGAGGCAAGGAACACGGCGGGGCCGCCCAGTTCCTCCGGATTGAGCCAGCGTCCGGCGGGCGTCTTGGCGCAGATGAAGGAGTCGAAGGGGTGGCGGCTGCCGTCCGGCTGCGGTTCGCGCAGGGGAGCCGTCTGGGGCGTTGCAATGTAGCCCGGGCCGATGCCGTTGCACTGTATGTTATATTCGCCGTACTCGGAGCAGATGTTGCGGGTGAGCATCTTCAGTCCGCCCTTTGCGGCAGCGTAGGCCGACACGGTCTCGCGGCCCAGTTCGGACATCATGGAGCAGATGTTGATGATTTTGCCCTCGCGGCGCTCCATCATCTCGGGCACCACGGCAGCCGAGCAGATGTAGGGGGCGACGAGGTCTACGTCAATGACCTGCTGGAACTCCGAACGCTTCATTTCGTGCATGGGGATGCGCTTGATGATGCCGGCGTTATTGACGAGAATGTCTATCTGTCCCACCTCGCGGTGGATGGTCTCCACGAGCTCCTTGACGGCCGTTTCGTCGGTCACGTCGCAGACGTAGCCCTTCACGTTCGTGATGCCTGCCTCCTTGTAGTTGGCCAGACCGCGTTCGAGAGCCGCCTCGTTGATGTCATTGAAGATGATGGTCTTGATACCTGCCCCGACAAATGCCTTGGCAATGTTGAATCCGATACCGTAAGACGCGCCGGTAATCCAGGCGTTCTTACCTTCCAGTGAAAATGGATTTGCCATAATGTTATCTATATATTATATGAATAAGTGTCCCCAAAGGTACGTATTATTTATGAGAAATCCATCGCTTTGGGCAAAAAAATGAAGCCGGGCTTGCGCTCGGCTTCCTCTTGAGTTGGGCTATCCGGTTTCGAACCAGAACTAAGACGACCAAAATGTCTTGTGCTACCATTACACCATAGCCCAATCCGGTAGCTGCCTGTGACCCGCAGCGAGGTTTGCGAGGGCAAAGGTACGAATAAGTGAGCAATCACGCAAATTATTTGCCGTTTTTCGAGCGAAAGAGTCGCAGAAATAGGACAAAACGGACGAATGCCGACGGAAATCCGTTCCCCTCCTCCGCAGGACGGGATTATTCAGAGGCGACCGAATAATTATTCGCTCACCTCCGGTTAATTATTCGCTCGCCTCTGAATAATCCCATCCTCTATAGGGGTTCGGTGAATCGCCTCCTGCATTTTCCGTCGGGAATAGAGCGACGGGTGGTTCTCAAAATCCGTCCGCACTGCTGCTGTCGGCAGGAGAGAACGGGGCTTCTGCTTTCGATTTGTTGCAAAATATCGGCGATTTGTTAATTTTTGTATAAAAATGTTTTTAGATGCTTTGCAGATTGTCAGATAATTACTACCTTTGCACATTCGTATATGCCCGGATAATGCGCCGGAGCCTTTGCGGACTGCGATCTGCGTAGGAGTGGAGCCGAAATTCCCCTCTGTCTTTGAAGCAGGAGAATCGCTATATATAAGAAAGGTAAAAAGAGAAAAAAAGAGGTGAAGGGCCTCTTGCACACTCCGTTCGGAATAAAAGGGGATTTCTTCCGGGGGAGCGTAAAAATAAAATAATCCCCATAAGAACAATATTATGAAAAGATTGTTTACGCTTGCGGTCATTGCACTGACTGCATCGCTGACATTCGCACAGGCTCCTCTGGCAAAGAAGAGTGCCGTCTCTGCCCATCGGATAGAGCGCATGGCCAATGTGGAGGAGATTGCGAAAGCAGCGAAAGAAACAAAAGTGTTGGAGGCTGCCAAGGCTGAGAAAGCCGCTGCCGCCAAGGAGACAGGTTTCTCCGTGTTGCACAGAAGCTCTGCTAACAGAGGTTTTGCAATGCAGACGGTAGAGGCTGCGTTCAATAACTGCCCCCCCCAGGGTTATAGAAAGGCACTGATTGCTAAGCCTTTCAAGGCCATTGTGAACAACGCCACCACGCAGGAGGGCAACGTTACAGTGACGACCGATGAGCATGGCATCATCACCGACGTTACCGGTGTGGAGGCCAAGGCTTATGTGCGTGCCACGACTGGAACGGCTTATTACTCCTCCAATAATCAGATGGCAATAGCCGCCCAGTCGGGAACGGTTACTATTGTTGAGGATGGCAATAACGTGTACATCAAGAACCCTGTCACACGTTATACACAAGGCTCATGGGTGAAGGGTACGAAAGACGGTAATGTCATTACTATTGCTGCTAAACAACCCTTGGCTTATAGCGCGAATTATTCGACGACACTCGGCCTTCGCTGGGGTGTTATCACGGCTGCAGGCTCAATTCAAAATGTTGATGACCACGCAGAGGCATTCACATTTACCGTGGATGGCAATGTATTGACTCTTGAGGGTACTCAGGCTTACACTCAGGGCTCAGACAGCTATTTCATGGGTGTGTTTTGGGATGACGATAACAGTGCAGCCGGTTACGGTGATGCCGAGACCGTGCTGACTTATGATGACAGCTACGTACCTCCTTCGACAGAACTCGTTGTGCTCCCCACCGGTGCACAGTATGAGGGTTGGTACATGAATGGCGTTTCCAATTCATCGAATGGAGGAACTGCTATCAAGAACCAGAGTGTAAACGTTGCTTTCTTTGATAACGATGTTTATGTGCAGGGCATCTCTGCGGCATTCCCCGACGCATGGGTAAAGGGTACGATTGACGGTACTACTGTCAAGTTCGACAAATTCCAGTATGTAGGTAAGCGTGGCACAAACGACTGCTGGTTTGTTGGTGTTAATCCGCAGACCGCTGAGATGAAGGATGTTACAGCAACTTATGATGCTGAGGCAAAGGTCATCACTTTCGCAGACGATGTGCTTATCAATGCAGCCACAGACAAAGTATATTACTTCAACTGGTTCTCTAATGTTACTATCAGCAAGGACGAAGTTGAGACTCCCGAACTCATTGTTCTGCCGAACGGCGCACAAACTGCAGATTGGTACATGAATGGTGGTACTTTAGAGAATCAGGCAGAAGTTGCCGTGGCTAACCAGAAGATAAAGGTCGCTTTCGTGGATAACGATATTTATGTTCAGGGTATCACAACGGAATTCCCCAACGCATGGGTGAAGGGTACGATCGACGGCACCGCTGTAACGTTCGCTGGATTCCAGTTCGTAGGCGAGTCTAACGGTCTGAACTGCTGGTTTGTCGGCGTTAATCCGAATACCGGCGCGTTGAAAGATGTAACGGCTACCTACGATGCAGAGGCTAAGACCATCACTTTCGCAGACGATATACTTATCAATGGTGCTAAAGACAAGGTATATTACCTCAACTGGTTCTTCGATGTTGTTCTCAGCGAGGAAAAGGCTGTTATTGAAGAGCCCGTGCTCACCACGCTGACGACCGAACTGCCTTACCTCAACACGTTTGACACCGAGGAGGAGCAGGCTGAGGTTGCCATCTACGATGCTAACGACGATGCAAGCACGTTCACGTTCTATACGCACACGACAACCAAGAGCATGACCGCTCGTTATCGTTACAGCACATCGAACGCTGCCGATGACTACCTCGTATTCCCCGGCATGAACCTCAAGGCAGGTACTACTTACAGGATTTCTTTCGATGCCGCCGCTTACGGCCCGAGCTATCCCGAGCGTCTGGAAGTGGTAGCCGGTAAGGAAGCCAAGGTTTCTCAGCTCACCATTCCCGTAATTCCCGCTACGGTGGTGGATACGAAAGACTTCAATACACTCAGCAACGGTGAGTTCACCGTAGAGGAGGATGGCACCTACTACATCGCCGTTCACGCTATCTCTGACAAGAACCAGTTCTATCTCTATGTAGACAACTTCGCTGTTTCCGAGCTTGCCAAAGAGGCTCCGGTTGCAGTCAGCGACCTCGCAGCTGTTGCCGATGCCGAGGGTGCCAACAAGGCTACTTTGACATTCACAACTCCTGCTCAGACACTTGCCGGCGACGCCATCACGGAGGCTCTCACCGTCACCGTTAAGCGCGAGGGCGAGGAAATTTGGTCGGAGACAAAGGCTGCCGGCGAGGCTGTTACCGTTGCTGACGAGACTCCCGCAGCAGGCTACTTCACGTACACAGTGACCACAGCTTACAACGGTTATGTGAGCGACGCAGCCGAAATTAAGGTTTACGTAGGTTACGACACTCCCGCCGGTGTGACCAACATCACTATTGCCGACAAGAGCGGTGCCGTGGCACTGGCCTGGGACGCTCCCGAAGGCGGTGCAGAGGGCTACATCGTTAATCCCGCAGACTTCAAGTACAATATCTATCCCGTGGAGATGATGGACTTCCTGGGCATGACATTCCCCATGACTGACTTCAGTAACCCCTACGTAACGGGTGTGACAGAGACTTCTGCTACTGTTGAGTACGACACGAACGAGGGTGACCACGCCTTCACGTACTTCGCCGTTACGGCTGAGAACACAACGGGTGAGTCTGAAGACAACTACGGTGCCGTTGTAACGGGTGCTCCCTATGATATGCCCGTATTCGAGAGCTGCATAGGTGCAAAACTCTCTTACTGGTGGGGCTACAGCGTAGACCGCAACAACCAGACGATGGAAGGCGGCCTGTACATCGGCGAGAATGCTTCTGACGGCGACGGTTATTGCTTCGAACTGGTTGCCAAGACGATGGGCTACGTGGAACTGCAATCCGGTAAGGTTGCCCTTGCGGGTGCTGCCAATCCCGTGCTGACCTTCGACTATGCCGGCGATAATGCTACTCCTCTGACGATTACGATCGTTACTCCTAAGGGTGTGAACGAGCTTACGACGCTCACCACTGCCACTGACTACGCTACTGCAGAGTTCTCTTTGGCCGAGTATGCCAACGAGGATTGGGTGCGCGTGCTCATCAACGGTACGTTCGCTGCTGCCGGAAGCGCATACATCGACAACGTCCGCATCTACAACATGCTCGACAACAACCTCGTGGCAGGTGCCATCAAGGCTACCTCAAGTGTTGAGGCCGGTGACAACGTGACCGTAACCGTTGAGGTTGAGAATCAGGGTGCCAGCACTGTTGCCGAGGGTGCATACACGGTAGACCTCTACTGCAACGATGTCAAGGTACAGACGCTCGCCGGTGTAGCTCTTGAGAAGATGGCCAAGACGACATTTGAGTTCACGGAGGCTACGAACGTTATGACTCCGAGCGAACTGGTATGGAAGGCCGTAGTGGAATTTGCCGCTGACAATGACCTGAGCAACAACACCACGGGCACTGCCAAGACTATCATCAAGACTCCTAACTATCCCACGGTTTCTGACCTCATCGGTGACCTGGAGAATAACACGGTTACACTCGCATGGAGTGCACCTGCCATTGATGTCGCTACTGCTTCTGCTGTTACCGACGACTTCGAAAGCTATGAGTCATTTGCTCTGAATGCTGCCGGTGACTGGACGTTCATCGACGTAGACGGCTCTGCGACTTATTCTATTCAGGATATGAACTTCCCCAATGCCGGTGCTGCCATGGCTTACATCGTAATCGACAACTCCGGCGACGAGTTCAATCAGTCGTTCAACGCTCACTCCGGTAATAAGTACATGGCTTCGTTCGCCGCTCAGAAAGGCCCGAATAACGACTGGATGATTTCTCCCGAACTCTCCGGCGAGGCTCAGACGGTATCTTTCTTCGCAAGAACCTATACGGCTCAGTATGGTGCAGAGTCGTTCGAGTTCTACTACTCAACGACCGGTAAGGAGATTGCAGACTTCACGATGCTCGGCGGTGATGCAGAGGTTCCGACTGACTGGACGGAATATACTTTCGACGTGCCCGAGGGTGCCAAGTACTTCGCTATCCGTTGCACCTCTAACGACCGCTTTATCTTCCTTGTGGATGACGTTACCTACACTCCCGCTGCTGCTGTAATGGATCTCACCATCGCCGGTTACAATGTATATCGCGACGGTGTGAAGGTGAACGCCGACCTTGTGGAGGCTACTGCATACACTGATGCCAACGTGGCCGACGGTGAGCACAACTACGCTGTGACCGTTGTTTACGACAAGGGTGAATCTGCTATCTCCAACGTTGTGACCGTATCTGTTGCTACCGGCATCAACGGCATGGCTACGAAGACAGCCACCATTTCTGCCGCCAACAAGATGATTACAGTTGCCAACGCTGCCGGTGAGAACGTAAGCATCTGCACCATCGACGGTAAGGTGGTTTACAATGCCGCCGCTTCGGATGCAGTCAGCGTTCCCGTTGAGAGCGGTATCTACATCGTCAAGGTAGGCAAGGCCGTTGTAAAGGCAATCGTGAAATAAGAAAAGTCAGCGTAAACTGACTCATATAGAGTGGACTGCCGCGCCCTTTGGGTGCGGCGGTTTTTCTTTTATATACTAATTTAAGGAATCGCGCACACGCATACACGCGTGCGCACATAGGCAGGACGGGCCCTCGTCCATAGCGGGGCGGGCCTCCATCCATAGCGGGACCGAGGCGAGACCATAGCGGGACGGACGCTCGACAATACTTTGTCTGCCTAAAATTTGTTTTTTCATTCGGTTTGCATTATCTTTGCGTCACATTATACATTATTTTATACATAGATAGATATTATGGAAAACCAAACAGAGAAACTCTTCTCCGATTTCACTGCGCCCTCACGTCAGGAATGGCGTGACAAGATTGAGGTAGACCTCAAGGGTGCCGACTATCAGAAGAAGATGGTGTGGAGAACCAACGAAGGTTTCTCCATGGAACCTTTCTACCGGAAGGAAGATGTGGACAAGTTGCCCCTCGTCAATGCCCTGCCCGGAGAGTTCCCGTTCGTGAGAGGTAATAAAAAGACCGACAACTGCTGGTACGTGCGTCAGAACATCGTCGTGGACGACCCGAAAGAGGCCAACCGGAAGGCACTGGACATCCTGAACCGTGGCGTGGACTCGCTCGGCTTCCGCATTCCGGGCAACAAGGTCAGCAAGGAACTCATCGAGACCCTGCTGGACGGCATCTGCTGCGACTGCGTGGAGGTTAGCTTCCGCACCTGTCAGCACCACGTACTGGAGCTGACGGACATTGTCTTGGACTATTACGGAGGCAAGGGCTACGACAAGGAAAAGATTGTCGGCGGCATCGGTTTCGACCCCATCGAGCGTATGCTCCTGAAGGGTAAGGACACTTCCGCACTGCTGGACGAAATGCCCGCTCTGGTGGAGAAACTGAAGGATTATCCCGGACTGCGTTGCGTGATGGTGCATTCCGACATGCTCTGCAATTCCGGTGCTTATGTATATCAGGAATTGGGTTACGCCCTCGCGTGGGGTAAGGAATACCTCGACCGCATGGTGGAGGCCGGTGTGCCCGCGGAAGTGGCTGCCGGAAAGATTAAGTTCTACATGGGCGTCGGCGGCAACTACTTCATGGAGATTGCCAAGTTCCGCGCCGCACGTATGTTGTGGGCACAGATTGTGAAGCAGTACGAACCCAAGTGCGACTGCGCTTGCCGGATGGTCATCAACGCCAGCACCACGACGTACAATCAGACGCTGTTCGACTCCTACGTGAACATGCTCCGCTCGCAGACCGAGGCCATGAGTGCCGCATTGGCCGGCATCCACTCGATGGTTGTCACTCCGTTCGACGCTCCCTATGAGGTGCCCACCGACTTTGCAGAGCGCATCGCCCGCAATCAGCAGTTGCTGCTGAAGGAAGAGTGCCACTTCGATAAGATTGTGGACGTTTCCGGCGGTTCTTATTTCGTGGAGGAACTGACCTCGGCCATTGCCAAGGAAGGTTGGAAACTGTTCCTCGCCGTCGAGGAGGAGGGTGGTTTCCTGGCAGCCGTCAAGGCCGGTACCATTCAGAACGTCATCAACGAGACCGACAAGGCCCGCCATGCCAACGCCGGCAAGCGTAAGGAATTCCTGCTCGGTACCAACCAGTTCCCCAACTTCACCGAGAAGAGCGAAGGCAAGGCTCCGTTGGCCTGCAAGTGTGGAAAGCCCGGTTGCTGTCAGGATCAGGACGAAGCGGAGAAGACGCTACCCGTGATCAGCACCTCCCGTTTGGCCTCGGACTTCGAGACCCTGCGCCTCACCACCGAGAACGCAACGAAGGTGCCCGTCGCTTTCATGCTCACTATCGGCAATCTGGCCATGCGTCAGGCTCGCGCGCAGTTCTCCTGCAACTTCCTCGCCGCTGCCGGTTATCAGGTCATCGACAACCTCGGCTTCAAGACCGTCGAGGAGGGTGTGGACAAGGCTTTGGAGGCCGGTGCCGACATCGTGGTGCTCTGCTCCAGTGATGACGAATACGCAGAATATGCCGTTCCGGCTTACAAATACCTTGACGGCCGTGCCATGTTCGTAGTGGCCGGTGCTCCCGCTTGCTCGGACGAGCTGAAGGCCGCCGGTATCGAGAACTTTATCCATGTACGTGTCGATCAGTTGAAGACACTGCAAGAGTATAACGCTAAACTTGGAATAGAGTAGCCTAAAGACCTGAAACAACTATGAAAAAGAATTTCAAAGACATAGATATATTTGCCGGAATAGAGGCCAAGAACGGCCACGACTGGCAAAAGGAGAATGGCATCTCTGCCAACTGGAAGACGCCCGAGCAGATAGACATTCAGCCCGTTTACACGAAAGAAGACCTCGAAGGCATGGAGCACCTCGACTTTGCTGCCGGTATTCCTCCCTTCCTCCGTGGCCCGTACAGCATGATGTATCCTTTCCGTCCGTGGACTATCCGTCAGTATGCCGGTTTCTCCACGGCTGAGGAGTCGAACGCTTTCTATCGCCGCAATCTGGCTGCCGGTCAGAAAGGTCTGTCCGTGGCTTTCGACCTGCCCACGCACCGTGGCTACGACCCCGACAACGCACGTGTTGTGGGTGATGTCGGTAAGGCCGGTGTGAGCATCTGCTCGCTGGAGAACATGAAAGTTTTGTTCGCCGGTATTCCCTTGAACAAGATGTCCGTTTCCATGACCATGAACGGCGGTGTGCTGCCCGTGTTGGCTTTCTACATCAATGCCGGTCTGGAGCAGGGTGCCAAGCTCGAGGAGATGGCAGGAACCATTCAGAACGACATTCTGAAAGAATTTATGGTGCGTAACACCTACATCTATCCGCCTGCATTCTCGATGAAGATTATCGCCGACATCTTTGAGTTCACCTCTCAGAAGATGCCGAAGTTCAACAGTATCTCCATCTCCGGTTACCACATGCAGGAGGCAGGTGCCACGGCCGACATCGAGCTGGCCTACACACTGGCCGACGGTATGGACTACCTGCGTGCAGGTATCAACGCCGGCATTGACGTAGACTCTTTCGCTCCCCGTCTTTCGTTCTTCTGGGCCATCGGCGTGAACCACTTCATGGAGATTGCCAAGATGCGCGCCGGCCGCCTGTTGTGGGCGAAGATTGTGAAGTCTTTCGGTGCCAAGAATCCCAAGTCCATGGCACTGCGTACCCACTCGCAGACCTCCGGCTGGTCGCTCACCGAGCAAGACCCCTTCAACAACGTAGGTCGTACCTGCATCGAGGCTATGGCTGCCGTGCTGGGACACACCCAGTCGCTGCACACCAACGCTCTCGACGAGGCCATTGCCCTGCCTACCGACTTCTCGGCACGTATCGCCCGTAACACGCAGATATACATTCAGAACGAAACGCAGGTCTGCAAGCACATCGACCCGTGGGCCGGTTCGTACTACGTGGAGAAGCTGACGCAGGAACTCTATCTGAAGGCCTGGGAACACATACAGGAAATCGAGAAACTGGGTGGTATGGCCAAGGCTATCGAGACGGGTCTCCCCAAGATGCGTATCGAAGAGGCTGCTGCCCGCACGCAGGCCCGCATCGACTCCGGCGTGCAGACCATCGTGGGCGTGAACAAGTATCGCCTCGACCACGAGGATCCCATCGACATCCTCGAAATCGACAACACGGCCGTTCGTCTGCAGCAGGAGGAAGCCCTGAAGCAGTTGCGCGCCAACCGCGACGAGGCTCAGGTGAAGAAAGACCTTGAGGCCATCACCGAGTGCGTGCGCGAGTTCAGCGAAGGCAAGAAGTCGGAGCACAACCTTCTCGACCTCGCCGTGACAGCCGCCGGCCATCGTGCCACACTGGGAGAAATCAGCGATGCCTGCGAGACTGTCGTAGGCCGTTATAAAGCAGTAATCAGAACCATTTCAGGCGTGTACAGCAGTGAGAGCAAGAACGACAAGGACTTCGACAAGGCTTGTCAATTAACCGAAGAGTTTGCAAAGCGTGAGGGCCGTCGGCCCCGTATCATGGTGGCCAAGATGGGTCAGGACGGTCACGACCGCGGTGCCAAGGTAGTGGCAACGGGTTATGCCGACTGTGGCTTCGACGTGGACATGGGCCCCTTATTCCAGACGCCCGCCGAGGCAGCCCGCGAGGCTGTGGAGAACGACGTCAATGTCGTGGGTGCCAGCTCACTGGCCGCCGGTCACAAGACCCTCATCCCGCAGCTCATTGAGGAACTCAAGAAACTGGGCCGCGAGGACATCATGGTCATCGCCGGCGGTGTCATTCCCGCTCAGGACTACGACTACCTCTACAAGGCCGGTGTAGCCGCCGTCTTCGGCCCCGGCACCTCGGTGGCCAAGGCTGCTTGCGAAATCATGAACATCCTGTTGGGCGAAGAATAATCGGGACACATTTTCCCGTAACTTATAAAAAGGCGGAAACCTGTCGAGGGTTTCCGCCTTTTTTGTTTTCTCCCTCCGGAAGAGCAAGTCATGTACTTTTTTACCCCTCGGCGTGTGAATATCATGATTTTTGCCTAACTTTGCGCTTGTAATTCAATGCAGAACGTATGAAACGACTATTCGCAACCTTGCTTTCCGTGCTCTTTTCGGCCCTTGTTGCCTTCCCGCAGCTTCCCACCACTCTGGAGGACTGGGCCCAGCGTCTGAAACTCTTCGGGGAGAAGATACCTCAGGAAGAAGTGTTCGTACACATGGACAACACCTCCTACTACTTGGGCGACACCATCTATTACAAAGCCTATATGCGTCTCTCCGACGGTCGGCCCTCCGAGCTGAGCCGCCTGCTTTACGCCGAACTGTACAATCAGGACGGCTACTTGGTGGAGCGGCAGAAGATAGAAATGACGAACGGCCAGGGACACGGCTCGTTCGTGCTTCCCGACACGCTGTACGGAGGTTACTACGAGCTGCGCGCCTACACCCGTTGGCAGTTGAACTGGGGCCGCACGGAGCATCCCCACACGAAGTCCGCCGAGGCGTGGTTCTTCAGCGAGCAATTAGCCAAGGACTACTACCGTGACTACGACAAACTTTACAGCCGCGTCTTCCCTGTCTACGACCATCCTCTTGAGCCCGGCGACTATGCCCGGGACATGACGATGCGCCCCATGCAGCGTGTTTTCAAGGCGGAGAACGAGAAACCCAAACCTCAGTTGCAGTTCTACCCCGAGGGAGGCTATCTGGTTGCGGGCGCGCCCTGCCGCGTGGCTTTTGAGGCCAACGACGAAGACGGCCGTCACCTCAAGGGCGAACTGCTGTTGCCCGACGGCAGCACTGCGCCCACGGTCAGCCGCGGTCGCGGCTCTTTCCTTTGGGACGGCACGAGCACGAAAGCCACTTTCCGCTGGAGCGGGGGAGAGGAAACCTTTCCGCTGCCCCGGCCCGTTGAGGACGGAGTGGCCCTGCAGGCCCGGGTGGAGAGCGACGGCATCCACGTGAAGGTCTTTCCTCGCGGAAGTGCGGCCCGGGAGCCGTTGGGGCTGACGGCCTCGTGCCACGGCGTGCAGAAAGACTTTCGTGTGCTGACGGAGAGCGGCGGAGAGGCTGTGGCCGTGATACCTCTGTCGGAACTGCCCACCGGCGTCATCCAACTGACGGTCTTCAACGCCGAGGGCCGCATCTATGCCGACCGTCTGGTGTTTGTGCGTCAGCCCGGTTTTGCGGCGCAGAACATCACTTTCTCCGGCGTAAAGGAAAAGTATAAGCCCTACGAACCCATAGACCTCACCCTGCATGTTGCCCGTGGGGAAGACGCTACCGCAGCCGCCCTTTCGCTGGCCGTCCGCGATGCCGCCCACAGCGACGGTACGTTCGACTCCGGCAATATACTCACCGAGATGCTTCTGTCCAGTCAGATACGCGGTTTTGTGGAGAAGCCCGATTACTACTTCGAGGCCGACGATGAGGAGCACCGCGAGGCCCTCGACCTCCTGCTACTGGTGCAGGGATGGCGGCGTTACGACTGGAAGACGATGGCCGTGCCCGGTGCATTCGCCCTTGTGGAACCTTACGAGCGCACGGAACGGCTCTCCGGGCAGGTGATGCCCTACATGGCCGAGGAACAGGCCAATCTGCTTTCGCGCATCTCTGCGCTGACGCAGTTTGTGGAGGGCGAAACGCAGATGGAGACGCAGTTGTGGGACCGCGTCATCTCCCCCGAACTGCTCACCTTGGAGGAAAAATATATCGCCCGTTTCGTCACCGACCCGATGAAAGTGATGCGCGCCTACGCCTCCATGTGGGGTATGCCGCGTCTGTCGAATTACGCCGAGTCCGACCTGCGGCGCACGGCCCGCGACGGGGGCACCCTGAACCGTGAGGTGCTGTTGCATGCCGAGTTTGTGCAGCCGGGAGTGGACAACGGACTGGTGGATGGCGAGATGACAACTTTCGGCGGCGGTCGGTTCCGCATCGACGCGCCGCGTTTCTATCAGGCCTGCCACTTCTCACTGGCCGCCTCCGACTCCTCGAAGTGGAAACCGGGTTATGAGAAAATCTGGGTGGACGTGAACGAGGACAGCAAGGGACAGCTCAACTATCCCGAATTTTACGTCCGTCTCGACGACGTGCGTCCGCGCTTCGTCAAGCCCTACACGTTCTATCAGACCGCCCTGCTATCTCATCTACCGGCCGCCAACCGCCGTTCGTGGGACGATGCCATACTGATGCAGGAAGTGCAGGTGGGGGGCCGCCACGGCGGCAAGCGCACTTTCGACGCCCGCCACCCCGCTTTCGTGATGGATGCCCTTGAGGCCTTCAACTACACCATTGATGCCGGTCTCTGCCCGGGCTACTACATCGGGGCGCGCCGCTTCGTCGATGACATTGCCCGCGCCTTTGTGGGCGACATGGGACTGGAGCGGGCCTATCAGATAGAAACCCGCATCGACGGCAAGCGGATGGGCTTCGACATGATTCGCTTTTCGGAGGCCGAGTTGCAGAACCGCAATCTGGACAACGACCCGCGTGCCGGAAGCCTACGCGCCATGATGGAGCAGTCGGCCAACGTCTCGCCCGCCGAAAAGGACGTCTACGACCATCTGCCCCGTCTGGATGAAGTGTACGTCTACACCGACTATGCTCCGCGCCGCGAGGGCGACCCGCGTTACGAGCAGTCGAACCAGCCCACGGTGGTCGTAGACCTGCGCCGCTTCAAGGATGGCGGGCAGCGCATGACGTGGCGCGACCGTCGTCTGGTGCTTCGCGGTTTTGCCGTGTGCGAGGATTTCTACCGGCCCGACTATTCGCGCCACACGCCCTCCTCGCCCACCGACTACCGCCGCACGCTCTACTGGAATCCCGACCTCGTTCCCGATGCCGACGGACGGGCCATCGTGCGTTTCTTCAACAACTGCCGCGAGACCCGCCCCGTGCTCTCCGCCGAAGGCATGACTGCCGGCGGGCAGCCCCTGACGGGCATCAGCTATCCCGAGGAGCGGTAAACACACCGTCCTCGTCATCCCTTTTCTTCTTATTAGATAGGAATCTCTGCATCTGTTTGCAGGGATTCTTTGTTCATCGTCGGCGGATGTGCATTCATCGCCGATGAACGGCTGTCCGTCGTCGGTGAATGTCCGTTCATCGGCGATGAATACAGAATGCCTCCCGTGCCTGCCGGAAATGCCCTTTGCCGCAGCCGGAAATGCGTCGGTGTGACGAGGGAAAATGAATTGTGTGAACAGCGTTCCGGAAATCAGTCCCAAAAGTCAGCATAAATGTCAATTTTTGGGAGTAGAATGTTACGTATATCAGAATAAACGCTTAAATTTGCATTCCAAATAGTAGACATAAATGTCACTTTTTGGGAAGTGAGCCATGATTATCAAACGAGAACACTATCTGAATCAGCTTATCGCAAGTAAGCATAATGGACTAATCAAGATTATTACCGGATTAAGGCGATCCGGCAAGTCATATCTGTTGTTTCACTTGTTCTATGATTATTTGAAAGAACAGGGAATTGCTGACGACCATATCATTAAAGTGGATTTGGAAGACAGACGCAATGCCTCCCTGCGCGATCCGGATGTGTTGCTTGTCCACATTGACTCAAAAATGGTGGACGACAAGATGTATTACATACTTCTTGATGAGGTTCAACACGTACCTGAGTTTGAAGATGTGCTTAATAGTTATCTCAAGATAGAGAATGCCGATGTGTATGTGACAGGAAGCAACTCCCGATTTCTATCAACGGATATAATAACGGAGTTTAGAGGGCGCGGAGACCAGATACATGTATTTCCTCTGTCTTTTGCCGAATTTATGTCTGTGGACAATCGGCATCCAATTGAGGCATGGGTTGATTATTATACTTATGGAGGGCTTCCTCATGTACTTACATTAGAAACGCCAAAGAAAAAAATAGACTATCTTAAAAGGCTATTCTCAACTGTCTACATAAAAGATATAGTTGAGAGATATAAACTAAAGGGAGAGTCTGAGTTAAAGGAATTGCTTCAAATTATCGCATCTGCAATCGGAGCTCCGACAAATCCCAACAAATTGGCTAATACATTCAAAAGCCTGAAAAGTGTATCACTATCTAACAAAACTATTGATAAATATTTGACATATATTTGTGAGTCCTTTTTAACCGAAAAGGCAATTCGTTATGATATTAAGGGGAAGAAATATATAAATACTTTGTCAAAGTATTATTTTTCGGATTTAGGAGTTCGCAACGCTATTCTTGACTATAGACAGCAGGAAGAAAATCACATTATGGAGAATATTATTTTCAATGAACTTAGAATACGTGGCTTTCAAGTCGATGTTGGTATGGTAGAACATCGAACAACTGACAAGAACGGGAAAACCATTCGTAAACAGTATGAGGTCGATTTTGTGGCAAATCAAGGTAGCCAACGTTACTATATCCAATCTGCCTTTATGATGCCTACGGATGCAAAAGAACGTCAGGAGTCAGCTTCGTTGCTTAATATTGACGATTCTTTCAAGAAAATCATTATCGTCAAAGATTATATTAAACCCAAAAGAAACGAAGAAGGAATAGTCACTATCGGACTGATAGACTTTCTCCTAAAACCGGAGCTCTTAAATTGGTAAAAATAAGATTATGTCATCATCAGAATCTACGACATGAAAAGAACTCTCCCATAAGATGAGAAATAATTTCAGGTTTGATACGCTACATACCGCGTCATACTCCTCGACGATTTCTTGCCGAAGCACAAAGGAGAGGCTATGATACCGGCAAACTGATTGGGGTGAAACAGTAAATCTTCTTTCCCCTTCTTCCTGCAAATCCCCGGCTTTCCCATGAGCCGGGGATTTCTGTTCAAAGAAAACCCGGGAGAAGTTTTGCTTTTCACGGGCTTATTCGTACCTTTGCGTGTGAAATGTACAATGAAGGTAATAACTCAAACGATAAATACAGTATGGCAAAGAAAGCACTCCTTATGATACTCGACGGATGGGGTATCGGCAATCAGTCCAAGGGCGACGTCATTTTCCAGACGCCGACGCCCAATCTGGATAAAATCACGGCAACGTACCCGCACAGCAGTCTGTTGGCCTCGGGCGAGAACGTGGGCCTGCCCGACGGGCAAATGGGTAACTCCGAAGTGGGACACCTGAACATCGGTGCCGGACGCATCGTTTATCAGGATTTAGTGAAAATCAACCGCGCCTGCAAGGACGGCAGCATCCTGCAGAACCCCGAAATCGTATCGGCCTACGAGTATGCCAAGGCCAACGGCAAGAGCGTTCACCTGATGGGACTAACGTCGAACGGTGGCGTGCATTCGTCGCTCGAACATCTGTTCACGCTCTGTGACATTTCCGAGAAGTACGGCATCCGTCGGACTTTCGTTCACTGCTTCATGGACGGTCGCGATACCGACCCCCGCAGCGGTAAGGGCTTCATTCAGCAGCTCACCGACCACATACAGGGCACGAACACCCACATCGCCGGCATCATCGGCCGCTTCTATGCCATGGACCGCGACAAGCGTTGGGACCGCGTGAAGGTGGCCTACGATCTGCTCGTTCGCGGTGAGGGCAAGCAGGCCACGGACATGGTGGAGGCCATGCAGGAGAGCTACGACGAGGGAGTGACGGACGAGTTCATCAAGCCCATCAATAACTCCGCCGTGGACGGCACCATCAAGGAGGGCGATGTGGTCATCTTCTTCAACTACCGCAACGACCGTGCCAAGGAACTCACCATCGTGCTGACGCAGCAGGACATGGAGGAGCAGGGCATGAAGACCATACCCGGCCTGCAGTACTACTGCATGACGCCCTACGATGCTTCGTTCCGTGGCGTGCACATCCTCTTCCCGAAAGAGAACGTCATGAATACGCTGGGCGAATACATCGCCGCACAGGGCCTGAAGCAGTTGCACACAGCCGAAACGGAGAAGTACGCACACGTGACGTTCTTCTTCAACGGCGGACGCGAGACTCCCTACGAGGGCGAAGACCGCATTCTGGTGGCCAGCCCCAAGGTGCAGACCTACGACCTGAAGCCCGAAATGAGTGCCTTCGAGGTGAAAGACAAACTGGTGGCAGCCATCCGGGAGGAGAAGTACGGCTTCATTGTCGTGAACTTCGCCAACGGCGATATGGTGGGCCATACGGGTATCTACGAAGCCATCGAGAAGGCTGTCACGGCCGTAGACTGCTGTGTGGGTGAGGTGGTGGAAGCCGCTCTGGCTGCCGGTTACGAGACCGTCATCATTGCCGACCACGGCAATGCCGACAATGCCATCAATCCCGACGGCACGGCCAACACGGCTCATTCGCTGAATCCCGTGCCTTTCATCTACATCACGGAGAACACGGCCGCCCGCGTAGAGGACGGCGTGCTGGCCGACGTGGCTCCCAGCATTCTCCACATCATGGGCCTGCAGCAGCCGGCCGAGATGACGGGTAAGTGCCTTATCAAGTAAAACCTTTTTTCTCCCTGCTCCCTCCCGGGAGAGGACGGACGGTGCCGCAAGGTGTGCCGGAACGTTCCTCCCGGAAGGGGGCGGAAATTGTTTTATGAGCGTCAGGATAGAACCATCGTGGGGGGCGCAGCTCGCCTCGGAATTTGAGAAACCCTACTTCACCCGTCTGGTGGAGTCGGTACACGGAGAGTATGCCTCCGGAGTGTGTTATCCGCCGGGGCGGTTCATCTTCAATGCGTTCAATCAGACGCCTTTCGACCGCGTGAAGGTTGTCATCCTCGGACAAGATCCCTACCACGAACCCGGTCAGGCTCACGGGCTGAGTTTTTCGGTGCAGGACGGCGTGCCCTTTCCCCCCTCGCTGCAGAATATCTTCAAGGAAGTGGCCGACGACCTCGGCGTTCCAGTGCCTCCGTCGGGCGACCTGACGCGCTGGGCGCAACAGGGCGTGCTGCTGTTGAACGCCACGCTCACCGTCCGGGCCCATCAGGCCAACAGCCATGCGCAGCTTGGTTGGCAGCAGTTCACCGATGCGGCCATCCATGCGCTTGCCACCCAGCGTGAAAACATCGTCTACATGCTTTGGGGCGGATTTGCCCGCGGCAAGGCGTACATGATAGACCGCACACGCAACCTTGTTCTCGAGTCCGTTCATCCCTCTCCCCTCAGTGCCAACCGGGGCGGTTGGTTCGGGCAGCATCAGTTCTCCCGTTGCAACGCCTACCTGCAGGAGCACGGGCTAACGCCGATAGCATGGTAGACAGCCTTTCTTCCTTTTCGCCTGACCGTGGCGCGTTGCCTCCCATCATTCAGGTAGGCGATGTTCTGCTTTCGCCCGACATCATTACCGACTACTTTGCCTGTGATATAGCCCGCTGCGGCGGCCGCTGCTGCGAGGAGGGCGATGCGGGAGCACCCGTCACGATGGACGAGATAGCCGACATCGAGGAACAACTGGATGCTCTCTGGCCCCGTCTCTCCGCTTCGGCGCAGGCTGCCATCGACCGCACGGGAGTGGCGTATGCCGATCCCGAGGGCGACCTTGTCACCTGCATCGTCAATAACCGCGACTGTGCTTTTCGTGGCCCGAAAGGGTGTCTCCTGCGCACTCGGCCCATCAGTTGCCACCTCTATCCCATCCGCGAGAAACTGCTCGGCACCATTCCGCCCGCCGACCCCTCGGATGTTCCCCATCCGCTCGTCGGACTCAATTATCATCGCTGGGACATCTGCTGCAATGCCATCGAAAACGGCCGCCGTCAGGGCATCCGCCTCTATCAGTTCTTGCGCGAACCCCTCATCCGTCGTTTCGGTGAAACGTGGTATGCCGAGCTCGAAGCCACGGTGGCCGAGCTCCGCCGTCAGGGGCTTGTGTAAAGCAAGAGCGAATCGGAATTTTACATCTCACTCACTAATCTGCGAAACTGCCGAAGTTTCATTGAGGGAAACTCCGGCAGTCTCGTAATAGGATGATAGGATTTTATAAAGGTTTAGATCTCGCAGATCATGACAATTCCTAAAAAGGCTAACACAATCCAAATGGGAAGAAAGCATAGATAGATGATGCTGAGGATGCCATAGAAGCGAAAGAAAGAGCGCATATTGGCAAATGCACAGGACAGTTCCTCCTCATTGTTGGTGAGGCAGGCCGACTTGGCATTGTTGGTAAACCCGAATCCTTTGATAGTGGGGTAGAGCATGATGACGGCCAACACCAAATAAAACAGGCCGAGAAAGGTTGAGTAAGCACCGTATATGGCTCTGAGAGTGTTACCGCTGCATAATATCAGAAGAGCAATTCCGACTAAGAAAACTATCCCGATACACTGCAGGATAATCAGGAATTTTGCCCACTTGGCTGAGGACAGCAAATCGGCCTTCATGGTTTCGCTCACGCTCATCTTCGTTGTTTCCGAAGTCATGTTTGTTTCATTCATAATGATATTGATTAGAAAATTGCTTTTGTCGGAGGAACTGTTCTGTCAGTTGTGTGGCGGACATGGCGGGAGCCTCCTCCCTTAACTCCCGTCAGTTCGCTTTTTTTCTTCTCGCTGACACAAAGTTAATGCTTTTTTCGGCAGTGAAAAAATATTTTTGCGATATTCTTGTCGGGGGGGTAAATAGGTGCTTTTAGCCACTTTTCGGCCCGATTGTTTGGGATTGTGTGCATAAATAACTACTTTTGTAGCTTACAATTATTACTATATTCTAATGTTGAAGCAGACGATGAACAGGAAATTGTTGGGCCTTTTGGCTTTAGTGTTCGCAGCCCTTCCCGTTGTGGCCCGCGAGAGAGTGTATAATGCCGCCGACTTAGGCATCGTAGCCAATACCGGAGAGAGCCAGTCCGCCGCCATGGCACGGGCCATAGAGACCATACGCGCCGCCATGGGTAAGGGCGACCGCGCCGTGCTGAAACTGGCCGGAGGGCGTTACGATTTCTTCCCGGAGGATGCGACGCGGCGCGAGTATAACATCTCCAACCACGACCAGACGAAGAACAAGGTCGTGGGGCTGCCGCTGGAAGACATGCACGACTTTGTGCTCAACGGCAATGGGGCGGAACTGATTTTCCACGGGCGCATGCTGCCGCTCTCCCTTGTGCGCTCTGCCGGCTGCACGCTGCGGGACTTCAGCATAGACTTTGCCAATCCGCAGATAGCCCAGATTACCATCGTGGAGAACGACCCGCAGCGCGGCATCACGTTCAGTCCCGCTCCGTGGGTGGAATACGAGATTTCGGAGGACGGCAATTTCATGACCTGCGGGCCGGGATGGCGTTTCCGTCATCAGTACGGCATCGCCTTTGAGGGCGACACCCGCCACATCGTGTACAGAACCGGCGATATGCGCTGCCCCATAGCGAACGTCAGCAAGGTGGGGGACGACAAACTCCTCGTGCCCGACTGGAAAGACGAACGGCTGAAGCCCGGCACCGTGATAGCCTTGCGCGGATGGGAACGTCCGGCACCCGGAATCTTCCTGACGCACAGCCGCGACACCCGCATCGAGCATGTCCGCGTACACTACGCCGAGGGCATGGGCCTGTTGGCACAGCTCTGCGAGAACATCTACATGGACGGTTTCGGCGTCTGCCTGCGCGGCAGCAACGATGCCCGCTACTTCACGACGCAGGCCGATGCCACGCACTTCTCCGGCTGTCGCGGCAAGATAACGTCCATCAACGGTCTGTACGAGGGGATGATGGATGATGCCATCAACGTACACGGTACGTATCTCAAGGTTGTCCGCCGTGTGGACAACTACACGCTTGAGGGCCGCTACATGCACTCCCAGTCGTGGGGCTTCGACTGGGGCTTTGTGGGCGACAAGGTGCAGTTCGTGCGTTCTTCCACGATGGAGATAGCCGGCGATGCCAACGAGGTGGCCGAAATCACTCCGCTGGATGCCGTCAATGCGGAGACGGGCCGCGGCATGGATGGGGCGAAGACGTTCCGCATTCGTTTCCAGAAGCCCGTGCCGGGAGAAATCACGGAGCAGGCCGCTTACGGCATAGAGAACCTGACGTGGACGCCCGAAGTGCGCTTCGCCGGCAACACGATACGCAACAACCGTGCCCGCGGAACGCTGTTCAGCACGCCGCGCCGCGTACTCGTTGAGGACAATCTCTTCGACCACACGTCCGGTTGCGCCATACTGCTCTGCGGCGACTGTAACGGATGGTACGAGACGGGGGCCTGCCGCGACGTCACCATACGCCGCAACCGCTTCGTGAATGCGCTCACCAATCAGTTCCAGTTCACGAATGCCGTCATTTCCATCTACCCTGAAATTCCCGACCTCGCCGGACAGAAGGAATTTTTCCACGGCGGCAAGCGTGGAGCCATACGCATAGAAAAGAACACGTTTGAGACGTTCGATGCTCCCATTCTTTATGCCAAGAGCGTGAACGGCCTTGTCTTCCGCAAAAATACAATCCTTACCAATCAAGATTATAAGCCCTTCCACTGGAACACTCACCGCTTCTTTCTGCAGCGCGTCCGCAACGTAGAGATTGAGGGGTTGCTCTGGGACCACGGTGACATTCTTCCTGAAGTGAAACTGAACTGCTGTCGCTAATCCCGCTTTCATAGCGCAAAACAACAAGGGCCGTGTTTGAGATGTCAAACACGGCCCTTGCTGTTTATATCGGTCAGGCTTTGTCCTGAATCAGGCGTCGATGTTCGCGAACGTGGCATTCTTCTCGATGAACTCGCGTCTCGGGCCCACGTCCTCACCCATGAGCATGGAGAAGACATAGTCGGCACCTGCGGCGTCCTCGATGGTCACCTGCTTCAGCAGTCGCGTCTCGGGATTCATGGTCGTCTCCCACAACTGTTCGGGATTCATCTCACCCAAACCTTTGTAGCGCTGGGTGAAGATGCCGTCCTCGCGTCCGTTGTTGTACTTCTGCATGAATTGCAGGCGGTCTTGTTCCGTGTAGCAATACTCCTCCGTTTTGCCCAGCCGGCAGCGGTAGAGGGGCGGTGTGGCGATGTAGAGGTGGCCGTTCTGTATGAGTTCGGGCATGTAGCGGTAGAAGAGCGTCATTAGCAGCGTGTCGATGTGCGAGCCATCGACGTCGGCGTCGGTCATGATGATAACCTTGTAGTAACGCAGTTTCTCGTAGTTGGCCTCTTTGGAGTTCTCGCCCAGTCCGAAGCGCACGTCAAGTGCCCGGATGATGTTGTTCACCTCCTCGTGTTCGAAGGCCTTGTGCCACATTACGCGCTCTACGTTGAAAATCTTACCGCGCAGCGGCAGAATGGCCTGGAACTGTCGCGAACGGCCCTGCTTGGCGGAGCCGCCGGCGGAGTCTCCCTCGACGAGGAAGAGTTCGCAGTTGGCGGGATCCTTGTCGGAGCAGTCGGCCAGTTTTCCGGGCAGACCGGCACCGCCCATGGGCGATTTGCGCTGCACGTTCTCGCGGGCCTTGCGGGCCGCCACACGAGCTGTGGCCGCCAAAATCACCTTGTCCACAATGAGCTTGGCCTCGGAGGGATGTTCCTCCAGATAGTTGGCCAAAGCCTCACCCACGGCCTGCTGTACGTAGCCCGACACTTCCGAGTTGCCGAGTTTCGTCTTCGTCTGGCCCTCGAACTGCGGTTCGGCCACCTTCACGCTGATGACTGCGGTGAGGCCCTCGCGAAAGTCCTCGCCGCTGATTTCTACGTGGTTCTTGGCCAGTTTTTCCAGTTCCTTCTGGCACTGCTGTTCGGCATAGGTCTTCAGTGTGCGGGTGAGTGCAGTGCGGAAGCCGGCCACGTGCGTGCCGCCTTCTATGGTGTTGATGTTATTGACGTAAGAGTGCAGGTTTTCGGAGTAGGCCGTGTTGTACATGATGGCCACTTCGATGGGTGTGTTCTGCTTCTCGGTGTTCAGGTAAATGACATCGTTCACGAGCGGTGTGCGGCTGGAGTCGATGTAGCGCACGAAGTCGCGCAGACCGCCCTCGCTGTAGAACTTCTCGGTGCGTATGCCCTCGATGCCTGCCTTGGCGTTCTCCTCCACGCGCATGTCGGTGAGCGTGATGGTGATGCCGGCGTTCAGGTAGGCCAGTTCGCGCATGCGGTTGGCCAGTGTATCGTACTT
The DNA here is from genome assembly GCA_947176535.1 of uncultured Prevotellaceae bacterium. GTDB lineage: Bacteria > Bacteroidota > Bacteroidia > Bacteroidales > Bacteroidaceae > Physcousia. Next base: position 43,470 of record CAMWQU010000011.1, read on the forward strand.
GTACGTGGTAGTGATGAAGATGGAGCTGTCGGGCCAAAACTGCTGGCGTGTGCCGCGCAATTCGGTTTCTCCGATGACTTCAACGGGAGTCACGGGTTTGCCTTTGGCGTACTCCTGACGGTAGATTTTGCCGTCGCGGTAGACCTGCGAGAGCATTTTTGTGGAGAGGGCGTTCACGCACGATACGCCGACGCCGTGCAGACCGCCGCTGACTTTGTACGAGCCTTTGTCGAACTTACCTCCGGCGTGCAGCACGGTCATTACCACTTCGAGGGCACTCTTGTGCTCCTTTTCGTGCATGTCCACGGGGATGCCGCGACCGTTGTCCTGTACGGTGATGGAGTTGTCCTCGTTGATGGTCACCTCGATGTGGGTGCAGTAGCCGGCGAGGGCCTCGTCGATACTGTTGTCCACGGTTTCGTAAACCAAATGGTGGAGACCCTTTTCACTGATGTCTCCGATGTACATGGCCGGGCGCTTGCGCACGGCTTCCAGTCCTTCCAGAACCTGAATGTTGGCGGCCGAATACTGGGCCTGCTCCTGCTGTTCTATATCCTGTATGTCTTCCATAAATCTCTTGTTTGTAGCCCCGCCCGTCCGGAGGGGCTTATTCTTATGCAAAGATACGAAAAAAGCGTGACATACGGAAATAAATTCATAAGAATTTAAGTCTGCTCCGGAGGGCCTCCGCTGCGGGATTTTATCATGTCTCTCGCAGGGCTGTTGTGCCCGTTGCGGGGCTTTTCTCAATCCTTGCCGGAGATAGGGCTGTCGGCAGGGAGGTCGGGGCGGGGGCGTATCGACGACTTGTTTATTCGCTCACGACCGGTTAATTATTCAAAGGTGAGCGAATAATTAACCGGTCGCCTTTGAATAATCTCGTCGTAGGGTGGTTGCGAGTGAAAGAAAGGTGTGGGGGGATATAGAAAACGCCCGTTCTCACGATTGATGAGAACGGGCGTTTGTCTTTTGCTTTCTCCGGTATAGGGAAATCCGCTTAGCCTAACTTCTGAATGTAGTGGCAGAGCTTCGACTTCAGGTTAGCGGCCTTATTTTTATGGATGATGTTGGTCTTGGCCAGTTTGTCCAGAATCTTCTGAACGCCGGGGTACATCTCCAGGGCTGCAGCCTTGTCGGTGGTTGCACGCAGTTTGCGGACAGCATTACGCATGGTCTTGGCGTAATATCTGTTGTGCAGACGGCGCTTCTGCTCCTGACGGATTCTCTTGAGAGATGATTTGTGGTTTGCCATTTTATTTATTCCTTTTTATTATTTTTCCTTGTAGTCCCTAGGAGAGTCGAACTCCTCTTTAGAGAATGAAAATCTCTCGTCCTAACCGATAGACGAAGGGACCGGCCTGTGTGACCTTTTCGTCACTGCTTCATAACCGTAGCGGTTACGATTGCGGGTGCAAAGTTAGCACTTTTAGTTGAATTGACAAAGTTTTGAATCAATATTTTCATGTTTTACGATTTATTTTTTTATTTTTGCACCGTTATGATGGAAAAAACGCGGGCCATTGTGCTCCATTCTCTACGTTACGCCGATGCGAAAGTCATCGTCACGCTGTTCACGGAATCGCGTGGCGCGCAGAGTTTCATGGTGCGTGTTCCACGTTCGCGGCGGTCGGTGATGCAGAATGTGCTGCTGTCTCCGTTGAGTTTGCTGGAGATAGACTTCGATTACGAGGAGAACCGGCGCATGCAGCGGTTGGTGGATGTGAGGGTGAGCGAGCCGTATCAGTCGCTGCCCTACAACCCGATGAAGCAGACCATCGCGCTGTTTCTGTCTGAATTTCTGTATTACGGCTTGCGCGAGGAGCAGGTCAATCCGGAACTGTTTGCCTATCTGGAGCATTCTTTGCTGTGGCTCGACAATCGCACGAAGGACTATGCCAACTTCCCGGTGACGTTCCTGATTCGCCTGTCGCGCTTTCTGGGCATCTGGCCGGATATGGAAGAGGCACAAGCGGCACTCCGTGGGGACGAAGTGCCGCTTGTGCCTCTTTTGTTGCGGATGGACTTTGCGACGATGCACCTTTTCCGCTTTTCCCGGGAACAGCGTGCGCGGGTGATGCAGGTTATCAATGATTATTACCGTCTGCACGTGCCGCACTTTCCCGAACTCCGGTCGATGGCCATTCTGCGCGAGGTGCTTAGCTGACGCCCGGCCTTATCCTAATTCAAAGCCTGCGAAAGGGGCCTCGGGATTGTCTTGCCGGGGTTGCGGCTCATCGGCGGGTTTCTTCTCGGCGACGGGCTTCGGCGCGGGTTCGTCCTGCCGGCTGCGAATCTGTTTCAGTTCGTCCTTGGTGCGGCGGTAGGTGGGTGTGGTCTCGACGCGCGAGATGATGTCCTCGTTGTCCAGTTCGTCGGGTTGGAACACAAAGATGTAGGGACGGCGCCGGGTGGCGGGTTTGCCGTTTATGGGGTAGTATTGTCCGCGTATGGCGTTGCGCAGTTCCTGTTTCTCGCGGTCTTCCTCCTGCAGTTTCTGTTTCTCGCGGTCTATGGCGGTGCGCATGCCGGGCACGTCCTGCAGTCCGAAGCCGGTGGCCAGGAGCGTGATTTTGATTTTGTTGCCCAGTGTGGCGTCTGTGGCCAGACCCCATTTCGTCTCCACGTCCTCCGAGAATCTGCTCATGAAGTTGTGCACCTCGTTCATCTCCTCCATGGTGAACTGCTGGCTCTCCTGTGCGTCGCTGAAGTTGATGTTCAGCAACACTTTCTTGGAGTTGAATATGTCGTTGTTGTTGAGCAGCGGCGATCTGATGGCCTCTGCAATGGCATTGGTTACGCGGTTCTCGCCTTCGGCATAGCCGGTGGACATGAGGGCCACGCCACCGTTCTCCAGCACGGTCTTCACGTCTTGGAAGTCGAGGTTTATCTTTCCGCGCATGGTAATGATTTCGGCAATGGAGCGTGCGGCGACGGATAGTGTATCGTCGGCACGGGCAAAGGCATTGATGACGGTGAGTTCGGGGTAAATCTCGCGCAGCCGCTCGTTATTGATGACCAAAAGGGCATCCACGTGCTTCTTGATTTCCTCCACACCTTCCAAAGCCTGGTCTATCTTCTTGTTTCCCTCGAAGAGGAAGGGAATGGTGACGATGCCCACGGTCAGGATTCCCGACTCTTTGGCGCACTGGGCGATGATGGGGGCTGCTCCGGTACCTGTGCCGCCTCCCATGCCTGCGGTGATGAATACCATCTTGGTGCCGTCGTTGAGCATGGTCTTGATTTCCTCGATGCTTTCCATGGCGGCCTTTCGGGCGCGTTCGGGGCGGTTTCCGGCTCCGAGACCCTCCTGTCCGAGTTGTAGTGTGGTGGGCACGGGGCTGTCCTCCAGAGCCTTGCGGTCGGTGTTGCAGAGGATGTAGGTCACGTCGTGTATGCCTTCGTTGTACATGTGATTGACGGCGTTTCCACCGCCGCCTCCCACGCCAATCACCTTAATGATGCTGGGATTGTTCACGCGGAGGATTCCCGTAAACTGGATTCCGTCGTCGGTTCCGGGTGTAGTTTTTATTTCATCCATAGTGTTGTATGTGATTTACGTGGTTTATATTGTCAGTCATTGCCTTCGGAGAAGAGTTTCTTCAAGGCTGCACCCATCTCCTTTATATGTTGGGAGAGGGGTTTCTTCGGCTTTTTCGGCTTGCTAATCTTCTCTTCTTCCTCTTTCTTTTTCTCCTCTTTCGCGGGTTCCTTTTCTTTCGCCTCCTCCACGCTCTTGTCGGTCTTCTCGTCGTGGTTCGTGTCGGCAAAGTCTGTCATATTATCGTCCGACAAGTCCTGTTCCTCGTCGTCTGTCTTGAACTCGGTGTCGGGCTTCGGTTCCTCCACACAATTATCTTTGCCGTGCATAAGCAGGGCGATGAGTGTGTCGATGCTGATTCCCTGAGGCGTGGTGACGGCAGCGGCCACGTCGGCCGTGGTGATGAGCGACTTGGCGGCCTTCACTTTCGAGAACTGTGTGAAGTGCTTGATGGCCTCGGGCATGTCCTTGAGTTGTGCGGCACCGCCCGTGATGACGATACCGGAAAGCAGTTTGTCACTGACGGGCTCGATGTGGCTCCATACGTTGGCGATGATTTCCTCCTGCCGCGCTCCGATGATGTAGAGGAGGTCGTTCTCCGAAATGGTGCGGTCGTTGCTGATGGGCAGCATCTGCGGGTTGTCGCTTTCGGCGGCCACGTAGGCAATGCCACGTTTGCGTTTCAGCGTTTCCGCCTCGTCGGATTCCATCTGATGGCCTGTGGCAATGTCGTCGGTGATGTTGTTGCCGCCCAGAGGAATGACGGTGAGGTGGCGCAGGAGATTTCCGTTATAGATGGCCACGGTGGTTGTGCCGGCGCCGAAGTCCACCATGGCGCATCCCGAGCGTTTCTCGCTGTCGGTGAGCAGCGCGTCAGCCAATGCCAGGGGCGAAATGAGCATGTCCACAATCTCAATCTTGGCCATGCGCATACATTTCTGTATGTTTTCTATCAGCGTGTTCTTCGCAACAACGTTCATGAAGCGTGCCTCTATCTGCTCGCTCTGTATGCCGACGGGGTCGGTTACGGTGCGGTTGCCCACGATGTATTCCTGCGGCACGACCTCCAGAATCCGAGATTTGCTATACTGCGTGGTGAGGTTATTATCCTTCAGGTTGTCTACAATCTCGGGCGTGATTTTCACCTTCGTCTCCATGTTGCGCGATACGACGTTCCCGGCCGTGTGGAGCGATTGTCCGCCGATGCCCACGTAAGCACGCACGACACGTATGTTGAGGCGTTCGTTCAGTCGGGCTACGATGGTCGTGATGGCCTGTGTGGTCTTGTCGATGTTGTAGATGACTCCCCTTTGTATAGCGTTGGCGATATTCTCTTTCTCAATGTCGAGTATCTGAACGGTGCCGTCGGCCTTGCGCCGTCCTGCGATGCCCCGTATGGCAGAGGTTCCGAACTCCAGAGCTACGATGATGTCTTTGTCTGCTCCCATAGTAGTATGTTTTTGTTTTATTTCCTTTTGCAGATAATTTGGTTGTTGTAGGCGACATTGATGATGTCGTATTTGTTCCATCCCGCCTTGGGCATGGCTTTTTCGTAGAAGAGCCGCACACGCTCCAGTTTTTCGGCTATGTGACGGGGCTCCCCCAACTTAATGACTTGTCCGCTGTAACGGGGAATGATTTCGACGTTTCCCTTTTCGTCGATGTGGATTTGCTGCGTCTGCTTCTGCCAGTATTCGTCTTCCTGCAACAGTTTCCCGAGGGTCAGCAGTCGCGTGCCGGCATACTGTCGGGTGACGTGTCCCGTGACGACGGGTAGGTCGGCCGTGAGGCCTCCGGCGGGCATGATGGTGCCGTTTCGCGACACGTAGAACTCTTCGCCGCTCTCCGTGAACACGTGCAGGAGAGGATGTTGCGGGGTGACACTGATGTACAGTTTGCCGGTGGCCGTGTGGTGGCAACGGGTCGTGTCGATGTAGGGTGACTCGGACAGCACCTGCACGATTCTGCGGGTGTCGATATCGTCCATAGTCTTCCCTTTCGGGCATATCTTCTGCTGTGCCAGCAGGGTCTCCACCATGGCTTTGTCGATAAGCCTCACCTCGTCGGAGTCGGTAATCTGGTATTCCACGCCCGTGCAGACCATTTCGCCGGCGGGACGGCTCACCTTCACGACGGCAAAGACAAGATAGCCGACGGCGGTCACCAGTACCAGTGTTTTCAGTATTGTCTTTATCATCTGTTTTCCTTTAATATACTGGTTATCTGAGCGGCATAGTCCTCGATGTCGCCCGCTCCCATGGTGATGAGAACGTCGAAGTCGCGGCGGCGGACAACGTCAAGAAGCTGTTCCTTGCCGATGACTTCCTTTCGCACGCCCGGCCGCAGATGGTCGCAGATGAGCTGGCTGGTGACACCGGGGATGGGGAGTTCGCGGGCGGGATAGATGTCCACGAGCGTAACGTCGTCGAGTACGGACAAGGCCTCGGCAAACTCACGGTAGAAGTCGCGCGTCCGGGTGTAGAGGTGGGGTTGGAAGATGACCTTCACGTGCTTGCCCTCATAGAGCTGACGGATGCTCGACAGACTTTGGCGGATTTCCTCGGGATGGTGGGCGTAGTCGCTGATGTAGACTACCTCCGGGGTGCGCAGGTGGAAGTCGAAACGGCGGTCTACACCGCTGAACGAGGCCATCGCCCGGTGGATTTCCTCCTCAGTGGCTCCGGCCAACTGGGCCAGTGCCATGGCGGCGATGCCGTTCTCAATGTTGATGGTGACGGGTACTCCCGGCCGTATGTCTCTGATATTACCCAGCGGAGAGACGAAGTCGAAAGAAATCTCGCCGTTGCCGATTTTCACGTTTTCGGCATGGAAATCGCCCTCCTCGCGGCTGTACGTATAGGTGGTGACACCCGATTGTGTATTGGGCTCCATCTTCAGTCCCGTGTGCAGGATGAGGTAGCCGCCGGGCAGTATGAGTTCAGTGTAGTGGCGGAAGCTCTCCAGATAGGCCTCCTCGGTGCCGTAGATGTCGAGGTGGTCGGCATCGGTGGCCGTGATGACGGTGGCCCAGGGGGTGAGCCAGTGAAACGAACGGTCGAACTCGTCGGCCTCGATGACCACGTAGGGGCTCTGTTCGCTGAGAATGTAGTTGGTGCCGTAGTTCTTGGTGATGCCTCCGAGGAAAGCGTTGCACCCGATGTGGCTCTGATGGAGCAGGTGGGCAGCCATGGAGGAGGTCGTCGTCTTGCCGTGTGTGCCGGCTACGCAAAGTCCGCGCAGGCGGCGTGTCAGCGTGCCGAGCACCTGGGCGCGCTTCTGCAGTTCGAAGCCGTTCTGCCGGAAGTATTGCAGTTCGGCATGTTCGGCGGGAATGGCCGGTGTGTAGATGACGAGACACGTCTCAGCCTCGCGGCACGCGGTGGGAATCAGACTGACGTTTTCCTCATAATGTATCTGCGCCCCTTCTGCTATGAGGCGGTCGGTGAGTTCGCTGGGAGTGCGGTCGTAGCCGCCCACGGTCAGCCCTTCGTGCAGGAAGTAGCGGGCGATGGCACTCATGCCGATGCCTCCGATTCCTACGAAGTACACTGCTTTTATGTTGTTCAAATCGAGTTTCATGTTTTTAGGGTTGGATGTGCCTATTCTGTTCGGATTACAACGTATCGGTTTTCATTTTTTTTCGGCCAGCCGGATAACCTCCTCGGCGATGAGGCGTGCCGAATCCTTGTAGGCCATGCGGTACGCATTCGTGCCCAGAAGTTTCAGTACCTCCCGGTCTTTTACGGTCTTCAGGGCCAGCGGCATGAGCTGTTCGCCGGCCTCGGCGTCGCGCACCATCAGTGCGGCATCGCGCTGCACCAGAGCCATGGCGTTGCAGGTCTGGTGGTTTTCGGCCACGTTGGGCGACGGTACCAGGATGGAGGGTTTGCTCAGGAGGCAGAGCTCGCTGATGGTGCCGGCTCCGGCTCGGGAGATGACGAGGTCGGCGGCCTTGTAGGCCCTGTCCATGCGTGCGATGAAGTCGGTGACGTAGAGGTTGTCGGGCTTGCCATTCCGTGCCAGTGTATCCTGAATCTCCTTGTAGTAGTATCCTCCCGTCTGCCATATCACCTGCACATTCGACTTCCGGATGCTGTCGAGAGCCCCGAGCACACTCTCGTTAATGGTGCGTGCACCCAGACTTCCGCCGATAATCAGCAGGATGGGCAGGTCGGGGTCCAGCCCGAAGATGGCACTGGATTCGGTGCGCGTGAGGTTCGGGTCGAGCAGTCCCTGCCGGACGGGATTGCCCGTGAGGATGATGCGCTCTTTCGGGAAGAAACGCTCCATGCCTTCGTAGGCGACGCATATCTTGCGTGCTTTCCGCGCCAGGGTCTTGTTGGTGAGTCCGGCATACGAGTTCTGCTCCTGTATGAGGCAGGGGATGCCCAGTTCGTAGGCCGCGTTGAGTGTGGCACTGCTGGCGTATCCGCCCACGCCGACGGCTACGTCGGGTCGGAAGTCCCGGATGGTCTTCTTGGCTATGCGCTTGCTGCGGAGGAAGTCGCACAGCACCCCGATGTTGGCCACCCGCCACAGTGGGCGGAAGAGGCCGCGTATGGGCAGGCCCACGATGTCGTAGCCCGCAGCCGGCACGCGCTGCATCTCCATGCGGCCCTCGGCCCCGACGAAGAGTATCTGACTGTCCGGTCGCTCTTTTCGTATGGCGTTGGCAATGCTGACGGCAGGGAAGATGTGTCCTCCCGTGCCTCCGCCGCTTATGATAACTCTTAACTCCTTCATGCTATATATAGATGACTTATGTCTTTATTTTTCGTCTTTTTTTATTCGTTTTTCTAACGACCCGCCTTACTTGCCCCGACGACCCGTCTCCGTCCATAGCAGGACTGACGCTCGACAATAGCAGGATTGAGGCTCGTCCATAGCGGGACCGAGGCCCGTTCACGGGGCGACCGTTTCCGGGGCCACTTCCGCCACCTCGTTTTCCTCTGCTTTCCGCGCCGTATGGCTCACGCTCAGTATCATGCCGATGTAGGCGCAGGTGATGAACGTGGAGGTTCCTCCCTTGGAGACCAGTGGCAGGGGCTGTCCGGTTACGGGCATGGCTCCCGTGGCTACGGCCATGTTCACCATCGCCTGCACGACGAGCATCAGTGCAAGTCCCATTACCAGATAGGCCGGAAAGCGGTTTTTGCATTGCTCGGCTATGCGCCGGGCGCGGTAGAGCAGTAGCAGATACAGGCCCATGACGAGCAGTCCGCCCTCGATGCCGCACTCCTCGATGATGATGGCGTAGATGAAGTCGGAGAAGGCTTGGGGCAGGAAGTCGCGCTCGACGCTGTGGCCGGGGCCCTTGCCGACAATGTTGCACGTGGCGATGGCTATCCGGGCGTGGGTCACCTGTATGTTCTCGTGTATGTCGTATTCCATGGGGTCGTCGGCCAGTTTGTCACCGCCCTTGATGCGGTTGGCCCACGTCTCGAAGCGGTGGAGCATGGGTTTCTGGCTGATTTCATGAGCCGTCTCCGCAGGAGTGAACTTCAGTACGGAGAAGACGATGCCGCCCATCACCACGATGGGGACAATCACGCCGAGCAGCCACTTGCGGGGGGCCTGGGCGTACCATGTCATCATCAGCAGGACGATGAAGATGATGCCGGCCGTGGAGAAGTTCTCACCCACGATGAGGAGACAGGTGACGGCCGTCAGTCCGGCCACCCACTTGAAGGCGAAGGCCGAGGCACCGCCCGTTTCCTTGTCGCGGAAGGTGGCCAGGAGGAGGGCTGCGGTGCCCACGAGGGTGATTTTGGCAAACTCGGAGGGCTGGATGGTGATGCCCGCAATGCCAATCCATCGTGCGGCACCGTTGATGCGGGTGGTGAAGAGCACGATGCCCAGAAGGATGAAGGAGAACAACAGTCCGAAGACGCTCGTCACCTTGAAGAACGTGCAGGGCAGTTTGTGGACAATCCACGTCACGAGCAGACCCAGCATAATGTAGGAACCGTGCTCCACCACGGGCCGCCAGTACTGGCCCGACTTGTAGGTCATGTTGCTCGATGCGCTGTAGACCTCCACGATGGAAATCATACATAGGGCGAACAGAATCATCCACACGGTGAAGTCGCCTTGCAGAAATCCTTCCTTGTTCATCCGGATATTGGGTAGTTTCATTTCGTTATCTTGTGCGGTTAGGGGGTGTTACAATCGCGTTGTCTATATTATTATAAGGAAGCGTGTGCGCGCACGAGGGACTTGAACTGCTCACCGCGGTCTTCCATGTTTTTGAAAAGGTCGAAACTGGCGCAGCAGGGACTCAGCAGCACACATTGGCCCGGCCGGGCCATGCTGAAACAGGCCTCCACGCAGTCCTGCATGCTGTGGGTGTCGCTGACGGGCAGCCCCAGCGGGTCGAATGCCTCATGCAGTTTCCGGTTGTCGGCTCCCAAGTAGACCAGGCCCGCGCACTTCTCGCGCACGATGTCGGACAGCACGGAGTAGTCGTTGCCCTTGTCCCGGCCGCCCACAATGAGGATGGTAGGGCGCGTCATGGCCTGCAGGGCCACGTAGCAGGCATCTACGTTGGTGGCCTTGGAATCGTTGATGAAGAGCACGCCGCCCTTCTCCTCCACGCGCTCCAGACGATGCTCCACACCGGGGAACTCGGTGAGGCAGCGGCGAATCAGGGATTCATCCACCCCGACAAACTTCGTGGCCGTGTAGACGGCGAGGGCGTTGCGCTTGTTGTGCTGACCCATCTGCGAGAAACTGAGTCCGAGACGTTCGAAGTCGTCGTCCTCGAAAGGCAGCAGGGTGGGCTGTCCGGAACGGGCCGGGCGCGACGATGGAGTGGTGGCCGGCGCACATCCGTGGTGCCGCTTTTCCAGTTCCTCTTCGATGTGCTCGTCCTGACGCCAATAGATGAAGGCATCCCCGGCCTGTTGATTCTGTATGATGCGCATTTTGGAGTCTGTGTAATGCTGCATTTGGAAATCGTAGCGGTCGAGGTGGTCGGGTGTAATGTTCATGAGCACGGCCACGTCGGCACGGAAGTCATACATGTTGTCGAGCTGAAACGAACTAATCTCCAGAACGTACCAGTCGTGGTCGCCCTGAGCCACCTGCAAGGCGTAGGAACGCCCGATGTTACCGGCCAGACCAACGTCCACGCCCCACTGCTGCATGATGTAGTAGATGAGACTGGTAGTCGTGGTCTTTCCGTTGGAACCGGTGATGCAGATGGTCTTTCCGCGGCTGTAGGGCCGGGCAAATTCCAGTTCGGAGAGAATGGGAGTACCTTTCTGGATAAGCTGCTGTACGAGAGGTGCCGTGTCGGGAATGCCGGGGCTCTTCACCACGACATCTGCATCGAGAATGCGCTCCTCGGTGTGTCCGTTCTCTTCGTGCGCGATGTTGTGCTCCGCAAGCATCTGTCTGTACTTCTCCTTAATGGAGCCCATCTCGCTCACAAACACGTCCCATCCCTGCTTCTGCGCAAGGATGGCCGTTCCTATTCCGCTCTCGGCGCCTCCCAGTATGGTTATCTTTTTCATAGTCTCTAATCCCTAATCCCTAATCACCTAATTTTTAATGTAATGATGGCCAGTGCCGAAGTAATGATGGTTACAATCCAAAAGCGGACGGTAATCTTCGACTCCAACCAGCAACCCTTTGGCCAGTTCCATAGGATTTTCAGTTCGTCGCTCAGTTGTCCGGGCTTTACGCGGAACGCATCGTGGATGGGAGCACGTTTGAACACTCTCCATTTCTCTCCGCGCTTGTTTCCGATTCTGGCATAATAAGTTTGCAGTAAGCTGCTCACGCTTTCGCACAGGAATACGAAGCACAGCACGGGGATCAGCAGTTCCTTGTGGATGATGACACACGTGACGGCTATGATGCCGCCGATGGCCAGACTGCCCGTGTCACCCATGAATACCTGAGCCGGATAGGCGTTGTACCAGAGGAAACCTATCAGTCCGCCCATGAAAGCCATAAGGAAAATGACTAACTCTTCGCTTCCCGGCACAAACATGATGTTCAGGTAGGACGCCATGCCGATGTGACTGCTCATGTAGGCCAGAATGGCGAGGGCAAAAACGATGATGGCTGAGTTGCCGGCGCACATGCCGTCCAGGCCGTCGTTCAGGTTCGAGCCGTTGCTGACGGCCATAACCACAAAGGTGGTGATGAAGACAAAAAATATCCATCCGGCGGCGGTGCGGTACTTTCCCAACCCACTGAATATGCCGCTGTAACTGAGGTTATTGTTCTTGACAAAAGGAATCGTGGTGATGGTACTTTTCACCGGTTCGCTCTTGTGCACGACTTCGGTGTGATTCTTCTCCACTATCTTCACGTTCTCGCGGATGACGGCGTCGGGACTCAGCCACAGCGTCAGGCCGATTATCAGGCCCAGCAGTGCCTGGCCGGCCAGTTTGAAGATGGGGCGCAGTCCGTCTTTCGAGCCTTTCATCTTGATGTAATCGTCTGCGAATCCTAAAGCACCGAGCCACAGGGTGGTGCCAATCATCATGAGCATGTATATATTGCGCAGACGCCCCAACAGCAGGCAGGGGACAATGGTTGCAAGAATGATGATGATGCCACCCATCGTGGGCACACCCTTCTTCTCGGTTCCATACGGGTCGATTTTGCTGTCGCGTTGCGTTTCGCTTATCTTGTGCCGCTTCATCCACTTAATGAAATACTCGCCGAACCAGATGCTGATGACAAGCGAGAGTACCAGTGTCAGGATGGCACGGAAGGAGATGTATGACCAAAGGTGAGCACCGGATATGCCGAAGTTACCGAGGTATCTGAAGAGATAATACAACATGATTCGTTATTCTTTGGTAGGTTGTTGGATTTAGCTTTTAGTTCAGTCTGAAGCACTCGCGGATAACTTCGTGGTCATCGAAATGGTGCTTCACGCCTTGTATAATCTGGTAGTCCTCGTGTCCCTTGCCGGCCACGAGAATCACGTCGCCCGGTTGCGCCAGTGTGCATGCTGTGCGGATGGCCTCTCGCCGATCTACGATGCTGATTACCGTCCGGCACTGCTCGTCGGTGAGTCCTGCTAGCATATCGTTTATAATCTCCTGCGGTTCCTCGAAGCGGGGATTGTCGCTCGTGATGATGACGTGGTCGCTGTTTCTGACAGCCTCCTGTGCCATGAGGGGGCGTTTCCCTTTGTCGCGGTTGCCTCCGGCGCCGCACACTGTCCAGCATTGGTGAGGTTTGCGCAGAATCTCGTTGATGGTGGAAAGTACATTTGCCAGTGCATCGGGCGTGTGGGCATAGTCCACGATGGCGGTTACGCCCTGAGAACTCCGGATGGTCTCGAAGCGACCGTTCACCGGCGTCATGGCACTCAGTGCCACGAGAACCTCCTCCGGGTTATGCCCCAGCATGACGGATGCACCGTACACGGCCAACAGGTTGCTGACGTTGAAGCGGCCCACAAACTGCACGAATACCTCGCGTCCGTCCATGGACAGGTTCATGCCCTCGAAACTCTCCTCCAGAATGCCGGCCTTGAAGTCGGCTGCCGTGCGCAGGGCATAGGTCTTTACCTCGGCCTTCGTATTCTGTGTCATGAACAACCCATTCTTGTCGTCGGCATTGGTGATGGCAAATGCTTCCTTTGGCAGCATATCGAAGAATCCTTTTTTGGCATCGCGATAGGCTTCGAACGTCTTATGATAGTCGAGGTGGTCGCGGGTAAGGTTGGTGAAAATGCCTCCGGCAAAGGTCAGGCCGCCGATGCGCTGCTGACTGACGGCATGGCTGCTGACTTCCATAAAAGCATACTGGCATCCTTCGTCGGCCATACGTCCGAGCAGCCGGTTCAGCGTGATGGGATCGGGCGTGGTGCATTCCGTGGGAAGAGCCTCGCCGTCGATGTAGTTGCAGACCGTGCTGCAAAGTCCCACCTTGTAGCCGAACCTCCGGAATATGCGATAGAGTAGGGTAGCGATGGTTGTCTTGCCGTTGGTGCCTGTCACACCGATGAGTTTCATTCTGCGTGTCGGGTCGCCGTAGAAGCGGGTGGCTAAAGCACCTATGACATTCCCCGTGTTGGCATACTGTACGTAGGTAACGCCCTCCTGCGGGGTATCGGGCAACGTTTCGCAGATGACGGTGGTGGCACCTAACTCCACGGCTTTGTCTATAAACAGATGGCCGTCGGTTTGTGTGCCCCGTATGGCGATAAAGGCATTTCCTTTGCCTATCTTACGGGAATCAATTTCTATGCCGGTAACTTCCGGATTCTCGTTCCCGACGATTCTTTCGGGAGTGGTTGTCTGTATGAGTTCTTGTAGGGTCATGGGACTTACGCGACTGATATATTTAGAAGTAACAAAATGGTTTTTTACTGAAGTCTGAGGCTAACGGTTCTTCCTTTAGCGTTCTTGGTACCGGCGGGGATGCTTTGTTCGCGGACGGTGCCTGTTCCCTGGAGCCTCACTCTCAGTCCGGCTTTCTCCATCATGTAGACGGCATCCCGCGCCCCCATACCCGCAACATCGGGCACGACGCCGGTTGCTGCCGCTGTGCGCTCTTTGGAGAACTCAGGCACGAAAACACTCGTACTATCCGCCGCCTTGCTTGCATCCCGGTAGGCCCCTTGGTTCATCACTTGCTGGCTGATTTCGCTGAACACAGGGCCGCATTGTCCGCCACCGGAGGCCGGCAGGCCATGTTTGCGGATGCAGACGATGCAGGAATATTTAGGGTCGTCGCTGGGGAAGTACCCGCAGAAGCTGACCATGTAGGCGTGGCTGGCGTAGCTACCGTTCTCGGCCACCTGCGCGGTACCGGTCTTTCCGCTCACCTTGAAGCGTTTGTTACCGGCCTGTCGTCCCAGTCCCTCGCTCACCACCTTTTCCAGAATGGTCTGTATGTCGCGCAGGGTCTGTTGCGAGCAGATGCGTTCCTTGATGACCTCCACGGGAAACTCGCGGACAATCTCTCCGTCTTCCATTTCGGCCTTGACGAAGCGCGGGCGGACAAATTTTCCGTTATTGGCGATGGCGTTGTAGAACGCTACCGTACTGATGGGCGGAATCTGCGTTTCGTATCCGATGCTCATCCACGCCAGTGCCGTTTTCGACCAGTTTCCGGTCTGCTTGTTGGTATCTGGCATACGCACCCGTGGATTGGCCCCCATGGGCAGCCCCAAAGGAATGCCGACGCCCAAATTGTAGAGCCCCTGCACAAACTTCTCGGGCTGGTCGTGATAAGCCTCGTCGATAAGTCTGCTTACTCCGATGTTCGAACTGTATTTCATCACGTCCGTGACGTTCAGCGTGCCGTAACCGCCTTTGTGCCAGTTATGGTCTTTCATGGGACGTCCGTGCATGCTGTATATGCCCGACCCAGTCTCTACGATGGTCTCGGGGGTTATCTTTTTATCCTCCAGTGCCACCATGATGCTGCCCGTCTTGAATGTGGAACCGGGTTCCCAAAGCGCATTGATGGCATCGTTCTGTGTCTCGTAATATCCGTCCGCACAACGCGATAGGCTGACCATGGCCTTGATGTCTCCCGTCTTCACCTCCATGAGGATGACCACGCCCTTTTCACCGTTCACCTCTTTCAGTTTGTTGCGGATGGCCTTCTCCGCAATGTCCTGCATGGTGGCGTCGATGGTGCACACGATGTCGTGTCCGTGCATCGGCTCGCGGTCGAAGAAACTCACCCGTTTGTTGCGCACCTTCGTGCGGTGCATGATGCCGTTTGTGCCGCGCAGGATGGTGTCGTAGCACCATTCCAGTCCGCTCGTCGCCTTGGCCGAGTCCTTGGACAAGTTTCCTAACATTCTCGAAGCCAGAGAACCATACGGCTTCGTGCGCAACATGACGCGTTCGGGATTGAAGCCTCCCTTGAACGCCGTCTCGCGCAGCAGCGGCAGTTCCTTCGCCTGCTTGTACTGTATGTAGGTCGCCATACCCGGATAGAGATTCCACGCGTGCGAACCGCGTCTTCTGCCTTCCAGGATGCGCTTCCGGAACCACGCCTCGGACTTGTCGGGGAATATCTCGTGCAGACCCTCTGCGATGCTGTCGATGTCGGCATTCAGGGCGGAGTCGCGCCACGCCTGAGCCTTCTCGCGAGCTTTCTCGTCGGCGTCGATGACCACGAAGTCCATGAACAGGCGATACTGCGGCAGTGAGGCCACCATCACCTTACCGTCGGCGGAGATAATGTTTCCGCGTGTGGCCTCCACGCTGAGGCTGTCCGAGACGAACCGTTTGCTCACCTGCCGCCAATAGTCGGCATGGAAAAGCATCGTGTTGAGTGCCGTTCCGATGATGTAGATTCCTATTGCGCCGATGGCGAAGCTGATGAGCCGGAATCGTTTAACCGCTTTATTGTTTTTGTTTGTCATGCCGGGCTATTCGTTGATGATGATGGTGAATGGAGGTTCCTGAGCAGGTGCGAGCGTACTGTCGCCGAGGCTCCGCAGCCGTAGTTCTATCTGACTCTGTCGGGTGCTTCGCGTCAGTTGGCTGGAACGTGTGAGCGAGCGGAAACGCCAGTCCTCCACTTCGTTCTTCAGCAGCTCTTTCTCGATGATTTCCTGTTGGGCCTGATAGCGGTTGGTTACCATGAGCAGTATGCCCAGCAGGATGAGCAGCAGCAGGGGAATCTGAGCGAACACCCAACGGCTGTCGATGTTTATCGACCGCGCCAGTTCTCGCAGGTTCCGGCTTTCTCCGTTCTCCGTCTCGCCTTCGGTGAACATCGAGCTCCACAGATGGGGCTTCTCCGCTTCCACCTTGATTTCCTCCGTATGTTTGTCTTCCGTCTTTTCCATGTCGGGTAAATGTTTGTCCGGTCACTCTTGAAAAAGCGTTCCGGGGTTCTTCATTCAGCGTTTCTCCGCCACTCTCAGTTTCGCACTTCGGCTGCGCGGGTTCTCGGTCTGCTCCTGCGCGGTGGGCACCATGGCTTTGCCGATGGGGGCGAGCGGAGCCGGCGTATGCCCGTAGATGTCCCGTTCGCACTGTCCGTCCACGTTTCCGCTGCGCATCACGTTCTTCACCATGCGGTCTTCCAGCGAATGGTAGGTGAGCACCACCAGACGACCGCCCGGCCGCAGCATCTCCGTAGCGGCCAGCAGCATCTGCTGCAGAGCCTTCATCTCGCCGTTCACCTCGATGCGCAGGGCCTGGAACACGCGTGCGAGGTCTTTCCGCTCGCGGCTCCGGTCGAGCAGCGGCGCCAGTGTTTCGGCCAGTTGTCCGGTCGTCTCCACGGGCCGCACGGTGCGGGCCTTCACCAGTGTCTGCGCCAGACGCTTTCCCTGCCGCAGTTCGCCGTAGAGGCGGAATATGCGTTCCAGAGCCTCCTCGCTGTACTCGTTCACGACCTCACGGGCCGTCAGGCGCGCACGCTGATTCATGCGCATGTCAAGGGGCGCGTCCATGCGGAAACTGAATCCGCGTTCTGCGGCATCGAGGTGGTGACTGCTCACGCCGAGGTCGGCCAGTATGCCGTCCACCTCGTCATGCCCGTAGTATTGCATCCAGTTCTTGAAGTAGCGGAAGTTGCTCCGCACGAAAGTGAATCTCTCGTCCTCGGGCGCGCCGGCTATGGCGTCCAAGTCCTGGTCGAAACCGTAGAGGTGTCCCTTGTCGCCCACGTGTTGCAGCATCTCGCGGCTATGTCCTCCACCCCCGAACGTGAGGTCGGCATACACCCCCCCGGGCCTGATATTTAGCCCCGCTATCGCCTCTTGTAGCATTACGGGAACGTGATAACTGTAACTTGTTTGAGGACAATTCTTCATGCTTGTTTGCTATTGGGCTGTAAAGGTACGAAAAAGTTTTGATATTTAGGTTTAAGAATCTAAATTTATTTTTCAAAATCGGGACGTTTTTTTTCAAGGTCTTTTCGGGTGGCTTCAGGATGTGGGTTGCAGGGGGTAGTTTGTGGAACCCTACGCGCGTGTACGCGTGAATATTATTAATGTATGTCCGTGCCGGAAAGGATTTCAGACGGCCCCGCAGACGACCCGCGCCAGTCCCCCCCCCGTGGACGAGGCTTGGTCCATAGTATTGTCGGGGGCCCGACAATACTATGGACCGACCTCAGACATTACTATTGTCGAGGCTCCGTCCTGCCGGGGATTGGTCCGCGTCCTGCGGCCGCCGGATGGGGGTGCCGGGCGGATTAGGCCGTTTTCTGAACGAAAAATCTCCATTTCATCGGTAAAAAGCATGTTTTTCGCCCTTTTGGTCGCGATGGGGAAAAACGGTCTTTTTGCAACGGAATTTTGGTAACGGCCTCTAATTATACCAAAACAATGGCCTCCGGTATGCCGATTTTTTTGTACCTTTGCCCCGAATTATGTAAAAACAAATAAGATAAAATGAAACGAAAACTGATAAATCTTCCTCTTCTCCTGCTGACTTTTGCCGGGATGTTCGCGTCGTGCATCGGCGAGGAACCCCTGAATGCAGAGTGTGACATCGAGGAAGTGACGGTGATGATTGACAATCCCGGCTCCGTTCTTGCTGCCGGTTACGATTACTCTGCGAATGGCCGGGCTACGGTATCTTCGGTGGAGGACAGCATTTGTTTCCTTATCAAGTGGAACACGGACGTGGATATGTTGCCCGTCTCCCTCGCCGTGACCGAGGGAGCGCAGTGCTTTATTCTGCAGGATGGCGAATATCAGCCTTTCCGCAACGGCGAGGAGGTGGATTTCTCCGATGAAAAGGTGCAAAATTTCCGCATCCAGTCGCAGGACACGTACTGGAAGCGCGACTACAAAATCTGCTTCGTTCACGACGAGGAACCTTTGTTCCAGCCCATGGATTTGCACATTAGCTTCGACCACTTTGCCCTGAACACTTCCGACAAGGCCGCAGAGGCCAACAAATACTACGTCTGGACGGAACCCGAATTTGGAAAAAACTATGCCGGCAAATGGGCGACGGGTAACCCCGGCTTCAAACTCAGCAAGTCGAGTGCTAATCCGCTTGAATATCCCTCCGTGCCTTTGGAAGGCGAGGGTGTGGACGGCGGTGCCTGTCTGAAATTAGAGACCAAGGACACGGGAGCTTTCGGTGCCATGGTGCGCATGCGCATTGCTGCGGGCAGCTTCTTCTTTGGGGAGTTTGACGTGACCAGTGCGCTCAAGAACGCCCTTGCCGCCACACTGTTCGGTCAGCCTTTCAAACATAAGCCCGTGAAAGTATCGGGTATGTACAAGTGGAAAGCCGGCGCGCGCTTCCAGGACAAGGCCGGAAATGCCGTCGATCGCGTGGATGCTCCCGACGCTTACTGCGTGCTCTACCGTAACCTCGATGCCGAGGGCAATTTCGTCCGTCTGGACGGTGCCGACGTGCTCACCAATCCCAACATCGTGGGACTGGGACGCCTCAGCGGCGTGGTGGAGACCGACGTGTGGACACCTTTCGAGTTTGACGTGGTTTATACCGAGGACATCGACAACGAACTTTTAGCCAACAGCGGTTACAGCATGACCATCTGTTTCTCGTCCAGCATCGACGGAGCTTATTTCAAGGGCGCACCCGGCAGTACGTTCTACGTGGATGACGTGACACTGAAGTGCGAGTATTAAAACGAAGAAAACGAAAATCAAGGAAACGAATAACGATGAAACGAATATTTCTTTCACTGCTGGCGGTCTTCGGCCTGACGATAACTCAGGCGCAGGAACAGCCA
Organism: uncultured Prevotellaceae bacterium; assembly: GCA_947176535.1. Lineage (GTDB taxonomy): Bacteria > Bacteroidota > Bacteroidia > Bacteroidales > Bacteroidaceae > Physcousia. Next base: position 62,671 of record CAMWQU010000011.1, read on the forward strand.
AATACATGGGAAAAATGGGGCCCGACGGGCGAAAACGGTTCCGGCGTCATTGTGCGTGCAGGCTACACGATAGGCGGAACGTCGCCCATCCCCCTGCCCAACGAGATACGCTCCATCAACGAATTCTCACCCAAGGGAGGAGCCACCGTGGGCATGGACGTCTACAAAATGTTTTCGCGCCGCTGGGGCGTAGCCCTCGCGTGCCGTTTCTTCTACGAGGGCTTCCACACGGGTGCCGACGTCAAGAACTACAAAATCAGCCTCACCATGGAGGGAAACACCATGGCCGGCTACTTCACCGGAACGAATGCCACCAACACGGAGATGTGGGGCGTGACGCTGCCGATACTCGTCACCTGCCGCATCAGTCCGCGCTGGAACATCAGCGTAGGGCCCTACCTCTCGCACTACTTCAAGAAAACGTTCGAGGGAGAGGTTTACGACAACAAAAACGGCGTGGGCTACCTGCGCGTGGGCGATTTCACGGGCGAGAAAGTGGAAATCACCCGTCAGTCTCCCGCCACCTACGACTTCAAGGACAATATGCTCCCGTGGAACGGCGGACTGGAATTTGTGTTCGACTGGAAGGCCATGAAGCACATGAACGTTTTTGCCTCGCTCGATTGGGGACTTTCCAACATTCTTGAAAAGGATTTCGAGACCGTGCCTTTCAAGATGTACCCCATCTACGCCACGTTTGGCGCGGCCTATCGCTATTGAGCCCGGTCGGAGACAAGAAAAAATCAGGAATAGAAAGTAACTAAACATAGTATTATGAAGAAATTTTTACTCACAATCGCTGCTGCCATGACCGCCTTTTCGGCAATGGCAGTTCAGTACAACGACAAACTGACCGTGACCGTCAAGACGGAGAACGGTGCCAGCACTTCCGTACAGGATGCAACGGTCGAGGTGGAAACCTTGAGCAACGGCAATATCGACTTCAACCTGAAGAACTTCATTCTGACAAGCGAGGACGGGAGCGAAATCCCCGTGGGCAACATCGCTATCTCCGGTTTGCCCCTGACCCGTGGCGACAATTTTAGCACGTTCACTTTCGACGATGACATCGAGATAGAGAGCGGCGACGACGAAAGCCAGTTCTGGCTGGGCCCCGCGTTGGGTGAGGTGCCCCTCGTGATGAACGGAAAAATGACGGACAGCAAACTTTACGCCGTCATCGACATCGAGATGCTTGTAAACGGCGAGGAACAGCAAATCCATGTGGAGTTCGGCACGGATTTCGCCACGGCTCAGAGTTTTGTCGATAAGTTGTCCGTTTCCATCGATGGCAACGTCAGTGAGCAGACCTCCACGGTGGTAGTGGAATTTCTCACACCTCAGAACGGCAATCCTGCCGACGTCAAGAACATCAATTTTAGCCTGAAGAACTTTATCCTCAAGGACGAGGGCGGCAGCGAAATTCCTGTCGGCAACATCGCCGTCCGGAATCTGACCTTGCAGAAGTCGGCCGACACCAGTTACAGCACGTTCGCTTTCGAGGGTGACATCACCATTGAGAACGGCGACGACCTCGACGTGATGTGGATGGGCCCCATGTTGGGAGAAATTCCCTTGGACATGAACGGTAAAGTGGAGGGCGACAAACTGTACGTCACCATCGGAATTGAGTTTATGGATATGAACATCGACGTCGTGTTCGGCTCCGATATCGAGAATGCCATCAGCGACGTCAAGGTGCGGAACACCGCTGCCGGAAAAGTATTCGACCTCACGGGTCGTGTGGCTCGTGACACGAAAGGCATCTGTATCGTGAACGGTAAAAAGTCGGTTCGCTAAGCGTTTGCGGGCGTCGGTGCCGAGTCGAAGAGTGAAAAAACGTAAGTAAAACGTAAAAGTAAGAAAAATGAAGAAACTGTTATTGATTATCTTTGCAGGGCTCATGGCTGTTACGGCCAATGCCCAGTACCAGGTTCGGAACGGAGGTTTCGAAGAGTGGGAGGCCGTAACGAACGGCGAGGAACCCCTGAACTGGAGTTCGTTCCTCACCGCCTCGGGCAGCATGTCGAGCATGGTGGCCAAGGAACAACTGGTCAAGGCCACGGAAGTGCGTCCCGGTTCTGCCGGTCAATATAGCGCAAAAATCACGGCTACCACAGTGTTCGGTGTCGTGGCTCAGGGCAACATGACGTCGGGTTGCATCAACGCCGGCAGCACGAATGCAACGGATGCCAGCGGTAACTACAACTATACCAACGAGGAAAACGAGGGTCAGTGCATGGTATTCACCGGCCGTCCCGATGCCGTTCGGGTTTGGGTGAACCTCTATGCGGGCAATGCCGACTATCCGACGGGCAATGTCAGCGTCTTCCTGCACGAGAAGGGCTACTATCAGGATCCCAACACCGCCAACCGGGACAAACTGGCCCGCATGGTAGCTCATGCCAAGGCCACGCCCGCGTCTTCCGGCAGTGCCGAATACAGCGAGGAGGGATGGCAGGAGCTGATTATCCCGTTTGAGTATGCGTCCACGTCACGCCCCTACTATATGCTGGCCTCTTTCTCCACCAACTCTACTCCGGGTAAGGGTTCGGCTGCGGACTGGATGTACATCGACGACATGGAGGTGCTCTATTACAGCGAACTGGCCTCCGCCACCTATGGCGGCGAGGAACTGACGTTTGTTGATGGTCTCGCCACAGTGGATGCCCTCTACAACAAAAAGATGCTTAACGTCACCTCTACGGGTATCGGCGCAGCTATTGAGTACGAGATGGACGAGGAAACCAACCTGCTGACCATCACCATCAAGGGCGACAACATCAGCGAAGACCCCACCAACGTGCATACCTATCAGATTCAGTTCTCCGGCATTGCCTCTGACGATGCAGGTGACGAAGCCGACATGGTGGTGGTTCCCGGTACGGTGACTTTGGAAAGCTACTCTACGCTTGTCAATGGAAACGCTTACTACCTCTACAACGTAGCGCAGGGTGGCTACCTGAATAACAATGACCAACTGAGCGAAGCTCCCGAGGTGCTTTGGACGATCAACACTACCGACGGTACCATTACGGACGCCGAAGGCCACTATGTGCGCATCGACCGTATAACGGATGCTGTGAGTGACTTGAAGTATGACAATTTTCCCGTTACGAGTAGTAGTACAGAGTGGGACGCTGGCCTGAATTTTACATTTGCCGAGGAGAATGGTATTATCCGTTTCTACCGCAAAAATCTGACATATTACAAAGGTGGTTGGCTGGGTATAGGAAAGAAGGCTGCCGACATCTACGCCGGTGCCACCAGTCAGACGCAACTTTTCGCTTGTGCTGTCGGTGACAATAATGGCAAGTGGAAACTGTTTAGCGACGAAGACTTTGCCATCTACAATAACAAACTCGCTTTCTGGAACGAATACGCTTCGGCCAGCCTCGCCAACGGAGTGGACGCTACCGCTTTCGTAGTCAAGGGTATGGCACAGACGCTGAGCGGAATGCCTTTGGGTATCTACGAGTTCGGAGAAACGGGCAAGTTCTACCTGCCCTTTGGCGACGACATGGACGTAACCGAAGAGCAGAGCCAGTTGCCCCTGACCTATTACGGCCGTCTCGACTTCTCTCTGAATGCTACTTATGATGGCACAGCCCTCACCGACGGTCAGGAACTGGACGCTCTCTACGAAGAGGGTAAACTGGAAGTTCTGTTAGGCAATGGTGCCGAAAGCTACATGGAGAACTTCGACCCGGAGACTTTCCGCCTGACCATCGTTATCATGGGTTACGGCCGTTCCCGCGAATATGAAATCCAGTTTGCCGCTCCCGAGCTGACGCTGCGTGCCGAGTGGTATGGCGAATATATCGAGGAAGGTTCTTCTATTGACGAGGAATACAACGAGGAAGCCCTTACCCTGACTTCCGGCAACGGAACAACGTACACGACGGAATACGACGAGACCACCGGTCTGCTCACCGTCACCGTCACCTCCATCTACGGACAGACGGCCGTCTACACCTACCAGTTTGTGGTTTATAGTGCCGTCAAGTCTACGGTGACGTATGACGATGCCGAGGAAATCTCGCAGTACTGCAACTCCGTAGCCTACACGGGAACACCGGCCACGGTGACCGTGGAGACACTGAAGGACGGCAAGGTACACTTCCTGCTCAACGACTTCACGACACTGAATGCCGAGGGCAACACCGTGAGCCTTGGAACACTGGCCGCCAAGGGTCTGGACAAACCCCGCAAGGGCGTGCTCAACTACACGGGCAACGTGCGCACGGCCGACGGCACATTCGCAGCCATCACCATCAGCACGACGAAGCTGAGCGACACCGAACTGCAGGCCGCCGTTTCAGTGGTATATGACAACGTCATGACACAATATTTCTATGGCATCCGTGGCGTGAGCGAGGAAACCTTCGAGGGTAACGTACACGTGGACATCAACGGTGAGGGTGCCGGCGACGCCGACTCTGAAATCACCGTCACCACCCTCAACAACGGCAACATCAATTTCTCTCTGACGGACTTCGCCATCGAGGGCATCGGTCAGGTGGGCACCATCAGCCTGCTGAACCTCCCCTACGACAGCGAGACCGGCAAGTTCGAGTACGAGGGCAGTCTGCACATCGCTCCCGGTTCCACCGGTGAACCCTCCGACTGGATTGGCCCGGCTCTGGGTGCTCTCCCCGTACACGTGACGGGAACCATGTCGGCCGGCATCCTCTCGTTCTCCATCGACATCGACCTCCAGGAGCAGATGGGTCAGGTCATCACCGTCACCTACACCGGCGTAGAGACTGCCATCGAAGCCGTTTCCGCTGCTGTGGAGCGCGCCGACGCACCCGTCTACGACCTCAGCGGCCGCCGTGTGGCACGTGCCGTCAAGGGCCTCTTCATTATCAACGGAAAGAAAGTCATCCGCTAACCCCGCCCCGCGCGGTCGGGAATAAAAAGAGAGCCAACTCCTTTGTGGGGTTGGCTCTTTTTTGTATTTTTGCAGCGGTATGTTGTCACCGCACGCGATATTGATTATATTTCTGTGCTGCAGCACTGCGCATTACGTCCTCGCGGCCGTAATGGCTCTGTTGGCGCGCCATCAGGTGAAGTACCTCGCCATGGCTTGGATTATGACCATTTTTGCCTCGGCCATGCTCGCCACCGCCTTCTTCTCCGACGCCGTGGCCTCCCGGCTGCCGGGCATGCTCCATCCCTACGCCCTTATGATTGTCATGGGCGTAAGTTACCTCCAGAGCATCTATCCCCTCTCCATCCCCATGCCCGGTTTCTTGCAGTGGGGCCGCATGTGCCGCTACGCCCTGCCCGCCATCGTGCTCATCCTCCTCTACGCCGCTATTCTGCTTGCGGGCCATCGTCCCACGATACTCCACGGTGTGGCTGACTTCCGTCGCCACGCCCTGAGCCTCGACGTGCTGCTGCGGCTCGCCATGATGGTCGTAAGTTTCTACTATGTCATCAACATCTTTCTCCTCCCCCGCCGCATGGCCCACGTCCGCTATCCGCGCTATCTGGTCGGTTACAGCATGGTGCTCGGCCTGAGCGTCATTTTCTATCAGGTGGTCTCCGTCAGCTACGATGTGCGGCTGATGATGGCCTACGTCGTAGTCTTCACGCTCCTGAACCTCTACCTCTGCTTCCGCGTCCTTGAGACCATGGCGCTGGAGCTGCCCCGCCCGGTCATCAAGGAGGTGAGCGAGGCACCCGCCGACGAGCCGTCGCAGAAGGCGGAGCATGACTTCAACGAGATGAACCTGCAGCGTTTCCTCCGTCTGGAATCCTGGATGCAGCGCAACACGGGCGTGTGGACGGCCAACACGTTCAACCGCGACAGCCTGTGCCGCGAGACGGGTATCAACCGCCACCTGCTGCTGCAGAGCCTGCGCAGTCAGGGCTACAACAACGTACACGACTACATCAACACGTATCGCATCAACGAACTGAAACGGCGCATCCAGCGTGGACAGATTTCCACGCTCACCGACTGCCTCGATGCCGGTTTCGGTACCATAAAGACCGTCCGCGCCTGTTTCCTGAAACTGGAACGACAGCCGCTCGACAGCTATATGCAGCAATACGCCCCGCGAAAATAAGCCGCCTTTTTGCCTTTTTTCCCGCTTACGCATTGATTTTCCGCTTCGTTCTTGTGCGTATTCCCAAATAATATTGTACCTTTGCCGTCAAAGGTCGTCCGTCAGGACAGGCCCTGAAAAGCAATAAAACCGATGTGTAACCCCTAAAAAGAAAGGAAGATTTCACGAAGCAGACAGTAACGAAAAGATGAACGGTGAATGAGGAGTCCGGAGGATTCCCGTCACTTCCGCAACGAGTATCATGTCCGGCTCTGTCACAAAGGCTGACTAAAGGACACTAATTTATTAACTCAGAAGGAAGCGATTCGCCCGTTCGATATACCATAAAACTTGAGTTATCGCTCTTGTTCTCTTATCCCAAAAGCACCAATTCAGGATTGACGAGAATGAGTTCGCGATAGGCTCACGTCCCTGATAGGGGCGTGACCTTTCGTCCTACTTATTTTGCTATCGGGCTTTTGACGACGCCCCGGGTAAGAATAAGTAATCGGACAGGGTCACGCCCCTTTCTTTTATTTATTCTATTAAAGATGAAAAGATTATTATTTTCTCTTGTGGCATTGGCCTTAACAAGCATTTGTTTTGCCCAGGACGTTCTTGTCAAGAAAGACGGAGGTACTATTCTCGCTAAAATACTGCGCATCACGGAAACCGAAGTGGAGTACAAGAATTTTGACAACCCTGATGGCCCTACGCGCGTCATCAGCATCAGCAGTCTGTTGCGCATCAACTATCAGAATGGGCAGAGCGAGACGTTTGCTGCCGGAACGTCCGATGATATTGTGACAAAGGAAACGGCCACGAGCTTTTCTAACGACCGAGAGTTGTTGCAGATATATAATAGTATGAGAGCTGGGGCTATGGCAAAGAGAGTGAAGAGACTCAAAATCGCGGGATGGGTAGTCGGAGGTGTATTTGTGGCAGGAGGTATATATTTATCTGTCACTAGTAGAACTCATCACGATGACTGGTATAGTGATGAAGACCGTTATAAGGCATTTGCGTTTGGCATACCTGCGATAGTTACAGGTGCTTCCATTTGGACAGGTTGTTATATTTGTGCGAAAAAACTTGAAAAGAAAACAATGTTTTCAGTTGATGCTTCTCCCGTTTTTCAGCAGGAATTTAATGTGGGCAAGAACGAACGTCTGATGGTTGGTGTGGATGTACTTAACGACAGAACCATGAAGCATCAAACCATAGGTATGGGGATGCGTTATAATTTCTAAAGGAATAAACTTAAAGCTACAACTATGAAATATATATCCTTATTACTTTTTTTATGCCTAATAGCAGTATTGTCTTCCTGTTCCATGATGCGTAGCGGCGGTGACGGCATAACCGGTACGGAAATCTATACCGTCAATGAGAGTTACAACCGTATGGATTTGGAGGTAGACCCGCAGAGCATCACCTACACCATCGACATTTCCACATCGGAGGGTCTGATGAAACTCAACGGTCTGTCCTTAGCCGAGGCCAAAAAATTAGCATTGGAAGAAGCTGCTATCAAGAACAACTGCGCCCGCATTATCTCTCCCAAATTCTCGCACCTGAAGAAAGGCAAGCAGATACTTCGCGTTACGGTCTTCGGTTTCCCGGCCCGATACAAGAACGCAGAGAAACCGAAAGCCCCGGACAACAATCTGCTTATCATAAAGTGACGGGGGAGTTTTCCCCTTGCGCCTGCCCCGTCCCCTTAGGAGGATGGGATTATTCAGAGGCGACCGGTTAATTATTCAAAGGTGAG
>CAMWQU010000012.1 GCA_947176535.1 uncultured Prevotellaceae bacterium
GCTCGGAGATGCGTATACGAGACAGGCTTTAAAATTAGTATATTTGCAGTGGCAAAAACAACGAAGTAACATGTTTAACGTCTTAAAAAGAAGTTGTGATTTGCTTTAAAATTAGTATATTTGCAGTGGCAAAAACAACTTATATTGAGTAACACAAAGAGAATCAAGGAAGTATATACCTTATTAGGATTTAGAAAAAAGATGTCACTGCATAAAAAGAATCCCGCTTGAGGCGGGATTCTTTTTATAGAACGAAGAGTAATTACCTGACACGTATTTTCTTTCTGCTATCAGTGATATAAATGCCATTTCTGAGGATGCGGCTCACCTTGCGGCCCATGAGGTCATAAATAACGCCTTCTGCAACCGGGCAATCTGTTTCGACAATGTCGATGCCAACTTCATCGGAAATCGGAATGATGTACCAAAGTGAGGGCTCGGTGGCTCCCCAAGGCACAAGGCGTGTGTTGTCGCCTGCTAAATGGATATACTGGTTAGAGCCGGTCTTATTGACATTACGAAGAGCACTCAAGCCTTCCGGCGAACTTTCTATGCAGAAGATACCGGCATTTTCACGCGTACTAACGGGAGCCGTCTGTGCTTCATTATTGCCTAAGCGACCGAAATAAAGTTTACTTTGGGAATTATAGAGGTAGAACTCATCCTCGTTCTCGGCAGGCAAAAAGCGAAAAAACTGATTTGCATCTTCCACACTTACCGTGCTGATGTCGGCACCCACGAAATAGGTCTTGCCCGCATTGAGCGACATAACATAGGTGGCAGAGCTTGTGGAACGCCCGTAGTTTTGGAGATAGTATTTCTTTGTAGGCTCAACCTCTACACGCCGGGCTGTGGCCAGTGCATGGTTAAAAGCCTCATAGTTTCTGCAAACCGGCTCACCCACATAGGTTGCACGAGCGGCCTCAATGGTAGTGCGTGCCTCCTCGCTGTACATGCCCACAATGTTGCCGAACATAGCTTCTATGTAATCCATATAGTTGTTTACAGCGTTTGTCATATAAGCGGCACTATCCGTAGCGGCCATGTCGGAATAGGTATAGTCATTATTCGTGATTTCCTCTATGCTATACTTCTTATAAACCATGTCATAGCCGCTATTCTTGTTGTCCTCTTCATAAAAGAAAGCCAGATTATTATCGGCATCAAGGGTCATTGTAGAATAGGCGGAAGTCTTTGTCGTTACTTGCTTCTTACCATCCCAATCCTTAGCGACATCACTTCCGAGACGAAAATCACTCAGGTCGGCAAGTTCCTTATAGTTGATGCCTACGTGAGAACGATCGGAGGGGCCGAAAGGTACCGACTGCAACAAAAGAAACATCTTTTTTCCGTCAAGTGTGCGCTCAACGGGCAGACAAAGTGTCTCGCCGTTGCAAGCGTTGGAAGAGGCCGTAATTCCCCCCACGCCGGCATTGGATGCGGCCATCGTTCCCCACTTACCCTCGCCGGTAGCAGTGTTGGTAAAGTGATATACATTATAGTAGCGGCCGCCCGAAATACGGGAGCTGACAAGGACGCTACCGTCAGGAAGTTCCTCTGCCTTAGGCTCGTCGGCACCGCTTGGAATGGGGCAATCGTCCGGCGTACCCAACAGTTTCCAGTTCTCACCAAAGTCATCGGAATAGAAAACATAGTTTGTGTTCGTACCGTTATTTACCTTTACCAAGGCTGCACAATAGAGGCGATAGTAATCGCCAACCTTCACGGTCGAACTCTGGACAATCTTGCCGGAACCGATGAAGAAACAACGAATCTGACCGTCACTGCGCTTGTCCAATTGGTCGAATACCTGCTGGGAAATGTCGGTATAGTCGCTCCATGTCTGTCCGCCGTCCTCCGAATAAAAACGTGCCCAACCCTGATGATTGGCATGCGTTCCGTTTGGGAAACTGACATTACCGCAGCAACTTGTCACCAGCACTCTGTCACTCTCCCTGTCGGCTACAATACAAGGGTCTCCGAAAGCAACATTCTGGGTGCCTGTTCCTCTGGCAGCAGCCAGTGTCTGGACGGCTCCCCACTCACCGGTCTTATAATCCTTGATGCGAAAACGAAGGTCGAGTTTGCCATTAGTGGCCATGCCGATATCAGCCTTTGAATAGCGATAGTCGGCCACTGCCACAAGGTTACCGTTGCGAGCCTTTGCAATCGCAGGGATGCGATAAGGCACCTCCGACGTGGACGACGGTGTCTCAAAAACCACGAACCGCTCATGAATAAGGTCATCCAACTCTTCCGGACTTGTCCGCTCCAGATAAACATAGAAGTTAGAAGTTATCATTTCCTCTGCCGTTCCGGACAAAACAAAAGAGAGACTGTCACCCTGATTGTTCATCACAGAGACATAACCGTCCGGCCCTTCCACTTTACTCCCTTTTTGGGGGGCGACACTCATCATACCTTCGGGACAAGTAAAACTGAACTCATAGCCGGCAATGCGATAGTCTCCCGATGTTGTCAAAACGTAGGTGCCCTGAGAAAATTTCAGGCTATCCCCCACGTGCTGTATCTCCCCTTTGCCACTAACGCCAAGTGTTAGTAGGGAATCGCCGGTGATTGCAGTCCACACATTTTTTTCGATGGTGCCATTCGTCATATCTACTTTGACAGCCGCCTTTTTTGCCTGAAGCATAACGACAAAATCACTGACCAATGTACCTTGGTTTTCGCCGGTGAGCGTCATGCTTATACTCTGCGCAGACAAACCGCTGTAAGTAACAACTTTCGCATCGGTTGCCGACGACGTGACAACGTTCTTATTCTCAAAAGCCCATGTCTGGGCATTGTCCGTAAGGGCCGTCAGCTTCATCGTATAGCCAATGATGATATAGGCCGGATTGCAGGCGATGGTATAGGAAGATGCTTTGCTCTGACCGGAACGGGCATCAATATTAGTACCGTTCCACTGCATATTGTTGGCACCTGCCGTAAAGGTTACCAGTCCGTCATCGGAACGCCATTCACCGCTCCATCCTGTACTGACGGCTCCGGCGCGATAAAGATTGCCATTGTTTTTGTCTACCTGAACTTTCAGGGTATCGGCCAAAGAGGGCAACGTCTCATTGCGATAGATAGCCGTACGCCAATCAAAGCGTTCCATGTTCTTTTTTGCCTCTTCCGCTGTCAGTGCCTGATAGTCAGTGCCGAGTTTCCCATTGATGGTCTCAGCCATTTTCTGCGCCACACGGACATAGCCCAGTCCCGTAAGATAGATATTTCCGGAACCCATGAAGCAAGATTCGTCGCGCGCTGTCGCATAGGTTGCAGCGTAAGTGTCGATGATGTATATCTTTTTGCTGTCGTCAGCCAGTGCCTTCAATGAAGTGTTCACATCTATGACCTTTTGTGCGCGGGTGGCATCGTTAGATGCGAACGGCAGTATCGTCATGATGAATATCGGTGTCGTGGCAGGTAATTTCGCACGGAGTTTGTTCACTGCAGCTTTATATTTAGCACTGATAACGGCCGCAGATGTTCCTGCCTGCACGTCGCTCAAACCGACATAAAGACAAACAGCACGCGGGGCCACTTTCGACACAACATTATTATCCGTATTGCCCGAAAGGATGGCATCAAACGTGCCTTCCACCTGCGATATACCTACACTGGGGTACCCCCACCCGATGCCCCGGTCTTTGAAATCGGTGGAGCCAAGCAACTCATGCCACTCTCCGTTGTGAATCATTTCATCACCGATAAGTAAGATGTCGGTATCTTTCACGGGAGAAGCTCCGAAATACGTAACGCGCATGCCATTGGAACCGGTCAGGCCTCCCCAAAGGTTTGTAGCCTCCTCAGGATAGACGCATTCGTAACCGACATAGTCCTTAATAATATCCATCCAGATACGATAGCCCTTTTGTGTCAGGTGTAAACCGTCGTAGCTATAAGAAGTTGCACTGGCAGAAGCCGTCGTTTCCTTTAAGGCACCGTTTGCGGCAACGAGAGGGGTATATAAGTCTACATATACGATTCTGTCGCTGTTTATCGCCTCTATCCATTCTTTCACGAGCCTATTCGTCTCCTCAGTTTTCGCCTGCGTGCGTGCCCCAACCGTGGAAGGCAGAATGCTCTGGTAGTAAACCGTTGCATTGGGAGCCTCCGTACAGATGCGGGCTAGAATTTTCTGAATGCGCTGTGCAACGGCTGCAGGCGCATAATTGTCACCGGCCGTACCAAGGTCGTTTGTACCAATCATCAGAAACACTTTGGAAGGATTACCTGCAACCATAGATTCCAGGTTGTCTAAGATTTCCTGTGTAAAGCCACCTGAGTTTCCGCGTCCGTGGATATTTTGCCGGCTGCCAAACGCCTCATACCAGTTCATCATGTTCGTGATGGAGTTACCGATGAAGACGATGTCGCCTTTCTGGCAAGCCGGTAACGCCTTGAAACTACTGTAACGATGATTGCGGAACGCCTCGTCAGCCCTGACGTTCACCTGCATGAACAGCGCAAATGCGACACTCAGCAACAAAGATAATAGTGCCTTTCTTTTCATAGCTTTTAATTATTTAAGGTAATATGCTTTCAAAGATACGATTTTATTCGGAGACTGAAAAATATTTGCAGGTAAATAGCCCAAGTATCGACAAAAGATGAATGATGAACCATGTGGACGGCGAAAGCGAAAAAATAGGGCTCATTTTTAGCCCTCCAGAGGACGGGGCCTTGACAATAGCGGGACAGAGGCCAGACAATAGCGGGACGAAGCCTCGACGTCGGGGGGACAAGAGCCCAGCCATAGCCGCCCCCCTGTCCGGATTAGGTACACGAAAAATGCGCAGACCTGCCATGTTTCCTGCCAGGCTTACGACGGCCTCTAATCCACAATGGAGAAGTCTGCGCACAAAGCGCATACTCCAATCGGATTAGTTATCTGCTCATTAAATCCTATTCGAGGTCGTAATTCGGCAGGAAAATCGAGCAAAAAGTGTGCTCCACCTTGGAACACCGATACAAAGGTAGTGTTTTTTTCTAACGTCACCCACAATAACCGGATAATTTTTTCTATTCCCGCCTCCTCAACGGCACAACTCTTCTTCCCGGGACATAAAAAATCCCGCTTCAGTGAAGCGGGACCTTTTTTATTAACCTTAAAAGTTTTAAGGAAGAGACGTTTACATTACTCCGTCAGCACGAAGTTTCTCCTGCCACTTCCAGGCAGAGCGGAGAACGTCTTCTGTAGGAGTATCTGCTTTCCAGCCCAATACACTGTTGGCTTTATCAACATTACCCCAAACTTTCTCAATATCGCCTTCGCGACGGGGAGCGTATTCCCAATTTACTTTGACGCCGGTAGCCTTCTCGAAGCCTTCGACAACCTCCAGCGTAGAGAGACCGCGGCCGGTACCGATATTGAATATCTCCACCTTCTCGCCGTCGCCTTCCAATACGCGGGTCATGGCCTTTACGTGAGCCTTTGCCAGGTCTACAACGTAGATGTAATCGCGGATGCAGGTTCCATCCGGCGTGTCGTAGTCGTTACCGAAAATCTTCAGTTGCTTGCGCACTCCGATGGCCGTCTGAGTAACAAAAGGAATCAGATTCATGGGCACACCGATAGGCAACTCTCCGATTTCAGCCGAGGGATGGGCACCGATGGGGTTGAAGTAACGCAAGATGACAGACTTGATGGGAGCACCCGAATGGATGTAGTCCTGAATGATTTCCTCGTTAATCTGCTTGGTATTGCCGTAGGGAGAAAGGGCCTTCTGAATGGGTGCCTGCTCTGTCACAGGAAGATTTTCCTTCGTGGGCTGTCCGTAAACGGTGCATGAAGAAGAGAAAATTATGCCTTTCACATCGTACTTGGGCATCAGCTCCAACAGATTGATAAGAGATACGAGGTTATTGTGATAGTACAACAGCGGTTTCTCCACGGACTCTCCGACAGCCTTAGAAGCAGCGAAGTGGATGATACCCTTAATCTTCGGATACTTCTTAAACACATTTTCAGTGGCTTCCATGTCACGCAGGTCGATATTTTCAAAGGCGGGACGAATGCCCGTAATCTTTTCAATGCCGTCAAGCACCTCGATGCGAGAGTTACTCAGATTGTCCACAATGACAACCTCGTAGCCTGCCTCCTGCAACTCCACCGTGGTATGGGAACCAATGAAGCCGCAACCACCTGTTACTAAAATAGTTTCTTTCATAGTCGTTAATTTATAAGGTTACTCAAACAATTTAGATAAGCCATTATTGACGCCACTAAATCCCATAAAAGCCATGGAAAGCAAACCTGCCACTACAAGAGCGATGGCCATGCCCTGCATGCCCTTGGGCACATCCATGCGTGCCAACTGCTCACGAATGCCTGCAAAGACAACCAATGCCAACGCAAAACCGAAGGCGGTGCAAAGAGCGAACCACACTCCGCTGGCAAGACCCGGCTCCATGCCGGCTGCATCGTAGGTGCCGTTACCCACAAGGATAGCCACACCCAGAATGCAACAGTTTGTGGTAATCAGAGGCAAGAATACACCCAAAGCCTGATACAAGGCAGGAGAGACTTTCTTCAGCACAATCTCCACCATCTGCACCAAAGCTGCAATGACAAGGATAAAAGCAATCGTCTGCAAGTACTCCAGATGAAAGGCCTCCAACACATAAAGTTGAATCAGGTAAGTAACTAACGTAGCTATCACCAGGACGAAAGCAACAGCAGCTCCCATGCCCATTGCAGTTTCCACTTTCTTTGATACACCCAGGAAAGGGCAAATGCCAAGGAACTGGCTCAGTACGATATTATTGACAAATATCGCTGTAATGAATATAAGTAGGAATGCCATAGCCGTTATGCTTTTTTAAGTTTATTAAATATTGCTATCAGATAACCCAGTACAATAAATGCACCCGGAGCCAAAACGAAGAGCAGTGCGCCATACTGTTCCGGGAAGCAGTTGAATCCGAATACCTTACCGGTGCCCAACAACTCGCGGCAGGCACCCAGTAGGGTCAATGCCCACGTGAAACCTAATCCAATACCCAGACCATCGAAGATGCTAGGGATTGCACCGTTCTTGGCGGCAAAGGCCTCGGCACGTCCCAGGATAATGCAGTTCACCACAATCAGGGGAATGAACAAGCCCAAAGAAGCATCCACGGCGGGAGCGTATGCCTTGATAAGCATCTGCAAAATGGTCACCAACGAAGCAATAACCACGATGTATGCCGGAATACGCACCATATCGGGAATAAGTTTCTTGATAGCTGCAATGATAAAGTTCGAGAACACCAACACGGCCATTGTTGCCAGTCCCATCGACATTCCGTTCAACGCCGATGACGTGGTGCCCAAGGTCGGACACATACCCAACAGGAGGACAAACGTCGGATTCTCCTTGATAAGTCCGTTAAAAAATACTTTGATGTTATTCATTTGTTACTTCCTCCTCTTTGTTACATTGTTGAACAGAAGCTCCCGTCTGGGCATCTTCTTTATTTTCGGCAAGTGAAGCATAGGCCGCATTCACACAACGCAGGAAAGCACGGCTAGTGATGGTGGAGGCCGTGATGGCATCTACTTCACCACCGTCTTTCGTGACAGTCAGACTACCAGCTTTCTTACCTATGATGTCACCTTTCTGACCTTTCTGGAACCATTCACCGGCTTTTGCTCCCAGTCCCGGAGTCTCAGCAGTCTCCAGTACCCGGTAGCCCTGAATGAAGCCTTCGTCGTTGAAGCCGACAAGAACCGTCAGTTTACCACCGAAGCCATTGGGGTCGGTAGTCTGAATGGCCACTCCCTTGTCTGTATTGTAGCGTACAGTGCCATTCTCCAACTTATCGGTCTTAGTTACCGTAAGGTCATCGGCTCCCAAAACGGCCTTGATACCCTCGGCCAACTGCTGAGCCTTAATTTCTTCTATGGGGCCGGCAGTAATGCTATTGACGTACCCCAGTGCCAAACCTGCAATGACAGAAATTGAGGTCAGCACGATAACCATATTAGGTAATGTGGATTTTAACTTCTTCATTTTGTACCCTCCTTTCTGACAACCTCTCCGAAGCGCTTGGGCTTACAGTAGGTATTGATAAGCGGCGTAAAGGCATTCATGATGATGATTGCAAATGACATACCCTCCGGATAAGCTCCCCAGTTACGGATAATAACCGTCAATAGACCTATCGAGATACCATAGACAAGTTGTCCTTTGTATGACATAGGTGAGGTGACATAATCCGTTGCCATATAGCAGGCACCCAACATTAGACCGCCGGAGAAAATAACCTGCAAAGGATCTGCATAGATGGGGTTGCACAAATGTAGCAAGCCGGCAAACACCAGCACTGTACCGATAATTGAAACCGGAATGTGCCACGTGATAATCTTCTTCCACAGCATGAAAGCGGCACCCAGCAGCAGGAGCAGTGCGCTGACTTCACCCAACGAGCCACCGGTCTGACCGATAAGCATATCCATGCTTGCTGGTAAATCGTTCAACACGGAAGCATCTTTTTCAATAATCGCTTTCTGCATCAGGCTCAACGGTGTGGCTGCCGTCTGAGCATCCAGATAACTCATTTCTCCACTAACGGGCCACGTAGTCATCTGCACGGGGAAGCTAATCAACAGGAATACACGACCTGCAAGAGCCGGATTGAAGACGTTCTGTCCCAGTCCGCCAAATGTCATTTTACCTACACCAATAGCAAACAGAGCACCCAGAACAATAATCCACAAAGGCAGATTCGAGGGCAGGTTGAACGCCAAAAGCATACCCGTCAGGACTGCACTGCCGTCAAGGATGGTCAGCCGCTGACGCTTCAATACAAACTTAGTGATAGCCCATTCAAAGAAGACGCACGCCAAAACCGAAGTCAACATGACGGTTACAGCTCCCAGTCCGAAGAAGTAGAAACTGGCCAACATGGCCGGCAACAATGCGATGCACACCCCATACATATTCTGCCGGACGCTATCGCCACTGTGGACATGCGGGGAAAGAGAAACTATAAATTTATTAGCCATAATCTATTGTCTATTATCATTTATCATTTTTTTGTCGCTCTGCTACGTATGATTCCCATAACGGTAGACTTACCCAAACGGATGTAGTCGAGCAAAGGACGATGGCTGGGGCATGTAAACTGACATGAGCCGCATTCGATGCAACTGGTAATGTCATTCTGTTCTGCCGCATCCCAATCACGCTGTCCGCTCACCTTTGCCAACAAATAAGGTTCCAGGCCCATTGCACAAACGCCTACGCACTTCGCACAACGGATGCAAGGCTCCATCTCTGCACGTTTGGCCTCGCTGCGGTTCATGATGAGCAATCCGCTGCTACCCTTCGTCATGGGAACATCAAGGCTCAGCAAAGCCTTACCCATCATCGGGCCACCGCCGATAATCTTTCCCGTATCTTCGGGCAGACCACCGCACTCGTCAATCAACTGACTGAAAGGAGTGCCCAAACGGGCCAACAGATTGGAAGGCTGACTGAGGCTCTTTCCCGTCACCGTAATAACACGCTCGATAAGAGGCTTGTTCTTCATTACAGCCTCGTAGATGGCGTAGCAGGTTCCCACGTTCTGCACAATGGCTCCCGTATCAATAGGCAATGCAGGAGGTGCCGGCACCTGACGGCCGATAATCGCATCTATCAACTGCTTTTCACCACCCTGCGGATACTTCATCTGCAAGGGTACGACCTCGATTTCGGGGTATTGCTTTGCCTTTTCCGTCATCAGACTGATGGCGTCCGGCTTATTGCACTCGATACCGATGTAAGCCTTATTCACACCGACTGCTTTCATAACCAAACGGAGACCCACCAAGATTTCCTCGGGATGTGCCAGCATCAGGCTATGGTCTGCTGTCAAATAAGGTTCGCACTCCACAGCATTCACTATCACACACTCTGCCACCTTGCCCGGAGGGGGACAAAGTTTGACGTGTGTGGGGAACGTTGCACCGCCCATACCTACGATACCGGCAGCCTTGATTTTTTCGACGATGGCCTTGGCATCCAGTTCCGGACGTTCTTCCAGACGAACCAACTCCGCAGAACGGTCGATATTCTCGTCCCACTCATCACCTTCCACATCGACGGTGACAGCCATACGGCGCAGTCCGCTGGCATCCAAAGCCACATCGACCTTACTTACTTTTCCGCTAACACTGCTATAAACCGGAGCACTGACGAAACCGTTGGCCTCGCCCAACAGAGTGCCGACCTTCACCACGTCGCCTTTCTTGACAACCGGATTGGCGGGAGCACCGATATGCTGGAACATGCTGAACACGGCCTGTTTGGGCAGACCTGCCTCCCGGATGGGGCAACCTGCCGACAGTTTATTCTCCTCAGGATGAACTCCTCCTATCTTAAATGTCTTCATATTTTATTCCGTTTTTGAGGGTGCTACAGGAACTTCCGAGATCTCTGCCTTCGGCTTGCGCGGAGGCATATTGAACGCATGGATGGCCGATTTCGGACAAGCCTCTTCACATTTGCGACAGAGTTTGCACTTCTCCGCATCAATGTAAGCCAGATTGTTGGTAAGGGTGATAGCTTCGAACTTCTCGCACACCTTCACACACTTGCCACAGCCGATGCACGACACCGTGCAGCACTTGTTGGCGATGGCACCCTTGTCTTTGTTATTACACAAGACCACCATACGGCGGTTCTTCGAACCTTTCAGACGAATCTCGATAATCTGGCGCGGGCAAGCCTTTGCACAAGCACCACAAGCCGTACACTTCTCTTCGTCCACCTCCGGGAGCAAAGTCTCCGGATTGATGCGGATGGCACCGAACTGGCAGGCCGTCACGCAGTCGCCACAACCCAGACAGCCATACGCGCATCCGGTCTCGCCCATACCGGTCATCTGCTGCACCTTACAACTCTGCGCACCGTCGAAGTCCACCAAGCGGGGACGATTCTCACACGTGCCGTTGCAACGCACCACTGCCACCTTCGGGGCCGAGGCTTCCGCCGTCATGCCCAAAATGCCGGCAACCTGCTCCATCACGGCCTGACCGCCCACAGGGCAAAGCAGACCTTCGATAGAGCCTTTCTCATCAGCCGATTTCACGCAAGCTCCCGCAAAACCGGAACAACCCGGAAAGCCACAGCCTCCGCAGTTGGCCTGAGGAAGCACCGCACTGACTTCGCCAATCCGCTCATCCTCATGCACCGCGAACTTGCGCGACGCAAAGTACAGCAAAAGGGCTGCAATGAGTCCGATAGCTCCCAAGGCAATAATTGCCAATAGAATTAAATTCATAATTTATTTAACGTTACTATTATTGATTAAACTTTTATCTCAGACTAAACGAGAACTTGCGTTGCAGCATTTCCCGCAGACTATATAATATAATATAGTAAGGAATGAGGGAGAACAACGCTATCATCGCTGCCAGCACTTCGCTTGCAGTAAAAGTCGAAACGAACATCAGCACACCCACAACCAACAATATGGGAGCGACGTAGGCCCAAACCACGGCACGCAGGCCAAGCCCCACCTCGCCGACAATCGTCACCGACTGCCCTACCTCATATTTCGAGGCTTCGGGCGTGACTATTTCTATTGATTTCTGCTCCTTCTCCGCGCTATGGCACAGGGAAGCGACAGAACAGGCGGCACATGCCGTCTCCTGAGCGATAGAGACAACAACGCTATGGGACGTAATGCGTTCCACGGTTCCATTATGCTCTATCCGTCGTGCTTTCATTTCTGCAGTCTCGTATAAACACGCACAAAGATAATAATTTTTTATGAGGATTTGCTACTAATGTGGGGAAAAAGTATTAACTTCGTGCTCAAATTACAAACAAGGTTATCTTATGAAGGTTTTTGTAAAGCCTGTTTTGGGCGTTTTTATATTTGTCTTTCTACAACTGCTTACCGGGTGGGCCATAAAGCTGTTCTTCATGCCTCTTACCCCGAAAAAGCTGGCCGCATCCATCATCGTAAGCGGCCTCATCACCATCCTCATACTCTACCGTATGAGGATGATTCGCAGATGGACGGTCTACCCTATGGACATCAAATGGAGATATACCCCGTCAGCCTTTGCTGCGGCTATTTTCGGCATCTTTGCAGGAAACGTGTTAAGCGAATATCTCAACCTGCCCAATCCGATGAAGATGGAGTTCTTCAGCATGATCAGGGACTCATGGGGTATCTTCGCCATAGTCGTTTTCGGCCCTATTATTGAGGAACTGGTTTTCCGTGAGGCATTTATCGGCTACACCACCCGCCACAGTGTACCGCGGGAGGCTGCCGTCCTATTGTCGGCATTGGCTTTCAGCCTGATTCACCTCAATCCGGCACAAATGCCCTTTGCTTTCATCATGGGCGTCCTGCTGGGCCTCATCTATGTCAAGACAAAAAGTGTCGTCATAACCAGCATCATCCACATTGCAAACAACAGCCTTGCCGTATGGGAGATGAAAAAATTAGGTCTCAAGATTGATGAGTTTAGCTACATCACCATCTTAGGCGGAGAGAGGAACACACTGATACTCATTCTTCTCTCCTCCGCCCTCTGCTTTTTATTTCTTCGGGACTTCTATCGCAAATACCATTACAGCCGCCACAAGGCGAAGAAAAGACACCACCATCATCATCACCACCATTCCTGACATCGTCCCGCCTCTCCCGTACAGAGCGGAAAGCATCTAACGAAGTGTCATTCTCCGTGTCATTGCCAATGCGGCAAGAACCACGAGAATGACACTTTCGTCGTAAACAGGCAAGCCCCTTTGTTCACCTCTCATATCTATAATAAGGAATCGCACGCGCACGTGTATAGAGGCCCCCGCCTCGTCCATAGGAGGATGGAGGCTAGACAATATATGGATCGAGGCCCGACGTCGGGGGGATCCGAAGCAGGCCTGCGGTGCCCTCTACATCTGTACTGCTACAAAGCCCAAAGTTTACTCGGATAAAACAGAATGGCCCTGCCTCACGGCAGAGCCATCCTTCTATGCTGTTTGAAAAATCTATTAGAATAAAATTTTTAACTTGATTGCTTAAGCCTCAGTTGCTTCAGTGTTGGTCTCTGTAGCGTCTGCGTTCTCTGATGCGGCCTCACTCTCAGCAGCAGCGGCCTCTGCCTCAGCCTCGGCTTTGGCAGCAGCTTCAGCAGCTTTCTTCTCGGCTACTTTCTCCTGAACCTTGGCATTTGCTTTCTTTTCAGCTTCCAGGCGGGCAGCCTCTTCAGCCTTCTTGTCAGCAGCCAGTTTGGCTTCTATGGCAGCCAGACCCTTCTGACGGTCTGCCTTCCATGCTTCGAACTTTGCCTGTGCGGCAGCTTCATCAAAAGCTCCCTTCTTCACACCACCCTTGAGATGCTTCATGAGGTAGACACCTTCACGGCTCAGGATGTTACGAACAGTGTCGGTAGGCTGTGCACCCACTTCAACCCAATACAAGGCACGATCGAATTTCAAATCTACAGTGGCAGGATTGGTGTTGGGATTGTACGTACCAATCTTCTCTGTAAACTTACCATCTCGTGGAGCTCTTACATCAGCGATCACGATGCTATAGAAAGCATAGCTTTTGCGTCCGTGGCGCTGTAATCTAATTTTTGTTGCCATTTAGTTAAAATTTTATTTAATAGGTTTGAAATCTGCCATCTCGTGGCATTGGGCGCAAAGGTACAAAATAATTGCGAATTACAGTGAATGAATTACGATTTATTTTCGCCTGAGTCACCAATTTGTATCTCCGCATCGTTGCCCGAAACCTCTTTCAACGTCTTTTTGCGTTTAGCGTTCTCCGTCGCCCCCATTTTCAGCAACTGACGGGCCGTCGTTATGATGCTTTGTCCGCTGTCGGCCGCGCTGGCCTCCACTTTCTCAAAAGCCTCGCTCGTTTTGTCCAACTGGCGCTTCACTTCGCTCAGTCGCTCGGCAAACAGTTGCACGCGGTCTATCATCAGGTTGGCCAGTTGCATGATTTGCCCTTGATTCTCCACCTGACGCACCTGCCGCCACGTCATTTCCAGCACCCGGAGTGTCATGTACAGATTTTGCGAGCCGGAAATGACTACGCCTTTGTCGTAGGCTTCTTTCCAAAGTGTAGGTGCATTCGTCAGTGCCAACTGGAGAGCCGACTCCGAAAAGACGTACATCAGCACGAAATCCAGTTTTCCGCGGTTATCCTTGATGTATCGCGTATAGTTTTTCTTTGACAGTTCGTTGGCGTGAGTCCGCATGCTGGCAATATGCCGCTTCAGAGCGTCCTGTTTCTGTCTTTCGTCTTCCGCGTTATGGTAATCCTCGAAAGCAGTAAAGGACATCTTCGAGTCAATGATAACATCCCGCTTATCCGGGAAATGCAAAATTGCATCGGGAATCATACGATGCCCTTCCTCTTCATAAACGATGCGCCCATCCGTGTCCCGCATGGTCTCCTGCAACTCAAATTGTACGCCTTCCTCCAGTCCCATGTCTTCAAGAAGTTGCTTCAGTTTGAGTTCGCCGAAGTTTCCCTGTGTTTTGTTCTCTCCGGTCAGTGCCTGAGCCAGTTTGTCGGCGCGTTCTCCGACCTCGCGGCTCAGTTGGAAAGAGGTTTTTATGGACGCATCCAGACGTTGCATCGTCGCAGTCTGTTCCCGGTCGCTTTTCTCCACCGCCTCACGCATCTGCTGAATGTGGGCCTGCAAAGGATTCAGAATACCGGTCAGTTGCTCTTTGTTGGCCAAAGACAACTGCTCCGCCCTCTCTTTCAGAATCTTCTCCGAGGCCGTATTCATCTGTTCCTTGATAAGGTTCATCTGCTGCCGGTTCTCCTCCTCGTGCTGAAGGTGCATTCGCTCCAGGGCATCCTTATATTGTTGTTCCGCTTTCCGGAGTTGTTCTTCCTGTTGGATGCGCAAGGCAGACAGTTGCTGCCGGAACTGTTCTTTCTGTTCCTCAGCCTGACGCAGTCCGGTCATGCGCTGCTGCTCTGCATCCTCCATCTTATGTTTCAGTTCCTGTTTCAGCAAGGCTATCTGTGTGCGCAATCTTCCGATGAAGACATAACCGACCATCAGCCCCACCGCCAAACCTATTATGATATACCCTATCTGCATAAGCATTATTTTTTGCAAAAGTAAGAAAAAATAATCACTTTTATCCTTTCCGTTTTCAACTTTTTCTTATCTTCGCGGCATGAAGGTTGCAATCATTGGTGCTGGTGCCGCAGGATGTTTCTGCGCCGTTACTCTCAAACAAATGAATCCCTCTATCGAGGTGACTGTTTTCGAACGGGCCGTCCGTCCCATGGCCAAACTAAGCATCACCGGCGGAGGACGATGCAATCTGACGAATACGTTCCTCAACATTTCCCACCTACAACAGGCTTATCCGCGGGGTTGGCGACTGATGCAACGTCTCTTTCGCCGGTTCAGTCCCGAGGACACCTGCCGGTGGTGGGAACGCGAAGGCGTAGAACTGGTTACGCAGGAAGACCAGTGCATCTTCCCCCGCTCGCAGGATGCCGGACAGGTTGTGAGAACCCTATCGCGACTGATGCACGAAAGCGGCGTCAAACTTATCACCGGTTCCCACATCACCGAACTGCCCCAAGGTTACGACGCCTTCGTCATTACCACGGGCGGTTCACCACGACTCTCTCCTTTGATTCTCAGTCTGCCCGAGGCCACCACTGCCTCATTCACGGTATCTCCGGTTCCCTCGTTGTTTGCCCTCAACATCGACGATGCGTCCCTGCAATCCCTTATGGGTATCACAATAGATGACGTTCGCGTCAGCATTGCCGGCACCAAGTTTCAGGCCGAAGGCACGTTGCTCATCACCCACTTTGGCATGAGCGGGCCTGTCATTCTGCGTCTGTCGTCGTATGCCGCACGCCATTTGCATGAGCTACAATACAAAGTTACGTTGTCCATCAACTGGATGCAAGGAGAGAACGAAGATGCCGTGCGCGCTTCCCTGCAAAACTACTTACAAAGTAATCGCCTCATCGCCAACCATCATCCCCAGCACCTCACTGAACGCCACTGGATGATGTTGCTCCACAGAGCGAATATCCCGGAAACCTGTCGGTGGGACAAAGTGAACCGGAAAGAGTTGAACCGGCTTGTAAGCATACTCACAGCCGACACCTATGTCGTGACGGGACGCCGAACACATAAAACAGAATTTGTCACTTGCGGCGGCGTGGCTTTACAATCCGTCCATCCCGATACACTCGCCTTGCGTGCTTTGCCAAACGTATATCTCGCAGGAGAGGTACTTGACATAGACGGCATTACTGGCGGCTTCAACTTGCAAGCGGCCTGGACTACAGGATGGATAGTGGCTCAAAGCATCTCACAACGAGCTGCCGAGCCACTATCTTAGCCTAATGCCTTATGATTGTTGCGTTTTCTTTCCGCCTTTCCGTTTCTATCGGATAAACAGCATCTCACGATACTTGGGAAGCGGCCACAACTCGTCATCCACAATCAGTTCCAGTTTATCGACATGATAACGGATGCTCTCCAACAGAGGAGCTACGGTATCGTGATAGGCCACAGCCTTTTCCAATTCATCGGAAATGCGATTAGCCACCTTACGGGCATCAATCAGGCGTTGTACATTCTCTGTAATGAAACTGCTATGTTCGCTGATCTGACGGATTAACTTCAGATTGTTCCGGCTAACCTCCACGGCCTCTTCCTCTGAGAAGATTTCTTTCATCTTGTGCACATTATCTATCAACTGACTTTGATAACGTGTAGCCACCGGGATAATGTGGTTAAGGCAAAGGTCGCCGAAAATGCGTGCTTCTATCTGTATCTTCTTGGTATAAGTCTCCAGTTTTATCTCTGTCCGGGCGTACAACTCGGCCTCGCTCAGAATGCCGGTTTTATGGAACATCTCGATACTTGCCGGTGCCAGATACTGCTCAAACATCTTGGGTGCACTGTCCTCAATATCCAATCCGCGACGAGCTGCTTCCTGCTTCCATTCTTCCGAGTAGCCGTTACCCTCAAAGCGTATCGGCTTGCAAGTCTTAATGTCGTCTCTCAACACTTTAAGTATGGCCTTCATCTTATCCATACCGCCCTCGATGAGCACATCCACGCGGGTCTTGAAATCCATCAACGCTTCAGCCATCGCTGCATTCAGAACAATCATGGCTGCCGCACAATTGGCCGATGAGCCCACTGCACGGAACTCAAAACGATTACCCGTGAAGGCAAAAGGCGAAGTACGGTTCCGGTCTGTATTGTCCAGCAAGATTTCGGGAATCTGGGGAATATCAAGACTTACGGCCTGCTTGCCCGACAGATTCAGGAGGTTATCATCTTCACTCTCTTCCAGTGCCGTCAGCAAATTGGTCAGTTGCTTGCCCACGAACGAAGAGATGATGGCGGGAGGTGCCTCATTGGCTCCCAGACGGTGGGCATTGGTAGCCGAGATGATACTGCCTTTAAGCAAACCGTTATGACGATAAACAGCCATCAGCGTCTCCACAATAAAGGTGAGGAAGCGCAGATTCTCCAACGGTGTCTTTCCGGGTGCATGGAGCAGAATCCCCGTATCGGTGGACAGGCTCCAGTTGCAGTGCTTACCGCTTCCGTTTATACCGGCAAAAGGCTTTTCATGCAACAGACAGCGGAATCCATGCTTGCGGGCCACATTCCGCATCAGGGAAATCAGCAACATATTATGATCGACAGCAAGGTTGGTCTCCTCGAAAATCGGTGCCAGCTCAAACTGATTGGGAGCGACCTCATTGTGACGCGTTTTGCAGGGAATACCCAATTCCAGGGCCTGAATCTCCAAATCTTTCATGAAAGCAGCCACGCGGCGCGGAATGGCACCGAAATAGTGGTCATCCATCTGCTGGTTTTTGGCCGAATCGTGTCCCATCAGCGTGCGACCGGTCATCAACAAGTCCGGACGTGCTGCATACAGGTCTTCGTCCACGAGGAAGTATTCCTGCTCCCAGCCCAAGTTGGAAGTCACTTTCTTTACATCATCAGAGAAATATCTTGCCACAGCCGTTGCTGCCTTATCCACTGCTTTCAATGCTTTCTTCAGTGGTGCCTTATAATCCAGTGCTTCACCCGTGTAAGAGATGAAGACGGTAGGAATCATCAGCGTATCTTCTATGACAAAGACGGGACTTGCAGGGTCCCAGGCCGAATAGCCGCGCGCCTCGAAAGTAGAACGGATGCCTCCGCTGGGGAAAGAGGACGCATCGGGTTCCTGCTGCACGAGCTGCTTGCCGGCAAATTCCTCTATCATGCCGCCCTTTCCGTCATGCTCTACAAATCCATCATGCTTCTCAGCCGTACCTTCCGTCAGAGGCTGGAACCAGTGAGTGCAATGCGTAACGCCCAGTTCCATGGCCCATTTCTTCATTCCGGCAGCCACTGCATCAGCCGTATTCAAGTCAAGTTTAGTACCATTGTCCATAACATCGCACATACGTTCATAGACTTCGGCAGGCAGATACTCTTTCATTTTCTGTCTGTTAAAGACATACTTTCCGAAGAATGCGCTGGGACGCTCTACACTGTTGGGAATCTCAAGAGGTTTTTTCTTAAAAGCCTCTCCAACAACTTGGAATCTTAATGCTGATGACATAATACGAAATTTAATTAAACAAATCTTTACCTTAACCTATTTTATCGCTCCAATCGGAAAGCGTTTCCGTACTGCAAAGGTAATATTTTTTCAGGCCAAATGCAAACGTGGCCCGCCTTTTTTTGTAAAAAATATCCCCTATTTATTTCTCGAAATGCTGGTAGTCCTTCAGGCTACGCCAGTCTCCTCCCCATCGGAAACCATACTGCCGGAAGAGCCGATAGCAAAGATCACCGCGAAGAATCAGATAAGGCGTGTCCGCAATACGTTTCCGATTCCACGCCCACTTTCTCCCGCCGGCCGGTTCCACCCGAGAGCCCCGCACACAAGGATTGTAGAGCGGATTCACATCCACGGCCATACCGCGACCGTGCTTTGAAACCACCGTCGAACCCGCCACCGTGCGATAATTAAAGCAGGACGTATTGTTCGCCTCCATGGAACGCAGATCATCCGCATCGAAATCATCCACCAGTTGCATTGTCCCGATGCGATAGCCGGCTTTCCACAATTCCCGAAAAATGCAAACGAGTTCCGAGGCTATAGCCTTGTTGCACACCATCTCGCCGGTACGCGTTGCTCCGTCGGCGTCGCAATACGAAAGGCGCAGATAGCGAAGTTCCGCACGCGGAACCGGGCAGCCCTGTTTATAGCTCTTCCCCTGCATACGGACAAAAACGCTGTCGGGAATGAAAAAACTTGCAAACACGGTATCGGTCTGCGCACACAACGAAGCGCAACAGACGAGCCTCAACAGAACAAAGAGACAAAGGCGTTTCACATTACCGATAACGAATTACAAAATAGCTACAATATCTTTCAGTCGCCGTACTTCGTAATTCACGGGTTCCGGTGCCCGAAACTGGTCGGGATGAGGATTAAAGAAGAGAACATCCATCCCCGCATTCTTTGCTCCCTGAATATCCGTCACAAAGTTGTCGCCAATCATCAAAGTCGTCTCCGGCCGGGCACCACTCACACGAAAAGCATAGTCGAAGAAATCCCCGGACGGTTTGTTCGCTCCCGCGTCCTCGCTCAGGATGATGGTATCGAAATACGCGAGAGTACGGCTGGCCCGGAGTTTCCGGTACTGCACCTCATGGAAGCCGTTGCTGCATACGTGCATACGGTAGCCCCGACCTTTCAGATAATCGAGCAATTCGTGGGCACCCTCTATGACGCCCGGCTTATCGGCACAACAGTCAAGAAACCAATCGCTCACTTCCAGACAGAAGTCCTTTGTGGCCGCCTCCCCCATCCCGATAGACAGCGGACGCCGGAAACGTTCCAGAATCAGGAACTCTCTCGACACTTCTCCACGGGCATACTGGCTCCAGAGCAGTACATTCTCGCGCCAATAGGGCTCCGTGAACTCTTTCTCTTCCCGGAAATACCGTCCGAGAGCAAAGTGCGCATAGAGCTCCGAGAGCGCGATGTCGGCATTCCCGTGCGTATCGTACAACGTGTCGTCAAAATCAATAAAAAGGTCGGAATAGTTCACGTTGGTCGTTTTTATGCCTTACATATCGTGATGCAACATCCGCTCTTCAGCCATCTTCTCGTATTTCGTTCCGGGCTTCCCGTAATTCGCATACGGATAAATGCTGATGCCTCCGCGCGGCGTGAAGATACCCGTCACCTCAATGTACTTGGGCTCCATCAGACGTATGAGGTCTTTCATGATGGTATTGACGCAATCTTCGTGAAAGTCGCCATGGTTGCGAAAACTGAACAGATAGAGTTTCAGACTCTTCGACTCCACCATGCGTCGGGCGGGAAGGTAGGAGATGCGAATCTCCGCAAAGTCGGGCTGTCCCGTAATCGGGCACAAGGAGGTAAACTCAGGACAATTAAAACGCACCCAATAGTCGTTGTCGGGATGCTTATTCTCAAACGTTTCCAGCACTTCGGGAGCGTAATCCTGACGATAATCCGTTTTCTTTCCGAGAAGCTGCAAGTTTTCTTCTGCTCTGCTCATAATTCTTTTCTATTAACGATTTCCGCACAAATGTACATAAAAATCCCGACTTCTCTTTCAACAGTCGGGATAAAAAACATTTTTTCCCGCTTTCTCCGGCCGGTCTGCACGTAGCTTTCGTGTACATTTTTCTGTATTTATCGAAAAAAAGTTGTAACTTTGCCCTGCATAATATAAACTTAATTCTAAGAGACATGGCAAAAATTGTGACGATGGGCGAGATTATGCTCCGCCTTTCCACGCCGAGACAGACCCGCTTTGTGCAGACCGACACGTTCGACATCAACTATGGCGGCGGCGAAGCCAACGTGGCTGTCAGTGTGGCGAACTACGGGCACGATGCCTACTTCGTATCGAAACTGCCCAAACACGAGATGGGCCAGGCTGCGGTGAACAGTCTGCGACGTTTCGGCGTACACACCGAATACATAGCCCGCGGCGGCAACCGCATCGGCATCTATTATCTGGAAACCGGAGCCTCCATGCGCCCCTCCAAGGTCATCTACGACCGCGCCAGCTCCTCCATAGCTGAAGCACAGCCCGAGGACTTCGATTTCGACCGGATTTTCGAGGGTGCCGACTGGTTCCATTGGAGCGGCATTACCCCCGCCATCAGCGACCAAAGCGCGGAATGCCTGCGGCTGGCCTGCATCGCCGCCAAGCGGGCGGGAGTGACCGTGAGCTGCGACCTCAACTTCCGCAAGAAGCTCTGGAGCAGCGAGAAAGCGCAACGCATCATGAAACCGCTGATGCAGTACGTGGACGTGTGTATCGGCAACGAGGAAGATGCGGAACTCTGTCTCGGTTTTAAGCCCGACAGCGACGTCGAAAGCGGCAGCACGGAGGCCGAAGGCTATAAAGGCATTTTCCAGGGCATGATGAGCGAGTTCGGATTCAAGTACGTCATCAGCACGCTGCGTGAGAGTTTCTCGGCCACGCACAACGGTTGGAAAGCCATGATTTACAACGGTGAGGAGTTCTACGTGAGCAAGCGTTACGACATTTCTCCCATCATCGACCGCGTCGGCGGCGGCGATTCGTTCTCCGGAGGCATCATCCACGGTCTGCTCACCAAGCCCACGCAGGGCGAGGCTCTGGAGTTTGCCGTGGCGGCCAGTGCCCTGAAGCACACCATTCCCGGCGACGTGAACATGGTGTCGGCGGAGGAAGTGGAAGCCCTCGCCGGCGGCGCAGCCAACGGACGCGTACAGCGGTAAACTGAGGCTGTCCCGCATTCCGGAACAAAGGGACTTTCCAGTACGCATCAATCTAACCATTAACCCAAACACCATACCCCGGAGCCGTGTTCGTCCTCCCGTGCGGAGGATGTCAGAGCGGGGAAACCTTATGGCAAGATTCGATAAGATTGCAGTATTGCGAAAAATAGAGGAAACGGGCATGGTGCCTGTTTTCTATCACAAGGACGCCGAGGTGGCGAAGAAAGTCATCAAGGCCTGTTACGACGGAGGCGTCCGCGCCTTTGAGTTTACGAATCGCGGCGACTTTGCGCAGGAAGTTTTTGCCGAATGCGTGAAGTTTGCAGCCAAGGAATGTCCGGAACTGGCACTGGGCATCGGCAGCGTGGTGGACGCACCCACGGCCGCCATGTACATCCAGTTGGGGGCCTGCTTCGTGGTAGGCCCGTTGTTCAATCCCGACATCGCCCCGGTCTGCAATCGCCGGCTGGTGCCCTACTGTCCGGGCTGCATGACGGTGAGCGAGATAGGCAAGGCACAGGAATTAGGATGCGACCTGACGAAGGTTTTCCCCGGCGACGTGGTCGGCCCCAACATGGTGAAAGGTCTGAAGGCCCCCATGCCCTGGTCGAAGATTATGGTCACGGGAGGCGTGGCTCCGGAAGAGGAGAACCTGAAAGCGTGGTTCAAGGCCGGTGTATTCTGCGTGGGCATGGGTTCGAAACTCTTCCCCAAGGAGCGTGTCGAGGCCGGCGACTGGCAGTACGTGACCGACAAGTGTCGGGAGGCACTGGGCTACGTGGCTCACGCACGCGCGTAAATATATAAGAGGTATAAGCCCCCCGGTGAGGACGGGCCACAGTCCATAGCAGGATGAGGCTCCGTCCATAGCGGGACGGAGCCTCGACAATAGTAAGGACAAAGCCCTGTCCTCGGGGCGACCTTTGTCGGGCGTCCGGAAGATTAGAATATACGATACAGAAAATGACTAAAAAGAAACTGAACAGATGGGTCGTGCCGGAGGGTGCTCCCCTGACCGACATGGACCGGCGCATCCTGGAATTTCAGGAACGCGGCAAACGGGTTCCGACACGCGAACTCATCAAGACCCCGGAACAGATAGAGGGCATCCGACGTGCCGGTGCACTCAACACGGCAGTGCTCGACACGGTGGCGGAGCATATCCGCCCCGGAATGACGACACTGGAGATAGACAAAATCGTTTACGACTACACCACGAAGCACGGAGGTATACCGGCACCGCTCAACTACGAGGGGTTCCCGAAGTCCTGCTGCACGAGCATCAACGACGTCGTGTGCCACGGCATCCCCTCGGAACATGATGTTCTGGAGGAGGGCGACATCCTGAACGTGGACACGACTACCATCCTCGACGGCTACTATGCCGACGCCAGCCGCATGTTCGTAATCGGCGGCAAGACGGAGCCCCGCTGGCAACAACTGGTGGACGTGGCCTGGGAGTGCCTGAAGATTGGTGAACGGGTGTGCAGCCAACCCTACGTCTTCGTCGGAGACATTGGGAATGCCATACAGAAGTACGCCCATCAGAACCACATGTCCGTCGTCCGCGACC
Organism: uncultured Prevotellaceae bacterium; assembly: GCA_947176535.1. Taxonomy (GTDB): domain Bacteria; phylum Bacteroidota; class Bacteroidia; order Bacteroidales; family Bacteroidaceae; genus Physcousia. The sequence continues at coordinate 23,341 of CAMWQU010000012.1, forward strand.
TCTGCGGCCACGGCGTGGGACTCCAGTTCCACGAGGAGCCCGAAGTGGAGCACTACGGCCACCGCGGCACCGGCATGCTGCTCGTGCCGGGCATGACGTTTACCATCGAACCGATGATTAACCTCGGCCGATGGCAGGTGTGCATCGACGAGGACGACCCCACGGGCTGGACGGTCGTGACGGAGGACTACGAACCGTCGGCACAGTGGGAACATACGTATGTGATGACGGAGAACGGTGTAGAAATACTAACGCACTAAGCGAAAATATCAAGATATGGCGGAAAACGTAGATAGTAAAATCATACTGGGCATCGAGAGTTCATGCGACGACACCGGCGCGGCCGTTATCCGCGACGGTATGTTGCTGTCGAACGTGACGGCATCGCAGGCCGTACACGAACAATATGGCGGCGTGGTGCCCGAACTGGCCAGCCGCGCCCATCAGCAGAACATCGTCCCCGTAGTGGATGCCGCACTGAAACAGGCCGGCGTGGAGCGCGAACAGCTTTCGGCCATCGCTTTCACCCGTGGCCCGGGACTCATGGGCAGCCTGCTCGTGGGCGTCTCGTTTGCCAAAGGCATGGCGGCCGCTCTGAGGATTCCCATGATAGAAGTGAATCATCTGCAGGGGCACATTCTGGCTCACTTTATTCATGCCGAGGGCGAAGAGTTCTGCCCCCCCGAATTTCCTTTCCTCTGTCTGCTGGTGAGCGGCGGCAACTCGCAGATAATTAAAGTGAACGCCTACAACGATATGCAGATTATCGGGCAGACCATCGACGATGCGGCCGGCGAAGCCATCGACAAGGCGGCCAAAGTCATGGGACTGGGTTATCCGGGCGGCCCTATCATCGACCGGCTGGCACGTCAGGGCAATCCACTCGCTTTCCAGTTTTCCAAACCGCACATCCCGGGCTACGACTATAGTTTTTCAGGCCTGAAAACGTCTTTCCTCTACAACCTGCGCGACCGGGTGAAGGAAGACCCGGACTTCGTCGAACACCATAAGGAAGACCTTGCCGCCTCCTACGAAAAGGCTGTCGTGGACACACTGATGGCTAAACTGCGCCTCGCAGCCCGCGACCTGAAAATTCGTCAGGTGGCCCTCGCCGGCGGCGTGAGTGCCAACACGGGACTGCGCAATGCGTTCCGCGAACATGCCGAAAAGTATCACTGGAAGATTTTCATTCCCAAATTCAGCTACACCACCGACAATGCGGCCATGATAGCCCAAGCCGGCTATTTCAAGTACCAAAATCATGAGTTCTGCCCCATGGAAGCCCCCGCTTACAGCAGAGTGACCATGAAATGAATCGGTTGAGGAAACATTTTTAATTATTTAGCATAAGTGCGGATAATTGACAACATAAAAAGGTTTCTTCTAAAGAAAGTATTAGAGACACTTCGTTTGCGGCACCCGAAACAAACGAAGTGTCTTCATGCGACCTCCGAGTATACCAAGACTATTGCTTTTAATCGTGCGTTTGAGTCGTTCCTGACACAGGACATTTTTATTGCCCGCAATGATTATAAGCCCTTGATTGCACAATACGAAGACTTATGGCAATTCTATGCAACTTTGTCAAAGTCCAAAATGTTACAGGCCTACATTGACAAACACCGCTTAGACGGAAAAGTAATAAAAAGTTTTCTAACGGTATATGAGGACATCAAAGACCTGCAAAAAGGTTCTTCAATAATCAAAAAACACAACGACCAGTTTATTGCAGCTCACATTAAGTCCGAAAAGTTGTACCTCGACAACATTCTAAAAGAATGCGATCCGGCAATTGCCTTAGATAATGAACAGCGCGAAGTTGTGCTTTCCAATGAAGACCATACACTTGTTATTGCCGGCGCAGGTGCTGGCAAAACGACTACCGTTGCAGCAAAAGTCAGGTATCTGGTAGAAAAACAGGGCATTGCCCCATCGCAGATTTTGGTAATATCATTTACCAATAAGGCTGTCGAAGAACTACGCGACCGCATCAATCACCGTCTGCACATAGATTGTCCAATAACAACCTTTCACTCTGTCGGCTATACAATAGTAAGGCAGGGAGATTCTGAACGTAAGAAGATTGTCGATGGTGGATTTATGTATCATATACTCAATGACTACTTAAAGTCTGCCGTTCTCCGTAACCCCAAAATGGTAGATAAGTTGATCCTCTTCTTCGGTTCTTATTTCTCTGCGCCTTATGAAGGTGAGGATTTGAATGCCTACTTCAATTTCGTTGCCAATACCGACTTCTCAACCATAAAAGGCGATTTGCGCGAATATGTCAGACAGATAGTAGACCGCAAAACGCATAAAGCACAGACACTAAATAACGAGATACTTCGTTCAATGGAGGAAGTACGTATTGCTAACTTTCTTTACTTGAATCAAATTGACTATGAATACGAACCCATATACCAATATCGCATTCTTGATTCTAATAAACCATACACACCTGATTTCCGCATAACACAAGGCGACAAAACAACTTATATAGAACATTTCGGTATCACGGAGAACGGCCGTAGTTCTCGTTATACAGAACAAGAACTATTCAAATATAAGTCGCGTATAAATGATAAAATTCTTTTGCACCGAAAGCACCGTACTGATTTGATATATACGTTTTCAGTATATAATGACGGAAGAGATTATTTGGAACATCTCCGCGAAAGTCTGGAGAAACGCGGTTACCAACTGAACAAGAGACCTGCCAACGAAGTATATAAAAAGATTGTTGATACAGAGGAAAGCAGATACATTACTAAACTTGTATCGCTTATATGCAACTTCATTGAAAACTTCAAAACACAAGGTTATACAGCAGATCAATTTGACAAATTCAAACACGGTACAAAAAACGTTCGTACAAAACTATTCCTCGACATCTGCCGGATATGTTATTATGAATATCAGCAAGCACTGGACGAACAGAATTGCATTGACTTCGAAGACATGATAAACGAATCGGCAGAGCTGATACGGAAGAAGCAGATAAACCAAGAGCTGTTGGATTATAAATACATCATCGTTGATGAGTATCAAGATATTTCGAGGCAGCGATACAACCTTATTCGCGAAATGTCTAAATTATGTCATGCTAAAATCGTAGCAGTTGGCGATGACTGGCAATCCATTTACGCTTTTAGCGGCTCTATATTGCCTCTGTTCACAAGGTTCTGTGAAGAAGTCGGTTATGGGCAAGAGTTAAAAATAACACACACATACCGTAACGCACAAGAAATAATCGACATTGCCGGTACTTTCGTACAACGAAATTCGGCCCAAATCAAAAAAGAGTTAATCTCGCCGAAGCGGATAGACAATCCCATTATTATCTACCCTTATAAAGAAGAACTTGGAAAAGGAAAAGAACGAGAAAACGGCGGACGTTACTATTATTTAGGAGAAGTGGTAAACAAAGCGATAGAACATATTTTACAGAATGGCCCGGCAGAGGGTAAACCCAAAGTCGCTTCGATTCTGTTAATCGGACGCTATGGATTCGATGCCCGGAATCTATGCTTCTCGGGAGAGTTTAACTATGACGAGAAAACGGGTAAAACTTATTCTACAAGATTCAGATCAAACGTAAAACTACAATTTCTTACAGCACATAGTTCCAAAGGACTAAGCGCAGAAAATGTTATTATCATAAATGCCAAGGACGAACGTTACGGATTTCCCTCGAAAATCGAAGATGACCCGGTACTGAATTTGGTTGTATCCAATGACACCTCTTACAACTATGCCGAAGAACGCCGTCTGTTTTATGTTGCTCTCACACGCACTAAAAACAGGGTATATATTGTTACTCCCGAAAAGCGTCCATCCGAGTTTATAAAAGAATTGCTGCGTGAAAAGAATTTATATCCAAAGGTTACTCTTATCGGAGAACTGAAAAGTGATGTAGCTTTAGTAAAAAACATAAAAGACAGATGTCCGGTGTGCGGCTATCCGATGCAATTTAGATGGAACAAGAACTATGGCCTTAAATTATGGATTTGCACCAATGATCAAGAAATCTGCGGATTTATGACAAACGACCAACGTGGTGGAAACTTGGCTATCCACAAATGCGATTGCTGCCAAGATGGATATTTGATAGTCAAAAAAGGAACACTGAGCTATATTTTAGGGTGCACCAATTATAAATTCGACAAATCGGGGTGCAATCGAATAATGTCCCCAGAATATTATCAATCTTGGAAGAATGACAATTTCGGAACAGATGATATATCTGTAAATAAACCAGCGTTTCTTGCGACACAAGAGGAACAGACTGTTGCGGAACTTCCCAAAATGATTCCAACAAAAGAGCCGGCAAACGCTCAACCAAGAAAATCGTCATCTGTTAATACGGTAAAATATGAAGTAAGGATTATAGAGAAAGATGGATTCAAAGTTGTAGTGGATGCAAGTGGACATGTGCTTACAGATATGGAATTATTACATAAATTACGGAAGATAAGAAATAAAATTGCCAAAGAGAAAAATCTATTTGCATTTCAAGTCATGTATAATAGCGTACTTGCATTGCTGGCAACAGATAAACCAACAACACGCGAAGAGTTCATGGCAATTAGAGGCGTTGGTAATAAACTTTACGAACAATATGGCGAAATATTTATCACTGCAATAAAGCAATATTGTTCGTAAATAAACACGGGTTCGACAATTTTCAGTGCTTGAAAAGTATAAAGAACAAAAGAATCTGAGCCGAACACTATAAAAGAAAAGCTCATTTTATTTAACTGTTAGACATTATAAAAGATAATATTCTCGAGTGTTCAAAAAAAGGAGACAGGATATTTGGTCATTCGAAAAAAAAAATGTACCTTTGCAGCGCTGTTTGGAAAAAGCTATTGGAATAGCTAAAGAAAAGAAAGATTAGAACGATGTCTAAGATTTGTCAAATTACCGGAAAGAAAGCAATGGGAGGTAACAATGTATCCCATTCAAAGCATCGCACAAAGCGCACTTTCGACGTAAACTTGTTCTATAAGAAGTTCTATTATGTGGAGCAGGAATGCTGGATCACCCTGCGCGTATCGGCCGCCGGCCTCCGCATGATAAACAAGGTAGGTCTTGATGCAGCACTGAATTACGCTGTCGGAAAAGGCTATTGCGATTGGAAAGATATTAAAGTCATCGGTTAAACGAGCAAAAGGAGAACCAAGTTATGGCAAAGAAAGCAAAAGGAAACAGAGTACAGGTTATCCTGGAGTGCACCGAGCACAAGGCGAGCGGTATGCCCGGCACAAGCCGTTACATCACCACAAAGAACCGTAAAAACACTCCCGAGCGTTTGGAGCTGAAGAAATACAACCCCATTCTGAAGCGGATGACCGTGCACAAGGAGATTAAATAAGGTATCGTAATTCGTAATTAAGAAAATACTATGGCAAAGAAAACCGTGGCCACCTTGCAGACGGGCAAGAATGATGGCCGAAGCTATACAAAAGTTATCAAGATGGTTAAGTCTCCCAAAACCGGAGCTTATATCTTCGACGAGCAGATGGTTCCCAACGAGGCCGTAAAAGATTTCTTCAAATAATCGACACCTCGGATATACGAAATAATACGGGAATGTCCTGCATCAGAACGATGCGGGACATTTTCGTGTCCTCCTATCGAATGAAAGGAGGAGGATTTGCATCCGGAAAGAAAATGTATTACCTTTGCACAAAGAAATAAAAGACGAGAAGAAAAAAATGATTATCAAGAATGCCCGATATATAGTCAGCAGCCCGAAAGTGCAACAATGCCCGCAAAGCACAGAACCGGAATATGCCTTCATCGGAAGGAGTAATGTGGGAAAGTCGAGCCTTATAAATATGCTCACCGGACACAACGGACTGGCAAAGACATCATCCATGCCCGGAAAGACCATAAATATCAACTACTTCCTTATTAGTTCGGTTGCGTCAGAGAATCGGGACAGAGCGAAGGAGAAGAAGGATGACGAGTGGCACATCGTGGATCTCCCCGGCTACGGCTATGCCAAACGAAGCAAACAGGAGCAGGACAAACTGGTGGAAATGATTCATAATTACATTCTGCATCGAGAACAGTTGGTGAATCTGTTCGTACTCATTGACAGCCGGCACAATCCTCAGCAGATAGATTTGGAGTTCATCGAGTGGTTGGGAGAAAACGGCATTCCTTTCAGCATCGTGTTCACGAAAGCAGACAAGCAAAGCCACGCGAAAACGTTGGGAAACGTACACACGTTCCTAAAAAAATTAGAGGAGCAGTGGGAAGAACTGCCCCCCTATTTCGTCACCAGTTCCGAGAACCGGCAAGGACGTGAGGAATTACTGGACTATATCGAAGAAGTTAATAAATCGCTCCGCGCATAGTCTTATCGTTCATTTTTAGAATCTGTAGCTGACACCCAACGAGAGCCACTCCTTGAACATCAGATAATTTCCTCCATGCTTCTTGTCGTTCTTATACCTCTGGCTGCTGTCATCAAAGCGAGGATAAGCGTAGAAGTTGGCTGAGAGATATTTGTTTATCGTGAAGTCCAGTTTGTTTTCCCACTCCACCAGCGTGCTGTGGAAGTTGGAGAAGAAATAGAGACGGCTCGTCCAATAGACATTCTTCATTATCATAATCTTAGAGTTCACGGTAAAGTTGGGACCGAACTTGTGGAACGAGTGCGGGCAGTAGATTCCCTTATTAGCTTTAGTGATACCATACATATCTCCGTAGTAACGTTCCCGGAGGTTTCCATCTATGACTGCATCCAACCGATCCACATACGTCATGTAATAAGCCAGCGGAGAGAGGTAAACAGAAAGGTCAAATCTGCCGTTCTTGCTCTTATATTTGTAGTCCATACCGACAGAGAGAGTCAGGTACCACGGCGTTCCAAATCTGGCTTTCCATGTTCGGTTGTTCTTTTCGTAATAGGGAGCCAACTGGGTATTGGTTGTCAGTTGGGCGGTATAGTACCAGTTCTTAACGGCTTTATAACCGAGTTTGGAGGTTAATCGCAGGAGGTTGCTGGTCACTCTGAACTTGTGATAATCGTCGGTGCTCGTTGTCTGAAAGCCAATCTGCGCCTCCAGTCTGTTATCCCACTGCACTTTCAGTTTGTTGTCAAAATTTGCATCCAACGTGAGCATGCCGATGCCCGCATAGTTGTTTTCACCACCCTGATACCAATTCTCGGAAAAATAGGACTGCGTAAATTGTAGAGAAGAGGAACCGGAGAATTTCCAGAAATTCGGTTTCTTGACAACGAGTGCAACGGTATCGAGCATATCGGTTTCAATGTCTGTGGCTACTGCTTTCTCAGAGAGCTTGGACACGATAATCGCATCTACGGGCTGATTGGTCTCTTTACGCAAAGCCGGTGTTTCCTTCAGCACCGCCTCCGTGCGGAGAACAAGTCCGGGCTGCATGACATAGAGTTTGGCCAAAGCCTGATTCGAGGCGGCATGAGCCTCCAAAGAGCCATCGCCCGTGAAAGAATTGTTCCCGGCCTGAGCCAAAGGATTTTCACCGGAAGCGGGCGACCAGTCCAGGCCCAGCACTTGACGCATCGAGCTTTCGTAATACGTACTCGGCACCAACAGACGGAAATAATACGGGTTGAGTATCACGGATTCCGCTTGTGTGGAAAGATTGTCCGCAACTTCCTGACGGGATTGCGAAAGTTGCTCAAGCGACTGTTCGTAGACAGCCGACAGGCTATCTATCCTCTCATTTTGCGCAAAACATGGGCCAAAGGCCATGCAAGCCATGATAAAAAAGTACTTTCTCATTAGGAAATCATTATATTTTACTAATTTAAGGACAAAGATAAGGAAAATTATCTACACTCCATAATATATAATTCACAATTATTCGTAATTCCTAATTTCTAATTCGTAATTATTTTGTACCTTTGTGCGTAATTATTATGCAATAACAATTTAATCATGGCTGAAACAAAATACATCTTCGTAACCGGTGGTGTAGCGTCATCACTCGGAAAAGGTATCATATCCAGTAGCATCGGCAAGTTGCTGCAGGCACGTGGTTACAATATTACTATTCAGAAATTCGACCCCTACATCAATATCGACCCCGGTACGCTGAATCCTTACGAACACGGAGAGTGTTATGTGACGGTGGACGGACAGGAGACAGACCTCGACCTGGGACATTACGAGCGTTTCACCGGCATTCAGACGACCCGTTCCAACAACATCACGACCGGACGCATCTACCAGAATGTAATCGAGAAAGAACGCCGTGGCGACTATCTGGGAAAGACCATTCAGGTTGTACCGCACATCACAGACGAAATCAAACGGAATGTTAAGTTGCTGGGCGAGAAATACGGTTTCGACTTCGTAATTACAGAAATAGGCGGTACAATCGGAGACATCGAAAGTGCTCCGTTTCTGGAAGCCATCCGGCAGTTGCGTTGGGAGATGGGAAAGAATGCCATCAACGTACACTTGACCTATGTGCCTTATCTGGCTGCTGCCGGCGAGCTGAAGACGAAGCCGACACAGATGAGTGTCAAACAGCTACAGAGCCAAGGCATACAACCGGATATCATCGTATTGCGCACAGAGCATCATCTCTCCGATGACCTGAGAAAGAAAGTGGCACACTTCTGCAACGTCGATCTCGAAGCCGTCATTCAAAGTGAGGATATGCCTAGCATTTACGAGGTGCCGGTAAATATGCAGCAGCAGGGACTTGACGCTACCATTCTGCGTAAGTTGGATATTCCCGTTGGCGAAACCCCGCAATTAGGCCCGTGGCGTAACTTCCTGGAGCGCCGCAGCAAGGCAAAAGAAATTGTGGAGGTAGCACTCGTCGGCAAATACGACCTTCAGGACGCTTATAAGAGCATCCGCGAAAGTCTGGCACACGCTGGTGTCTATAATGACTACAAGGTTAAACTTACGTTTGTCAATAGCGAATACCTGACACGGGAAAATGTGGCAGAGAAGCTGGCCGGTTTCCATGGTGTTGTCATCTGCCCGGGATTCGGTCAGAGAGGAACAGAAGGAAAGATTGTCGCAGCCGAATATACACGCACACATGACATTCCCACTTTTGGCATTTGTCTGGGTATGCAGATGATTGTTATCGAATTTGCCCGTAATGTACTCGGATATGCCGATGCCAACTCACGCGAAATGGATGCCACCACTTCGCATAACGTCATCGATATTATGGAGGAGCAGAAGAACATCACACAAATGGGCGGTACCATGAGACTGGGAAGCTACGAGTGTCAGATAAGAAAAGGAAGCCGCACCTACGAGGCTTACGGAAATCAGGAAGTTGTACACGAGCGTCACAGACATCGCTACGAATTTAACAGCCACTTTACGGAGGAATATGAGAATCATGGTATGAAGTGTGTGGGGACCAATCCGGAATCGAATCTGGTTGAGATTGTCGAAATACCGAATTTGAAATGGTATATTGGTACACAGTTCCATCCTGAGTACAGCAGTACAGTGCTAAAGCCGCATCCGCTCTTCATGAGTTTTATCAAGGCTTGTATCGAGAATAAAGGAAAATAAGGAGGTATTTCGCAATTTAATAAGATGGATAAGAATACAATTACCGGATTTTTACTGATTGCATTGGTTTTAATCGGCTTCAGTTGGTGGAGCCGTCCAAGTGAGGCTCAATTGGCCGAGATAGCCCGTCAAGATAGCATTGCCCGGGTTGAGCAGGCTAAAATGCAGGCTGAATTAGACAAGAAAAAGATTGAGAATGAGCGGGCGAGAATTGAGGCCGTAGATTCATCTTCGGCATTCTTCGCCGCCAGACAAGGAAAAGCCGAAACTATCGTTCTGCAAAACAAACATCTTGCAGTAGGTATCAGCACACAAGGTGGTGTCGTGGAGAGTGCGACCTTGAAAGGATACAAGAACCAGCAAGACCAAAACGTGGTACTACTCTCGAAAGAAGACAGCCGCTTTTTTTATGCGCTGGCCGGCAAAAGCGAGAACTTGTTGAGCGACGAGATTTACTTCCGTCCCACGGAACAAACCGACAGTACGCTGGCATTGACCACTCCTTTGGGGAGCGGCTCGCTGCGTCTGAAATATCGTCTGCAGCCGGATTCTTATATGTTGGACTTTGTCATCGAAAGCGAAGGTATAGCCAATCTGTTTGCTCCATCCATGAACTCTATAGACCTGAGTTGGAGCAATCGCGCACAACAACAGGAGAAAGGCGGCTCGTTTGAGAACCGCTACGCTGCCCTGACCTACAAAATAAAAGACAAGGGTACGGACAAGCTGAGTGAAATGAAAGAAGTCACAAAGGATATTGAAAAAACTTTGGACTGGATAGACTTCAAAGATCAGTTCTTCTCCTGCATCATCATTGCTCACCAAGATTTCAAAAACGCTTCGCTCACCAGCAAGCCACTGGAAAAGAACAGCGGTTACATCAAGCAGTACGATGCAAAGATGCAAACGCTATTCGACCCGACAGGTAAACAACCGACAGAGATGCAGTTCTATTTAGGCCCCAACGACTTTCATGTGCTGAAAGCGACAAATGCGTTATCACTCAGCGACAAAGACCCGGAGCTTCAGAAACTGGTGTACTTCGGTTGGCCTATCGTAAAGTGGATAAACCGTTTCTTCATCCTTTATCTCTTCGACTGGCTCACCGGCTTCGGCCTGAATATGGGAATTGTGCTCTTGCTGCTGACACTTATTGTCAAGGCACTTGTTTATCCTGCCACAAAGAAAAGCTATCTGGCTAGCGCACGCATGAAAGTATTGAAACCTGAAATGGACAAACTGAACGCCAAATATCCGAAGCAGGAGGATGCAATGAAGAAGCAGCAGGAAATGATGCAACTCTATTCACAATACGGTGTATCGCCGATGGGAGGATGCCTGCCAATGCTTATACAAATGCCTATCTGGATTGCGTTGCTCAACTTTATCCCCAATGCCATCGAGTTGCGAGGCCAGAGCTTCCTTTGGGCTAGCGACCTCAGTGCTTACGATGATGTCATCCGCTGGAACAAGGATCTTTGGCTCATTGGCGACCACATCAGCATTTTCTGTCTTCTGTTCTCTCTGACAAATATTGTCAATACGTGGATGTCCATGCGCCAGCAGCAGGCTAATGCCATGATGAGCAGCGAACAACAGCAGCAGATGAAGATGATGCAGTGGATGATGATTATCATGCCCGTAGCGTTCTTCTTCATGTTCAATGACTACTCATCCGGTCTATCCTATTACTATTTCCTCTCCGGCCTCACCACCATTCTCATCATGTGGGCCCTGCGCCGTTTCACAGACGAGAAGAAGTTGCGCCAGCAGTTAGAAGACTACAAGGTACGCCATGCCAACGATCCCAAGAAAATGGGCGGACTGGCAGCTCGATTGGAAGCCATGCAGAAGCTGGCCGAAGAGCAAAAGAAAATGAGAAAATAAAAAACAGGAAACATGAAAAAGAAGTTCTTCTATACTTTACAACTTACATTTTGCATACTTCTTATGAGTGCCTGCAAAACAGAGAATACAGATAAGAACATTATCACGCGCAGCAATATTCAGTTGGAAAACGATGTGATGACCCCTGAAGCCCTTTGGGCCATGGGGCGCATCGGTTCATACAGTGTAAGCCCGGACGGAACGAATGTGGCTTACCAAGTCAGCTATTACAGTGTGGAGGAAAACCGTAGCAACACCGTAATTTATGTGTGCCCGCTCAACAGTGATGCCAAAGAGCCTGTTCTCCTCGGCCTCGGTAGCGAGCCCGTTTGGCTTTCAGACGACAAGCTAGCTTTCGCTTCAAAAGGAGAAGTGTGGACAATGTCCTCCAATGGGAAAGCCCGCAAGCAACTGACTAAGACAGAAGGAAATGTTGAAGGTTTCCTTTTCTCACCCGACCAAAAGAAAATCATTCTCGTCAAGCAGGTTCCTTTTCACGAAATCATCAAAGAAAATCCTGCCGACCTACCAAAGGCTACCGGACGACTCGTAACGGATTTGATGTATCGTCACTGGGATCACTATGTAGAATCTATCCCCCACCCTTTCATACTGGATTTGGAAACCGGTGAGGAATCCGATATTCTTGAGGGGAAACCTTATGAATGCCCTATGGAACCTTTTGGCGGCATTGAGCAACTGGCCTGGTCGCCCGACTCCAAAACGATTGCTTTTACCTGCCGCACAAAAACCGGATTAGCCTATAGCATCAGTACCGATTCCGACATTTTCCTTTACGATGTCGAGGCCAAGGATTTAGATTCTTACGAACATACAAAGAATCTCTGCAAAGCAAGTAAATTCGATTCTACCCTTTCGGAAGCCATCCCTTACGGGGGTAGTCTCAATCCCACAAAGACGCTCAAGACACAACCCATCAATCAGGTTGGCAAGGAAGAAGGATTGGATTTGCAGGTCGGTTACGATCAAAATCCTAAATTTTCACCGGACGGCCGGTATATTGCATGGACAAGTATGGAGCGCGACGGCTACGAAGCCGACCGCCAACGTCTGTGCATCTACGACTTGCAGAACCATACGAAGAAATACGTAACAGAATCATTTGACTCCAACGTAGACGATTTCTGCTGGGCTGCCGACTCCAAAACACTTTATTTCCTCGGAGTGTGGCACGCCACTGAGAACCTTTACCGCACCGACCTTGAGGGTAATGTGCGGCAGTTGAGCAACTATCAGGCCGACTTCGGTGGTCTTCAGCTTATACAGACTCCAAGCGATGTCCACGAAACCGGTGTCCGCCTCCTGCTGGAACGCCACGACTATATGCACCCGGCCGACCTCTACCTCTGCTCTGTCGTTGGCGACACAATCAGCGACATACAGCAAATCACCCACGAGAACGATCACATCCTCAACCAAATTGCAGCCGGCAGCAGCGAAGCGCGTTGGATAAAGACCACAACGGGCGAGGACATGCACTACTGGATTATCAAACCTCCCCATTTCGACCCGTCGAAGAAGTACCCCACCCTACTCTTCTGCGAGGGCGGCCCGCAAAGTCCGGTCAGCCAGTTCTGGTCGTATCGCTGGAACTTCATGATTATGGCCGCTCAGGGCTATGTCATCATTGCCCCCAACCGTCACGGACTGCCCGGTTTCGGTATGCAATGGCAGGAAGAAATTTCGGGAGACTGGACGGGCCAGTGTATGCAGGACTATCTCGCCGCCATAGACGATGCCTGCGAAAACCTCCCCTATGTGGATAAGGAGCGTCTGGGAGCCGTTGGTGCTTCGTTCGGCGGTTTCTCCGTATATTACTTAGCCGGACACCATGACAAGCGCTTCAAGTGCTTCATTGCACACGACGGAGCCTTCAATCTCGAAGCCATGTACACCGAGACGGAGGAAAACTGGTTCTCCAACTGGGAGTACGACGATGCCTACTGGAACAAAGACCGGACGGCAAATGCTGCCAAGACGTATGAAAACAGCCCCCACCGATTTGTGGACAAGTGGGACACCCCCATTCTCTGCATCCACGGCGAGAAAGACTACCGCATAAACGCCACACAAGGTATGTCGGCCTTCAACGCCGCCCGTATGCGTGGTATCGAGGCCCAGTTGCTCATCTTCCCCGATGAAAACCACTGGGTACTGAAACCGCAGAACGGCGTTCTCTGGCAACGCACCTATTTCAACTGGCTTGAGCGTTGGCTTGGAAATAACTGATAATTAAAAATACGGAAAATATATAATTATGTCTGAACAAATCAAAACACTCCGCGACAGTGCCGCCATGCGCTGGTCCGCTCTGCTGCTTCTGGCCCTCGCCATGTTCTGCAGTTACATCTTTATGGACATCCTTTCTCCCATCAAAGACCTGATGCAGGAGACCCGCGGCTGGGACTCCACGGCTTTCGGTACCATGCAGGGATCCGAGGTATTCCTTAACGTATTCGTCTTCTTCCTCATCTTTGCCGGTATCATTCTCGACAAGATGGGAGTCCGTTTCACGGCACTGCTCTCTGCCGTCGTGATGCTCATCGGTGCCCTCATCAAATGGTATGCCATCAGCGATGCTTTCACGGGCAGCAGCCTGGAACAGTGGTTCACCGAGCATCTCAACTACATTCCCCTATTCGACGAACTCGGCGTTTCGCCGTTCTACGAAGGCATGCCCGCCTCCGCAAAGTTTGCCGCAGCCGGTTTCATGATTTTCGGTTGTGGTGTGGAAATGGCCGGTATCACCGTCTCACGCGGAATCGTCAAGTGGTTCAAAGGCCGCGAAATGGCTTTGGCTATGGGTTCGGAAATGGCACTTGCCCGCCTCGGTGTAGCCACCTGCATGATATTCTCGCCGTTCTTTGCCAAACTGGGAGGTCATGTAGACGTCAGCCGGTCGGTTGCCTTCGGTGTCGTACTGCTCTGCATCGCCCTAATCATGTGCATTGTCTACTTCTTCATGGATCGCAAGCTCGATAGCCAGACAGGCGAAGCCGAAGAGAAAGACGACCCTTTCAAAATCTCAGACCTTGGGAAAATACTTACCGACAGCGGCTTCTGGCTTGTTGCCCTCCTGTGCGTGCTCTACTACTCGGCCATCTTCCCCTTCCAGAAGTATGCCGTCAATATGCTTCAGTGCAACCTGACGCTGACGGAACCTTCCGCCGATAGCTTCTGGGCCAGCTCCACGATTACGATTATCCAGTACGTCATCATGCTCATAGTTGCGGCCGCAGGATTCGCCAGCAACTTCCAGAAACGCAAATCCGTACAGTGCGGCCTGCTCTCTTTGAGCATCGTTGCCTTGGTCACCTACTGCTACATGGGCTACATGCGCCAATCGGCCGAGAGCATCTTTGCCGTATTCCCACTCCTTGCCGTGCTCATCACTCCCATTTTGGGCAGTTATGTCGATCACAAGGGTAAAGCCGCTTCCATGCTTATCTTGGGTAGCTTACTCCTGATTGTCTGCCACCTCACCTTTGCTTTCGTTCTTCCGATGTTCAAAGGTAGTGCTGTCGGCGGCATCGCAGTTGCTTACATCACCATCCTCGTCTTGGGAGCTTCGTTCTCCTTGGTTCCGGCCTCTCTGTGGCCCAGCGTTCCCAAATTAGTAGACGCCAAGGTCATAGGTTCCGCCTATGCCCTGATATTCTGGATTCAGAACATCGGCCTTTGGCTCTTCCCGCTGCTCATCGGTAAAGTGCTGGACAAGACCAATCCCGGAGTGACAGACCCCACTCAGTTCAACTACACTGCTCCCCTCGTGATGCTGGCATCCCTCGGAGTGATAGCCTTGATACTGGGTCTCCTCTTGAAAGTTGTAGACAAGCGTAAAGGTCTCGGACTAGAAGAGCCTAATATAAAATAAGGAAGTCAGAGGCTGAAAAACTCATGGCAGCTAAGGGAGGTGCTCCTTTAGCTGCCATGAATTTTGAGGAGAAATCCATGCCTCGTGACTTTATTTTCCAGTATTTCGGACATATTTCCGGAGAACTATAAACGACAATAAAAACAGCCCCCCCGGAGGACGGGCCTCAGTCCCGCTATGGACGGGGCTCAATCCTCCTATGGACTGAGGCTCGTCCATAGCGGGACTGAAACGAGACGACCGGGGGAGTAAAAACAGGAACCTATAAAGGGGTCAATTCCCATCGGGTTTTACAAAGTCCACATGCCGACTGTCAGTCCAGTTGAAAGTCTTTGGGTCATCCGGATGATTCGGACTATATCCACGCGGATATTCCGGGCGCAAGTAACGCACGAAATCGACATTCGCTCCGATGAGCCCTTCCACCACGCACTTGGCGATTTGGTAAGCACCGTAAGGATTGAAGTGTGTATTGTCGGCAAGCGGGGTGTCCTGACCGGGGAAGCAACCCGCAGGATAATGCACAAAGGCCTGTTTGCTTCCCTCTACGCCCATCGTCTCGAAGAGCACCCGCGTCATCTGGTGTAGGTCGATGAGCGGACAGTTTTCCCGCTCCGCCACCCAGGCCATGGCCTCCGGATAGTCGCCATGCGTCTCACGGATATGCCCTTCGGCATCGAACATTCGACGCTGGGTTGGCGTAATGAATATAGGTGTAGCCCCACGTTTACAGGCCTCATCCACAAACGTTTTCAGTGCTGTGGCAAAATTATAGTAAGCTCCGGCACCGGGAAAATGCTGTTTCTGGTCGTTGTGTCCGAACTCCATAATGAGATAGTCACCGGGCTTCATCATGGAAAGAGCCTTTGCCAGACGTCCCGCGCCAATAAACGTGGAAGCCGTCTCGCCACTCTCCGCCAGATTGCAGAAGCAGAGGCTATCGGTGAACCACCGGGGAATCATCTGTCCCCACGAAGCCCAAGGCTCATCGTCCTGATCCACCACCGTGGAGTTTCCACAAAGGAAGACGGTAGGACAGACCGTGTCCGGCTCAACGTCAATGCGTTGCACCACCTGACGCGGGCCTGTGACCTCGAAAGTAAGCAGGTCGTCCCAGTTCAGTTTTGTCTGCTCGCGCTTCTTGATGCGCACGTTCTCCTTGTCATTGATGCGGGGCGAACGCTTGTTTACAAGAAAAGAAATCTTTTTGGTCTCTCCTTTCTTTGTCGGTTCATTCTCGATAAATAGGCGACGGCTCTCAGCACGCACCGTGGTAATACCGGTTCTCTTCCGGGAACCGAGCGTGACAGTCACCCGATAGTTTCCGTCGGGCACCGGCAGGGAGACGTAGTAAGCAGGAAGTCCCACACTGTCACGCAAGTCAAGGGTCGCAGGCTGCGCGAACGAATCAAGAGCAAGGAGCTGGAAGCCCGCAAGCAGTAAAGAAAAGAATGTTCGTTTCATTTTATTCCTCTTTCATTAAGTGCCTGCGTGTAACGCCGGGCATTCTGAAGATGTTCTTTATACGTTTTGGCAAAATTATGCGTCCCGGAAAAATCCTCCTTGGCGCACATGAAAAGGTAGTCATGGGGGACATAGTCGAGCACGGCATCTATGCCGGCAACGGAAGGAATGCGGATGGGCCCCGGCGGCAGTCCCTTGTTCCGGTAGGTGTTATAAGGACTGTCCACCGTAAGATGGCTCCCCCAGATGCGACGCAGCGAGAAGTCCCCAATAGCGAACTTCACCGTCGGGTCGGCCTGCAAAGGCATACCCACCCGCAGACGCTTGACGTACATTCCGGCAATCATCGGTTTCTCCGGATTGTTGGCTGTCTCCTCGTCCACGATACTGGCCAGCGTCGCCACCTGCTCGTGAGACAGCCCCATGGCCTGTGCCTTACGGGTGCGCTCCTCCGTCCAAAAGGCCCGGTTTTCGCGCTGCATCCGCTTCATGAAATCGTCCAACGATACGTTCCAGTACAACTGATAGGTATTGGGAATGAAGAGGGCCGGCAAAGTGGCTACGCTATAACCGTACTGCCGACAGAACAGCGAGTCGGAAAACGCTTTTCGCAGTTCCACGGAATCCAGCATCAGGTGTTCCCCTAGATAGGCAGCCAGTCTGTCCATGGTGCGAACAGACGGGATGGTCAGGTTTACGGGTTCCTGCTGCCCGTTGCGCAGGCGGCGGAAGAGGGTGAGTAGGTTATCGCCGCGCCGGACAACATAGCGCCCCGGACGCACATGATAGCCCACAACCTTGCTCAGCAACGAGAAGCCCGTGGCACGGACTCCCGCTTCTGAAAGACGGGACTTTACAGATGCCGGTGTATCTCCTTGCCCGATGAAGACATAGGCTTGACTGTCGTCCCCCGAATAGCAGTCCGTCAGAAAGATGGCGGGGACAGACAGGGCCGCAAGAACAACAAGCAAGGCTATGCCGGCAATGTATTTCCTCATAACTCAATCACGGTAAATGAGTAGGCGGGCATCTGATAGTTGCTGTCGGCCGACAGGCGCACTTCGGTTTCCACGGGACGCGCATCCGTGCTATCGTAATTCCCGGTCAGCAGGGTTGCCTTGCAGACTTTCTCTCCCTCCAGCACATGAGGAAGAAGAAGATGGGCGGTTACGGGCACGGGGAGCATATTGACGAGTTTGAGGAAAGTCTTTCCCGATTTCGTGTCCCGAACCGTGCTCACGGCAAGTCGTTCGCGCACACCTGCCCTATCGGAATTTACCGTCAGCGCGGAAGGCAGGTAGCAATCGCCCTGACTGTTGCCGCACATCCGCTGGGAGAAATACCCCACCGTGGGTTTCACTTCGGTATTATTGAAGTAAATCATGTCCGGATTCCACTGGGTATGCCCGTCTTTGGCCAGCAACGGAGCGTAGGTACTCATCACTACCACATCGCCGTTACGCTCCAGCGAACAGAAATGCAGAGCCTCGCTCAAAGCGGTCTCTATGGTACTCCTCCGTCCCGGAATGTGTGAGGCCCACTCGCCGAGGTAGACTTTAGGCGCAGTGCGGTCGTACTGATCGTAGAAGTCCTGGTTGTAGATATACCAGCCGGGAGAAACGTAGTAGTGCTCGTCCACCATATCTATAACGTCGCTATGCTCGGTTGCGATACGCCATCCCTCCTCATAGTCGCTGCCGGTATAGAACGGGCCGGCCGTTCCGCAAATCTGAATCTCAGGATATTTTTTCTTCACGGCCTCGCATATCATCAGGTAACGCTCCTCAAAGGTCGGACTGATGAGGTCTTCGTTTCCGATACCAAGATACTTCAGTCCAAACGGTTTCTTATGCCCCTGGGCGATACGCTTGCGGCCCCACTCCGTGGAAGCATCGCCGTTGGCCCACTCCACCAGATTCAGGATTTCCTGAACATAGGCAGGCATTTCGTCCATCGGAATACCTCCCTGCTGTCCGGCTCCGCCGTCACTCGAATTCTGACAAGGCACTCCGGCCGCCAGAACGGGCAACGGCTCCATTCCCATATCCTCGCACATCTGGAAGAACTCGTAAAAGCCCAGTTGGCGGCTCTGATGATACCCCCAGATGTTGCGCAACGGCTTTCTGTCTTTGGGGTCGCCTATGGTCTCGCTCCAGTGGTAGATGTTTCCGATGCCGTCACCATGCGTGACGCATCCGCCGGGGAATCGCATGAAAGTCGGCTTCAGCGCAGCCAACGTTTCGGCAAGGTCTTTCCTCAGACCGTGCCCTTTGTAAGTATCTCTTGGCATCAATGACACCATGTCGAACGCAAAGGTTCCGGCTCCCGCAGGGGCGATGTCGAGCACGGCATTCGTTGCAGAAGCTGAAGGACGAAGTACGGATTTCACCTGCTTCCACGTTCCTTTCCCGCCGGTCAAGGTCGTCCGGGCAAGCACTTTGTCTCCGTCTTTCAGAGAGACTTCCACCTTGCCACCCTGAAGGTAAAGCGACAGGTCATACTTTTCACCGGCCTTGACAACTATTCCGTCAAAACCTTTGTTTCGGAACGATGCTCCCGAATGCTCCAATCGGATAGCTACGGCGTGACTGTTATTTTCGCTCACACCCGGAAAATCCTCGACGAGCGTAGCCTCCCCCACAAGTTCCCAGGCCGTGGTGGTATTCCAGTTCTTATCGCCCATCCGGTCGTGAGGCACATATTCGAAGTCTCCGTTTTGAATCAACTGGGCATTCAGTCCTCCGTCGGCACTGTAATTGATGTCCTCGAAAAAGATTCCCATCAACATGTCACTAATGGCTTTCGGTTTTAAGGCATCCACCGTGACTTCCGCCTGCAGGTCGCCAAGACCGGCAAAGCGCACGGCATCATCCTTTGCCAGTTCGGCCTCTCGGGCATCTTTCTGCGCCTTGGCTCTTTGGTTATCCCTTATCCCCTCCACGAGGCGGTAAGGCACGCGTAGGAGGGAAGGGGATGACGGGGCTTCACTCACTTTCTCCGGAGCAGTGAAATGCACAAGGTCTGTCGTAGTTGTACGGAAATGCTTGCCCTCGTTATTGTGGAAAGTGACAACAAACTGTCCGTCGGAATAGTTCACCATCGGTTCCAAACACTGCCCCACGCCTTGCATGTAAGGGTAATCCTGAGGACGCCAATGCAGAAAGTCGCGCGTCACCGTCACTCCAAACTGGTTGGCATGTCCGTTTAGCTGAAAGACCAGAGCAAACAGTCCCGAAGCGTCCTGAGCAAACGACGGAGCATAGAACTTCTTTTCTCTGCCCCATGTGCCGTAGTCGCTCCCCAGCAACGGCCTCATGCCTGCCGCCTGCCAAAGACTGCCGTCGGCACTCCACTCTACAACTAACCCACCTCCCCGCGGAGCAGCAACGGGCTTGATGAACACACTATCGGGAATGGCGGCTGCCAACGGTGACGTCAGAGCTGACAGCGTCAGCAGAGTCGCAAGAAAGTTCTTTTTCATTCTTTATCCTTTTTCTTTGCCTCCTGCACACAGGTTATCATTGTACGGATGCCGGCGCAGTCGAGCATCAGCGTATCTTTACGCTCCACATCGGTCGTATTCTCGTCCACAATCAGGGTTACTTTCTGCACTCCCTTAAATCCCAAGGTCTGAGCAGGATGCAGGAACTTGCCATCTGTCAGTGTCCAGTCCTCGTTCACTATGAAACGCAGGGTATCGGGCTGCTCTCTTTGGGCCGGCTCCTTTAGTTGAAATGTGGCTTTCTTTAGCATTCCGTTATCATTGTACTCGTAAGAGGGATAAGGATAGCGTATGTTGAGCCACGACACCTGATAGTAAATGGCTCCGGCATTGCTGCTCCAGTCGTCGGCTCCTGCCGAACGCACACTCACGGTCGCCATTCTCGGTTCTCCGGTGGTATTACGGGAAGCACTTAGATACACAGGCACTTGGCTCACCACACGGTAATAGTTGGGCACTTTTATGTAAGCCTTGTCATCAGGCACTTCCAACCACGAAGCATTACTCGCAATCTGCACATCGTCGGTCGTCCAGATTACAATACTGTCGCTCGTCTGGTCGGCATAGAGGTAGGCTATGCCTTTTGAGGGATAGCCCAGCGAAAGGGAATGATAATAACTCTCTTTCGTACAAGACGCCATAAACAGCAGTTGCGCGACGATACAAAGGAAAAGGGATTTACTTTTTTTCATACGATACATTTTTAACATTCATCTTACAAAAATACGAATTATTCGTGAAATCCCTGCCACGGGATTTGGGATTTAACACATTTTATTATATCTTTGTCCTACCTACGAACCGCATTGTTGATGAAGAACGTCTATCACAACGACCTCATGGAAATGCTCCTCCAGAGCGGCCGCACCGGAATGAACGTGCGGCAGTTGGCGCGTCGGCTCTATAATATTCATAATGACATATTTGACTCCGACATAGATTATCGGCAGCTTTACAATCAGGTTCGCTTCTACCTCTACTACCAGTCGCGACAGCGTCATTCCCCTTTTCTCCACCTCCATCGCGGACAATATGCCCTTCGGCAGGATGTGGCCGTTCAGCTCGACATTTTCATCGACACCCCACGCGAAGAAGAAGAGCCGCCATCCAAATACACGAAACGGGACGATTCGCGCCAACTTCTGCTATTCTGACGGAATGAAACTATTTTGCTTTGACATAAAACCAACACATGTTCCGCAAAACAAAATGATGCTTTAATTAAAAATCCTCATATATTGATTTAACTTTTGTTGTGGCAAAACGTTCTATCATTTTACGTCGGCAATTAGCAACATATTTACCTAACTTATCTTTATTCCATACTTTCTCTTTATATGAGCTACGAGAAGAAATACGGATTTTCACAATTCCATTTTCTTCGATCTTACTGAATTGCTCATTAGATAAATCGAATATTGCTGAATAATAATCTACCTTACTATAAATATAGCCATATCCTGTAGTAACTTTCCCTACATTAAGGTTATTGACAACTACAGAAATAACTTCATTGTTTCCCAACTTAATCAATAATGTAGCATTTTGGGGAATATAACAGAAAGATGAAATCAAAATACACCAATCTATATAGCCAAATCTTTCATAAGCTTTTACTATGAAGTTATACGTTGCTCCATCCAACTTTATGTTTCTTCCCGAACTCATTAATTGTCGGCGTCCATCATCTTCTATACGATCAATAACAATTCTTTGAGAGAAAGAATTAAGAAAAGATATACAAAAAAGCAATAGGAATATTTTTCGCTTCATAACATCAAACTTTTACTACTGCAAATATAAAAAGTCCCTTCTACTACATATTTTATGTATTGCCAAGATGTGGGCAAAGGTACGAAAAATAATCAATTACCGGAAAGGAAAGATTGGAAAATATGAATCCTCCGTAGCTATCTCCGTCACGTAATCTGCGGATTCATGCGGAGCTTAGGAGACTTTCTTTGTTCATCGGCGATGAATATCCGTCCGCCGTCGGTGAATGTTCGTTCATCGGCGATGAACGGAGAATTTCCGCAGAAGACTGCAAAAATACGATACGGAGAAGAAGAAATAAGGCAGCGGGCGTGGCATCATACGATGGCATCAATACCAGTCGATGTTGCTGGAGTAACTGGACTGCTTCTTCCAACGCAGCACGTCGGCCAACGTGCCGGCGTTACAGGCAAACGTAAAGTTGTAGGAACGGTAAGGAGCGATGACCATGGAACAACCCATATTGAAGCAGTGGAGGTCGCGAGAGACGGAAGCCGTAGTCATGGAAAGGCGGTGGTAGTTGAAGTCATAGCCCGATGAGAAGTTGATGTTCCATCCCTGCGAGAGACGAATGTTCCCGGAGAAGTTGAGCGTATGTGTGAGTTTGTAGCCATAGCGCATACGGCTCTGATGGAAATGCCCGCCCGTATTCTCCCGCATCGAGACACCGTAACTGACCGTAAAGCTCCACGGAAGCGAGAACTTGATGTACCCATCTTCGTCCAGTCCCTTCTGTCCCTCGCTCTTTGCCGCGTTGCGCGACTTGGCTCGGTCGGGGTCGAGATTCTGATTCTCGGGGTCGGTTTCGTCCTCGTCATCCTCCGAATCATCGTCCGCGTCGGTATTGCTCCTCCCCTTCTCTTTGTTCTTGCCAAAGAGCTTTTTGAACGTGTCGTTGTTCAGCGTGTAGGACAGGTTCTGCGACATGCCCTGAAAACGACCGAAGCGGCCGTAAGACCATTCGGTGCGGTCGCCGACGTAGACGTTGCCGTTCTCACCCACCTCATAGGCGTAGGTGGCAAAGACGGCATTCATGGAGAACGTGTAGCTCTTGCTGAGTTTCAGACGCACACGCATCGACAGGTCGCTCCACGGCCGACTCTTGGCCGCCATGTTGTAGGACAAGCTACCGCCGAGTTCGTCGATAAGACTGATTTTGCGGTATCCGACGGAATCGCGGTCGGTGCGCACCTTCATTTCGATATTGTTGGAGACGTCCAGCGACACACTTCCCGTCTTGCCTTGCGAGACCGTGCCGTAAAGTGAGCCGGCATAGGGCGAGTAGGTCACCGTGGAGACGTTGCCGTTGGCGTCAGTCCTGACATACGTGTCCCAGAAGCCGTAGCGCGGCTGCCCGAAATCGGGAGCGTAGGAGAAAGATACTGTAGGCGTAAAGACATGGCGCACGGCCTGGATTTTCTTTCCACCGAACCACGGCAGCGGCGTCCAGAAGCCATAGAGTTTGGTGTTGGCCGACACGCTCATGTTGTAATTGTAGACGTTGTTGAAACCGTAGATGGTATCGCGCTGCACGGCATTCGCCTCCGTGTCCCACGACTGGCGCACTTTGTAGGAATACATGCGATCCGTGAAGTTGAACGACGGCGTGACGTTGATGTAGTTGAACAGAGCGAAAGAGGCCGAAATGGGCACCTGGTGCCGCATGCCGTTCCGCCAGTCCTTGAGCAGGTCGGACTTGAAGAGCAGGTTCTCCTTGGTGGAGATGGAGTTGGACAATGTTCCGGTGTAACTGGCCGCGATTTTCTCGTACCACCGTTCCTTGCCCACCATCTTCTTGCGCTTGAAGGGATAGAAACGGGAAAGACTGATGTTGAGCGAGGGAAGCGTGACGGCAATGCTGGAATCGCGCATATTTTGGCTCAGGTTGAATGTTCCGGAGAGCGTCAGACCGATGTCACTGAACGTGCGGGAGTAAGCCACGGAACTGGTTCGCGTGCTTTGGGTGTAGCTCTCCGGATTGTACATCGAGGTGAGATTGTTGCGCTCGTAACTGGACGTGGCGAAGTTCACGCTGGCCGAAAACGACTGGACGGGATTGGCCTTGGCATCCTGCCGGTGACTCCACGTCACCTTGAAACTCTTACTCACGGCATAGTCGGGCATATTCTTCTCCCCGTCCTTGGTATTCTGATAGCTGAGGTAGACATTTCCGCTGAACTTGTATCGCTTGCGGTAGACACTGGCCGCCGACAGTCCCCACGACCCTTTGGTATATATCTCTCCCAGAGCTTTCAAGTCCACATTGTCATTGATGGCAAAGTAGTAACCACCGTCACGGAGATAGAATCCGCGCCGCGTCTCGTCACCGTAAGTCGGCATGATGAAACCGCTGGAATACTTCTTGCTGAAAGGGACGAAGCCGTAAGGTATGGCCAAAGGCAACGGAACATCCTCCACCACCAAATAAGCGGGGGCGAAAATCGCATTCTTCCCCGGACGAACCTTGGCCCGCGTCAGCACCCAGTAAAAATGGGGATGGCGGGCATCGCAGGTAGTGTACTTTCCGCCTTTCACATACATCACGCCCATGGAGTCGCGCTTCGATTCCTCGCTAATCAAGAATCCTTCGCCCTGCTCCGTATAGACGTTGTTGATGAATGCCTTCTGCGACTTGAAGTTGTAACTGATTTTGTCCGGCTCATACTCGTCTCCCCCCTGCCTGAAGACGGGGGAACCCTTCGTCACTCCCGTGGAATCGACGCGCCCCGTCGCATGCACAATGCTGCTGTCGATGGCCATTGAGATGTGGTCGGCCGTCAGTTCCAGATTCTGATAGTTCACCCGGCTTTCGCCGTAAAGGTTGGCCATCGAGCGGCCGTAATCGAACGTGATACTGTCCTTTGCGGTATAGTGCACGGGCTGTTCCAGTGCGCTCTTGCTCTGTCGCGTCGTATCGTGTCGCACGGTATCCATCTTGGAGGAATCGGGCTGCACCTCCAACACCCGGTTCGCTTGCAGCATGGCACGTATGCTGTCCTCCGTGTAAGAGTTCAGCACGCTGTCCACCGTCAGTTGGCGACGAACGGCCAAAACAGAATCAGCCGAAGCCGGTAACGTGTCAGCCGGAGCGAGCGTATCGGAGGCGGAGAGCGTGTCGGCAACAACGGACAGCCCCGCAGCCTGCATTCCGCGAGGTGCGACAGCATAGGCGAGCATACAAAGCACGCTCACCAGAAACCACGTTGTCAGTCGTCTTGCTTTCAATCTTCGTCGTTTTTCCTGCCTCTCCCACCTCCCAAAGGGAGACTAAGGCAATAGTCCACAACATTTGCGGACGCAAAGATACGACTTTTTAATGAGATAATGAGTATCCGAAATGTGAAATAACACTAAACGGCAAAGATTTCGTGCCAACGGCAGAAACGTTCCACTCCCTCCGGGCC
This sequence comes from uncultured Prevotellaceae bacterium, assembly GCA_947176535.1. Lineage (GTDB taxonomy): Bacteria > Bacteroidota > Bacteroidia > Bacteroidales > Bacteroidaceae > Physcousia. Next base: position 48,811 of record CAMWQU010000012.1, read on the forward strand.
GAAGCGTTCGAGACTTTTCAATACCCGCTCATAGGTTTTCCGCTCATCCGGTTTCGACTTGGAGAAAAACTTATCGGCATAACAGATGGCCTGTTCCTCAAGCGTTTTGGGCGAGAAGTCGCGCAACGGGAGGGGCAGTTTCTGACGCTCTATCTGCTGCACGGTCAGTCCGGTACCGGTATGCCGCTCGGCCACCCCGGCATGGCGCGGAAGCCCCTCCCGACGAAGCATCTCGGCTCCGATGATTCCGTGCCGGATGTAGGGTTCCATGCCCCGGCAGTGTATGCCCGGCGCGTCGGTCTCCAATATGCCGATGTCATGCAACATGGCAGCCTCGTACAGGAACGTCCGGTCCATCCGCAGGTCGGGATGCGCATCACAGATGCAAAGTGCCATGTCGGCCACCTGCCGGCTATGAACGAGAAGTAGCTGTTCCAGTTCGGGTTGCCCGGCGTAATACTTGTGAATCAGAGTTTCGGGATTCATCTGCATCATAATATCCTTATTTTCTTTCCGTTCCGTATGTAAATGCCTTTCGCCCGCGGATGAGGTATGCGGCGACCGGCAAGGTCGTAAACGGCCACCTCCGTGTTCGCCTCCTCCTCCGTCACCTGCGGCACCCCGTCGGTCGCCTCATCGGCATTCACGGTGAAAGTCCGTTCCGTGCGCACTTCCCACGGACTGCGCACTTTCAGGGTATAGGTCTGCCCGTCCACAAGATGGCGGAAACGCGTCCGGGCACGGTGTCTGTCTCCCGCCGCCAACGAGAGCACTTCCCAGTGACGCTCGTCCACCTCGCTACCTTCAGGAAACAGGCAGAACGTCACCAGATTGCCGGAATAACCGGCCACGGCCTCGTTGGCAATATCCACGGCAGCGTCGAGCACCAATTCCTCGCCGTAGCGCGTCAGCCGGCAGTCCGGTTCACTGAATCGCAGCACCGGCGTCGTGCCGCGTACCACGCTCACCGGCATCCGGAACGGCAACGTCTCGTCGTCGGCCGAAAAGGCCAATATACGCTCTCCGGCCTCCCGAAAACGGCAATACACGGGCCACGTGCGCCGCTCTCCCGGTGCCAGATTCACGGCCGTCAGTCCCACATAATCGGCCTGCCGGAAGATGGCCGTGTCGGTCGGCAGATAGGTGAGTACCTCGAAGGTGAAATTGAGGCTGTCGGCCGTGGTGTTCGTCATCGTGAAATCGGCTGTCGTATAATACTGCAAATCGGGCGGACGACGGAAGATAACATTCTCTACCCTCACGCCGCCGAATGCCACTTCGCTCCGCAGCGAATCGCCGATTTCCAACGCCACTTCCGAAGGATGCAGAAACAGGGCCGTCTGATTGCAGAAAAGCCCCTCCTGCTGCCCCAGTTCCGTGGCATCGTCCTTGCTCTCGAACGGATTCAGATAGTCGAGGTCGAAATAGCCGTCCCAGTCGCCGCCGTAGCCCCAGTTGAGGTGATAGAATCCCTCTTCGTCCACACCGTCGATGTTGAACGCATGGCCGTTCATGGCCAAGTTGTGCCCCGTGTAGCAAATCGGTCGTCCCGCTTCCAGTTCGCGGCGTAGCATGGCGTTCCACGTTGGCGTGGCATACAAGGCTCTGGACAGATGTACGGCCGTCCGATAACCGAAAACCCGCCGCAGCGGCTCCACGGCAAGGCCCAGATTGGCGCCGCTGGAGGAAAGGCCCCAGTTCATCCGCACGGCCATGCCACAATAATAAGTAAGGTCAGCCACGGCCTGCGCCTGCCTTTCGGAATACCCGTCGCGGTAGTCCGGAAGAATGCCGTCCCAGTCGATGCGCCGGCCCGGCAGGACGTCGGCAATCTTGTAGTGCTCCGTCTGCCAACCGTAAAGCGTGTCGGCAAGAACGGCGGGATAACGGTAATAGCTCAACACCTGCTCCAGACAGGTTGCCACACAGCCCGACACGCAACGTTCCGTGCTCGGCCGACCGTCACCGCCGATATAATAAGGACACGCGCGATTGAAAGGTTCCTTCTGATGCCGCACGCTCGACAGCAGAGGGGCTACGGCCTTCCCCCGCGTCCGGTCGGCATAGCGGTTCTGCACCCGGTAGGCGCGAAGCAGTTCCCGTAGTCCGTCGGGCATGTCTTCCGTCGGACGGTCGGGGTCGAAGTGCAGACTGTGGGCCACTACCCTGTCCCCGCAACGCAACACGTGACGCTGAGCCGAAAGCGGCAGAGCCATCCACAAGGCAAGCAACGGAAAGAACATTTTCAGTATCTTCGTTCCTTTCATCGTCGTCTTCGTTAAGGTTCCGTTTGCAAAGATAATACATTTTTCAGCAAAAGTCAATACCCCCACCTCATCGCTTGCGGAAGAAGGCCACACATCTGTAAACATTTCGGAACAACATTTTCCAAAAGGCGGCAGAAGTCTGAAACGAGACGCCCGGACGACGAGGCTCAATCCTGCTATGGACGGGCGTCAATCCATAGCGGGATTGAGCCTCGTCCATAGCGGGACGAAGGCCCGACAATAGTAAAGAAAAAGAGGCGTTCTTAGAGAAATTTATTATAACAGCTCTTAATCAAGCACTTACAGCCTGCTTATTATCATCATTAAGGAAAAGCGTCTTTCCGCACGGCTAAGGAGAGAGAATGTCGCGGGCATGTGAGACATACGCACCTATTCTGTAAATATATTTCGCAATCCGTTTATATTTCTCCACGCAGTAACAAGGCAGCTACGCGCGCGACCTATCGTTTTTTAACATTTAATAGAGGTATCCACGGCTGAAATCTCAGTATTTTTTCGTATCTTTGTCCAAAATTAAATGCAAAAGGTAAATGATTGTCTACAACACTACTTATACCATGCCGACGGACGACGCGCGCAACTTTGTTATCTGGGTCTGTGAGAGCATGTTGCCGCGCGTGGCGGAGGACGGACTGCTGACTGCGCCGCGCCTGTTGCGCATCTTGTCGCACCACGACCAGGAATCGGAATGCTTCTCACTGCAATTTGAGGTACCCTCGACGGCCACCCTCCACCGGTGGCACACCCGACAGGGCGCAGCACTCGCGGAAGAACTGAAAAATATGTTCGACGGGCGCATCGTCGGATTCAGCACCCTCATGGAGGAAATAGAGATTTGAAGACGGAGAAAATCATACTGGGCATAGACCCGGGCACGAACCTGATGGGCTACGGCGTGCTGAAGGTCGAGGGCAACAGAGCCGAGACCGTGGCACTGGGCGTCATCGACATGCACCGGATAAGCGACGGGTACCTGAAACTGGGACACATCTACGAACGGGTGGCGGGCATCATAGAGTCGTACATGCCCGACGAACTGGCCATCGAGGCACCGTTTTTCGGGAAGAACGTACAGTCGATGCTGAAACTGGGGAGGGCGCAGGGGGTGGCCATCGCCGCCGCCATACAGCACGACGTGCCGATTCACGAGTATGCCCCGATGAAGATAAAGATGGCACTGACCGGTAACGGCGGGGCCTCGAAAGAGCAAGTGGCGGGAATGCTGCAACACATTCTGCATCTGGACGAAACGCAGATGAATCAGCATCTGGATGCCACGGACGCACTGGCGGCCGCATATTGTCACTTCATGCAGATGTCGAGACCGCAAAGCAGCGTAAGTTATCGCTCGTGGAAGGACTACGTGATAAAGAACAAGGAGAAGGTGAACACCCCCAAGACGCGGCAGGCTGAAGCGCGAACGGGCGGAAAAGGAAACAAACCGGCATCGTAGTCACCAGACAGCCCCGAACCGGTCAGCCCCGGAGACCGAAAAAACATTATCAACGACGAACTAAATTCTGAACAACCTATCGAATATGAAAAAACTGTTTGTAATCGCAAGTGCAATCTTGTTTGCAGCCTGCCCCGTGAAAGCACAGGAAGTGTTTAAGCAAATGATGACAAACGCTCAACTGGTGTTGCAAACTCCCGATGCCGACTACTTCAACACCAACGTGGCACAGTTCAAATACACGGCTCTGCAATATCTTTGTAATACGGCCATCCGGCAGCACGGCGGCGTGGAGGCCGATGTGCTCGACCGCCAGGCCTATGCGCTCAACCACTTCATAATGGCTTACTTCTCCGAACTCGCCAAAACGCAAAATAATAGCGAGCAGGCACAAAAGGACATTGTGAAAAAATACTGGAAAGCCTGCGCGGAAAATCCGATGTTCGAGAATCAGGACCCGGAAACCACGGAGGCCTTCATCAACGATCCCGGTTGCATCACTCCGTTCAGTATCAACACGGACTGGATAAAGGCCGATGCCGTCATCTCAAAGAAGAAAGGGAAAAAGTAGTGGAGCGTTAGTAAAGAAACGAATAAAAAGGCAAAAAAGTGAACGTAGCAATCGTAGACTACAAAGCCGGAAACATCTATTCGGTAATCCACGCCCTCGAAAGACTGGGAGTGAGTCCGTTGCTGACTGACAATCCGGAACTGATAGCCAAAGCGGACAAAGTGCTCTTTCCCGGACAGGGAGAGGCGGGGAATGCCATGCGATACCTGAAACAACACGGACTCGACCGCGTCATCCGCGAACTGCGCCAGCCGCTGCTCGGAATCTGCATCGGGCAACAACTGTTGTGCAGCCATTCGGAGGAAAGTGACGTGGATTGTCTGGGCATCTTCGACGTTCCCGTGCTCCGATTCTGCCCCCAACGACACGAAGACAAGGTGCCGCACATGGGTTGGAACACCATCGGACAGACGCGTTCGCCGCTGTTCCGGGGATTTGAGGGCAACGAGTTTGTCTATTTCGTACATAGTTTCTATGTCCCCGAATGTGAATGGACTGTCGCCACCACCGACTACATACAACCGTTCAGTGCAGCCCTCCGGCGCGACAACTTTTACGCCACGCAGTTCCATCCCGAAAAGAGCGGCGACGCGGGAGAGCGTATCTTACAGAATTTTCTGGACTTATAGTAACCTGTAACTTACATGATAGAACTTATCCCTGCCATAGACATCATCGAAGGTCAGTGCGTAAGGCTCTGCCAGGGACGCTACGACACCAAACAGGTGTACGGCAATCCGATAGACATGGCGCAGGAATTTGAGCAGTTGGGTTTCCGACGTCTCCACCTCGTCGATTTGGACGGGGCCAAGAGCCGTCATGTCGTGAACGACCGCGTACTGTACGAGATAAGCAGAAAGACGCAACTTGTTGTGGATTTCGGAGGAGGCATAAAGACGGAAGATGACCTGAAACGGGTCTTCGATGCCGGGGCGGCGTTGGTGACCGTCGGCAGCATTGCCATCACACAACCGGAGCTCTATATAGAGTGGCTCGGCACATACGGGAGCGTCCACATGATACTGGGGGCCGACGTCAGAAACGGTATGGTCAGCATAAACGGGTGGAAAGAAGACAGCCGGACACACCTGACCGACTTTCTCAACCGATACGCGACAGCAGGAAACCGGAACGTGCTATGTACCGAAATCAGCCGGGACGGTATGTTGCAGGGGCCAGCCATCGACCTCTACAAGGCAATCATGCAGGCCCATCCCGATTGTCACCTCATTGCAAGCGGAGGAGTGAGCGGCATTGACGACATCGACCGGTTGCAGGATGCCGGGATTCCGGCCGTGGTCTTCGGGAAAGCCATTTACGAAGGGCATATCGACATGAAAGAACTTAGCAGAAAATACCTATGTTAGCCAAACGAATCATACCTTGCCTCGACGTGAAAGACGGACAGACCGTGAAGGGTACCAACTTCGTGAACTTGCGTCTGGCCGGCGACCCGGTGGAACTGGGGAGAGCCTACAGCCGGCAAGGGGCCGACGAACTGGTGTTCCTTGACATCACGGCAAGCCACGAGGGCCGAAAGACATTCGCCGACATGGTGGAGCGCGTGGCTGCCACACTCTCTATTCCTTTCACCGTGGGCGGAGGTATCAACGAACTGAAAGATGTGGAACGCATGCTGTCGGCCGGAGCGGACAAAGTGAGTATCAATAGTGCCGCACTGCGACGGCCCGAACTCATCGACGAGATTGCCGCACACTACGGCAGTCAGGTTTGCGTGGTGGCCATCGACGCACGGTTGGAGGAAAGTGGCGAATGGCAGTGCTACGCCAACGGCGGACGTATTCCCGTCGGCCGTAATCTCTTTGAATGGGCACAGGAGGCCCAGCAGCGCGGAGCCGGCGAGATTCTGTTCACCTCAATGAACCACGACGGTACGAAAAACGGATTCGCCAACGAGGCACTGCGCCAACTGGCCGACACACTCACGATTCCGGTCATTGCCAGCGGAGGAGCCGGGAAGAAAGAGCACTTCCGCGACGCTTTCCTGACGGGACGCGCAGATGCCGCACTGGCAGCAGGCGTTTTCCATTTCGGCGAAATCACGATACCGGAACTGAAGAACTATTTACAAGCAGAAAACATAAACGTAAGACTATGACCATAGATTTTGAGAAAATGGGAGGACTGGTTCCCGCCATCATACAGGATGCACGGACACAAAAAGTGCTGATGCTGGGCTTCATGAACGAGGAGGCTTACCGCAAAACCGTGGAAACGGGGAAAGTAACTTTCTGGAGCCGCAAGCGCAATACGTTATGGACAAAAGGAGAGACAAGCGGGAATTTCCTGCACGTTGTTAAAATCCTCAACGATTGCGACAACGACACGTTGCTCATCAAGGCCACTCCTGACGGGCCCACCTGCCACACGGGAGCCGATACCTGCTGGAACGAAAAGAATACCCCCAACCCGTTGCTGTTCCTTTCCGAGTTGAGTGACTTTATAGAGAAACGGCACAAGGAGATGCCGGAGGGTTCGTACACGACAAGTCTTTTCCGCGACGGACTGAACCGTATGGCACAGAAAGTGGGCGAGGAAGCCCTGGAGCTGGTTATTGAAGCCACCAACGGAACCAACGACCGCCTCATATACGAAGGGTCGGATATGCTCTACCACCTCATTGTGCTGCTCACCGAAAAAGGGTTGCGCATCGAGGATATGGCCAGGGAACTGATGGAACGCCATAATCCCGGGTGGAAGAAACACTAACCGTAACAAAGTAAGAATAACTATGATAGGGAAATACGAACAAGTGGAGATATGTCAGGAGGACAGAACAATTCTCTCCGATGTGTGCTTCGAGATTCAAGAAGGGCAGTTTATTTATATTCTCGGCGAGGTAGGATGTGGAAAGACGTCCTTACTGAAAACCATCTACGGTGAACTGCCCGTCACAACGGGAGAAGCAACCGTTCTTCAGAATGATATGACGCGCATAAAGGCTAAGAAATTGCCGAACCTGCGCCGACAGTTGGGAATCATCTTTCAGGATTTCCAGTTGTTGCGCGACCGAACCGTTGATGAGAATCTGGACTTCGTGCTGAAAGCGACAGGATGGAAAAAGAAAATCGACCGCGAGCGACGTATCATCGAAGTGCTTGAGCAAGTGGGTCTACCCGAAAAAACAAGACACTTGCCCCACGAGCTGTCCGGCGGCGAACAGCAACGGGTGTGCATCGCGCGGGCTATTCTCAATAAGCCGAAACTGCTGTTGGCCGATGAACCGACAGCAAATCTCGACATCGAGAACGGAACCAAAGTCATGGAATTGCTGAATGACATCCGGAAACAGGGAGCGGCCGTTGTCATGACCACGCACAACGAGCAGTGGCCCAAACAGTATCCGGGAATCATCTGGCGCTGCAAGAACGGGAAAATAAATAAGGAATAACAAGAAACCGAAGATAATGAAAGTAATGAAATTTGGTGGCACCAGTGTCGGAACGCCACAACGGATGAAGGAAGTAGCCAAAATATTCCGCCCCACAGCGGGAGGACAGTCATTTGTTGTACTCTCTGCCATGAGCGGAACGACCAATAATCTTGTTGAAATCTCAGATTACCTCTACAAGAACAATCCCGAAGGGGCCAGCACCGTCATCAATCAACTGGAGCAGAAATACATCGCCCACACTGACGAACTTTACGATACGGAAGCGTATCGCGAAAAGACCATGCAGTTCCTGAAAGAAGAGTTCAAATATCTGCGTTCTTTCACCAAAAGCGCAACAACGTTCAGTGAAGTTGAAGAAAAGATTATACTTGCGCAGGGAGAAATCATCAGCACCAATCTGGTGACGAACTACCTGCTGGAGCAAGGAGACAAGGCCATCCTGCTGCCGGCTCTCGATTTTGTGCGCACCGATGCCAACGGAGAACCCGACCTCAACTTCATACGTGAGGCCATCGTTTCCCAACTCAAGGAGCATCCCGACTATGACATCTACATCACACAGGGATTCATCTGCCGCAATGCGAAAGGAGAAATCGACAACCTCCAGCGGGGAGGCAGCGACTACACGGCTTGCCTTATCGGCTCGGCACTGCAAACGGACGAGATTCAAATTTGGACGGACATCGACGGTATGCACAACAACGACCCCCGCATCGTGGAAAACACGAAACCCGTGCGTCAGCTCTACTTTGAGGAAGCGGCGGAACTGGCTTATTTCGGTGCAAAGATACTTCACCCCACCTGCATTCAGCCGGCTAAGTTCGCAGGTGTCCCCGTCCGGTTGCTCAACACCATGAACCCAACCGCCCCGGGCACCATCATCAACAACGAGATTCAACAAGGAACCATCAAGGCCGTAGCTGCCAAAGACAACATCACCTGCATACGAATCCAGTCTTCCCGTATGCTGTTGGCTTACGGATTCCTGCGCAAAGTGTTTGAAATCTTCGAGCAATACCGAACCAGCATCGACATGATTTGCACCAGCGAAGTGGGCGTCAGCCTCACCATCGACAACCGGGGCCATCTGACCGACATAGTAGGCGAACTGAAAAAATACGGCACCGTGGAAGTCGATGACAATATGTGCATCATCTGTGTGGTAGGCGACCTCGCAAGCGGAAATGTCGGTTTCGAGACCCGGGCATGTATGGCTGTAAAGAAAATCCCCGTCCGCATGATCAGTTACGGAGGCAGCAACTACAACATTTCTTTCCTTGTGAAAGCCGAAGACAAGAAGCGAACCATGCAGGCGCTCAGCGAAACTCTGTTCAAAGACTAAATAAACGAACGTATGACATTTCCCATAGAGAAGTTCAACACACTTCGTACCCCATTCTACTACTACGACACGGCACTGCTCGACAAGACGTTGGAGGCCATCAAACAGGAGTTGCGCCCCAACCATCATGTCCACTATGCCATGAAAGCCTGCACCAACCCGAAGGTTCTCCGTCATATCGTCGATGCAGGCTTCGGTGCCGACTGTGTCAGCGGCGGTGAGATTCAGGCCTGCCTGGATGCGGGCTTCCCTGCCGACAAGATTGTGTTTGCCGGGGTCGGGAAGAGCGACTGGGAAATCGAACTGGCCCTGAAAGCCGGAATCTTCTGCTTCAATGTAGAGAGTGTCCCGGAACTGGACATCATCAACGAACTTGCCGGCCAACAGCACCAAACGGCCCGCGTTGCCTTCCGCATCAACCCCAATGTCAGCGCACACACCCACACTAATATCACCACCGGCCGTGCCGAAAACAAATTCGGCATAAGCATGGAAGATATGGTGGACATCGTGCTCCGCACCCGGGAAATGTCCAACGTTGAATGTATCGGTCTCCACTTCCACATCGGAAGCCAGATTCTGGACATGGAAGACTTTGTCACGCTCTCGCTGCGCATCAACGAGCTGCAGGAGATGCTAGAAAGTTACGGTATCGTATTACCGAACATCAACGTGGGCGGCGGCCTCGGCATCGACTACGAAGCCCCCGACCTGCACCCCATCCCCGAATTTAAGAAATACTTCGACACTTTCCGCCAGTATCTGCGTCTGCGTCCGAAACAGCAACTGCACTTTGAACTGGGGCGCTCCATCGTCGCCCAATGCGGCACACTGGTGAGCAGAGTGCTGTACATCAAGCAAGGGGCAGTGAAGAAATTCCTCATCATCGACGCCGGCATGACCGAACTCATCCGTCCGGCCCTCTACGGAGCTTACCACAAGGTCGAGAATCTGACTTCTGCAGAAGGCGAAACGACTTACGATGTCGTCGGCCCCATCTGCGAAAGCAGCGACGTTTTTGTCAAAGATTACCGCATACCCGTAAGCCGGCGCGGCGACCTCATTGCCCTGCGCAGTGCCGGCGCATACGGCGAAATCATGGCCTCGCAATACAACTGCCGCACACTGCCCGCGAGCTACACCAACGAAGAATTGTAACATGCAGACAACAAACGAACTGCCGCCCATCAGCGTCATCGTACTGGCCCACGAGCAGTGCGACGACCTGCGCCGGAACCTACCGGCCGTGCTGCAACAGGAGTACAGCGGCCACTTTGAAGTCATCGTCGTAGACATGAACAGCACCGACGACACGAAGCTGCTGTTGGAACAGATGGAAAAGCGATACCCTCACCTCCACACCATCATCATCCCCGGCACTGTCCGCAACATCAGCCCTTCCCGACTGGCCCTGACACTCGGTATGCGTGCCGCTAGTTACGAGTGCGTCGCGCTGACCACGGCCGACTGCTGTCCCGCCACGTCCCTATGGCTCCACCGGCTGGGGGAATGCTTTGCCCGAAAAGAGAGCACACAAATCGTCTTGGGCTACACCCGTTCCGAGGGCGGCAAAGGATGGAGCGGACTGCGCCACCGCTTCTTCCGCACGTGGCAACAGATACAGAACCTGTCCTATGCGCGGAGACACGGCGGCTACCGGGCAGACGGTACGAACCTCTGTTACAGCCGTTCCCTCTTTCTGGAGCATCGGGGCTTTGCCGATGATGCTAATCTCCTGATGGGAGCAACCGACATCATGGTGAACAGACACAGCAACGGCCGGAACACGGAAGTCTGCCTTCACCCCGAATCCTTCATGATTCAGCACCTCCCCCCCTATCGTGGCCGGTGGCACGAGGAGCGGATTTTCTTCATGGAGACACGCCGCCACTTCCGGCGCACCGTTCTCTTCCGCCTGCGCTACTTCGTGGCAGCCGGGCAGGCATGGTTCGCCACGCTCTGCGCCACGGCCGGTGTGACAGCAGGCATTTTACTCCAGAACACAACCGTCGCCATACTCTCTGTCGCCCTATGGATGGCCTACAACACGCTATGCTCCTATCTGTTCAACCGCAAGGTGAAAGCCCTGGGCGAGCACCCGTTCACATTCACTTATCCCCTGCTCGTCCATCTCATCCCCTCGTGGGACACCACTGCCTGGCTGCAATGGCTGTTCACCAAACGACAGGTATTCCGAAAGAAGTTTATTTAACCTCACATACAGCAACATGGAAAGTATTCCTTTCATCGCCTGGTGCCTCGAACACCTCAACTACTGGGTCATCACACTGCTGATGGCCATCGAAAGCAGTTTCATCCCCTTCCCCAGCGAAATTGTAGTTCCCCCTGCGGCCTACATGGCCGCCAGCGGTGCCGACCTCAATGTCTTCCTCGTCGTACTCTGCGCTACGTCGGGTGCGCTGATAGGTGCCCTTTTCAACTACTTTCTGGCGCGCTACCTCGGTCGCCCCATCGTGTATCGCTTCGCCAACAGCCGTCTGGGACACATCTGCCTGATTGACGAAGAGAAAGTGAGAACCGCGGAACAGTACTTCGACAAGCACGGAGCCATAGGAACTCTCATCGGCCGTCTGGTACCGGTCGTGCGTCAGCTCATCTCCCTCCCTGCCGGACTGGCACGCATGAGCCTCGCGCGCTTCGTCGTTTACACGACCCTCGGTGCCGGTCTGTGGAACGGGATTCTGGCAGCCATCGGCTACTACCTTGCCAGTGTAGTTCCCTACGAAGAGCTCAACGCCACCGTAGCCGCGTATGCCGTCTACCTGAAGATTGCCATGATACTGCTGGGAGCGGCGGTAGTCCTCTACCTCGCCTACAAAGGCATAAAAGCACCTTCCCGTTCCCGGACGGACGAGAAATAACCCGAAGCCGGTATGAGACGCCTATTGTCACTTCTATTTCCGCTTCTCCTCGGAGGAGCCCGGTTGAGCCTGCACGCCCAAGTGTGGGACGCTCTCTGCGCGGACAGCCACCGCATCGACACCACCCGCGTAGGCGAACTGCGAGCGGAGATGAACGCACTGGCTTTCTTTCAGAACAACGAGTTCAGCAGTCAGATCATGAAAGGCTACACGCTGCCGGGCGCATGGTTGCAACCCAAACTCACGTTCGCGCCCCTATCGCAGATAAGTCTTGAGGCCGGTGCCCACCTGCTCCTCTTCAACGGGGCGAACCGCTACCCCAACTACGCCTATCACGACATCGCCCAATGGAAAGGCAACCAACATCAGCATGGCGTACATGCCCTGCCCTACTTCCGCGTTCAGGCCGATTTCAAAAACCTTACCCTCGTACTGGGCGACCTCTACGGTGCTCAGAACCACCAGCTCATTCTTCCGCTATACAATCCGGAGCAGAATCTGTCCGCAGACCCGGAGACGGGTTTTCAACTGCTTTTGGACAAGCGACACATCCACTTGGACACGTGGATGAACTGGCAAAGCTACATCTTCAACCTCGACACCCATCAGGAGGCCTTCACGGTGGGCATCAATGCCACACTGAAATGCAACCGCAAGGAAAAGCCGTTCCTATGGGAAGTGCCGATACAACTGCTTTTGCAACACCGGGGAGGCGAACTTGACGTCACCGACCGTGGGGTGCAGACGGTCTGCAATGCCTCGGCCGGCGTCCGGATGACATATCGTCACGCCTCCGGCCACGTCCTCAACCGCCTGTGTGCCGAAGTGGACGCACTGGGTTCCTACCAGCAACACGGCACGCTATGGCCTTTCGACACGGGATTCGGCCTACACGCCTCGGCACAGGCCACCTTGCTACGGAACCTGACGGTCAGTCTGGGTTACGTTGGCATACCCCGGCAATACGCCAACCTCTACGGCTCACCCTTTTTCGGAACCATCAGCCTCAAGCATCCGGGTACACTCTTCCGCGGGATGCACACGGCATACGCTAACCTCGGTTATGCCTACAACTTCACGTCGGCCTACCGCCTTGGAGCGCAACTCGACATCTTCGATGCCAATTCCAAAGGTATGTCGGCCCTGACATTCGGCTTTGGCGTGTACTTCCGCGTATGCCCGAGTTTCCGGATTACGAAGACCAAAAGCCGGTGAGGCCCAGACGGACACCTTCCCGGACTGCCGGAAAACAAGAACCCTACTATATGTAAGGAACCGCGCACGCACGTACACGTGCGCACACGTAGGCAGGACGCGCCCTCGTCCATAGCGGGACCAAGCCTCGACAATAGGAGGATTGAGGCTCGTCCCGGGCGGGACGGGTTATTGCCGACCGGAAGCCGGTATGAAGTTTACTTCGGGATGAATGTCGATGCCAAACTGCTCGCGCACGTCGTTGCGGATGACCTCGCACAAATGGAGCACATCCTGCCCGGAGGCATTCCCCAGATTCACGAGCACGAGGGCCTGACGGTCGTGAACACCGGCTCTGCCGAGCGCACGGCCTTTCCAACCGCAGCGGTCTATCATCCATCCGGCAGGAATCTTTACGTGACTGTCGTCCACATCGTAATGAGGCATTTGGGGGTAACGGGCGAGCAAGGCCTCATACTGCTCCCTCGGCACAACGGGATTCATGAAGAAACTGCCGGCATTCCCCTGCTGCCGGGGATCCGGCAACTTGGCACGGCGGATGTCGATAATCACCTGCCTAAGTTGCTGCGCCGTCAGCGTTTCGGCGGCGAGTCCGCGGTTCTCCAGTTCGGCCCGGATACCTCCGTAGTCAAGCCGGGGAGAAAAAGTCTTCGATAGGCGGTAGGTGACGTACAGCACCGCCCAGCGTCCGCGGTGCTCCTCCTGCTTGAAGAGACTCTGTCGATAGCCGTAGCAGCACTCCTCGTTCCGGAACGTTCGCCGCTGTCCGGTGTGCAAGTCCATGCACTCCACACGTTCGATGTAGTCCTTCGCCTCACTGCCATAGGCCCCGATGTTCTGAACCGCCGAAGCCCCCGCCTCGCCGGGTATGAGAGAGAGATTCTCCAGTCCATACCATCCCCGGCTGAGCGTATAGTCCACCACATCGTCCCATTGCACGGCGGCTCCCACACGGACGCGGACGGCGGTTTCGTCTTCCTCCGCCTCGATGCCTCTGATACCGGAGTGCAGGACGGTTCCCGGAAAATCGCCGAGGAAGAGCAGATTGCTGCCGCCGCCGATGTGCAGCAACGGCATGGCGGGTGAGGCAAGCAGGAGGTCGTGCAACTCTTCCGGCGTGTCGTATTCCACAAAGAAACGACAGCGGGCGTCAATCCCGAACGTGTTGTGATTGCGCAAGGAGTAATTTTCGTATTTCGTCATGTCCTATCCGGTTTTGCTCAATGTTCGTATGCAGTCATTGTCCAGCGGTCGCCGGCGCGCCGGAAAGTGAAGAAATCCATCATGCTGTTCGAGAAACCGCATTGCAGCAGAACGAGCCGATGGGCATCCGTCAGGGAATGTCCAAAGTCGATGTTCACGAATCGCCCTTCAGGCATTTCGGGCCGGAAAGCAGGCCACTGGTCGCTGTCTATCGTACCCACAATCTCGTCATCCACCTCCTCTTCGTCCGTCTCAGGCATGGCAACCCGCAACTGACGGGCGAGGCATTCCTGCTGATAGAGCGAATCAGAAACAAAACGCTCATAGAAGCGGAAAAAGTCGCCGGCCGTACCCTGCGGGGCCGAAACGACCCGACTTAAAAGGTACCAGTGACCGTCCTTGCGGTGAAAGTTGTAGCTGTCTACGGAAAACTGCGTCAAATCGACAAACTGCACGGCGACATCCTCCAGCAGGCTGTCGTTCTGCAACACCGAAGCCTGTGCGGCCTCGCTCAGAAGCAGTGTGTAATAATCGTTTTCAGGCATCTGAAACTCGCTGCGAAACTGCTTCCCGCTGCGGATGGTGCGTTCCGTTCCGTCCATGTCGGTGACGGGGAGCGGAAACTTGATGCGCTCGGCCTGAAAGCGGTTGTTATGGGTGAATGCAAAAAAGAAATCGCCAAAAACTTCCAACGTGTGCTCCTCAAGGGAAAGCCCTTTATCATCTTCCTCCTCGAAAAGAGCGATAGTGTCACTCTGCAGAGAATCCTCCGTTACCAGCGTATCCGCCCCGGTTTCGTAACCCGCGATGTGCCCCCGGTTACACGAAAACCACAAGAATGCGAAACACACGCACAAGGCAAATACGGTAAACCTATTACCCCTCATACTCATACTATCCAAAAAAGTTTCGCAAAGATACGACTTAATTACGTAATCGACAAGAAAACGAAATTAAATTCACCCGCGAGACATGAATTGCAAATTATTTTGTATCTTTGTGCACCAAATAAGGAAACATACGAAAGCCATGATAGAAAAGATTCAAGAATTGATAACTGAGGTAAAGGCCCTGCAGGCCGGAACCGCCGAGGAGGTGGAGGCACTGCGCATCAAGTACCTCAGCAAAAAGGGAGAAATCAGTATGCTGATGAACGACTTCCGCAACGTGCCCGCCGACATGAAAAAGGAAGTAGGTATGCGCATCAACGAACTGAAAACACTCGCCATGGAGCGCATCAACAACCTGCGCGATGCCGTCAGCAAGGCTGAGGTTGCGGGGGACGATATTGACCTCACCCGCACCGCCTATCCCATTCGTCTCGGCAGCCGCCATCCGCTGACGGTCGTGAGAAATGAAATCGTGGATATTTTCTCACGCCTCGGCTTCACACTGGCCGAAGGCCCCGAGGTGGAGGACGATTGGCATGTCTATTCGTCGATGAATTTTGCCGACGACCATCCGGCACGCGATATGCAGGACACGTTCTTCGTGGAAGCACATCCCGACATCATACTGCGCAGCCACACCAGCAGCGTTCAGGCCCGCGTCATGGAACAACAGCAGCCTCCCATTCGGGTCATCTGCCCCGGACGTGTCTACCGCAACGAGGCCATCTCCGCACGTGCACATTGTTTCTTCCATCAGGTGGAAGGGCTCTACATCGACCGCAATGTTTCTTTCGCCGACCTCCGGCAGGTGCTCCTCCAGTTCGCCCGCGAAATGTTCGGCACCGACACGCAGATTCGTCTTCGTCCCTCCTACTTCCCGTTCACGGAGCCGTCTGCCGAGATGGACGTAAGTTGTACCATCTGCGGCGGAAAAGGATGTTCCATGTGTAAAGGCGCAGGCTGGCTTGAGATTCTGGGTTGCGGCATGGTGGATCCCGCCGTACTGGAGGCCAACGGCATAGACAGTACCCAGTACACGGGTTACGCATTCGGTATGGGTATCGAGCGTATTGCCAACCTCAAGTATCAGGTGAAAGACCTCCGTCTCTTCTCCGAAAACGATGTCCGTTTTCTGGATGAGTTCCGGAATGCCTGAAGATAATTTAATTTGCATTTTCGATTGGTTTCGCTTATCCGGCCGATTGATTTATATCAAGAAAAAAGCACATCCCGAAATAAAAAGGATGTGCTTTTTTGTGGCCATAAGAAAACCGATTAACTTTGTCTTGACAAAGAAAACAAGGCCGATGGGCCAAGAATAATTAGTTAGTTAGTTTTTAAGGTAAAAAGATTGTTTTCATGTCACGGGCCTTTCGTCGAGAGACGAGAGGCTCTTTTCGTTTATCAGTAGAAAAATAGAAACAGAAGAAATCGGACTAATTGCAAAAAAGTAGGCTGTAACGGTACCTAACATTCTTATCAACATATATTTAACAGCATTCAAAACTTTTCAGGGGGCCAAAAGCTCC
>CAMWQU010000013.1 GCA_947176535.1 uncultured Prevotellaceae bacterium
TTAGGCTGTAACAGTCTTTTTTACTGACCGTTACAGCCTAACTATCTAATTATCTTGGATTACCCGAGAACTGTCTCTTAGTCCTCTATCGCTGCCTGCGCCGCAGCCAGACGGGCGATGGGCACGCGGAAAGGAGAACAAGAAGCGTAGTTCAAACCAATCTTTGCGCAGAACTTCACGCTACTGGGCTCGCCACCATGCTCACCGCAGATACCGCAGCGGAGCGAAGGACGAACTTCGCGACCCTTCTCGACAGCATACTTCACGAGCTTACCGACACCGTTCTGGTCGAGAACCTGGAAAGGATCGACCTTCAGAATCTTCTTCTCCAGATATGCAGGCAAGAACGAAGCAATGTCGTCACGGCTGTAACCAAAGGTCATCTGGGTAAGGTCATTCGTACCGAACGAGAAGTACTCAGCCTCGGTTGCAATGCGATCGGCAGTGAGGGCTGCACGAGGAATCTCAATCATCGTACCGATTTCGAACTCTACGCGAACGCCGTACTCCTCAAATACCTCTTCGGCCACTTTCTGAATGATGGCCTTCTGCTGCTTCAACTCATAGAGAATACCAATCAGAGGTACCATGATTTCGGGCTTCGGATCAAAGCCTTCCTTCTTCAGCTCGCAAGCAGCTCCCAGGATGGCGCGTGTCTGCATAGCCGTGATTTCGGGGAACGTGATACCCAAACGGCAACCGCGATGACCCAACATCGGGTTGTTCTCGGCGAGGCTCTCTACACGACGCTTGATGGTAGCCAAATCTACGCCCATCTCCTTGGCCATGATTTCCTGACCGGCGGTATCGTGGGGAACGAACTCGTGGAGAGGGGGATCCAACAGACGGATATTAACGGGCAGACCGTCCATGGCCTTCAGAATACCCTTGAAGTCAGCCTTCTGATAGGGCAACAACTTAGCCAAAGCCTTCTCGCGGCCTTCAGCATTGTCTGCCAAAATCATCTGACGCATGGCGATAATCTTCTGATCGTCAAAGAACATGTGCTCAGTACGTGTCAGACCGATACCCTTGGCACCGAATGCGCGAGCTACTTCTGCATCATGCGGAGTGTCGGCGTTGGTGCGCACCTGCAACTTCGTGTACTTATCGCAAAGATCCATCAGTTCCTTGAAGTCACCGGAGAGTTCGGCTGCCTTGGTGGGCACCTGACCGGCATACACCTGACCGGTGGTACCGTTGATGCTGATGTAATCTCCTTCCTTATATACAACACCGTCGATTTCCACGGTCTTGGCCTTGTAGTCTACGTTCAGCGAACCTACGCCGGACACGCAGCACTTACCCATACCACGAGCCACAACCGCAGCGTGAGAAGTCATACCGCCACGTGCCGTGAGAATACCCTCGGCGGCAGACATACCGGCAAGGTCTTCGGGGCTGGTCTCAATACGAACCAGAACTACGCGATGACCATCAGCATGCCAAGCCTGAGCGTCGTCAGCATGGAACACAATCTGACCGCAACCGGCACCGGGACTGGCAGGCAGACCTTGTGCGATAACCTTAGCCTGTGTGAGGGCTTTCTTATCGAAGATGGGATGCAGCAGTTCGTCGAGTTTCTGAGGCTCGCAGCGCATGATGGCGGTTTTCTCGTCAATCATACCCTCGTGGAGCAAGTCGATAGCAATCTTAACCATAGCGGCGCCCGTGCGCTTACCGTTACGGGTCTGCAGGAACCAAAGTTTGCCATCCTGTACGGTGAACTCCATATCCTGCATATCGCGGTAGTGCTTCTCCAGTTTGTCCTGCAGAGCGTCGAGCTGAGCATAAATCTCAGGCATTGCCTCCTCCATAGAGGGATATTTGGCTACGCGCTCCTCTTCCGAGATACCGGCACGCTCTGCCCAACGCTGAGAACCGAGCTTTGTAATCTGCTGCGGAGTGCGGATACCGGCCACAACGTCTTCACCCTGTGCGTTCACGAGATATTCGCCGTTGAAGACGTTCTCACCGTTGGCAGCATCGCGACTGAAGCATACGCCCGTGGCAGAAGTGTCACCCATGTTACCGAATACCATGGCCATAACGCTGACGGCTGTACCCCACTCGTCGGGAATACCCTCCATCTTGCGATACAGGATGGCGCGCTCGTTCATCCAAGAACGGAACACGGCGCAAATAGCACCCCAGAGCTGCTCTACGGGGTCATTGGGGAAGTCCTTACCCGTGCGCTCCTTGATGGCAGCCTTAAAGCGGGCAACAAGCTCTTTCAGTTCTTCTACGCTCAAGTCCTTGTCCAGCTTCACACCACGGATAGCCTTCACCTCCTCGATAATCTCTTCGAAGGGGTCGATGTCGGTCTTATTAACCGGCTTCATTTCCAGCACCACGTCACCGTACATCTGCACGAAGCGGCGGTAGCTGTCATATACGAAGTGGGGATTATTGGTACGCTTCACCATACCCTCGGCCACCTCGTCATTCAGACCCAGGTTCAGGATGGTATCCATCATGCCGGGCATGGAAGCGCGGGCACCTGAGCGAACACTGACGAGCAGAGGATTGGTAGCATCGCCAAACTTGCAGTTCATCAACTCCTCGACGTGAGCCACGGCGGCCATTACGTCGTCATTCAGCAGTTCCATGATTTTCTCCTGTCCCACTTCGTAGTATTCGTTACATACATCGGTGGTGATGGTGAAACCGGGAGGAACGGGCACACCAATGTGGTTCATTTCGGCCAGATTGGCGCCCTTACCGCCCAACTGCTCACGCATCTGGGCGTTACCTTCGGCTTGTCCGTTACCAAAGGTATAGACTCTCTTTTGACTCATGTTGTAATCTTTTAATATGTATAAAGTGTTAGTTATTAAATTGTGTTATACAGTTTGTTCGCAAAGATAATAAATAATTACGAATTTCGGAATAGATACGGAATAATATTTTATTATCATACGAAATAAAGTAACATAGCACCCATGCAACTTTACGTAAATGAATCTTGCAAGCCCTTGTCTTTCGTCGGCAATATTCCCGCTTTTGGTTTCCGTCCCGGTATGGTCGGGATTATTCAGAGGCGACCGGTTAATTATTCGGTCGCCTCTGAATAATTAACCGGTCGCCACCGAATAATAAGATCCTCTATATGGTTCAGGATAACCTATCGGTTGTATTTTATCCGACAACGGCACAGCAAGTTTCCCTCTCGCACATCATTTTTCAGGTTATTTTAGGCAAATTGGGGTATTATTGCCAAGATTGTTGTACCTTTGCAGCAAGAAAAAAATAAGACAGCATGAGCAGAAAACGAAAAGAGCTCCCCATACTGGAGCAGATAGAGATAACGGACGTTGCCGCCGAGGGCAAAGCCTTGGTTCGGGTAAACGATTTAGTGGTTTTCGTACCCTGGGTGGTGCCGGGCGATGTGGTAGACCTGAAACTGACCCGGAAGAAGCACAGCTATGCCGAGGCCGAGGCCATCAAGTTTCACAAATACAGCGAGCGGAGAGCAGAACCTTTCTGCCCCCACTTCGGGGTATGCGGCGGTTGCAAATGGCAATGCCTGCCCTACGAGGAACAGTTGCGTTGGAAACAGAAGCAGGTGGTGGATGCCCTGACAAGGATAGGTCGGGTAGAACTGCCCGAGTGTCGCCCCATTTTGGGCAGTCAGAAAGTGCGCGAATACCGCAACAAGGTGGAGTTCGGCTGCTCTAACAAGGCGTGGCTGACCCGCGAACAGATTGCGAGTGGCGAAGTTTTTGAGATGCCCGGAGCGGTGGGCTTCCATGTCGGCTCGGCTTTCGACAAGATTCTGCCCATTGAGGAATGCCACCTGATGGCGGACGAAAACAACCGTCTGCGCAACGACATACGCGATTATGCCTACGAGCACAACCTCTCTTTCTTCGATGCGCGCGAACACACGGGACTGCTCCGAGGCATAATGATTCGCCTGAGCAACAGCGGAGAAATCATGCTGCTCATTCAGTTTTGCATACAGACGGACGAGGAACGCCGGCAGGCCATGGCACTGATGGCCCACCTGAAAGAGACGCATCCGGAGGTATCGAGCCTGCTCTGGGTGAACAATACCAAGTGCAACGACACCTTTGGCGACCTGCCCGTAGAGACGTATGCCGGCACCGACCACATTTTCCTACAGATGGAGGAACTACGTTTCAAGGTCGGCCCGAAGAGTTTCTACCAGACCAACACCGAGCAGGCCTATATATTATATAAGGTAGCGAGGGAAATGGCTTTCGGCCCGGACAGCACGGCGGACGCATCCTCCAAAAGCGAAGAGGGGCTTCTCGTCTACGACCTCTACACGGGAACGGGTACCATTGCCAACTTTGTAGCCCGCAAGGCCCGGCAGGTTGTCGGTATCGAGTATGTGCCCGAAGCCATAGAGGACGCCAAAGTAAATTCGGAACTCAACGGCATCGACAACACACTGTTTTACGCCGGCGACATGAAAGACATTCTGACCGACGAGTTCATTGCCCGTCACGGTCGCCCCGACGTCATCATCACCGACCCTCCGCGCGCCGGTATGCACCCCGACGTCGTGAAAACCATTCTCCGGGCTGCGCCGCAGCGCATTGTCTACGTCAGTTGCAATCCGGCCACACAGGCACGAGACCTGCAACTGCTGGACGAGGCCTACCGAGTTGAGTGTGTCCAGCCCGTAGACATGTTCCCCCACACCCAGCACGTCGAAAACGTGGTACTGCTGATAAAGAGATAAAATCGCCGGAGCAACGGCAATCCGCTTATAAGCAGAACACGCCCCCGACATTAGTATTGTCCATGATGAGACAATACTAATGTCGGGGGCGTGACAATAGCGGGACTATGCCGCGACCACAGCGGGGCCGCGGTTAGGCCTCCTCGGCAGGCAGGTCAATCTGCAGATGGAGTTCGTCGAGCTGGCTTTGGTCGATAAGGCCGGGAGCATTCAACATGACGTCGCGTCCGGAGTTATTTTTCGGGAACGCAATGCAATCGCGGATGCTGTCGAGACCGGCAAAGAGGCTTACGAAGCGGTCGAGACCGTAAGCAAGACCACCATGAGGAGGTGCGCCGTACTTGAAGGCATTCATGAGGAAGCCGAACTTCTGTTGAGCCTGTTCGGGCGTAAAGCCCAGTATCTCGAAAATCTTCTGCTGCAACTTAGCATCGTGAATACGGATGCTTCCGCCGCCTACCTCCACACCGTTGATAACCATGTCGTAGGCATTGGCGCGCACGGAGGCCGGGTCGGTATCGAGCAGGGCAATATCTTCGGGCTTGGGAGAGGTGAAAGGATGGTGCATGGCCATGAGGCGCTGTTCCTCGTCGCTCCACTCGTACATGGGGAAGTCGATGACCCACAGACACGAGAACTTGTCCTTGGGACGCAGGCCCATGCGACTGCCCATCTCCAAACGCAGTTCACAGAGCTGCTTGCGGGCCTTCAGCGTGTCGGGGCCGGAGATTATAAGGATAAGGTCGCCCGGCTTGGCATTCATCGCCTGCTTCAGGTTTTCAAGCACTTCCGGTGTATAGAACTTGTCCACGCTGGACTTCACCGTACCGTCCTCGCCCACACGGGCATACACAAGACCTTTGGCACCAATCTGCGGACGACGGACAAAGTCTGTCAGTTGGTCAAGCTGCTTGCGGGTGTAGGCAGCCTGTCCTTCGCAGCAGATACCGCCGATGTACTCCGCCTCGTTGAATACGGTGAATTCGCCCGTGCCTTTCAGAACGTCCATCAGTTCCACGAACTTCATGTCGAAACGCGTATCGGGCTTATCGGAACCGTAGTATTTCATGGCATCCGCCCACGTCATGCGAGGCAGAGCGGGAATGTCGATATTCAGGATGGCCTTGAACAGGTGACGGCTCAGTCCCTCGAACACCTGCAGGATGTCCTCCTGCTCGACAAACGACATTTCACAGTCAATTTGCGTAAATTCGGGCTGGCGGTCGGCGCGCAAATCCTCATCGCGGAAGCATTTCACTATTTGGAAGTAGCGATCCATACCGGCCACCATCAGCAACTGCTTCAACGTCTGCGGGCTCTGCGGCAGGGCGTAGAACTGACCGAGATTCATGCGCGAAGGCACAACAAAGTCGCGGGCACCCTCCGGCGTACTGTTCACCAGTACCGGGGTCTCTATCTCCATGAAGCCCTGCTCGTCGAGGTAGCGGCGTACCTCAAAAGCAAACTTATGACGCAGTTCCAGATTGCGGCGCACATTGGGACGGCGCAAGTCCAGATAGCGGTACTTCATGCGCAAATCGTCTCCGCCGTCGCTCTGCTCCTCAATGGTGAACGGGGGCGTGATGCTCTCGTTCAATACATTCAGCTCGCGCACGATGATTTCCACGTCGCCCGTCGGCAGATTCTTGTTTTTGCTCTCACGTTCGCCCACTTCTCCAGTAATCTGAATAACCCACTCGCGGCCCATCTTATTGGCCCGCTCGCAAAGGTCGGCATCCTTGGATTCATCAAACACAAGCTGCGTAATGCCATAGCGGTCGCGCAGGTCGGCAAACGTCATGCCGCCCATCTTTCTCGTCCGTTGCACCCACCCGCTCAGGGTTACGGTTTCTCCCACGTTGGCAAGCCTCAACTCGCCACAAGTTTTTGTCCTATACATCTTTGTATGACTTTCTATTTACTGGTTACATTTTATGGAGCACAAAGTTACGAAATAACTTTCAATATCCGGCCTCTGGCTCCCGTTTTTATCAACTTATTACACATTATTTCACCACCTTTCGGCCGCCTACGATGTAAACGCCGCTCGGACGACAACCGCCGTCAAGCTGCCACCGGCCATCAATCATCCGGCCCACCTTACGGCCGCAGAGGTCATAAACAACTGCATTCTGCGGAACAGAGGAGGAAACGACGTCCTCTATGGCATCCGCCCCATTCCCCCCCCCCATTATCGGGAGCTCAAACAGGAAAGAGATGGTGCCGTCATTGTTGCGGGTAATATTTTTCACGGAAGAGTCCATGTAATAAGTCCCGTCAGTACTCATGTTGTAGAACTTTGCGGCAGGCTTTGTGGTTTTGTCAAAAGACCTCTTGGTGTTATAAGGAAAAGGATCGTTGGCCGCACCGCTGGTGGTATAGCCGTAATAGTTAGACTGATAGATGTTATCGGCCGGAATCCACGTCATACGCTGATGTTTGGGGTCGTCATTCGGTTGGTTGTTCGCCCACACCGTTTCATCGTAATCAACGTGCATAATGAGCAGACCTTTGCCCGGAATGTAACGATCCCAGCCCACCTTCTGCCGGTTCTCCATCAGGAAGAACTCGTTCCTCTCACCGGGATTGTAGATGATATAACTCTCACCGCCGTTCTGCGACGCCTGCAGACTATCTACCTGCAATGTTTCCGTCAGCTCGATGGGAGTCGTCCAACCCGCCACCCAACGTTCATAAGCCGTGTAGCCTGCGGGGCAATAACCGTTATTGTTGTAGGAACCTTGATCCATCAAATCCCACTCGAACATACCCTGACCGCCGCTGTAGTCCGTGTCATAGAAGTCGGGATAACCTAGACAGTGGCTGAACTCGTGACACATGGTGCCGATGCCAGCCAAAATACCGGAACCGTTCTGCTCGGAACCGCAAGCGTAGGTATCAATCCACACACCGTCCAAAAACTGTCTGCCGCTGCCATCGCCATAATATCCGGCTGCCGACAAGGCATACTCATGGGGCCAGATGGTACTTTCCGCACCACCGTCGGCCTCGCCCTTACCCGCATATACCACATACACTTGGTCTACCTCTCCGTCGCCGTCCCAGTCGTAATCGGCATAGTTCACCTGACTGTCAGCCAGTTTTAGTGCTTCAATGACCATCGTTGCGGGATATTTGTCATCGCCATAAATATCATTCGCGCCGTAGTACGATGCCTTTTTGGAAACCTTTACGGGGCCCACCACATCGAACGTCAGTTCAAACTGACCGCCGCTCTGAGCCTTGAAATAATCCGACATAGAACCGCAGAAGTTACCGTCGGAGAAGTTTTCCTCGTTCACAATACGACGGAAATAGTCTGCGCTCGTCCTAAACGACAAATCACTGAAGCTCACCAGAATGATGATACCTTTCTTCTGTCCCGTATAGTTCCCCACTTCTCCCACTTTCTTCCGTGCGGGCATTCGCTTTGCGCGGCGCGCATTGGAGGCCGTGCGACGTTTAGCAGCGTGGATTCGCAATTCTTCAGCCTCCACCTGACGGTAAACACCATTTTCGCTTTCGAGATACATCCTGCCGTCGTCTGCCACCCAGTAGTGTCCGTGCTCGTCTCCGCGGAGCGTGACACGCACTTCCGTACCGTCTGCCAGTCTGACATTCTTCCAGATGCCGCGCTTCGCAGGCACGGCCATTATCGCTGTTGCCACAAACAATAAGGGCAGGATAAACAAAAGTCTTTTCATCAATGTATATGCAATTTAAGTTTGTCTTTCTTACTATTTAGAGAGACAAAGATACAAAATAAATGCTATAAAGAGAAAGAAAAGAAGAAATAAATCGCATCCCTATCTCTTCATTGTGTCAGGCCGGGTTCACAATTCACAAGAAGAACAGCTCCTTAAAGCTGATATAGAAAGCATACACTACCCTGCGCAGGCCCGTTGATTTACGGGCGCGGGCTTTCCATGAGCACTTCCTCACGGGCGGTTGATTGTCAAGGGTTACAATCTGACCGAAGTTGCCCCAAGGAGCACTTCTGCGATAATGCTGAAGCGAGACGCCGGGGACATGGAGGGTCATACTCCCGACACGTTCAAAGGAGCACAAACGGATGCTGACATTGGTAATCGGAACACGTTCTGCCTGACAGTAGACATCTGTCAGGCCGCGGCATTTCCGGAATGCCGCGCAACCGATTTCCGTCATATTGTTGGGCAGGGTGACGGAAGTGAGACTATCGCAACCGGCAAACGCAAATTCGCTAATCTCCGTCACGCGGTACGTCCTGCGGTTGTAGGTTATACATTCCGGAATAACAACGCTATCGGCATATACGCCTCTGTAGGGGTTGAAAGTGGAACCTTTATACGTCACAGCCACGGTAAAGTCCTCTGTGGACGTGACGGTGTAACAAATGCCATCAACTTCTATCTTACGACTGTCCTCATAGAATATCCACCCGGCGCAGGAAAGCGTAAACAGAACGAACAACCCTGCGAATGCACACTTTATACTTCTTTCTTTTATGCACCATCTGAATACATAGAAGCAGCACAAGGATATAAGGAACAAAACGGGCGAGAAGCAACACAACAGGGCAAACAGAATGTACAGCATTCTCTTCTCATTACTCGCCTCCCGGAATGCCTTGAATATTTTGTACCACAAGAAACATGCGATACAAAAGAGTACAAGCAGGACGATTATGACTAAACCGGTATCCATTCTGTTCTAAGATTCTGTACGATTACATATCTATGAATTTGCCAAGGGCAGGCAAAGATACGGAAAAATAATCAATTACCCCCAAAAAACGTTTAACTCAATTATCGCCATCACTGACATCCCGTTGCCGGCACGGAACTGCTCATCAATCGTTGGATTTACCTCAATTATTGCCATCACTGACATCAGATGCACGAGGGACTACACACATCATAAGTTGGATTTACCTCAATTATTGCCATCACTGACATCAGTAAACCGACAACGTGCTGACATCTTTATTACTAAGGAATTCCCGAGTGATCAAAGTCCTCAGGCTAAGGGCCTCCAACAGCCCCGTAAGTCATAAGACCTACTCTTTTAATATATCATTACTTTTCGCAATATTTCTTGCACCATTGTAATCAGCATGTATATCTTTCCCAAAGTTTTTACACTCAGGATTCTTGCATTTGAAGTGTATGCTGTCGCGCTCGCCAGTTTGACCACATTCACTGCACGTCTGACTTGTAAAGGCAGGGTTAATATACCGCACCTTTATATTAGCCCTTTTAGCTTTATACTCAATGAGATTCTGCAATTCAAAGTACGACCAGTTACGAAGTATGAACTTCTTATCCTCTTTCACGTTCCCCGTTTCGTCCTTTCCGAAGTCCGTCAATCGTTCCATATTGATGGCTGAAGCCTGAACCTGTTTTGCGAACTCGATGACCTCTTTGCTGAACAAATGATTTTGTGCTTTCACCCAGTTTCGCTCAGCTTCGCGTAAGCGTTCCAATGGGGCCAGTTTGTGACTTCGTCCTCTACCTCCGCGTGTCAGTTGCAAACGCTGCAGTGCTTTTCTGCGACGTTGAAAGGCCATACGCTGATTTAAGAATGACTCTCTTTCCCCAATACTTTTACGCTCCGGAGTTTGATTGGTAGCTACATAGATAGGAACATTCAGCCCTAGATCTATGCCTACCACCATTCCTTTCTTTTGTTTGAAAGATTCTTTGGGTACATCAACCACAAGCAACAAAAATATTTTTCCAGCTTTCAGTTGTATGGAAGAAGAACACATCTTATACGTTATTCCATCTTCGGATTTTCCCAAGCAACGCTCAACTATAAGTTGATTATTGCTGGCATCACGCCCAAAGTGAAGTATAAAGCGGATATTTTGATACCACTGAAGGAAGAAAGTCCCTTCTTCTTCATACAGTCTAACACACTTGTTGTTAATTGGGAATGGTATTGGCATTCCCTTTTTATAATTGCTAATTGACTTTTCTCCTCTTCGTACTTCTTTACTATCTGCTTTGTAATGAGAGAATACGTTTTGCTTCAGTGTGTTAAGAATCTCTTTTTCCAAGCCCTCTCTATCTTCGCCGTCAATAACAAAACTATAAGCAACTGACTGAGCGGGACGTTGAAGAATCTCCTTACGATGTGCATCTATCGTCTTCTTGACTTCCTGCATTCGCTCCTCCAACTCGGCTTTCTCATCCTCGCCTAGCCTTTTCTTCTTTAACGCTTTATACAGGTCGTTATATTCTTGATTGTTCCAACACAAAATATTGTCTACCTCATCTGTAAGATATAGATTACTGATGAGGTCATTGGCTACACGATATAGGTTGTTGTTAATCTTGTATAGCGCATGCCACTGCGCATCCGCTTCCTCTTTCGACAATCCGGAGCGGTCAAGCAATAACTCTATTTTACGTGTTATTGTTGGCATCTTTTATTATCTTGTCTGCAAAATTAAGTAATTATTTATAAACAAGCAAACTTTTCAAGCAAAAGACAAAGTAAAAAATGCAACAATAAGCATAATATTGCACCATGCGATTTAGAGCCTCCGGAAAAGACGTCGGGAGGACGCGGGCCAATCCATAGCAGGACAGAGCCTCGTCAATAGCAGGACGGAGGCCCGTCCATAGCGGGACTGAAAACCGGAGACCGGACGACCTCCGAGCAACGGTGCCGAGACAGCCCGATTTTGAGATCCGGACGGCTTAGGAAGTCAAGTCACTTAGTTCGAGCCAGCGCATCTCCTTTTCATCAAGTTCGGCTTGCAGCAAGGGCAGGCGTTTCGACTTCTCCGTAATCTCCTCCACGGAGAGCGTTGCACCGGAGAGTGCCTCGACGATGGCAGTCTTCTCCTGCTCCAGCGACTCGATGTCGCGGCCCAGTTGTTCGAGTTCGCGGCGTTCGTTGTAAGTGAGGCGGCGCGGCCTTTCCTTAGCCGCCGTGTTCCCCCGGTCAGCCGGGGCGACCGAAGCGGCGGGCTTGGTCTCCTGCGCCCGTTTACGGCTTTCCTCCTGCTTTTCCCATTCGCGGAACTGCGTGTAATTTCCGGGAAAGTCTTCCACTGCACCGTCGCCCCGGAAGACGAGCAGATGATCGACCACCTTATCCATGAAGTAGCGGTCGTGACTGACCACGATGACGCAGCCGCGGAAGTCCTGCAAATACTCCTCCAGAATCTGCAACGTCAGGATGTCGAGGTCGTTCGTCGGTTCGTCCAGTACGAGGAAGTTGGGATTCTGCATCAGCACCTGACAGAGGTAGAGCCGGCGCTGCTCGCCTCCGGAAAGTTTGTAAATGTAGTTCTGCTGCTGTTCGGGGGAGAACATGAAGTGTTGCAGGAACTGCATGGCCGTAAGATGGCGGCCTCCGCCGAGGTCGATGTACTCGGCCACACGACGTATGGCGTCGATGACCTTCATCTGCCGGTCGAACTGCATACCCTCCTGCGAAAAGTAACCGAAGCGGACAGTCTCGCCCACCACAAAGCGTCCCGAGTCGGGGCGCACCAGTCCGAGGAGCATCTTCACGAACGTACTCTTTCCCGTGCCGTTGGCACCGACGATGCCCATTTTCTCGAAGCGCGAGAAGTTGTAGTAGAAATCCCGAAGGATGACCTTCTCGGTGCCGTCCGTGGCCGTGAACCGCTTGCTCACGTACTCGGCCTCAAAGATTTTGGAACCGATGTAGGTCGTTTTTGCCTGCAAGCGCAAACGCTTCTCCTCCGTGCGCTGCCGGGCCACCTGTTCGAGGTCGTAGAACGCCTCCTCCCGGTATCGGGCCTTGTGGCCGCGGGCCTGCGGCATACGTCGCATCCAGTCCAGCTCCGTGCGGTAGAGATTCTTGGCACGCTGAATCTGCGCCGTGCGGGCATTGATGCGCTCCTGCCTTTTCTCCAGATAGTAGCTGTAATTGCCCCGGTACGTGTAGAGCGTCCGGTCGTCCAGTTCCAAAATGATGGAGCAGACACGTTCCAGAAAGTAACGGTCGTGCGTGACCATGAGCAGCGTCATGCCGGAGCGAGAGAGATAGTTTTCGAGCCAGACTATCATTTCAAGGTCTAGATGGTTGGTAGGCTCGTCCAGAATCAGGAAGTCGGGCTCTATGGTGAGCACATTGGCAAGGGCCACGCGCTTCATCTGCCCGCCGGAAAGTTCGGACAAGGGCTGATTGAGGTCTGTGATGTTCAGTTTGGTCAATATTCTGTTGGAACGAAGCTCGTACTCCATCGCTTTCTCCGGGTCCATGCCGGCGAGGTCGAGATGCCAGTGGGCAGCCTCGCGCACGGTCATCTCCATGGGGTAATGCGGCATCTGCTCCAGATAGCCCACACGTATGCCGTTGCGGAATATCACGCTACCGCCGTCCGCGGCATCCTTGCCGGCCAATATGTTCAGCAGGGTGGTCTTTCCCGTGCCGTTTTGGGCAATGAGACCCACATGCTGTCCCTCGGCAATGCCGAAAGAGACGTCGGCAAACAATGTGCGGTCGCCTACACTGCGCGTCAGGGCGCATACCTGCATAAAAGGATTTACCTGAGCCATCTTCTCCGTTACGAATTACGAATTTATAGGTTTCAAAAAGACGACGCGAAAGTAGTCATTTCCGACGAGATAATGAAATAATAACGAAAAAAAACGGCATTTATAGTTGGTATTTCATATTTAATTACTATCTTTGTAGCCGGGAAATAAGACATCGGGCACAATTTGCCCCGCACAATAGAATAAAAAGATACAGGTGCGGCAGTGTTTTCTCCCCTTTCACACTCCATATATTACGTTATCATTCGACTATTTCGTAACTCAATATTCATGCACACAAAAGTCCAGCTTGAAAGTATGACACCGGAACAACTGGTGGAACTCGGAATGAGCATTGGCGCTCAAATGTCAAACGACAGGATGTCGTTAATATACAATATCATAGACCGCGAATCCACAATGCCGTCCGCTTCGGCAGAGCAAAAGCCTAGACGCGGACGCCCAAAGAAAGCAAAGCAGGAGGAGGCGGTAGCCGCCGAGGCTGAGGCAGCACCGGCAGCCGAAGCGAAGGAGGCACCCGAGGCCAAGGAGACAGAAAAGCCGAAACGCAGCCGCAAGAAGAAAACAGAAGAGCCGGCAGCCGAAGAGGCTAAAGCCGAGCCTACAAAGGAAGAAAAAACGGAGGAAACTCCCAAAAAACGCCGCACACGCATAAATAAGGAAGAGAAGGCGGACGAAGAGGAGAAGAAAGATGAAGCACCGGTGGCTCTGCCGGAGGAAGCGGACGAGAATACGCCAAAGAGCCAAACGGCACCCGTCACAGAAGAGGATTTCATCATCATCAGAGACATTCCGTCGGTGACTTCCGCCCTGTCAGCGGACAACGAAATGGCCGTTTCCGGCAATCTTCGGGAAGAGAGGAACGAGGCCGTACTGCCCGCTCCCCGTCGCAACCATCCCGAAAATAAGGAGCCGGAGAAGGTGCTGCAACAGCGTTACGATTTCGGCGAACGCATTAAGGGTGAGGGTGTACTGGAAGTGATGCCCGAGGGCTTCGGCTTCCTGCGCTCCAGCGATTACAATTATTTGGCCAGCCCTGATGACATATACGTCAGCCAGCAGATTATCAAGAACCTCGGACTGAAAACGGGAGACGTCGTGGAAGGCCCCGTGCGTCCGCCACGCGAGGGCGAAAAGTATTTCCCGCTCATCCGAGCCATCAGCATCAACGGTTGCGACCCCGGCATTGCCCGCGACCGCAGTCCGTTCGAGCACCTCACTCCCCTGTTCCCCGACGAGAAATTTACCTTGTGCAACGGGCAGAACGACTCCCTCTCCTCACGCGTCGTAGATTTGTTCGCTCCCATTGGTAAAGGACAGCGCGCACTCATCGTGGCACAGCCCAAGACAGGTAAAACGCTGCTTCTGAAAGATATTGCAAACAGCATTGCAAAAAATCATCCCGAGGCTTACCTCATGATGCTGCTCATCGACGAGCGTCCGGAGGAGGTGACCGATATGGCCCGCACCGTGAATGCGGAGGTCATTGCCTCCACTTTTGACGAGCCTGCCGAACGGCACGTGAAGATTGCCGGCATTGTGCTGGAGAAAGCCAAACGCATGGTGGAATGCGGACACAACGTTGTCATATTCCTCGACTCCATAACCCGACTAGCGCGTGCCTACAACACGGTAACT
Organism: uncultured Prevotellaceae bacterium; assembly: GCA_947176535.1. Lineage (GTDB taxonomy): Bacteria > Bacteroidota > Bacteroidia > Bacteroidales > Bacteroidaceae > Physcousia. The sequence continues at coordinate 14,872 of CAMWQU010000013.1, forward strand.
CCGGCTTCGGGCAAGGTGCTCACGGGTGGTGTGGACGCCAATGCCATGCACAAGCCCAAGCGTTTCTTTGGTGCGGCAAGAAACATCGAAGGCGGCGGTTCGCTGACCATCATTGCTACGGCACTGATTGATACGGGTTCCAAGATGGATGAGGTGATTTTCGAAGAGTTCAAGGGAACGGGAAACATGGAGCTACAGCTCGACCGCACACTTTCGAACAAGCGCATATTCCCGGCCGTGAATATCGTCGCATCGAGCACCCGTCGCGATGATTTGCTGCACGATAAGATGACGCTGGATCGGATGTGGATTCTCCGTAAGTTCCTCGCCGACATGAACCCGATAGAGGCCATGAATGAAGTCAAGAAACGGTTGGAGAATACCCAAAATAACGAGGAATTCCTCATCAGCATGAACTCATAGAGGAAGTGAATTTGTAACGCATAGGATGGCCGGATGTAATACGGTTCAGGCAGAATCTCCGGCAATCCTTTTACTTTTATCGCTTCAGCCGCAGAAAGGAAACAGTTCTGCGGCTGAAACCGTAAACACAGGGCTTGGCTCATAGGCCGTGTCCGACACAAATTCCGGTAAAAAGAAAGGCACCCGGAAAGCGGAAGAGTGCTTATCTGATGCGGTGCAGACGGCAGAGTTTATGTGTAAAAAATGTTAAATCCGCCCCGATTTCGTACCTCTCGGAAACGTCCTTTATACTTTTTTTACTACCTTTGCACGCAAATTAGCATTTATATTTTATATTTTTTGTATGAGAAAAAACATCAAGTTAGGTATGGTTTCGGCATTTGCTATCGCAGCATTGCTGACCTCATGCGGGGGCGGACAACAGCAGCGCTCCGCTTCCGTAACTACTTTCAAGACCACGAAGGTAGGCAAGCAGAATGTAACGCTTAACTCCAAGTACAGCGCAACCATCCGCGGTTGTCAGGATATCGAGGTATATCCTCAGGTAGGCGGTACGTTGCAGCAGTTGTGCGTAACGGAGGGACAGAGAGTGACTAAAGGACAGACACTTTTCATCATCGACCAAGTTCCCTATCAGGCTGCACTGAACACGGCCGAGGCCGCACTGAAATCTGCCAAAGCACAGGAAGCTACTGCTCAACTGACTTACGAGAGCCGCAAGCAACTGTATGACCAGAAGGTAGTAAGCGACTACGACCTGCAGACGGCTCACAACGCTCTGCTCACAGCCAAGGCCGGCGTAGCACAGGCAGAGGCTCAGGTTACGAATGCGCGCAATTCACTGTCCTACACCGTGGTGAAGAGCCCCGCAAACGGCGTGGTGGGCACACTGCCCTACCGCCAGGGAGCACTCGTCGGCCCCAGCATTCCGCAGGCTCTGACAACGGTGAGTGACAACGACCGTATGTATGTCTACTTCAGCATGAACGAAAGCCAGTTCCTCGCGCTGACCCGCAAAGCCGGTAGCGCAGAGTTGGCCGTAAAGGAGATGCCCGCCGTACAGTTGCAACTGGTGGACGGCAGCCTCTATGAAGTTGCGGGAACCGTAGAGTCCGCCAGCGGTGTGGTAGACCGTGCGACCGGAAGTGTTCAGTTGCGTGCCGTATTCAGCAACCCGAACCACATGTTGCACTCCGGAAGTGCCGGTAACATCGTCATACCCGTCGAATACAAGGATGTACTGGTCGTACCGGCCACTGCTACGGTGCAGTTGCAGGACAAGTACAAAGTATATGCCGTGGATAAGGATGGCGTGGCACACAGCCGCATCATAAACGTGTTGCCTCAGAACAACGGCAAAGAATTTATTGTTACCGAAGGCCTGGAACCCGGCGTTGAAATCGTAGCCGAAGGTGCCGGTATGGTAAAAGAAGACCAAAAAGTGAAGTAAGTTAGTATTATGAAAGGAAATATATTCATCAAACGGCCGGTGATGGCTATGTCCATCGCCATCGTCATTCTGTTCTTGGGTGCGCTGTCCTATTTTAGCCTCCCCGTCGAACAGTTCCCCGATATTGCCCCTCCAACAGTCGTAGTCAGTGCCACCTACCCGGGTGCCAGTGCCGAGACTGTAACGAAAGCCGTAATACAGCCCATTGAGGAAAGTGTGAACGGTGTGGAGAATATGCTCTACATGACCTCCACCTCCACAAACTCCGGTACGGCCAGCATCACCGTTTACTTCAAACAAGGCACAAACCCCGATATGGCTGCGGTGAACGTGCAAAACCGTGTATCAATGGCACAGGGTCTGCTGCCTCAGGAGGTGACCATGATTGGTGTTACCACCCACAAACGTCAGACCTCGTTCCTGCAAATCAACGCATTGGCAAGCGACAACCCGGACTTCGATGCCAACTTCATGGCCAACTACATGAACATCAACGTCGCTCCGCAGCTAAAACGTATTCAAGGTGTAGGAGACGTGACGGTTCTGGGCGCATCCTATTCTTTGCGTGTATGGATGAAGCCGGAGGTAATGGCCCAGCACGGTCTCAACCCCAGCGACATCACCGGCTGTTTGGCCGAACAGAACCTGGAGGCCGCCGTCGGTACGCTGGGTGAAAAGCCCATCGAAGGCGGACACGGAAAGGGCGTAGACAATGTGTACCAATACACGATGCGCTACACCGGTCGTCTGAAAACGGTAGAGGAATTTGAAAACATCGTTATCTCGGCCAAGGCTGACGGTAGCATCCTGCGGCTGAAAGACATTGCCGACATCGAGCTGGGTCAGGCCGACTACGGATATAGCGGTCAGGTTAATGGCAAGCCGGCAGTGCAGTTTATGGCCTTCCAGTTGGCCGGTGCTAACGCCAAAGAGACGAACGACCGCTTCACGGCCAAGCTGAAAGAACTGGAAAAAGACCTCCCGCAGGGTCTGCACTTCGTACAGATGATGTCGTCCAACGACTTCTTGCTAGAATCTATCGGTAACGTAGAAGAGACCCTGATTATCGCCTTGATATTGGTTGTGTTCGTGGTTTACTTCTTCCTGCAGGACTTCAGAGCGACCTTGATTCCCGCAATATCCATCATCATTTCATTGGTCGGAACCTTTGCCGCGTTGCAACTGGCCGGCTTCACCCTCAACCTATTGACACTGTTCGCCCTCGTGTTGGCTATCGGTACGGTGGTCGATGATGCGATTGTGGTGGTGGAGGCCGTGCAGGCCAAATTCGATGCGGGTTACAAGAGTGCTTATCAGGCCACGAAAGACGCTATGGGCGATGTTACGATGGCCGTTATCTCCTGTACGTTTGTCTTCATGGCCGTGTTCATTCCCGTCACCATGATGGGCGGCACGTCAGGTATGTTCTTCACCCAGTTCGGTGTTACTTTGGCTACCGCCGTCGGTATATCCTGCGTCAGCGCATTGGTGGTATGTCCGGCCTTGTGCGCCATGATAATGCGCCCGCAGAATGAGAACCGTACTGCCAAAGGAGCCGTCGATGGTGTCCTAATCGGTCTGAACAAACGCACCCGTCAGGCTTATGAAGCCTCGTTCGGTGCTATCATGGGTAAATATACCCGTACATTGCGCGGCATCGTAAAGCACCGTTGGTTGGCATGGGGCAGCGTAGTAGTAGCTTGTGTATTGCTGTACTTCTCTATGAGCAACCTGCCCAGTGGTCTGGTACCTCAGGAAGACCAGGGTGTACTGATGGTGAATGTGACCTGTCCGCCGGGTTCCAATCTGGGACAGACCGAGAAGGTACTGGACAAGGTACAGGCCATCATTGAGAAAGACGAAGACATCCGCGATTTCTCCCGTGTTGCAGGTTACGGTATGATGAGTGGTCAAGGTGCAGCTAACGCAATGGTCATCCTTCGACTGAAACATTGGAGAGACCGTTCGGGCATAGACCACAACTCAACCATTAAGAAATACATGCTCATGGGGCAGTTTGCCCGTGAGATTCCCGAAGCCCAGATATTCGTATTCGAACCGGGTATGATTCCGGGCTACGGTATGGGTTCGAACGTCGATCTACACTTACAAGATAAGTCTGACGGAGACAAGGGACAGTTCCTTGCCCTCACTCAACAGTTCCTCGGTGCCCTGAACCAGCGCGAAGAGGTGCAGATGGCCATGACATCCTACGCCCGCACCTATCCTCAGTATCAGGTAGAGGTGGATGCAGCCCAATGCAAGATTGCCGGCATATCACCGTCTACGGTACTCTCCACCCTGGGAGCATACTGCGGTGGCTCATACGCATCGAACTTCAATCAGTTCGGTAAGGTCTACCGTGTCATGCTGCAGGCCGACCCGAAACTGCGCACCAGCGAAATGGATCTTTCTAACATGTACGTGCGTAACGGTGCTACGATGGCTCCCCTCTCGCAGTTCGTAAAACTCACTCCCATCCTCGGCCCCGAGAACGACACGCGCTTCAATCTGTTCTCCGAGATTACCATCATGGCCTCGCCGGCACAGGGTTACACATCTACCGACGTGATGAAAGCCATTGAAGAGGTGAAACAGCAGACGCTGCCCGATCATATCTCTTACGAATACGGTAGCATTTCACGTGAGGAGAACCTGCAGATGACCGACGGTAAGAAAATCAATTTGTTTGGTTTTGAGCTTGTCATATCCAACACAACAATCATCTATGCCGTCTGCATCATCCTCATTTTCCTTATTCTCGCCAGCTTGTACGAGAGCTTCCTCATACCTTTCGCTGTCATTCTGTCCGTTCCCGCAGGTTTGATGGGTTCGTTCGGCTTTGCGTGGTTATGGAATCAGCTTTCCATGGGCGTATCCATCGTAAGAATATTGGCACTTGACATGTCTCCGTTCTCTCCGATGGGACAAATCGAGAACAACATCTATCTGCAAACCGGTGTCATCATGCTGATTGGTCTGTTGGCCAAGACAGCCATCCTGATCACAGAGTTTGCGCTGGAGCGTCGTCGAAAAGGCATGGGCATCATCGAAGCCGCTTATGCAGCAGCCGAGGCCCGTCTGCGTCCTATCCTAATGACTGTACTGACAGCCGTACTCGGTATGGTTCCCCTCTTGTTAGCTACCGGCGCAGGTGCCAACGGTAACCGCACCATCGGTGTAGGTGTCGTAGGTGGTATGATTGTCGGCACGCTGGCCATTCTGTTCACCGTGCCCGTGTTCTTCATCTTCTTCGAGTACCTGCAGGAAAAGATTCGTCCTGCAATGAAGGAAGAGGCCGACCAGCAGTTCCTCATGGAGCGCGAACGCAGTCTGCGCGAGAAAGGTGAGAAGAGCGAGACTTCAGCCAATTGATAACCGATAATTGAGAACTTATGAAGAGAATATCATTTTTCCTTACATTTTTCATTTTACTATCCTCCTGCGGAGTTTATAAGAATTACGAGCGTCCCGACGACATCAAGGTCGATGGCATCTATGGCTCCGCACAGAGTGGCGACTCACTCGGCTTTGGCGATCTCAACTGGCGTACAGTTTTCACCGATCCGAAGTTGCAGGCTCTTATCGAAAGAGGACTGGAGCAGAACAGCAATATGCGCCAGACAGACCTGCGCATACAGGAGGCTCAGAACAATCTGAAAGCAGCGAAACTGGCATTTGTTCCCCTGCTCACCTTTGCTCCCCAAGGCACCATCAGCGGTATGTGGGATCCCAGCAACCGCCCTGCCTACCAGAGTTTCATGGGTAACGGAGCCTCAAAAACGTACTCCATTCCCGTAGCCGCCCAATGGCAGGTGGACTGCTTCGGACAGTTGCGCAATGCCAAAAAGGGAAGCGAGGTGGCCGTAGAGAACATGCAGACCGTCCGTCAGGCCGTGCAAACGGCGTTGGTAGCCAACATTGCTACCCTCTATTACACCATCTGTATGCTTGACGAGCAGTTGCGCATCGCCCGCGAAACGCAAATCAACTGGCAAAAGAACCTTGTTGTGACCAAACAGTTGATGGAAGCCGGCCAGTCTAACAAGGCAGCCGTTGCCAGCACTGAGGCCAACTACTGGACTATCTGTTCCAACATCGTAGACCTGGAAGACCAAATTACCAACATGGAAAACGCTTTGGCACAGATTTTAGGCGAAACGCCCCACCCCATAGAACGTCGCGACATCAATTCGTTCCATGTACCTGCGGTATGCGAGACCGGAGTGCCCATCACGCTGCTTGCACGCCGCCCCGACGTGCGGCAGGCAGAATTGGCTTTGGCCTCAGCCTTCTATGTCAAGAACCAGACGAAAGCATCATTTTTCCCGGCTCTGAACATCTCAGCCACCGGCCAATACACGAACTCTCTCGGTAGTATGGTTGTGAATCCCGGCGGCATCATTGCCGCAATGGTGGGAAGCATCACGCAGCCCATCTTCGCACAGGGTAAACTGCGTGCAGCCTATAAGAATGCCAAAGCAGAACAGGAAGTCGCTAAAATCGGATTCCAACAGACGGTACTTGATGCCGGACACGAGGTTTCCTCGGCAATGATTGCTATTAACTCTGCCCGCTCCAAGAAAGACTTCATCGCCAATCAGGTACGTAGCATGAAGGACGCCGTGGAAGCAACCGAGGCATTGATGAAGAACACCAGTCAGTTCAATTATCTGAACGTACTGACTGCTCAGACCGGTCTCTTACAGGCGCAAATGAGCGAGGTGAATAACAAATTCGACCTCATCTCCAGCACCATTTCACTATACCAGGCTTTGGGCGGCGGAGCACAATACCCGGGTAAGTAACTGAAGATGGAAACACCATAATCCGAATCGCTATGAGAAATCCAGAGCAGACTATCGGAAATATGGCAGATAAATTGAAAACCGCTTTCATCGGCTCAGTCGATGAAAGCGGTTTTCCTGCTATCAAGGCCATGCTCCAACCGAGGAAGAGAGAGGGCATAAAGGTTTTCTACTTTACGACCAATACGTCATCCATGCGGGTGCGCCAGTACCTGACGAACAGCAAGGCATGTATCTATTTCTGCGACAACCGTTTCTTCAGAGGCACCATGCTTCGCGGCACCATGGAGGTGCTCACGGACGCGGAAAGCAAGGAAATGATTTGGCAAGAGGGAGACACGGTATATTATCCGGGCGGTGTCACGGACCCCGACTACTGCGTTCTAAAGTTTACAGCCACGTCCGGACGTTTTTACAGTAACTTCCGCTCCGAAGAATTTTCGATTTAGGGTACAAAATTTGGCTTCCCATCCGGTAGCAGGCACACGAATTTCCCCTATGATTCTTCACGAGGAAATTCTGCCCCTACGAGGATCGGCCCTCGTCCCGCTATGGACGGAGGCTTGTCCCGCTATGGACGAGCCTCCGTCCTCATATTGTCAAGCACCCGTCCTCCTAAGCACGTTATAGAGGCGTCAAAAGCACGAACAAAATATTTTCCCGGCTTTTCGTCCCTGCTAATAATAATTTTCGTAACTTTGCCTGCATCTCGGCAATAGTGCCTTAACCGATAAAAACAGAACCTAAGAAACAGACAGTAACAGATAGTAAAGAGAGGAAGCCGTTGTGTATAGTACACGACGCTCCGGAGGATGAGGCAAGCATGACTTGCACAACTCCACAGAAACGAAATCAATTATTAACTGCGTTTCTGTTCGCATGATCTTATTATAAAAAACTTGGACTTTATGTCCTTGTTCTCATCTTACGAATTACCGCCAATTATTCAATCAGAGAACAAGTGATGAAAGTTCATGTCCGTTGGGGCGTGAACTATTCGTACTTATCTTGATTGAAGGCGTGCTTGGCGGTAAGCCTGTAAGGTGGATAAGCATCGGGCAGTTCCGCCTTTTCTTTTACACAAAATGAAAAAACTTTTATCATTATTAGTAATGCTCACAATGAGCATAAGTATCTATGCACAAGATGTCATTGTCAAGAAAGATGGCACCACCATTATGGCCAAAGTGCTTACTGTAAGCACTACTGTTGTAGAATACAAGAAATGGAGCAATCAAGATGGCCCTACCTATGTCATTGAAACGAAAGAACTTCTTTCCATTAACTATGGAAATGGAGAAAAAGAAGTCTTCTCGGAACAAAAAGAAGCTGAAACAGCAACGCCTATATCTACGCCAACTCCCACAAAATACACTCAAGCGGATATAGACCAAGCAGTCAGTAGAACGACCAGTCAGATTGTCTATAAGTCCACTGCGGGGCGAGGAAAGATAATAGGAGGAAGTCTGCTTCTTACATTGGTAGGTATTCCAGGATGCGTGAGCTTTATTACGGGATGTGTTGCTGATGCTCCTAAAGCAGCACTTATTACAGGCATTACATTCGGCATTGGTGGTACAATATTTGGCGGAGTACTTATCTCCAATGGTAGAGATGAGAAGAAAAAAGCTCTTGGAATTACTCAGACCCCCATCTTACAGCATCAATTTAAGATGGGCGACTATGCTCTTACACCTTCCGTAAATGTTTATTCCGATAAACTTACCAAGCGGAAAGGTCTCGGTGCCGGTTTAGCCTTTGATTTCTAATATTGGTAATTGTCAAGCGCCCACCCTCCTATGGATAAAAACAAAGCCTGCCCAACGTGTGTGCATACATACGTGGGCAGGCTCCGTTAAGATTGCAGAAAATACGTTCAGTTTCTTTAGAAAGGCAAATCGCTGTCGCCGGTCTCCCCTGCAAAAGGATTAGTGTTGGGGAGCGGAGCGGAAGCGGGAGCCGGAGCGGCATTGAAAGGAGCGGCAGGAGCGGCCATCGGGGCACCGGCATCTGCCATGGGAGAGGCAGCCTGTACGTTACGATCCACGCGGAACGCATGAACCGAATTGAACCACCGACCATTATACTCATGCGCATCAATGTCGAAAGAGACGGTCATCATCTCGCCAACCTGAATATTGAACTGCTGGATGCGGTCTGCACCGAAGACGTCGAAGCAGATTTTCTTGGGATACTGTTCCTGAGTCTCCAGCACATAAGAGCCGGCTTTCCACTCTGAGCCGCTACGCTGACTGATGCCCGAACGCTCGGGCAACACGGCTATAATTCTTCCTGTAATGTCCATTGTTTATTATATAGGATTATATTTTGATGAAATATCTCCACAAAGGTAAATAAAATATATGAAAAGTAAAAGTGAAGCATGAAAAATTATTTCTTTGTTTGTAGGTTCCAACAAGATTGCGTATCTTTGTAAGGAAAAACCTAAATAAAAAGAATCGTATGAAATTCGTTGTTTCCAGCACGGCTCTCTACAGCCGCCTTGCCGCTGCCAGCAAAGTCATGACAGCCAAAAATTCCATGCCCATCCTCGACTGTTTCCTGTTTGACATCAAGAACGGAAAGGTGACTATCACGGCCAGCGATGGAGAAAAGTACTTCATCACAGCGGTACCCCTTATTGACAGCGACAATAATGCCCAGTTCTGCATAACGGCAAAAACCATCATGGACTCCATGAAAGAGATTGCAGAGCAACCGCTGACGTTCGAATTCAATCCCGATTCTCATGGCCTGCAGGGCAAGCACCAGACGGGCGTGTTCTCACTGATGACTTTCGATGCCTCCACCTACCCCGCCCAGCAGCCGCTGAAAGAGGAAAGCACGACACTGGAGCTGAGCAGCAACATTCTGCTGACGGCCATCAACCGTTGCCTCTTCGCTACTGCAAACGACGAGATTCGTGTCGTCATGACGGGTATCTATGTAGATGTGCATGAGGAGGATATCACCTTCGCAGGAACAGACGGTCGCAAACTCGTCCGCTACATCAACCGCGAGGTGAAACCGGGTGTCGTAACCAACTTCATCTTGCCCAAGAAAGTGGCAGCCATCTTGAAGAATGTATTGGTGAAAGATACACAAATCAGTGTTACGTTCGACAGTGAAAAGGGACAGATACATGCAGAAGACTTCGATATGTACTTCCGTCTCGTGGAAGGACGCTACCCCAACTACAACGGTGTCATCCCCACGAACAATCCCTATGTCACGACCGTAGACCGTGCAAGCCTCATCAGTGCCCTGAAGCGCATCAGCGTCTTCTGCAACCAAAGCAGCGGTCTGATGAAACTGCATCTCGAAAATAACCAGATGCGCCTGACGGGTGAGGACAACGACTTCTCCACACGCGCTGAGGAGAACTTGCTCTGCGAATACAACAATGCACCCATCAGCATTGGCTTTAGCTGCATCTTCATGATTGAGATTGCCAACATCATGGAAGGCGAGGCACTGACCATTCAACTGGCAGACCCCAGCCGTCCCGGTGTGGTGATTCCCGCAGAACAGTCTGAAAACGAGGAAACACTCATGCTACTGATGCCCATGATGCTGAACGACTAAAAGATTGACATGAAATTGAATCTCAAGCGTCCGTTGGTGATATTCGATCTGGAAACAACCGGATTGGATATTGCCACGGCCCGTATTATACAGTTATCCTATATCATCGCGCATCCTGACGGAACAGAGAGGCGCGAGAATCTGTTCGTGAATCCCGAATGCAGTATTCCCAAGGAGGTGGTGGAACTGACACATATTTCTGACGATATGGTGAAAGATGCCCCCACATTCAAACAGTTGGCTCCACAACTTGCCGCAGAATTTGAGGGATGCGATTTCGCCGGGTACAACTCTAACTGCTTCGATTTGCCGCTGTTGTGTGAGGAGTTCCTGAGAGCCGGTATCAATTTCGATTTCTCCGGGGCAAACTTCATCGACGTTTGCAACATATTCAAGGTAATGGAAAAGCGCAATCTGGCAGCGGCTTATAAATTCTATTGTGGTCGCAAGATGGAAGATGACTTCCAGACCCATCTGGCAGACCAAGACACGGAAGCCACGTGGCGCGTATTGCAGGCACAGCTCGATATGTATGCTCCTGGACGTCAGGAAGAACCCGACAGGCAATTAGTAAACGATGTAGAAGCCTTAGCCGAAGCTAGCCACATCGGGAAACGGGCTGTAGACTTTGCCGCCCGCATCGTCTATGATGAGAGCGGAGACGAAATTATCAACTTCGGTAAGTACAAAGGGAAAAAGGTAAAAGAGGTTCTCCTACGGGATGCTGGATATTACGGTTGGATTATGCAGTCCGACTTTACACGCAATACGAAGATTGTCTTTCAGAAACTTTGGCTCAAATATGTTAAAAGGTAAGAAAATCGTATTGGGCATAACCGGAAGTATCGCAGCCTACAAGGCTTGTATGCTCATTCGCCTGCTCCAGAAACAAGGTGCCGAGGTACAGGTCGTCATAACTCCGGCTGGAAAGGAGTTTATCACTCCCCTGACCTTGAGCACGCTGACTTCCAAGCCCGTCATCAGTGAGTTCTTCTCGCGACGCGACGGCTCATGGAATAGTCATGTCGAGTTGGGACTATGGGCCGATGCGATGCTTATCGCTCCGGCTACCGCCGCAACCATCGGAAAAATGGCACACGGCATAGCCGATAATATGCTCATCACAACTTACCTTTCAATGAAAGCTCCCATATTTGTTGCTCCCGCAATGGATCTCGACATGTATGCTCATCCCTCTACACAGGAGAATCTTGATACATTACGCAGCCACGGAAACATCATTGTCGAACCGGGATGCGGCGAACTGGCCAGTCATCTTGTCGGCAAAGGACGTATGGAGGAACCCGAAGAGATTGTAAGGCAATTAGATGATTTCTTCTGCAATAAGGATTTACAGGGGAAACGTATTCTGATTACCGCAGGGCCAACTTATGAGAAAATCGATCCGGTTCGCTTCATTGGCAATTACTCCAGTGGAAAGATGGGAATTGCCCTTGCCGAGGAGTGTGCCGGCAGAGGGGCCGATGTGGAATTGGTTTTAGGGCCGACTTCGCTCATGCCACGTCATAAAAACATTCGTCTGACCCGTGTAGAGAGTGCGCGTCAGATGTTTGATGCCGCCGTCCGCCTCTACCCCACTTGTCAGGCCGGGATTTTGAGCGCAGCAGTTGCAGACTTCACGCCTGCTCACATTGAGGAGAAGAAGATGAAGAGAAAGGGAGACGAATTGTTGCTCCATCTGCAACCCACGCAGGACATTGCACAGGCTTTGGGACAGATGAAGACACCGGAGCAGAAACTCATAGGCTTTGCATTAGAAACAAACGATGAGGTAGAGCATGCAAAAGAGAAGTTACAAAAGAAGAACTTTGACTTCATCGTACTTAATTCTCTGAACGACAAGGAAGCCGGATTCCTGTATGACACAAACAAGGTAACCGTCATAGCATCGGATAAGGTGGTTAATTATCCGTTGAAATCCAAAAAGGAGGTTGCGCAGGACATTATCAACGAGCTATGTTCGTTTGTTCATAATTTATGAAAAGAGGTATCTTTACATTATTCCTGTTGCTTAATATAACCCAATTACCGGTTATAGGCGTTTTGTTCAGTACTGTACAAGAAGGTGGAATATTTGCTCAGGAACTAAAAGCAAAGGTTGTTGTAAATACGGCTCAACTCTCCAATACAAAAACAGAAACGTTCGATGCCCTGCGTGAAAAGATAGAGGCATTCATCAACGAACGACAATGGACGAACCTCCAATTTCGGGAGAATGAAAAGATAGAATGTAACTTCAACATCACGGTAAGCAGTTGGAGTGAGTCGGACGGTTTGATTAAAGGTTCCCTCCTGATGACAAGTAGCCGCCCGGTGTACGGTAGTTCGTACAACACAACGCTCTATAGTGTAAAAGATGGAGACTTTCAGTTCAACTTTCAGCCAACCGATCAGTTGGAATGGAATCCAGAGTTTATCGACAATAACCTGACTGCAATGTTAGCTTACTATGTCTACATGATTATTGGCTATGACATGGATGCTATGTCTCCTCTTGGCGGTACCACATATCTGCAAACGGCAGAAAGTATTGTGAATAATGCGCAGAATCTGGGTTTTCCGGGTTGGGCTTCTTTCAATAATAACAAGAACCGCTTCGGCTTACTCAACGATTATCTCGATGGCTCCATGGAAGATTATCGGATGTTGGTATATAAGTATCATCGTGAAGGACTTGACCAGATGTTGGAGAATACCAATACAGCCCGGACAGCAATCACCGAGGCTCTTGATTTGCTTGAAGCATCCAAGAGTGCCCGCACCATGAGCCAGTTGCCGGTATTGTTTACTGAATACAAGCGGGATGAACTGGTAAACATTTATGCAGGGCACGGCACAAGTCAGGAAAAAGAGCATGCCTACAATATACTCTTCGGTATCAATACGTCACTCGGTGAATACTGGGAGAAGTTGAAGAAGTAATAACTAAAAGGTAAAGGATAAGAGATGTTGCAGTCTTTGAAGATACGAAACTATGCCCTTATTGAGCACCTTGACATTGACTTCCATAACGGATTTTCCGTTATCACGGGTGAGACAGGTGCCGGTAAGTCTATACTTCTGGGAGCGATTGGTTTACTGCTTGGGCAACGTGCAGACCTCCGTATGATTAAGAGCGGTCAGCAACGTTGCTGTATAGAGGCATTATTTGATTTATCTGCATACGACTTCTCAGCATTCTTCTCCGAACATAATCTGGATTTCGATGGAAGTGAATGTATCATTCGGCGCGAATTAACAGCCTCCGGTAAATCCCGGGCATTTATCAACGACACACCGGTTACCTTAACCGAACTAAAGGAAATCGGAGAGCAACTCATCGACATTCACAGCCAACATCAGAATATGTTCCTCAACAAAGAGGACTTCCAACTGCGCGTACTCGACTCTTTGGCTTTGGATAATAAAGAACTTGCCTCATATAAGCACTTATATAAGATTTACATACAAGCGCAGGAGCATTATAGAAAAGAGAAAGAACAGGCAGAAAACGCTCTAAAAGAACAAGAGTTTCTTTCGTTTCAACTTCAGCAACTGCGCGAAGCAAAACTAACTGAGACTGAAGAGCAGGATTTAGAGCATGAACTTTATACACTTGAGCATGCAGAGGATATAAAAAACACGCTCTACCGGGGTATTGATACACTTGAGAATGAAAATGCAGGAATAATTGGGAATCTAAAAGAGCTACAAAAGAACTTGGAAGCCATTGCTCCCGTTTATGCTCCGGCAGAGGAGCTAAAGAATCGTTTGGAATCCTGTTATATAGAACTCAAAGACATTGATGCCGAACTCTCCGACAAGGCAGAATACGTAGAATTTAATCCGCAGCGTTTGACGTTCGTGAATGAACGACTGTCCCTGATCCACGAACTCGAGCAGAAGTTTCATGTAAACAACGTTGTTGCACTAATAGAACTGGAAAAAGAGCTTACACAACGCCTTTCCGACATCGAGAATCACGAAAGCCGGTTACACGAATTGGAAACAAATATTCAGGAGATGGAGCGACAGCTTGACGAGATTGCCTCCCAAATCTCCACGATGAGAGTTCAGGCAGCCCGTGAGTTGGAAAAAGGGATGCACGAGAAACTGTTACCTTTGGGAATGCCGAATGCTCGTTTCGAGGTAAGTATGCAGTCAAACCTTCCATTCATGAATAGCGGAAAGGACAAGGTTGCTTTCTTATTTAGCGCAAACAAGAATATCCCTCTGCAACCCGTTTCACAGATTGCCAGCGGTGGAGAGATTTCGCGTTTGATGCTTACATTGAAAGTAATGATCAGCAAGGTAGTAAATCTACCAACCATCATTTTTGACGAAATTGATACTGGCGTTTCCGGTCATATTGCTGAATGTATGGCTCACATGATGAAGAGCATGAGCCAAGGCGGAATGTGTCAAGTCATTTCCATCACCCATCTGCCGCAGATTGCAGCACGTGGCGATTATCATTACCGTGTGTTCAAGACCGAAGAAGAGGAAACGACAACCAGTCATATCATCCGTCTAAATCAGTCGGAACGTGTCGAAGAGCTTGCTCGGATGCTTTCCGGTAGCACACTGACGCAGGCAGCCATAGACAATGCAAAGACGTTGTTATCCTCCCAAGACTAAAGCTGAAATTCTGCGTGAAAACTCTGAATCTAATTCCGGTTCCTCATCAAAAAATCTTAGTAGCACTAAGTGGAGGCGCAGACTCTGTAGCATTGCTCCGGAGTTTGCATGCACAATCTTATGATATAGAAGCCTTACATTGTAATTTTCACCTTAGGGGTGAGGAAAGCGTCCGTGATGAACGCTTTGTAATAAGCCTATGTCAGAAATATAATATTCCTCTACACGTAAAGCGATTTGAGACAAAAGAATACGCCAAAGAGCACGGTATCAGTATTGAGATGGCAGCCCGTGAACTTCGTTATGAATGGTTCGAACAAAAGCGAACCGAACTGCATGCAGCATATATTGCCGTGGCACATCATAGCGAGGATCAAGCGGAAACGGTTTTACTGAATCTTATCCGAGGGACAGGATTGCGTGGATTAGCCGGAATGAGGTTCATAAACGGGCACATCATTCGCCCTATGCTGAATGTATCCAAGTCGAAAATATTGGAGTACTTGAAAAGTATTGACCAAGGTTACGTAACGGACAGCAGCAATTTTGAACTCGATGCTATACGCAATCGGATACGGCTTGATATTATGCCCAGGCTAAAACAAATCAATCCGAACGTCACCGAACATTTTGCAGAAGCTGCCCGCTATGTGGCAGAGGCTATACCCTATTACGAGAAAGGCATTGAGGCATCCGAAACCTTTTCTTCGACGCTACTACATGAGCAATTAACCGGTTGCGGCTTTACAGCGGCACAAGAAAAGGCCATCATGCAAGATATCAACGGCGAATCGGGAGCCATATATGAGAGCAGCACTCACAAGATTCTGCGCGATAGAGGAAGACTGATACTCAAAAAGAAAGAAAGCACTACTCCACCGCCCCAATTACAAACAGAGATTATCTGCGTAGATGATGCTTTGGCTTTTCTGCGTACACAGCCTCTATCGGCCGACTATGCCTATCTTGATGCGGATAAAGTCCAACTTCCCCTCACACTGCGCCATCCCCGCACCGGGGATCGTTTTCAGCCTTTTGGTATGAAACGGGGCACTCGCCTGATTAGTGACTTTTTGACAGATCTTAAATTGTCAGTCTTCGAGAAAGAGGAACAATGGCTCGTCTGCATGGGTGAACAGATTGTGTGGGTAAAAGGTCTGCGCATCGACCAACGCTTCAGCATTACAAGCACCACACGTCGCGTATTGGTACTGCATTAGTTCGCCACGTTTCCCATACTAAATCTTAATCAACAAGCACTCTTTTAGTTACTCCATTGGCATAGCGGATGATATACACTCCGTGACGGAGGGAGGTACCCCAAACATCCTTAACACGGCAGCGTGTCAGGCGTATGCCGCTTGTAGTATACACATCCACCCAATTCTCTTTCTGCCATACCGCATCCACATAGTCTACCAATGTAGAAAGATTAGCAAAATCACTCCATTCACTTTCAATGTAGTCTTCCGGGCTATCAGCCAAAGCACGAACCCGATACTTATAGTTGCAGCCCGACTGTAAATTATCGAAATGAACAGTCAGTTCCGGTGTTGTATTTCCGTCCACCCGTTCCTGCTCTTTATAAAGTTCATATTCATAGCGTGTTGCATTCTCCACTGACTCCCAACCGGCATCAAACTGATCCATCTGTATGTTTTCCGCTTCTCTCATCACCGGTATATCCAACTTTCCGTTGGTACGGTAACAGATTGTAACCGTGTTGTCGGCATTCTCAACAATCTGGCGTATCGGTTTGTGCATGAGTTCGCCCGCATAAACTACGGCAGCCGGTGTGCTTTCATCCGTCAGACTATAATTATACGTATCGCCGGGATAAAGGTTTCCGCGCAAAGAAGCCTGCCATTCCTTAGAACTGGTTGCAGTAGTAGTTCCTTTGTAAGTGTTGTTGGCGGCAATGATAGTCATACATTGATGAGCGGGGTCGGTATTCACCGAATTAGCTGTCCACCGACTGTTTATGTAATCGACATGCGTCACCTGCAAACCATGTCCAACCTTTCCGATGGCATCATCCCAACCTTTGGCCTGACGATTCTCAAGAACATAATACTCATCCTCATTAGCATCATTCACAATCTTGTAGCCATACCCTCCGTCTGCAAAACAAGGTATAGTTAATACACAAGGGCTATCGAGCACCTGCAGGGGACGCCATCCCATAAAATCACGCTCATAGGCCGTATAGTTTCCGGGATTATAGCCATTTCCGCCATACTCGCCGTAGTCCATCACACTCCAGAGATCCATACCAAAAGCCTTTCCTCTGGTATCATAAAAGTCCGGAAGCCCCAATGCGTGGCTCAACTCATGGATGAAGACGCCCACTCCATCGGCTTTGGTTGAAACTACCTCTGTCCGGTCGTCATTCCACTTCACGGGACGTTGCTCACACGTGATTGCACTGGTGGCAAAAAGGCGGCCGTTGATGATAGTTGCGGCCGTACTTTCCTTAGGCCAAATCAAATCGGGATACCGATCCTGTGTATTGCTCTCGCCCAATCCGGCATAGATAAAGAAGACCATATCAATGGAGCCGTTTCCATCGTTATCAAAAGCATCCCAATTAACATTCAGGGCCGTAGCTTTCGTCAGAGCCTCGCTGACAAACTGACGATAATTCACGTCACGGGCGATAAGCCTCTTTGAGACAATTTCTCCCGCATCATTATACTCATATTCATAGCTATTCTGCCCATAATAATTGCATTCGCCATCAAGCGTCACCGGGCCGATTACGGTAAACTCGGGAAAGAAAGCGGAATCGCTCTGCTCCACGAAATAATCACGAATGCTGCCGTGGCTACCATGTCCCGTATAAATCCTCCCGTCCATTGTACCGTTGCAATACTTTTGATAATAGGCATTCACTTCCTCGTTCGTATCGGCAACAGAAAAAGCCTTATCGGCAAAAGCCACCAATACCACCGGCACATGCTGCACGCCAATGGATTTTAAGGGAGCCGTTGCCTGAGAACCGATTTTCCGAAATCCCGGACGAGACATAACTCCGTCGGCATCTGCACCCTGTACACACTCCGGACGCCCGTTCTGCAACCAGTCTTCCACTTCTCCCTGCCCCATGACAGAATAGGTTATACAGCTACATATAAGCAATGCGACGAGTTTGAATCTATTCATATTTCAGTTCATTATTAGTTGCTAAGACACCACAAAAGTACGATTTTTATGGCAGAAAAGCAAGAATAGTAGTTGATTTATAACAACAAGAAAGACAACCTCACGATTGTCTCTCCTATTATGTGGAGAATATCGGAATCGAACCGATGACCTCTTGCATGCCATGCAAGCGCTCTAGCCAGCTGAGCTAATCCCCCATTTGCGACTGCAAAGTTATAAACTTTTTCTCATTCGGCCAAACCTTTTCCCATCTTTTTTATAGTTTTTATTCAGAATTGCTCCAAATAGGCTATACGCTTCTTCGTATCGGGATGCGTACTGAACAGACCGGACAGGAAATTTGTCATGCCTCCGGTCAGTTTTTGCGGATGGATAATAAAGAGTTGAGCAACGTCCTGACGGTCGATGTCGGCCAAAGCCGGATCGGAAGAAATCTTTCGCAGCGCGCTCGCCAAGGCCAATGGATTGCCACAGAGCTCGGCACCGCCTGCATCTGCCATATATTCCCGCTTGCGACTGATTGCAAAACGGGTCAGCAACGTGAACATATAGCCAGCGGCAGCCAATACAGCGGCAACAGCCAAAACCACAAAGATACCTGCTCCCCCACCTTTCTCGTTATTGCTACGCCGACGTGAACCGCCACCATATACTAACGCATTGAAGAGCATACGGACGGCAAGACTGGAGAGCGTGGACATGATACCCACGAAAATGATGCTCACAATGAGCAGGCGGGTGTCGCGATTGCGGATATGCGTGAGTTCGTGAGCGATAACTCCGGCCAATTCCTCATCCGTCAGACGGTTGCAGATGCCCGTGGTGACTGTCACGGTATAGCTGTCACGGTCTATGCCACTGGCAAAAGCATTCAGTTCCGGCGTGTCGATAACATTCACCTTGGGCATATCCATGCCGCACGCCATCGTCAGATTCTCCACGATGTTGTACACACGAGGATTCTCGTTCCGCTCCAACGGACGTGCTCCCGTGGCATGACGAATCATGGCCGTATTACCCCAATAGGCAATCAGAAACCAAATGAGCACGCCGCCAATCACGAAAGGCAGGCTTACAAGAAACGACTCGGTGACGCTTGTCCAGTTCATGTACTCCGAACTGCCGCCCTCCAGACGTTCTATAATAGCCAGAAAGGCAAAGATGAGACTCAACAGAATCGTAGGAAACAACACAACGAGCGCAACGCTCTTCATGTTGTTCCTCACCTGCTGGGTATGTATTCCGATGTACTCCAAAACTTAGAACTTAAATTCGGGAGCCTTGTCATACTGGGCACGCTCCTGATTGGCAATCTCGAACATCATTTCACGCTTAAAACCGAACATACCGGCGAAGACATTGCCGGGGAACGTCTCAACGGCATTGTTGAGTTCCCTGGTGGCAGAGTTGAAGAAACGGCGCGTGGCTGCCAGTTTGTTCTCTATGTCTGCGATTTCGCCCTGCAACTGCAGAAAGTTCTGATTGGCTTTCAAGTCGGGGTAAGCCTCCACGGCCACTTTCAGCCCGTTCAACGCAGCAGACAGTTGGCCCTCGGCCTTGATTTTGTCATCAATGGTCGTGGCGCTCATGGCAGCCGTGCGGGCACGGGTCAAGTCCTCCAGCAGCGTCTTCTCATGCGTAGCATAACCTTTGACGGAAGCCACCAACTGAGGAACGAGATCATGCCGCTGTTTCAGTTGAACATCAATATTGGCGAAAGCATTCTCACGATTATTACGGAGTTTCACAAAGCCGTTGTAGAGGCTGATAAGGTAGAGGGCAAGCAAAAGCACTACTACCACAAGAACAATAATCACTTGCATTGTTTATACGTTTTAATAGGGTTTGACTTTAGACATATAATATACAAATGTAAAACCAAAAGCCGATATATGCAAATAAAACATGAAAAAATTCGCATCCAGGACCGGAAGTTTAAAATAATTAACAAATTCAGTTCCCGGATGTCAATTCTTTTGTAACTTTGTAGCACCTAAACGAAAGAATGAGACAAGAAAGAGAGAGCAGTGGCTCCCCTCACATAGCCGCACAAGGTTTGACTGGGATACTCATCAAATAATACTGAAAACCGAGAATGCTTACGCATACCAATGGCGGGCCGCGCCTCGCAAGAGGTTGTACACAAGTACCGGCGGATTACAACGGATGCGGGCGCTCAAATCATATCAACTCGGAGTTTCATCACATCACCAAGTGCGGTTTTTACATAAAATAAGGACTATTCTTTGATTGAATAGTCCTTATTTTTATTTTGCCAACCGATAGGCCCCGCCGAGGTCGGGCCTCCGTCGCCCTATTGACGGAGCTCGGTCCCGCTATTGTCGAGCCTCAATCCTCCTATTGTCGAGGGCGGATCCTGCTATACACGTGCGTGTATGCGTGCGCGTGTAATATTATTAGGATAGAGAATCAATCAGACAAAAAGCGATACCTCCGGCATAAGTTCTTGCAGTTTCTTCCTACCGTCAAAGTGTGTCGGACAAAAAATAAGGACTACCCGTTACGGATAGTCCTTTTCTTTCAGTAGAGAATCGCAGTTATTACTACGTCCTTCCTGTTACTTGCTTTTAGCTTCAGGCAGTCTCGTTGGCTTGCTTTCGCTTAACCGCGAACGCGAGCTACGATAGCCTTGAAAGCCTCAGGGTAATTGACAGCGAGGTCGGCAAGAATCTTGCGATTGATTTCAATACCTGCCTTGTGCAAGCCACCCATCAACTGGCTGTAGCTCATACCCTCAAGACGTGCGGCGGCATTGATACGCTGAATCCACAATGCGCGGAAAGTGCGTTTCTTGTTGCGACGGTCGCGGAAAGCATAGGTAAGACCTTTTTCCCAAGTGTTCTTGGCAACGGTCCATACGTTCTTTCGTGCACCGAAGTAACCGCGGGTCAACTTCAGGATTCTCTTTCTCTTAGCTCTACTGGCTACGTGATTTACTGATCTTGGCATAGTTTTGTTCGTTTTTGAATGTCAGCGACAATGTTTAATCGTGAAATACGAATTACGATTGTGCTTTGGTGCTGGGCATTCGGTTAATAACTTTAGTAAATAACTCTTTCCTGATGATTTAACGGAGGTTGAGGAGGTCACGAACCTGCTTCATGTTCTCTGTTGCAACCAAGTCGTCCTGCTGCAAGTTGCGCTTCTGCTTCTTGGTCTTCTTCGTCAGGATGTGGCTGTGATAAGCGTGATGACGCTTAACTTTTCCACTGCCGGTGAGCACGAATCTCTTCTTTGCACCGGAATTTGTCTTTACTTTTGGCATTTTTTGTTTGTTTAATTAGTTATTATTATGGATGTGGCAACGCATATACCGGGCGTTACGCACAACTTTCGTTTCTGCTTTACTTCATCAATCGTCGAAGTCCTCTCCCTCAACTTTCGGACCGGTGTATTCCTTGCGGGCTTTCTGCTGCGGAGCTTTCTTGACAGGAGCGTCCGATACTTCGCCTGCTGCCTCAACAGGTTTCTTGACGACTGCGTTTCCGACTTTCTTCGGAGCAACGAACATAATCATACGCTTACCTTCAAGCACGGGCATCGACTCCACTTTACCGTATTCTTCCAAATCGGCCGCAAAACGAAGCAACAGAACTTCACCCTGCTCTTTGAAGAGAATGCTGCGTCCCTTGAAGAAGACATAGGCTTTCACCTTGTCGCCGTCGCTAAGGAAACTAATGGCATGCTTCAACTTGAAGTTGTAATCGTGGTCGTCGGTCTGGGGGCCGAAACGGATTTCCTTCACATTGACCACGGTCTGCTTGGCCTTCATCTCCTTTTGCTTCTTCTTCTGCTGGTAGATGAACTTGGAGTAATCAATGAGCCGACAAACAGGAGGAACGGCATTGGGAGAAATCTCTACGAGATCCACACCACGCTGCTCCGCCATCTGAAGTGCTCTACTTGTGGGCATAACGGCAGACTCTACGCCGTCACCGACGATACGTACCTCGCGAACACGAATCTGTTCGTTTACGCGATACTGTTGTTTTTTGTCGTCTTTCTTCATTTAGGGTTTCTAAACGGCTGCAAAGATAATAAATAATTACGAATTAAGAACAATGAATGATGAAAAAATTGATACACATGACCCTACTGTATGAATCCGTTGGCTATCGCTGTTTCAGTATTCAACACTCACCATTTGTCGTTCGCAACAATTCAAATCAGTATTTCTCGGTTAGCGCACGTACTTCGTCATTGATTTTCCGGGCAAACTCGTCTACGGTCATCGTGCCTTGCGCTCCACCACCCTGCTTGCGGAAGTTCACCGTATTGTCGGCCTGTTCTTTCTCGCCTACGATGAGCATATAGGGCACGCGCTTGAGTTCGTTGTCGCGAATCTTACGACCAATCTTTTCGTTACGGTCGTCGAGCACGGTGCGAACATCCTGTTCTTCAAGCTGGGCACATACCTGACGGGCATAATCGTTGAACTTCTCAGAGATAGGCAATACAGCTACCTGATCGGGTGAGAGCCAAATGGGGAAATGTCCGGCCGTGTGCTCAATGAGTACAGCGGTGAAACGCTCCATGGAACCGAAAGGTGCACGGTGAATCATAACCGGGCGATGCTTCTGGTTGTCCTCACCCACATACTCGAGTTGGAAGCGTTCGGGCAGATTGTAATCCACCTGTATGGTTCCCAACTGCCAGCGACGTCCCAAAGCATCTTTCACCATGAAATCGAGCTTAGGCCCATAGAAAGCTGCCTCTCCCAATTCGGTAGTAGTCTTCAGACCTTTCTCCTGACAAGCCTCGATGATGGCGCGTTCGGCCTGTTCCCAAACCTCGTCGGAACCAATATATTTTTCCTTATCGTTAGGGTCACGCAATGATATCTGTGCCTCGAAGTTGTCAAAATCCAACGCACCGAAGATAATCTGAATGATTTCCATCACCCGGATAAACTCACCCTTCACTTGGTCGGGGCGGCAGAAGATGTGCGCATCATCCTGCGTGAAAGAGCGTACACGGGTCAGTCCATGCAGTTCACCCGACTGTTCGTAACGATATACCGTACCGAACTCGGCAAGGCGCAAAGGCAGGTCTTTATAGGAACGGGGCTTCCATGCGAATATCTCGCAGTGGTGGGGGCAGTTCATGGGCTTCAGCATATACTCTTCACCCTCCTCCGGAGTGTGGATGGGCTGGAAAGAATCCTTGCCGTAGTGGGCATAGTGTCCGCTGGTGACATAAAGATTCTTACCTCCGATATGCGGAGTAATAACCTGCTGGTAGCCGTAACGTTTCTGGATTTTCTTCAAGAAATCTTCCAGACGAAGGCGTAACGCGGTGCCTTTGGGAAGCCAAATGGGCAGTCCCTTGCCGACACGCTCGGAGAACATGAAGAGTTCCATCTCCTTACCTATCTTACGGTGGTCGCGCTTCTTGGCTTCCTCCAACAACAGAAGATACTCGTCAAGCATCTTTTTCTTGGGGAACGAGATGGCGTAAAGGCGCGTCATCTGAGGACGTTTTTCATCGCCACGCCAGTAAGCGGCACTGACGGAAAGCACTTTCACGGCCTTGATGGGAGCCGTGGTAAGGAGGTGCGGGCCACGACAGAGATCGGTGAATGCACCTTGCGTATAGGTAGTGATGTGGCCGTCCTCAAGATCAGCAATAAGTTCGTTTTTATAGGTCTGACCGTGGTCACCAAAGAATGTCAGCGCATCGCTCTTGCTGATGTCCCGACGTACAAGAGTCTCCTTGCGGGCAACGAGCTCCGCCATCTTCTTCTCGATTTCGGGGAAATCCGATTCGCGGATTACCACGCCTGCGGGAGGCATAACATCGTAATAGAATCCCTGTTCGATGGCAGGGCCGATGCCAAACTGAATACCGGGATAGAGTTCCTGCAATGCCTCGGCCATAAGGTGTGCCGACGTATGCCAAAAAGCGTGCTTACCCTCTTTGTCGTCCCACTTATAAAGAACGAACTGTGCGTCCTTGTTTATGGGGCGGTTCAGTTCCACGGTCTCGCCGTCCACGGCGCATGCCAGCACGTCCTGTGCCAACCGGGACGAAATACTTTCGGCTATCTCAAGTCCCGTCACACCCTCTTGATACTGACGAACGGAACCGTCCGGAAATGTAATGTTTATCATGCTTATAGTTAATCTTTAATTATTTTCCTTTTAATCTCGGCCGTCCTCATCCTTGAAAAAGAATCAAGACAGCCCTAACTTAACACGTTTCTTACGTTTAGGCCTACAAAGATACGAAATAAATACGAATTAAGGATACTATTTACAAATTATTTCCCCTTTGAGTAGCGTTTAATGAGATTATAGGCGGCATACAGCCCATACTCGCCGGCCTGCGAAAGATCGCTGAGTCCTTGTTCAGTGCGCCCTTCCATAAGATAGACAATGCCACGGTTATACCACGCGTCAGGGAAACGCGGGTTGAGTTCCAGGGCCTGACTATACGCTGCCAGAGCACGTTCATTGTCATTCAGCGCGACATAAATATTACCCATGTTGTAGTACGCATAGAGCATATCCGGCTCCAACTCCACAACGCGACGCAAATCGTCCAATGCCTGCCCGTAGGCTATACGAGGCTCTGCAACCGCAGTCACCTGCAACTGAGCGCAGCGCACCTGAGCCCGCAGAAAATAAGATATGGCCACCAAAGGTTGCAGTTCGATGGCACGATTGAGGTCCTGCAGACAAGCCTCGAAGTCGCGCACATGATAATAATCCATGGCCCGCCGCAAATAAAGTCCCGTCGTTTCGGGCGAATCGGAGAGCACCTCCGTAACGGCCAGGATATCATCCGTGTGCTGACTGATTCGCAAGTCCGACGCATTAGCCTCGGCATTACTGATGCGGAGCGGCAAAGGCAGTTGTCCCGACTGATTGAAACTCTCCACAGTCCGATGGAATGGAACGAACGCCGTGGAAACACGGTTGCCGCGCTCATAATACGTCAGCACATAAAAGGGTGCCGGCGTCAGTTCGGTCTGTTTGTCCTGCACACGTCCGCGATATTCGCTCGCATACTCTTCCCGTTCGGGCTGCCGAGTGTCTTCCTCCACCAGTTTATTGTAGTCTTCAGGATTACGTTCGCTTTTCTTTCGGGTCTTCGTCTTACTCTGGTACGTTCCCGTGCGCTTCTCCATTTCCGCTTTGAGCACCTTAAATTCGTCGCGCTCGGCTCCGTACACATCCCCAATCTTCCGACGAATCTGCGCCCGCGTTCGGTAGCCCGCCCAGAACTCCGGGTATTCCTGAATGACGGCCGAAATATCGCGAATCGCTCCCCGGTAGTCCCCCGTCTGAGAAAGCAGCAGGGCACGATTATAAAGTGCGATTGTATTATCGGGTTCCTGTTCGAGCACAAAATTAAAGTCTTCGATGGCCCGGTTGTCGTCGCCCACCTGTGCCCGAAGCAAGCCGCGGTTGAAGTGTCCCAGATAGTTTCCGGGTTCTATTTCCAGAGCCGTATCATAGTCCGTCATGGCTCCGCGCAAATTCTGCTGATGATAACGGGCGAGAGCACGGTTCACGTAAAGTCCGGCATTACGCGGTAATTGCAGAATAGCCTTATTCAGACACTCTTCCCCCTCCTTATATTGTCCGCGGTTCAGCGTCACCATGGCTTTCATGCTCCACGCCTGCCCCTCGTAGGGATTCACCTCCAAAGCACGGTCTATCCACTGCTCGGCCCGGACAGTATCTTCCACGGCAAAGCTCACCTGCGCCTTCATCGTGTAGGGTTCAGCCTCGCGGGGCCACTTCCGAATCATCTCATCCAACGAAGAGTCGGCACGCTCGTAGGCTTTCTGTTCCATCTGACAGAGTACCATATTGTGCCACGAATTGCGGTTCATCGGATTGATTCGCGTAGACTCCACGTAGTCTTTCTCCGCCAAGTCAAACGTTTTCAGATTGACCCGGCACAGCCCGCGCAGCACGTAACTGTTCTCCACATACGGATTGCGTTCTATGGCACTTGTGCAGTCCGTTTCCGCTCCTTTATAGTCTTCCAAATAGAACTTTGCCAAGCCACGAAAGAAATAAGGTTCGGCCAAGAACGGCTTGCTGTTGATGACCATATTGAAACGCTGAATACTGAGCACATAATCCTCATAATAGAGTGCATTACGCCCCATCAGCATCAGGCGATCGGTATTGACCTGCCCGAAAGCAGACTGACAAACGAGGATAGAAGCACAAAGATGGAGAATTACCCATGCCAGTAGTTTACGTCTCATCATAAAGTTCCTTTCTGCCAAACATAGTAATTCCCTAAGCCTTCAACTTCTCACGCCCGCCTTTCACTTCTTGACTTTCACTTTGTAGCTGCACGAGAAACGCCCGCGCATGATATCGTTAAGGCTCGACTTCACCAACTGGCGGCGCAGTCCCCTCAGATGGTCGGTAAAGACTTCTCCGTCAAGATGGTCTACCTCGTGCTGCACTACACGGGCCAAATAACCGTCAATCCATTCGTCATGCTCCTCGAACTGCTCGTCCTGCCACGTAAGACGAATACGACTCGGACGACGCACTTTCTCATGAATGCCGGGCAACGACAGGCACCCTTCCTCCGAGACATCGGTATTCGTCTCGTCGTACTCCTCTATGTAAGGGTTGATAAACACCCGCCGAAAGCCCTTATACTGGGGCATATCCCCGCTAAGAATATCAAGGTCGATAACCACCAGCCGGATGCTCAGTCCTACCTGCGGGGCGGCCAATCCGATACCATCGCTCTTGGCCAGCGTGTCCCACATATTCTGTATCAGTTCCGTTAGCTGCGGATAATCGGGGCCGATGTCTTCTGCCACCTTCCGTAACACGGGCTGACCATACGTATAAATAGGTAAAATCATATTCTTCTGTCTCTATTCAATATATAATATATTTAAGGTTTCCGCCTTTCCATCCACCCTTGCAGGATGATGGTGGCGGAAATCTCGTCCACCAACGCTTTGTTGCGGCGCGCCATCTTCTTCACTCCGCCATAGAGCATCGTCTGATGGGCCAGTACACTGGTGTAACGCTCGTCCCACCACTCCACGGGGATATGCGGCAACGCTTGCTGTAACTTTTCCACAAACTTCCGCACGTTGGCCAAATTCTCGCTCTCCCGTCCGTTGGTCTGCATGGGCTTGCCCACGAGAAAAAGTTCCACCGGTTCACGGGCCACGTAGTCTTTCAGAAAGTCAAGCAACTGACGAGTCTCCACCGTGGTAAGCCCATTCGCTATCAGTTGCAAGGGGTCCGTCACAGCAATACCTGTGCGACGGACCCCATAATCTATGGCAAGTACCCTACTCACCTAATTCTGTCTTGGATTACTTCTGATAAAGCAACCACGCATCAGGATAAGAACCCATCAGGGTTGCACGGCTTTGTGCGGCCTGCTCCTTCGTGTCATGCGTAGAAGCGACGACGCGGTACATCGTCATGCCATTGACCTGAGCCGAAACAATCTGAGCGGCATAGCCTTTCTGAGAAAGAACGGACTGGAGGCTCTGCGCATTGCTCTGCAAGCCGAAAGAGCCGACTACCACGCTGAACGCGCGGAGACCGGAACCGCTGACCAGTTTCACAGCCTCGGTGCGCACACTTACGTTGCTGTAGTCCGTCGTCGTAACGGGAGTTACGGTATTTGTGTTCGTCGGGGTAACGGGAGTCACCTGAACCGGCGTATTCTGCTGCTGAGGATTGGTTACTACGGTCTGCACGTAACCACCCTGAGTGGTCTGATTTTGCTGAGCCTTCTCGTAAGCCTTTTTGTAAGCACTTTCTTTACCTTTGCAACCGGTCATGGCCATCACCATAAGCACCGCTGCACCCATTAGAAAAAGTTTCTTCATAGTAATATATCTAAATATTGTTAATATTATTCCGTAATGCGCTACAAAAATACCTATAATTATGGACATAGCCAAGCCAATATATCAAAAAAAAGTTAATTCGGGAAAATAAATACAAATAATAGATATAGATTATGAATAAATTCGTACTTTTGCTGATGACATCATTTATTAACTTTAATTAGTGTACAACTATGAAAGCATTCAGCTATTTTGTGGCCTTTGTTGGCGGAGCTGCCGTAGGTGCAGCCGCCGGTTTGTTGCTTGCTCCCTCCAAGGGATCGGAATTGCGTGAAAAGATTACGGAAGCCCTCCGCAAGCGTGGCATCCGCCTTTCTTCGAAAGAACTGAACCACCTGGTAGACGAGATTGCCGAGGAATTGCAGCCGAACGAGGATTAACGTTATCTTATCTTTCGTAAGATAAGCCAAAACATTCGAAAGATGTTCGGATTCGCTGATACACAACGACAAATGCAGGATATTCTTCTGGAGACCCGCACCTATGCGGGGCTTCAGAAGAAAGCCTTGTTGGCCGAAACGCGGGACAAACTTTCTTTTATCCTCTCCCGATTGGCCATTGCCGTCGTCTGCCTGCTGCTGGGCGGTATGCTGTTGCTGTTCTTCTCTTTCTTCCTTGCCTACATCATCGGGCAGGCACTCGGAAGCACAGCACTCGGATTCGCCTGTGTCACGGCGTTCGTTTTCGTCCTGTTCCTCGTCTTTTGGTATTTCCGCGACCAATGGGTTATTCAACCGGTTGCCAAACTGATGAACCAAGTCTTCGCCACTCCCGACGGCGGTGCGCTGGAGTCGGAGAAGGTGGCGAAAGAACTGAACGAAAGCCGCACCCGGCTGTCCGGTCAGTTCAGCCAACTCGTCCACGCCAACGAAGAACCCGCCAACCGCGTAGAGTCCATGAGCAACTGGGTGAGCCGAGGCTTCGCCGTTTACGAGGGTCTGCGCATCGGCCTCTCCGTTGTCCGCGCTTTCGGCAGCATCTTCAGACGTAAACGGCGGCGCAGATGAGCGACGGAAATTTCAACAGGGCTCTTTTGCCACACACACCTTACCAAAGCGGTCTTCAGGCCGGTAAATCCATGGGACGCATGCACGCGCTGGATGCGTTCAGGGATTATCTGCAATCACACCACCCTGCCCTCACTTCCGAAGAGCGGGAACGCCACATAGAGGATTTCCGACGGTTGCTCTCACAGAAACTGAAATAAAGAGCTGCATTTGACTTGCATTATCGGTCTAACGCAGCTCTTTCCTATTTATTAAATCGGGAAAGATAGATCAAAGATTACGTCTTTGACAGAATTTGAGATACATAACAGTCCTACATTAACATAAGGCTGACAATCGCCAGCCTTATGATTAAGGATTTATTCACTGAAACTAATTTAATACTCCGATACCCTTAAAGTGTAACGCTTGCCACCATAGCCATCTCCAACTTTAATTTCTGTATTACTAGACTCTGTCATCCCTGCGGGAATCTTAACAACAGCACTAGCCACTTCTGAATTGTCTATATTAACGTATACAGTTGCATAAACATCCGTCTCTTTTACAGGACAATTAAGTAATACTTTAAATTTTTCCGTATAACTAGTCGTTGTACCATCGTAACGCGACAAGGGGCCTATTGGACATTTTGTATTTAGTGGTCTTACAGCCCTATCGACCGGTTAATTGGATTTAGAAGCGTGAGCTGTATCGCCACGCAGCGAATGAAGGTCGTAGGAAACCGTAGATGCAATGCAGGGAGAGCAGCTCACGCTTATAGCATGAGAACCGCTTGTTTACCCTTGCATCAGATGAAAATTTCCTACGTTTCCACTAGCAAGTAAGCAATACGCTTCTTTTTTTTCAATATGTCTCGACATTCCGGAAATGTCGAGGCAAAGATACGCATTATTTTCTATCCCTCCAAATTATAGTCAGTTTTTCCATTTTAGGGTCATACGAGGACGGGCCACGATCCCGCTATGGACGAGGCGCAATCCATAGCGGGACGGAGGCCCGTCCATAGTATGGACAAGCCTCCGTCCTGCCCGGGGCTAAAAAAAGGGAACGGGGAAGCGGAAAATTTTCCGTACCGAACAAGGCATCCGCTTTATGGCACCCGGCAAACATCTGTCGCCGCTACCCGACTCCACAAAAAAGCCTTGCTTGTCTGACGCGCCCCGCGAAATGTTCGGGACGGCTCAGACAAGCAAGGCTTCTTTATTTTTCTTTCCTAAATTCCGCCGGGCCTATTTCTTGGCCGACTTCTTGGATGTGGCGGCCTTTTTAGGAGCAGAGGCGGCTTTGGCGACAGCCGGTGTCTTGGGCGCGGGAGCTTTCTCTTCCGCTACCTCCTCTTTGGGTTCGTACTTCTCCAGACGGGCACGCAGACGACTGATTTCCTTATCCTTCACGGCAATTTCCTCACCCTGATTGTGGATGGTGGTGTAAAGGGCATTGAGTTCGTCGCTCTCCACCTCCAGCGGAAAGAGGTCTTGTACACGCTTGATGAAGTCGCCGAGGATGTTCATGTAGTTGGTGAAAGCGTCATAGGGAGAGTCGTAGAAACTGCGGTACATCCCCACACTGGCGTGCTTCGTCGTCATGAAACGGAAATTGTTCGAGGCCTGTATGCGATCCCAATCCTGCTTGATGCGGCGATCCTGACAAGCCAGAATACGGTCGGCCTCCTGATAGAGCTTGTTGAAGGCCTCACGCTGCATGCCGTTTCCGAGCCAGCAAGAGGTGTCGCGCTCCTCGTCGTTCCAACTGACGGGATAGCCCACCTCCATCGGGCCGACGGATTTCGTCTTGCCGATGATTTCACTGGGTGTGGCAAAGACAACACCCTGCTGCTTGGCCACTGCGGGCAACGCCTTCAGGAACTCCAGAATGTTGCTCGACAGGGGCTGATATACGCCCAGTGCGCACAGTTCCATAAAGATGTTCACCACCTGCTCGTCTTCGGGCAACTGACTGATCCAGTTCATGTACTTGTCGGCGAACAGGGGGTATTCGTTCCAGTTGCTGTCGTTGAAGCGGAGGGATATGTCGTCCGAAAGTTTGTAGTCGCGCAGCAACAGTTTCACGTTGGGGTCCATCGCGCAATGATAGAGGAAGTGGGGGCTCTTCCAACCCAGTATGTGTTTGGCTCCCTCCACAATCATACCTTTGAAGCCCATGCGGCCGGCCAGGGCACCGATGTCGTCCGAATAGATCAGAGATGAGTTGCGCAGCACTTTCGGGGCCTGTCCGAACATTTCCTTTATCTTATTGGCCAGACGTTGAGTCTCCTCGATAAACACTTCCTCATTAGCCAATGAGGAAAGGCCGTGGCTGTAAGGCTCGGCAAGGAATTCCACGCATCCGGTCTCGGCCAGTTGCTGCAACAGTTCCAACACTTCGGGAGCATAAATCTCCAACAATTCAATGGCCACGCCCGACAGCGAGAAAGCCACCTTGAATTGTTTGCCGTAGAGTTTGGTCATCTCCAGCATGGCGGTCAGTGCGGGAATATAACTTTTCTGAGCGACCTCGGTGATGGAACGCTCGTTCTCGTAATCATCGTAATAATAATGGTCGGTACCGATTTCAAAGAAACGATAGCGCTTGAGATGCACGGGCTGATGAATCTCAAAATATAAGCAAATAGTCTTCATAACAATTTTAATAGATTTAACGGTTTAATGATTTAGGCGCGATAATCATTTACATCAAAGTAACCACGCTGGATAAGTTGCTCGTAGCATGAACGAATGCGCACGGCCACTTTCTCCCAAGTGATGCCGTCCACTTCCTTCATACCCTCTTCCGCAAGGTATTTGTGCAGGGCATCGTTGGTGCAGATGCTGTATATGGCATCCGCCATGGCGTCGATGTCCCAGTAGTCCACCTTTATGACGTTCTCCAGTATCTCACCGCAACCGCTCTGTTTCGAAATGATGCTGGGACATCCGCACTGCATCGCCTCCAACGGAGCAATACCGAACGGCTCGCTCACCGAGGGCATGACAAAGACATCGCTGCTCTTGTACATCTCATAAACCTGCTTGCCACGCTGGAAGCCCGGGAAGTGGCAGCGGTCGGCTATGCCATAAGCGGCCGCAAGGTTAATCATGGCGTTCATCATGTCGCCGCTACCGGCGAAGCAGAAGCGGATGTTGTGGCTTCGGTTCAGCACACGCTTGGCCGCTTCGATGAAGTATTCCGGCCCTTTCTGCATGGTGATGCGTCCCAGATAGGTAACAACCTTCTCATTGGGCTTCTTGTTGGGAACGATAGAGCGGTACTCCTCGCTCAGCGGGTACACGGCATTGTGCATAGCCACGCACTTGCGGGGGTCCTGATGGTACTGATGGATTACCGTCTGACGGGTCAGCTCGCTCACACACATGATGCAGTCTGCATGGTCCATGCCGTTCTTCTCCACCGCGTAAACCGTAGGATTCACCTTTCCGCGACTGCGGTCGAAATCGGTGGCGTGCACATGGATGCAAAGGGGCTTACCGCTCACCATCTTGGCATGAACGCCGGCCGGATAAGTCAGCCAGTCGTGGGCATGGATGATATCGAACTGCTCCGAACGGGCCAGCACACCGGCAATGATGCTGAAATTATTGATTTCCTCGTGCAGGTTGCCCGGGTAACCGCCGGCAAAACCGATACATCCCAAATCGTCCAGTCCCTGCAGATAGTTGAAGTCGGCATACAGATGGTCGCGGAAACGGTAATAATCCTCGGCTGTATGGCCGACGAAACGTTCCTTGATGGCATCATACTGCACGTCGCGCCATACGACGGGCACCTGACTCATATTCACAATCTTCAGGAAACCCTCTTCCTCGCCCGTCGGTTTGGGCATACAGAAAGTGGTCTCCACGTCGCCTTGCACACTCAAACCTTTTGTGATACCGTATGATGCCACAGCCAGTCCGCCGTAAATCTTAGGAGGGAACTCCCATCCGAACATTAAAACTTTCATAGTGATGGCCTCCTGTCTTTAATATTCATTATACTTATCCAATAACTTCACTACGCGCATGATTTCCGCAACGTTCATGGCAAACGAAATGGCACCGCGTCCGTGGAAAGGAGGATTGCCGTCAAAGAGTTCCGGAATCGTGCCGATGCAATGGTAGAAGAGTTCTTCTTCGTAACCCACCAACTGACGTTCGATGAAACTTACGCGGCTGCGGCCAAAGACGCGCAGACAAGCCTCCATGTAGAAACCTGCCAGCCACGGCCAGGCCGTACCCTGATGGTAAGCGAAGTCGCGCTGCTGCTGCGGGCCGACGTACATCGGATTGTAAGCACCGCTTTTGGGGCTAAGCGAACGCAATCCCTTGGGCGTGAGCAACTCCTTGGTGCAGAAGTCGAGAATGCCTTTCTTCTGTTTGGCATCAAGGGGACTGTAATCGAAAGCCACGGCAAAGACCATGTTGGGACGAACTTCCCACGACATCATGTTCCCATCCACGTAGTCGAGCAGATAGCCGTGTTCGTTGAGGAAGACATCGACAAAGCTCTGCCCTGCTTTCTGAGCCAGTCCGCCGAGCATGAGAGCCACTTTTTCGTCTTTCACGTGGCGGCATATCTCGGAGCAGAACATCAGTGCATTGTACCATAGGGCATTGAACTCCACGATGTAGCCCGAACGTGGCACGATGGGACGGCCGTAAGACGAACTGTTCATCCAC
The DNA here is from genome assembly GCA_947176535.1 of uncultured Prevotellaceae bacterium. Taxonomy (GTDB): domain Bacteria; phylum Bacteroidota; class Bacteroidia; order Bacteroidales; family Bacteroidaceae; genus Physcousia. The sequence continues at coordinate 48,501 of CAMWQU010000013.1, forward strand.
GTAATGGCCTTTTCCTTTCCGCCCGGAGCGTAGAGCAGACCGTTGTCATGAAGGTCAAGTCCGGGATGTTTGCCGGCGCGTATCCACTCCATCATATCCTGCACAAGCATTCCGTACTTGTCGATGCACTTCTGCAGGCCCATGATTTTACCGTACTGCTGAATACACCAGACGGCCCACAACAGCACATCCGGCTGCTCCATTTCATAAATTTTCACCCCGATAGGCTCGCCGGCCATAAACTGGCGTATGGCCTTCTCGGCTGTCTTCATCACCTGCTCATATTTCTCCACCTCATTGTTGGTCAGCGTCAGACCGGGTAGGGAGATAAAGAGGTCGCGGGCGCGGCTCTTGAACCACGGATAGCCGGCCAGTACGTAGTTTTCACCGTCACGACTGATGATGAACTGGTGGGCGGAATTGACCAGATTGTTATAGAAGTTATCCCGAGGGGTACGCACATTCACTTCAAAATCGGCCAAGTCTTTCAAGGTTGCGGTCTTCACTTCCGAAAGTCCCGCACTGAAGACTACGCTTTCGCCGTTCTTGATGTTAAACTCAAAATAGCCGGGTACATACAGGTCTTCGTTCGTTGCATATCCACGCTCCTGCTCCTTCGGATATTCAACTCCGCGATACCAGTCGGGCTGAAAGACGAACGTATTGGCCTTGTTTATCTGCATGTACAGGTCGGGATAACCGGGATACATACAGGTCTTGATACCGTTCTCCACCTCGAAATAGTCGCGGCTGGCCCGACCGTTCTCGTGAGTGTACTCACGCACACTGCGGAAAGCGAGGAAAGGCCGCAGACGCAGCGTCGTCTCGCTATGAGCATCGAGCAGCGTATAACGGATGATGAGGCGGTTCTCGAAATGCTGGAACACCATTTCCCTCTTCAGTTGCACGCCGCCCACACGGTAGATGGTGGTGGGCACCTGCAAGCTGTCGAACTCACGGATATATTTATGACCACGGGGAGCGAAGTTGTCGCCGTTATACTTATGGAGACCGAGATTAAACTCTGCGCCATGCTGAATCACCGTTGCATCCAACGAAGAAAGCAAGACATGGTTTTCGTCATCCAATTCGGGTACCGGCACAACCAACAGCCCATGATACTTTCTCGTGTTGCAATCCACCAATGTGGTGCACGAGTAGGCTCCGCTGCGATTTGAGCGCAGAATCTCCTTGGGCAGAGACTCTTGCAAATTCGTCATCAGAGTCTTATCAAAGCGCAAATAACTCATAGTTGATTAGTGTTTAGTGTTTTCTATGGACATTCAAAATTAGAAAAAAAAAAATGTATTTCAAAACAAAAGCACATTTTTTCTTGCTTTATCTGTCGGAATCCTATAAATTTGTGTCGCAAAACATAAAACAAACACTCATAATGCCACGAAAGACGAGAAACATACCGGAGGTTCTCGAAAAACTGTCGGAGTTGTGCCGCCACCTGACGAAAGAGCAAATAGAGGAACTGCGGGAAAACATTTTCTTACAGGATTATAAGAAAAATGAAATCATCTACCGCGAGGGCGACACCCCTGTCCACCTCTTCTGCCTCCTTTCCGGAAAAGTGAAAGTGTTCAAGAACGGCGTGGGAGGACGCAACCAGACCATGCGGCTCTACAAACCCGTGGAGTATTTCGGCTACCGGGCCTATATTTCCGGCGAGAGCATCCACTGCAGCGCGATGGCTTTCGAGCATTCCGTCATCGCCAAAATCCCGTTGTCGCTGATATTTCGTTTCGTACAGAGCAACAATCAGTTGGCGTGGTTCTTCATCCGCAGTCTGGCCAAACTGCTGGGCATGTCGGACGAGCGCACGGTGAGCCTCACGCAGAAGCACATCCGCGCCAGACTTGCCGAATCGCTCCTGATGCTGAAAAAAAACTACGGTCTGGAGGAGGACGGCTACACGCTGGGCATCTACCTGAGCCGCGAAGACCTCGCCAACCTATCGAACATGACCACAAGCAACGCCATACGCACGCTGAGCAGTTTTGCGAGCGAAGGTCTCGTGGCCATCGACGGAAAGAAGATTAAATTCATCAACGAAGCGGAACTGGAGAACATTTCGAGGATGGGATGACAATGAACTACGACCTGATTACGATACTTGGCCCCACCGCCAGCGGCAAGACCCCGTTGGCCGCCCGGTTGTGCCACAGGATTGGCGGCGAAGTCATTTCCGCCGACAGCCGCATGGTGTACCGGGGCATGACCATCGGGACGGGCAAGGACTTGGAGGACTACGTAGTGGAGGGCGAAAACGTGCCCTACCATATCATAGACATTGCGGAGGCCGGTTACCGATTTAACGTCTACGAGTTCCAGTGCGCATTCCAAAATGCTTACATGGACATCACGGCGCGGGAACGGATTCCCGTCATGTGCGGCGGCACGGGTCTGTACATCGAATCGGTGCTGAAGAGCTTCCAACTGGGGGCCGTAAGTTTCCCGGAACGCCACAGTTTGAACATCGGGGTAAGAATAGACAGGGATGCACGTAGAGCAAAGATTACCAAAAGACTAAAGGACAGATTAGAGCAGGGAATGATAGACGAAGTGAGGGAACTGCTGACCAAGCTGCCTCCCGAACGGCTCATCCGCTACGGCTTGGAATACAAGTACGTGACGTTGTACTGCACTGGACAGCTATCCTATGACGAAATGTTTACACAACTGGAGATTGCCATCCACCAGTTTGCCAAACGGCAGATGACATGGTTCCGGGGCATGGAGGAGCGTCGGGGCATCCCCATTCACTGGATTGACGCCGACCTGCCCATGGAGGAGAAAGTGGAGACGATTATCCGGCTTTGGAAATCATAAAGCAGAAGACAAATCAAGAACCGTTAAAGCAAAGGTATATGCGCTGGGGAATCATTTACAGTCCGAAAAGCGGTGTCATACGTACCCACAAGCGTTGGGAGAAAATCCGCCGCCACCTGAACGAGTGCGGCATCGAATACGATTTCGTGCAGAGCGAGGGAGGAGGTTCGGAGGAGCGTCTGGCCGCCATGTTGGCCAAGAACGGCTACGAACGCATCGTCATCGTGGGAGGCGACGGGGCCCTGAACCGCGCCATCAACGGGGTGTTCTCCATAGACCCGAAACTATGTGATTCGCTGACGTTCGGCATCATACCGAACGGACACGGCAACGACTACGCCAAATACTGGGAGATAGACGAAGACGACCCTGTCGCTGCCGTCGATGTGCTCATACGGGGTCGCATCCGCAAGGTGGACGTAGGCATGTTGCGCATGGGAGACGAGACGCGCTACTTTCTCAACTGCCTCAACATCGGACTGGTAGCCGACATCGTGAACATCCGCCGCAAGGCTTACCGCTTCTGGGGGCTGTCGTCGCTTTCTCACCTCAGCAGCATTTTCATGCTCCTTTTTCACCGCATGACAAACCGCATCCGCTTTACGGTAAATCACGAACTCATCGACAAAAAGCTGATGAATGTGTGCGTCGGCAACGCACAGAGCTACGGTCTCACCCCCAATGCCGTGCCCTACAATGGTATGCTTGACGTCACCACCATTTCCCACCCCGTCATTTCCCAACTGCTGGCGGGAATGCACCTGCTGATTACGGGCAAACTACTGACACACCGGAATGTACAGCCCTACCGCTCGCGCCAGCGCATCCGTTTCGAGGAAATCGGCCGGTCGTGCGTGAGCATCGACGGACAGGTTCTTCCCCATGTGTCCGTCCCCTTCGAGGCTTCCGTGCGGCAGGAGTGCCTGAACTTCATTATTCCATAGTCCCCTACCCTACATTTCGGGCCACTTTTTCGGACGACGCGAAAAGCCTCCCCGGACGTCGCGCCTCCGTCCCGCTATGGACGAGGCTCCATCCTGCTATGGACAAGGCTCGGTCCCGCTATGGACGGAGGCCGGTCGTCGGGGGGCCTCATTTCCGGCCTCGGGAAGCGGCTGCGAAATTTACCGACCTATTAAAAAAGGCCGCATGGAAAAAATCCATGCGGCCTACATTATTATATAAGGTATAACTTCCGATTAGAGCTCTGCGAAGTACTTGATGGTACGAACCATCTGACTGGTGTAAGAGTTCTCGTTGTCGTACCAGCTAACAACCTGCACCTGATAAGTGTCGTCATCGATCTTGCTTACCATGGTCTGAGTTGCGTCGAACAAGCTGCCGAAGCGCATACCGATGATGTCGCTGCTGACAATCTGATCCTCGGTGTAACCGTAGCTCTCGGTCTGAGCAGCCTTCATGGCGGCGTTGATGCCCTCAACGGTCACGTTCTGACCCTTGACAACAGCCACGAGGATGGTGGTAGAACCGGTGGGAGTCGGAACACGCTGTGCGCTACCGATGAGCTTGCCGTTCAGCTCGGGGATAACCAGACCGATGGCCTTGGCAGCACCCGTAGAGTTGGGAACGATGTTGCAAGCGCCGGCGCGGCTGCGACGGAGGTCACCCTTACGCTGGGGGCCGTCCAGAATCATCTGGTCGCCGGTGTAAGCGTGGATGGTGCTCATGATACCGCTCTGGATGGGAGCGTAAGCGTTCAGGGCAGCAGCCATGGGAGCCAAGCAGTTGGTGGTGCAGCTCGCAGCGCTGATAACGTTGTCTTCCTTCTTCAGAGTCTCGTGGTTCACGTTGTAAACGATGGTGGGCAGGTCGTTACCGGCGGGAGCGGAGATAACGACTTTCTTGGCGCCGGCCTCGATGTGAGCGGAAGCCTTGGCCTTGCTGGTGTAGAAACCGGTGCACTCCAGAACAACATCCACATTCAGCTCACCCCAGGGCAGTTCTGCAGCATTGGGCTTTGCATAGATGGTGATTTCCTTGCCGTCCACGATGATGGAACCGGGAGTAACAACAGTCTTGCCGTCCTCAGCGAGAACAGAATCCTTGTAGTCTACAGTGTGCTTGCCCTCACCGAACTTGCCGGCGAAACCGCCCTGAGCGGTGTCGTACTTCAACAGATGAGCCAACATCTTGGGGCTGGTCAAATCGTTGATTGCCACTACTTCATAACCTTCAGCGTCGAACATCTGACGGAAAGCCAGACGACCGATACGGCCGAAACCGTTGATTGCAACTTTTACATTTGCCATTTTCGTTTGTTTTTTAAGTTGGGTTAAATAATAGTTGTGTATCTTTCTTACTTTTTTCTTCCGAAATGTGGTGCAAATATACGAAGATTCTTTTTAACTTGCAAAAAAAATCCTTATCTTTGCGCAACGAAACATAATTATATTAAAAAATACTAAAATATGGCTAAGTTTGTTCAAGAGTTCAAGGATTTTGCCATGCGTGGCAACGTGTTGGACATGGCAGTCGGTGTCATCATCGGCGGTGCTTTCGGAAAAATCGTATCTTCGCTGGTGGCAGATGTCATCATGCCTCCCATCGGCTGGCTCGTGGGCGGAGTGAACTTCAGCGACCTGAAATACGACCTCCCGGTAGTCATCAGCGGGCAGGAGCCTGCGACCATCGCTTACGGTGCGTTCATACAGAGCTGCATCGACTTCCTCATTATCGCATTCTGTATCTTCCTCATGATTAAGGGCATCAGCAAGCTGACCAAGAAGAAGGAAGAACCCAAAACCGAGGAACCCGCAGCACCGGCCGCACCCACGCAGGAAGAGCTGCTGGCAGAAATCCGCGACCTGCTGAAACAGAAGTAAACAAGGTGAACGCTAAACATTTGTACAACTTTATTTACCAAGGCATTATGAAAAGATTTCTTACAATCGCATTAGCCGCATTATTCGCAGGGAATATGATGGCTCTTGAAAATGTGCCCAAAACGGGATTTACATGGCAGGCTTTTGCCGGATTCAATGTAACCAACATGGTCAATATCGGTCAGGTTGCGGGAAATGGCAGTTACGATTCCAAAGTCGGAGCAAACTTCGGAGTCAGAACAGACTATGTCCTCCCCAATGCCTATGGCATATACCTGAGTGCCGGTGTTGACTGGACACAGAAAGGAGCCAGAAAGACGTTCGCAAACAAAGATAAGAATATCGTTCAGGCACACTATTTGGAGATTCCCATTCACGTCGGCTACCGTTACAATATCAGCAAGAAAGTCGGTGTGTACGGCGACGTGGGTCCCTATTTTTCCATTGGTGTAACGGGCAAGGACAGATACAAACCCTTCGATGATAAGGATCCCAACACCCACACCATGACATTCGGCAAAAAAGATTACCCAGAATGGAATCAAGAAACAAACAGTTTTGTAAACCACAAAATCAGAGCCATACAGCGTTTCGATTGCGGCATAGGTTTCCGCGTGGGAGTGGAGTACAACAAACAGTATTCCATCAATTTCGGATGGGACTGGGGCTTCACGGATGCGTGGTTGGACGACTTCCGCATGGCCTATGCCAATAATGAGTATAATGGCAAAGGTATAGAGAATGTCCGTCTGGGAGAACTGAAAAACCATAGCTTCACCCTTACCCTCGGCTACCGGTTCTAAGACCGGGACAATAATCCGGCCGGGGGCTGCGCCTCGCTGCTTCAGTCGGAAATAGGCATAAGTGCGGAGTTTTCCGCTGAAGAATCCAAATAGAAACGCAACGTTAGTTTCGTTAAGTGTCTATTCTATAGCGCGGATGGAACAAAAGTTTTATCGCCCGTGAAATAAACGTCCATCCTTCGACCGTCTACCGTGAGATTGAGCGTAATTCGGACTCCAACGGCCGATATGTATGGCTGAATGCCCAAAAGAAGTGCGATGCCCGTCGTCACACGCTTGCGGGCAATCACCGCAAGCCCCCGGAACTATGGTGGCGCATAGAGCAGATGATTATGGATGAGGACTGGTCTCCCGGACAGATAGCCGGCCTGTTGCGTAAGGAGGGGACGCATATCGTCAAACAGACGATATACAATCACGTCCATGCAGACGCTACGGGAAGACTAGCCCTGCATATGCCGCACGAGCTGAAATACAGGAAAAGAGCGAAGTCCGTCCGACAGACCAAGGCAACGAACATCGCTGGCCGTACCAGCATACACTTGCGTCCGGCGGAAGCCGACGGGACACGGTTCGGAGACTGGGAGATGGACACTATTGTAGACTCGTATGGTCATGCCATCGTTACGCTGACGGAACGCTACACCAACTTCATTCTGATGGAACGCCTGCCGCAGGGCAGAAAGGCAGGCCTCATGGCAAGAACCGTCGTAAGGCTGCTCTTCCCATACCGACAGTCACTGAAGACCATCACTACGGATAACGGATGTGAGTTTGCCGCACATCGGGAGATTACCGGAGCACTGTCACTGAAGAACAGGGACAAGGTCATTGTGTATTTTGCAGATTCATATGCTTCATGGCAGAAAGGAGCCATTGAGCATGCAAACAAACTCATCAGGAGATATATACCCAAGAAAGCGAACTTCGCAGACTTTACGGATAGGTATATCAGGAAGATTCAGAAGAGATTGAACAGAAGACTTAGAGAAAAACTTGATTTTGATACACCACTGAACAGATTTATACAAAATATTACATAACTTTGCATTGAATTTGCTGCTGGACTCTACAACGATTGTCACATGTGATGTTTATTGTCAGAGCCAGCCGGACTCGTGGACCAACGAAAAAAGAGAGCTTGAATCTAAAGACCTCATTTTTTGATTGTTATATCCGAGAGAAATAGTAAATTATTGTTATATAGAATAAGTTATTGATAAAGATGAAAACTTATACATTAAATCTTTCTGATTCCGCATCTGCGAGATTAGTTTATCATACTACCTTTTTGAAATTGAAAGAAGTCTCAATTATGTGTGAAATACCAGCGGACACCAACTGCGTAAAGGTGATTGGCACAATTGATTTCGACAGTGTGGTATTCGATAAAAAATTCTATAACGCATTTAAAGGTGAAATAGATATTCTTGATTTAAGTGAACTTAAATCATCAAGTTCTTATAGACACTTTAAGATGGGTCTTAACGAATGTTCTGAATTTGGTTATGGAGGAAAGACACGTATAAATAAATATAAATGTCTTTCAGTTGTCAAGGAAATAATTCTTCCTAATAGATTAGATAATATGCCAATGATACGCGGTCTTTATGAGTTGAAAAAAATTGTAGGTCTTGGACTCAATACGTTTAGTAATGAAACTCGAACAGACTGTATAGGAGGCTTAAACTTAAGCGACTGTCCAAAACTTGAAGAAGTTGTTTTCGGATCAAATTTAAAGAGCTTATCAATAAGAAATAGTACAATCAAGAGATTACATATTCCCGAAACCAATGGTATGTTACAGTTAGAGCCATATGGCTTTGCCTATAACAAAAAACTAGAAGAAGTCCACATCCCTCGAAACATGATATATCTGCCAACAAGATTATTTGAAGGATGTTCAAATTTGAGAATCATCACTGGCGGTAATGACATTAAAGAAATAGGGTTCGGTGCCTTTGGCGGATGTACTAATTTACATAGAGTTCCGTTTAGAATAGAATTATTAAAAGAAAACCAATTTATACCTTATGAAGAATGGATGAAGTATGAACCCATAGACCATCAGACAAATTTGCGGGCTCATGGAGATTGTGCTCATTGTCCTAAAGGTAAATGGTCAGAAGAACGTCAAGAATGGGAAACGGGATGTAATTATTCTATAAAGGAATACTGTCGTGATAATGAGCAGCAGAAATGGACTCCATATAAAAAAGGTGTCGTATTAAGGAACGGCGATATTTGGTGTTTTGATGATTTTACCTATTACAAGGGAGAAATTGAAAATAAAATGTGGTCCACACCAAAAAATGTACATAAATACGTTGAGTTCATTGCTCCTAGTATAATATTTATTTCAGAAGGAGATCATGTGAATATCAATTATAATCCACATGACAAAAAGGCATTAGAACTAACATTCCCTCATAATAAATTGGCAGAAACAATAGATTTTTATTTTGAAGATATATCATATGAACAGATTCTGGATAAAGTTACACGAAATATAAACGAACTTGACATTGAAGCTATAATTG
>CAMWQU010000014.1 GCA_947176535.1 uncultured Prevotellaceae bacterium
GTGATTGGCTCCTTAGCTCAACTGAATAGAGCATCTGACTACGGATCAGAAGGTTGTGGGTTTGAATCCCGCAGGAGTCACTTCTTTTCTCAAGGAGAGCAGCAGTCTGCTTGCAAGGGTGGTTACCAGAGTGGCCAAATGGGGCAGACTGTAAATCTGCTGGCTTACGCCTTCGGTGGTTCGAATCCATCACCACCCACTTCTTTGAAACGATGATAAACACGGTGCGTTAGTTCAGCTTGGTTAGAATACATGCCTGTCACGCATGGGGTCACGGGTTCGAGTCCCGTACGCACCGCTTCTCATTCACACAATGCGGCAATAGCTCAGTTGGTAGAGCACGACCTTGCCAAGGTCGGGGTCGCGAGTTCGAGTCTCGTTTGCCGCTCCAGTTTTTACTATTACTTACTTTAGATAGGTTTGGTGCGTTAGTTCAGCTTGGTTAGAATACATGCCTGTCACGCATGGGGTCACGGGTTCGAGTCCCGTACGCACCGCCTCCATGAAGAGGTTATATCGTAGTGAAATCTTACGGTGTAACTTTCTTTCTTTTTGTGATGTAGTGTGTGCAGGTGTCGGCAATACGAGCAGAATCTTGACGAGGAGTTTGGCGATAAAAGGATTTTGTAGTAACTTTACCCCCGGAATTAACTCACTAATGACTAAATGTGTATGAAAAAGATGCTTTCTTCCATTTTGGCACTTCTGATAGTTTCGGCTTTCAGTGCTGCTGTTGTTTATTTCTTGGGGTATCTTCTCGGTAGCCCGGCCCTTTTTAGTATAAAGAATGCTGCCGTCATCGGCTTTTCTTCCGGTCTTGCAGGCTTGTTCGGGCCAGTTGTTGCGGCATGTATCCTCAAGCGGAAAGATTGCTGAAGCGTAGCGGGATGAATGTTTGTGAAAATTGCAGTAGACCATGAATACAGAAGACATCAAGGCGCTTTGGCGCCGGTTACCCTTGTCGGGTGATAATGATTTTGCCGTTCTCGATGCGCAAATCGGGAAAAATCCGGAAGCCTGGCAGGCTGTTGCACATTTTCTGCTGACGACCGACCTTGCGGCACTCCCCCTTGGCCGAAACGAAATCGGGGAGGGCTGTTTTGCCAACGTGCAGGAGTATGAGACGAAGTTGCAGTCCGTCTACGAACTGCATCGGCGCTACATCGACGTTCAGTTGCTGGTTACGGGAAAAGAGATTATCTTTGTAGCGCCCAAGGAGCAGGCCACGGAGCCGCAGGGCGAATTTGACATAGCGAATGATTTTATCCTTTATGCCTCGGCACAGTCGCCCCGGCAAAGAAAAGTCAGTCCTGTCAGTTATCAGATACTCTATCCCTCGGACGCTCACATGCCCTGCATGGCCATTGACGGCCGGCCGGCGGAGGTGCGGAAGATATGCGTGAAGATTCCCTATATGTAATTTGCATACTCGGCGAAAAAAACGTATCTTTGTCCGCACTATAATTCGTAACATTTACAAAAATGTCATTGAACAAAGTAATGCTGATAGGAAACGTCGGTAAAGAACCCGAGGTGAGATATGTGGAACAGGGTGTGGCTGTGGGAAGTTTCTCCATGGCCACCACGGAACGGGCTTACACGTTGCAGAATGGCACGCAGGTGCCGGAGCGCACCGAGTGGCACAACGTTGTCGTATGGCGCCGTCTGGCCGAAACCGTGGAGAAATACGTACATAAAGGCGATAAACTCTATGTGGAGGGGCAGTTGCGCACCCGCAGCTATGACGACCGCAATGGGGTGAAACGCTACGTAACCGAAGTGTGGGCGGATAATCTGGAAATGCTGACGCCCGCGCGGAATGCGGCACAGCCGTCCTCGCCGGCGGCACCCGTGTCGGAAAATCCAACGCAGGCCCCTTTCTAATCCCCTAATCTCTATTCCCTAATCTTTAATCCCTAACCTCATTGAACGACTTTTCTGTCTTTCAGGAAATTGTAGTGACACAGCCGGATGCAGGTTGTGTTATTGCTATATGTATCGCTGTTCTGCTCCTGTTCTGCTCCGCTTTCGTTTCTGCGTCGGAGATTGCTTTCTTTAGCCTCTCTCCCGTAGACCTCAGCACGATAGAGGAGGAACGGCACCCGGCCGATGAGAAAATCATATGCCTGCGCAACGACAACGAACGGCTTCTGGCAACGATTCTGCTTTCCAACAATCTGGTGAACGTGGCCATCATCATGATTCTCAACTATGCCCTCATGCAGATATTCCACTTTGGTGCCCCGTGGTTGGAGTTTCTGCTCATGACCATTGTGCTCACTTTCCTGCTCCTGCTGTTTGGCGAGGTGATGCCCAAAATCTACTCCGCCCAGCACCGGCTGTCGTTTTGTCGCCATGCTGCTCCCGTCTTTATGGTGCTCAATCGGATTTTCTGGCCTCTGTCGTCCATACTGGTTCGCTCCAAAGTGCTGACGGAAAGGATTTTGGCACATGACACGGAAGCACTGACCGTGGACGAGCTGGAACAGGCACTGGAACTGACTGACCAAAAGGAAATTGCCGAGGAGAGCCGTATGCTTCAGGGCATTATCCGGTTTGGCGGAGAGATGGCGCGCGAGGTGATGACGCCACGCGTGGACATGGTGGATTTGGATATGCGGACGCCCTTTCCGGAGGTGCTGAAATGTATCGTTGAGAACAACTATTCCCGTATTCCCATTTATCAGGGTACCGAGGACAACATCAAGGGTGTGCTTTACATCAAAGACTTGCTTCCTCATCTAAACAAACCCGCCAACTTCCGGTGGCAGAGTCTGATTCGTCCGCCTTACTTCGTGCCTGAGACAAAGATGATAGACGACCTGCTGCGCGATTTCCAGCAGAACAAAGTGCATATAGCCGTTGTTGTGGATGAGTTCGGCGGAACGAGTGGCATCGTCACCATGGAGGATATTCTGGAGGAGATAGTCGGAGAGATAGATGACGAATACGATGAGGTGGAGCGTCCCTACGTGCGCCTGAATCAGAACACTTATGTGTTTGAGGCCAAGTGTCCGCTAAGTGACTTCTTCCGTATTCTGAAACTGGACGATGACTTCTTTGAGAAAGTGGAGGGAGAAGCCGATACGCTGGCCGGTCTGTTGCTCGAAATCAAAGGGGAATTCCCCAAACTGCATGAGAAAATCACTTACCGGAATATTGCTTTCGAGGTGCTGGAACTTGACGAACGGCGTCTTGTCAAGATTAAGGTCGTAATCAGGCAGAAACAAGAAACCGAATAAAAGACGAAGCGATGACTGTTGCCATTATAATACTCATGTTGCTGGCTTATCTGCTGATAGCAAGCGAGCATTTTACCCACATCAACAAGGCCACGACGGCCATGTTTGCAGGTGTGGTGGGGTGGATTCTCTACATAATCTACGTTGGCCCCAATAAAGCCTATATCGCGGAACATGTGTTTATGCAGCATTCTGCCTACATTTGCAGCATTGTGCTCTATCTCCTGTCCACCATGGCCATTGTGAATGTGCTTTCCGACAACGGTTGTTTCGATTTCATCAGTGAGTTTCTGCGCACCCGGTCAATGCCGCGCTTCTTGTGGGGAACCGTCTTGGTGACTTTCCTGCTTTCGGCCAACCTCGACAATCTCACTACGGTCGTCCTTATGCTCATTATCGTGCGGCGGTTGCTTTCCAACCGCCGGCAACGGCTCTACGTGGGAGCGGCTATCGTGATTGCGGCCTGTTGTGGAGGAACTTTCACGGTAATCGGTGATGTTACGACGCTGATGATATGGACGCGAGGTGCCGTTACACCCACTAATTTTGCTGCAAGCATGATACTTCCGGCTTTCGTGGCTACGGTTGTTCCTACAATTCTCATTAGTTACGATTTGCCGGAAACGTTCGATATCCAACGCCGTCACATCGTATATCGCGGTGACGATGCCGCCATGCCGCTCTGGCAGCGCATCGTAATGCTTTTTTTCGGCATCGGAGGATTATGGTTTGTGCCTACTTTCCACCGCATTACGTTGCTCCCGCCGTTCCTCGGTTCGCTTTGTGTGCTCGGAGTTATCTGGGTACTTAACGAGGTGTTCAATCGTCATGCCATTCTCACGGAACAGCCTACCATGCCATCGGGTAGCAACCGGCGCTTGCAATACGAAGTGCTGCAAGTCATCATGTTTTTTATCGGGGTTACGCTTTCCGTTAGTGTGCTGATAGAGATTGGTGCGATGCAGAGTGTGGGACATTGGCTCAATACCTATGTTCATGACGTTTATGTGATATCGGTCTTCTTAGGTGTGCTTTCGGCAGTCCTCGACAATGTCTGTTTGGTAATGTCGGCCATTAGTATTTATGACGTACTGCCGGCCGAAACCGCACATACCGCCTATCAGCAGTTGTTTACGCAAGACGGGCAATATTGGCACCTTATGGCACTTTCCGCCGGGATTGGCGGATGTCTGTTGCCGATTGGATGCACCGCGGGGTACGCACTTCTGCGGAGCGAGGACACAAGTATATGGTGGTATTTCCGTCATATTTCCGGCAAAGTGCTTTTGGGGTGGATTGCAGCCCTTGTTACCTACTTCGGAGTAGACTATTTCCTGCGTTAATTAGTGAAACTTATATTATGATGAAAAGATTCGGATTCCTTACAGTCAGCCTGATATTTTTCCTGTTTCCTGCATGTTTGCAGGCTTTTGACAAGGCTGCATACTACAAGAGTGCGGACGGGAAAAAAGCGGAAGAACTGAAAACCGCCCTTTACAAAATCATTGGTAATCCTGCTGTCAAAAGTTATAGCTCGTTGTGGACATATTATTATCAGACCGACCGTTTGAGTGATAATCAGGTGATCGACCGTTACAGTTATACGAAACGCTACTTCGAGAGCCAGAACGGAAATGCTGTCTCCGGCATGAATAAGGAGCATGGTATTCCGCAATCGTGGTGGGGTGGCGGAACAAGCATCACGATAGGAAGTGATTTGCAGCACGTGCTGCCGAGCGAAACGGAGGCGAACAGCCGTAAAAGTAACTACGGAATGGGCATCGTCACGAATACGAAATGGACAAATAATTGCATCAAAGTCGGTACGGGACAGGCGGGAAACAACGGAACCGTGTCGCTCTGGGAGCCGGCCGATGAGTGGAAAGGCGACTTCGCACGCATCTACTTCTATATAGTGACCTGCTATGAGAATATGTCACTGGTGCAGAAAGAGGGTAGCAATACCATGCAGTCGAACACCTATCCCAAGTTGCAGCCGTGGGCTTATGAATTGTATATCAAATGGAGTAAGGAAGACCCCGTAGACGAACAGGAACGGAAGAGAAACGATATAGTTTTCGGTATACAGGGGAATCGCAATCCGTTTGTCGATCTTCCCGGTTTGGAGCGATATATCTGGGGAGACTATAAAAGTACGGCTTTCGATTTGGACAACTACGAGGAACCCGAAGAAGGAAATACGCAGATAGATGCTACTGCCGAGTTCGAGGTAGAGCGAAAATCTATGTTGGTGGGCGAAACCTTCCAACAATCGGTGAAGACCAACAGCAACGGTACCGTTACTTACGAATCGAGTAACGCGAATGTGGCTATTGTGGATGCCAAATCGGGACAGGTAACTGCAAACGCCATCGGTACGGCCGAAATCACGGCTTATGTGACAGCCAGTAGCACGTATCGTTCGGCACGTGCTTCATATACTGTGGTTGTGACAAGCGATGGCGAAGAACCGGGACCGGCAGACGGTAATACCTACGTAAAGGTGACGGAGCGTCTTGCGGATTGGGCCGGTACTTATCTCATTGTCTGCGAAAGCGAGAATGTGGCAATGGATGGCGGATTGGAGACTTTCGATAAAACCGCTAATACGATTCCCGTTAATATATACCAGCAGACAATCAATGTTTCTGCCGAAACGGAAGCGGCGGAGTTTGTGATTACGGCACTGACGGACGGGAAGTACAGTGTACGCGGCCGAAATGGTAAATATGTGGGACACACCACGAGCAAGAACAATGTGGACACGTCCGATAAACCGTTGGCCAATGCGTTAAGTGTAACGGATGGAGAAGCCATTATTCTCGCAGACGATGGCTATTCATTGCGATTCAATAATCAGAACGGACAAAAGCGTTTCCGCTATTACAAGACCGGGCAAACGCCAATCAGCCTGTATCGCCGTACCGAGGCGGGTGATGCCGTTCTCCCCATTCTGCAACAGGACAAAGTCGGAAAGGATGCCGTCATTTATGATCTGCTCGGCCGTTGCATCGGAAGTATTCGTCATTCCGGTCTGTATCTTATTAACGGAAAAAAAGTAATCATTAAGTAATATCATGCTGAGTGCCCTATTATCATCGGAGCAGACCGAAACATTACGCCGGTTAGTAACTCATGCGCAGCACGTGGTAACGGTCTGCCATACAAACCCTGACGGAGATGCTATGGGTAGCAGTGCGGCTTTTATGCTACTTATGCGGCGTATGGAGAAACAGGTGACTGCCATTCTTCCCAACCGTTTCCCCGACTTTCTGCGTCGGGTACCCGTTTCTGCGGAAATGCTCCGTGCCGACCGGCAGGGAAAGAAAATTGACGAAGCGTTGGCGCAAGCCGACCTTATAGTCATGTTGGACTTCAATACGCAAAGCCGGATGGGCGATGCTTTGGCAGAGAAGGTTATGGCAACAAAAGCGGCCAAAGTCATGATAGACCATCACATCAGCCCGGACATTCCGTGTGACGTTGTTATTTCTCATCCTGACATGTGCAGCACGTGTGAGGTATTGCTGCGTGTGATGCTAGACATGGGGTGGGCCGAAGGACTGACACCTGAGGAGGCTACCGCGCTCTATACGGGGCTTATGACCGACACGGGAAACTTTTCTTATGCGTCGAACCGACCGGAAATATTCGAGGCTGTAAGTATTCTCCTGCAAACCGGTATAGATAAAGACCGTATCTACCGCGACGTATTCTTCACTCATACCGAAGGCCGTTTCCGTTTGTTGGGCTACCTGCTGTATGTGAAGATGGAAGTAATGAAAGAGTACCATGCCGCACTCATGACCCTGACTAATGAGGAATGGAAGCGTTTCCAGACCCGTAACGGTGCAACGGAAGGTTTCGTAAACATGCCGTTGGAGATAGAAGGTATGCGACTGAGCATTTTTCTGCGCGAGGACACCGAGACCAAAGGACTGATAAAAGTCTCCACCCGCAGTGTTGATGATTTCCCGTGTAATGAGTTTTGTGCGGAATTCTTCAATGGAGGAGGGCATAAGAATGCGGCCGGAGGAAGTCTGCGGATGAGCATGGAAGAGGCGGTAGAAGTGGTGCACCGAGCCGTAAAGAAGTATGAAGAGAAGTTAAAGTAAAATGTTTTTCTTGGAGAAGTCGATGCTTTTCCGTACTTTTGTCCCTCAAATGAAGAAGATACTAACACAAATCCTGCTCACGCTGCTTGCCATCACAACGATAACAAGTTGTAAGGATGACGAATCGTATGCGGAGCAAAAAGAGAAAGAAAGAAAAGCCATCAGTGCTTTTCTTGCACGAGAGCCCTTGATTCTTTTGGATGCTAGCGGAGACACGTTGTTAAACACTCCCCGGATAAATGTAATCTCTCAGGAACAGTTCGAGGCGCAGGGAATGATGACAGACGCCTCAAAGAACGAATATGTCCTGTTCGGCGGTACGGGTATATACATGCAAATAGTCCGCAAAGGAACCGGAGATAAGATTAAGCACGGGGAGACCAAGCGGGTAATTTGTCGTTACTGGGAGTACAATATCATGGGCGATAGTTTGCAGACAACAGACCGCACGTTTTATTGGGCGACCAATCCAGACATTCTGGACGTAAGCAATAATTCGGGAACGATAACAGCCAGTTTCAACACCAGCATCAACGAGGGAGGAGCCATGTACATGATATACGGTTCGACCACCGTACCTTCCGGTTGGATAGTTCCCCTTTCCTACGTGAATCTGGGACGTTATACCACGGGAACCGGTGATTTGGCACTTGTCCGCATGATTGTGCCTCACAGCCAGGGAACCACAAAGGCATCGAACAGCGTATATCCCTGTTTCTACGAGATTTCGTACCAAGCGATGAGGGACTAAACCATAAGGTCGGATATAATATCGTCGCTGACAAACAGACCACGGCGGGTAAGACAGAGCGTCTTATCCGCCGTAATTTGTAGCTTGCCCCGGCGCAGGTGAGAGTCGGCCATACGAAGCAGATAGCGAAGTCGTTCGGTGCCAAACTCACTTTCCATAGCGTCCAACCGAAGACCATCCCGGGTACGTAGGCGAAGCATGACGCACTCGTTATAACGGTCATCCGAGGAAAGATGCTCCGTAGTCGCCGGTAAGACACCTTTCCCTATATTTTCTACATACTGTCGGACATCCTCGCAGTTGTAACTACGGAGACAGCGTCCGTCATAGCTATGTGCCCCGGCTCCCAAGCCTATATAAGGGCTCCCCGTCCAGTATGACGAGTTATGTCGCGAGCGAAACCCGGGATAGGCAAAGTTGGATATTTCGTAATGTTCCATACCTGCCTGGGCTGTAATATCCATCAGCCGCTCATAACAACCGAGACTCAGTTCTTCGTCGGCTTCTGTTACTAATCCTTTCTCCCGCATGGCGAAAAGCGGAGTTCCCGATTCGAACTGCAGGGCATAGGCGGAAAGGTGGGACGTTTGCAACGAAAGTACCTCTTGTACATCGTTCTCGAATTGCTGTTGTGTTTGCCCCGGCAGGCCATAAATGAGGTCAAGATTCAGGTTCTGAAATCCTCCGTCGTGTAGTATCTCCACTGCTTTTCTCGCTTGCTTTGCTGTATGCCGACGGCGAAGAAAACGTAATATCTCATCGTCAAACGACTGCACGCCCATACTGATGCGGTTCACGGGTGTCTGCTTTAGCAGTGCTACCCATTCGGGAGTGACGTCGTCGGGGTTGGCCTCAATCGTAACCTCACAATCGGCAGACAAGATTAACCGCTGCTCAATGATGCTGAAAAGGCGCGCAAGAGCTTGCCCGGACAGTTGGGATGGTGTGCCGCCTCCCAGATAGAGCGTATCGCATTGCATCTTCGTACCTTGTTCCGAGGCTTCCGCTCGCAATGCGATTTCCTGTCCCAATGCCTCCACGTAGGCCAGTTGCCACGACTCGGCAAGCGTCGTAGAAAAAAAGTCGCAATAGATGCACCTACTGCGACAGAACGGTATATGTATATATATACCCATTATAGTTTATTTAGCGTTGTCTATCATCCACTTGCCTTCATCGTTTTTTAGCAAGGAAATCTTTTCCGTGCGGGTTTCTCCATTACCGTAAGTTACCATGGCAGTCATAGTGGCGGTGCCGTTCTCCTCGTCAATCTGCTCTTCGACAATCGTAAACTTCTCCATTCTACTCTTATCGGGCACCCCGTTTTTCACTTTCTCTTCGACCAAGGCCAAAATCTGCTCCTTCTTCTGCTGGGCCTCTTCTTTGTCATCTCCAAAGTAGACATAATCAAATGCGGCCTTATAGTCTCCTTTGATAATCGCTGCGGCATAATTTTCGGCAACAGCTTTAGGATTGTTTCCGCCACTGCAGGCTGCCGTAAGACAAACAACTGCGGTTACAAGGATTACACGCGCTACACCGGTTAAAGTTTTCATGATTTTTAATTTTAAGGGTTAAACATATAGATATTCCGTAAATACGGAGAGTTGCAGAGTTGTGAGGGCAAGATGCACTGATAGTGGAATGCCGGCAAATCTACGACGTGTCGCCGGTCGTCCACCAGTTCAATGCCGGCGTGACGATAAACATGGGTTATCAGTTCCGTACAGTACATCTGTGATGTGTCCTCCTCATTAAAGTCATGGTCAAAAAGTGTCCCCCGCCGATATACCTCCAAAGCAACATCTGCCGCTCTTTTGCCGGCCTCCGCCTCCCGTGGTCGATACACGGCTACCGCTACGGCATGCCTTTTGTCAAAGAAGTCATGCGGTGAAGTCATTTTCACTCTGTCCGGGTCTCCCGGAAAATCCGGCTCCCCCGGAACCGCATGAATTATCATCGGCGTATGGGCCGAATCGACAACAAGGCCGACGTGCGAGAAAAAGCCCTCCTGGTCCTGACTGATTACCAGTCGGCTGGTAAGCCCCGTACCGCGGCGCAGCACGACATCGCCTTCGCGCAACTGCAACGTATCCGGCAGCAGGTTGCCTGCATTTCTCATTGTCGAGTCGCACCCCGACAAGGCCATCGACAGAACTGCCGCCACGGTCAGAACCTTAACCATGTTGCAAAGGTAGGTAAAAAATCTGTTTCCGGCATAGGGAGTGGATAAAAAAACGCTTCCCTCAGCAGAAGAGACGGTTTTATCGGATGAGAAATGCCCGCCGGATTGCCTCGAATCCTAAGGAGGACTTTATTATTCGGAGGCGACCGGTTAATTATTCAAAGGTGAGCGAATAATTAACCGGTCGCCTTTGAATAATCTCGATGATGTCGGTAAGGGAGCAAGAGAAAGTAGTGAAACGAACGAATGACAAAGGCTCTGTGAGGAGGGAGAGACGGCGACAGCGTTGTCCTGCACAACTTGTTTATCGGATAGTTTGCAGAGCGGTAGGAAAAAGGTACAGCGATTTTTCGGCCTAACATGCCGATGTTTCACTTTTTTTACCTATATTTGCAGTGGGAAAATATTTATTATTTAACATATTAAAACATAAAACCATGAAACCTACATTGTTTCTCTTGGCTGCCGGTATGGGTAGCCGTTACGGCGGTCTGAAGCAGCTTGACGGGCTGGGCCCTCACGGCGAGACCATCATGGATTACAGTATCTATGATGCCATCCAGGCCGGCTTTGGTAAAATCGTATGGGTCATCCGTAAGGATTTTGAGGAGCAGTTCCGCACGCAGATTCTTGCAAAATACGAAGGACACGTGCCTTGTGAACTCTGCTTCCAGTCACTGGATGCACTGCCCGAGGGCTTCAAAGTACCCGAAGGCCGTATCAAACCTTGGGGTACGAACCATGCCGTAATGATGGGCAAGAACGTCATCAACGAGCCTTTCGCCGTGCTGAATTGCGACGACTTCTACGATCGCGACGCATTCCGCGTGATGGGAAAATTCCTGAGCGAACTTCCCGAGGGCAGCAAGGGCAAGTATGCCATGGTGGGCTTCCGCGTGGACAATACTCTGAGCGAGAGTGGTACCGTTAGCCGCGGCATCTGCGAGAACGACGAGCAGACCCACCATCTGACGAGCGTTGTGGAACGTACAAAGATTGAGCGTCGCGACGGCAGCGTGCAGTATCTGGATGAGAACGACCAGTGGGTGGCCATTCCCGATACGACACCCGTGTCGATGAACTTCTGGGGTTTCACACCGGACTACTTCGTGCACAGCGAGAACTTCTTCAAGCAGTTCCTTAGCGATCCGAAGAATATTGAGAACCTGAAAGCCGAGTTCTTCATTCCCCTGATGGTGGATCACCTCATAAAGACGGGTGAGGCTACCTGCGAGGTGCTTGACACGACTTCGAAATGGTTCGGCGTGACGTATCCCGAGGATCGTCCCGGTGTTGTGGAGAAACTGGCCAAGCTGCATGCCGACGGTCAGTATCCTGAAAAGATGTTCTAAATAAATGTAACTGTAAATTTCTGAATTACGAATTACGGAATAGGCTGCATCCTTGATTTCTGCAGCCGGCTATTTCGTAATTCGTAATTCTTGTTATGTATGATTTCTGTTGAGAATCTGCGCGTAGAATTTAGCGCAAAACCCCTCTTCACGGGTGTCAGTTATGTGATAAATGACCGTGACCGTATTGCTCTTGTCGGAAAAAACGGTGCCGGAAAGAGTACCATGCTGAAAATCATTGCCGGCCTGCAACAGCCTACGGGTGGCACCGTCAGTGTGCCCCGGGACGTGAATATCGGTTATCTTCCGCAGGTGATGGTCATATCGGACACGCGCACCGTCCGGGAAGAGACGGAGCAGGCATTCGGGTATATCCGCGAAATGCAGGCTGAGCTCGAACGGCTGAACCGGGAACTGGCGGAGCGCACCGACTACGAGAGTGAGGAGTATATGGCACTGGTGGAACGCTTTGCTCAGACCGACGAGCGTTTCCATCTGTTGGGAGGTCTGAACTATCGGGCCGAGATGGAGCGGACGCTCATGGGACTGGGTTTCCGGCAGACGGACTTCGACCGGCCGACCAATGAGTTTTCGGGCGGTTGGCGAATGCGTATTGAACTGGCGAAGATTCTGTTGCAGCATCCGGATGTCCTGTTGTTGGACGAGCCTACGAATCACCTCGATATCGAAAGTATTCAGTGGTTCGAACAGTTTCTGCAGTTCCATCCGGGTAGCGTTGTCATGGTGTCGCACGACCGTGCCTTTATCAACAACGTAACAAACCGCACCATCGAAATCTCGTGCGGGCAGATATACGACTACAAAGTGAAGTACGACGAGTACGTCGGACTGAGAGAAGAGCGGCGAGAGCAGCAGTTGCGTGCCTACGAGAATCAACAGAAAGAGATTGCCGACACGAAAGCCTTCATCGAGCGTTTTCGTTATAAGGCCACCAAGGCAAACCAGGTGCAGAGCCGTATCAAGGCTTTGGAAAAGATTGTTCCGATAGAAGTGGATGAAGTGGATTCTTCTTCCCTGCGCCTGAAGTTCACGTGCAGCCAGCGTTCCGGCGATTTCCCTGTAATCTGTGAAGAGGTCGGCAAGACGTATGGAAACCACAACGTATTTTCCGATGCCAACCTGCAGCTACGTCGGGGCGAGAAGGTCGCTTTCGTGGGCCGTAACGGCGAGGGAAAGACAACGCTGGTGAAGTGTATCATGGGGCAGATATCTTTCGACGGGCATCTGAAGATAGGACATAACGTACAGATTGGCTATTTTGCCCAGAATCAGGCTCAGTTGTTGGATGGTGAACTGAGCGTGTTTGATACCATCGACCGTGTGGCGCGTGGCGACATCCGCCTCCAGATTCGTAATATTTTGGGAGCTTTCATGTTTGGAGGCGAAGAGTCGGACAAGAAAGTGAAAGTTTTGTCGGGTGGTGAGCGTACCCGTCTGGCCATGATAAAATTGTTGTTGGAGCCGGTAAACCTGTTAATTCTCGACGAACCTACCAACCATCTCGATATGCGTTCAAAGGATGTGCTGAAAGAGGCTGTCCGCGATTTCGACGGAACAGCTATTATTGTCAGTCATGACCGTGACTTCCTTGACGGACTGGTCAGCCGGGTCTATGAATTTGCCGGCGGAAAAGTCCGGGAGCACATCGGAGGCATCTATGATTATCTGACGGAGCGGGAAGGGGAGCGTGAGGCTACCGCCGGGAAGCATGAACCGGCGGATGTGGATACCAATAAGAAGGCGGAAACCAATCTTTCTACCGCGGCCCCGTCAACTTCTGCCTCCAAGGCAGATTGGGAGCAGCAGAAGTCTTTGGCCCGTCAGCGGAAGAAACTGGAAAAAGCCGTAACCGATGCCGAACTGGCGGTACAGGAACTGGAACAGGCTATCGCCATCATCGAAAACCAACTGTCTACAACAGAGGGCGGGGCAGATATGACGCTTTATGAAAAGCACGGACGCCTGAAGCAGCAACTTGCGAAAGCGGAGGACGAATGGGCCGAAGCTATGGAACGGTTGGAAGCGTTGGGCTGAATATAGACCTTATTGGCTTACCGTGCCGTCAGATAGGCCGCAACCGCCTCGGCGCAGCGTTCTCCGTCCACACCGGCACTGACAATGCCACCCGCGTAACCCGCACCTTCGCCGCAAGGAAAGAGACCGCGAAGGCGGATGTGTTGCAGGGTATCGTTGTTGCGCAGGATGCGTACAGGACTGCTTGTTCGCGTTTCGACACCGATAACGGAAGCCTCGTTGGTCAGGAAACCATGTTTGTGGCGGCCCCACATCCGGAAAGCCTCCTGCAGCCGCAGGCGAATGTTGGCCGGTAACCAGAAATGCAAGGGACTGCTGATGAGGCCCGGCGCGTAGGACGAATCCGGCAAGTCGTAGCTCAGCCGATTGTTCACAAAGTCGGCCATACGTTGCGCCGGAGCGGTTTGCTTGTGATTACCCTGCTGCCAGCAAGTGCGTTCCAGTGCCTCCTGATAGTGCATCATCCGCAGGGTATCGTCGCCTTCCACATCCTCGGCACGCAGTTCCACCACGATGCCGCTGTTGCTCCATCGTCCGCCCCGGTTCGAAGGACTCATGCCGTTCACCACAATCTGTTCGTAGTCGCTGGCTGCCGGTACGACGACTCCGCCTGGACACATACAGAAACTATACACACCGCGTCCGTCCACTTGCTGCACCATGCTGTATTCGGCCGCGGGCAGATAATCGCCGCGTCCCTTTTTGTTATGATATTGAATCTGGTCGATGAGCAGGGACGGATGCTCCAGACGCACCCCAACGGCCAGTCCTTTAGCTTCCAGTTCCACCCGGTTGTCGTGCAGCCATCTGTACACGTCACGTGCCGAATGTCCCGTGGCGAGAATCACCGGTCCGCGAAATTCCCGGCCGTCGGCACACGCAATACCCTCCACCGTTGTTCCGTGCTGCACAAGGAGTTCCGTCATGCGTGTCCCGAAATGCACCTCGCCTCCGCAGCGCAATATGGTTTCGCGCATCGCCTCAATGACGCGCGGCAACTTGTCGGTTCCGATGTGAGGATGTGCGTCGGAGAGAATCCCCGTGCTGGCTCCGTGCTGACAGAACACGCGCAGAATCTTTTCACCGTTGCCGCGCTTCTTGCTGCGTGTGAAGAGCTTGCCGTCGGAATAAGCCCCCGCGCCGCCTTCGCCGAAAGCAAAGTTACTTTCGGGATTCACTTTCTGTTCGGGCCGGATGCGAGCCAAATCCTTTTTTCGGTCCCGCACATTCTTGCCGCGCTCCACCACGATGGGGCGCAGCCCCAGTTCTATCAGTCTGAGGGCCGCAAATAATCCGCCCGGCCCGGCTCCTACAACCACCGCCTGCGGTCGGTCGCTTACGTCGTGATACGCCACCGGTTCGAATATGTCCTCCTCCGGTGCGTCGTTGATGTAGACCCGGACGGTAAGGTTTATGAGTACCTCCCGCTGCCGTGCATCGATGCTTCGCCGCAAGGTGCGCACGCCGCAGATTGTCCGTTCGTCCCATCCCTGTTCGTGGGCTACGTACCGCCGTATCGACTGTTCGTTGTAGGCCTCTTTCGGGGTAATCCTCAGTTGTAGTTCTCTTATCATCTTGTTGTTATTGTTCTCCTCCTTACTTAACCGAAAAGCTCTCTTACCGCCTCGGTGACACGGCTGACAGGGACAAGGGTGATGCCGAGATGTTCCCGGTCGATACCTTTAAGTCCCTGTGCGGGGACAAGCATACGGCGAAAACCGAGTTTCCGCGCCTCGGCAATGCGTTGCTCCAGACGGGCCACGGGACGAATCTCGCCCGACAGACCGACCTCACCGCACATGCAGGTGTCGGTGTCTATGGCGGCATCGACGTTACTTGACAGGACGGCGGCAATGACGCTGAGATCCATGGCGGGGTCGGTGACGCGCAGTCCTCCGGCGATATTCAGGAACACGTCCTTCTGTGCCAGTTTGAAGCCAACGCGCTTCTCCAATACGGCCAGCAACATCCCCAATCTGCGGTTATCGAAACCCGTGGCCGACCGTTGTGCCGTACCATAAGCGGCGGTGGAGACGAGGGCCTGTGTCTCGATGAGTAGGGGCCGCACACCCTCGATGGCCGAACAGATGGCAATGCCGCTCAGACCCTCGCGTCCGTCGGTGAGCAGGAGTTCACTGGGATTCGATACCTGACGCAGTCCGCCCTGTTGCATCTCATAGATGCCCAGTTCCGAGGTACTGCCGAAGCGGTTCTTTGCAGCGCGCAGGATGCGGTACATATAGTGTTGGTCGCCCTCGAATTGCAGCACGCAGTCCACAATGTGTTCCAGCACCTTGGGGCCGGCCAATGTGCCCTCCTTGGTGATGTGCCCGATGAGCATGATGGCGGGGCCGCCCGACTTGGCATATTTCAGTAAAGACGCTGCGCACTCGCGAATTTGGCTGAGGCTGCCCGGCGAAGATTCCACGGCCTCGGACTGCATGGTCTGTATGGAGTCGATGACCACCAGATCGGGCTGCACGTTCCGGATGTGTTCGTAGATGGCTTCGAGGGAGGTTTCGCAGAGGATGAGCAGACTTTCTCCGCTTACCTCCTGCAGGGACGGAGCGAGGCGGTCGGCTCTTAGCTTAATCTGCCGTGCGCTTTCCTCGCCGCTGACGTAGAGCACCTTGACTTCGTTCCTCCTATCCGTGTCGGGGATGTCCTGATGGGATGGGTACGCCTCCCTGCCCCTTTCGTGCAGCCGGAGAACGGTTTGCAGTATGAGTGTGCTCTTGCCGATACCCGGCTCTCCGCCCAGCAGTACAAGGCTGCCCCGTACCAGTCCGCCACCCAGTACGCGATTCAGTTCCGCGTCGCCCATGTCGATGCGCAGTTCGGCCTCGGTCTGAATGTCCCGGACAGGTGTGGGACGGTTCTGTTGTTCGCCGTCGAGTACCATTCTGAGCCTTGCGTTTGAGGCTTTGGATGGTGCCGTGCCGCCCACCCGGAATTCCTTCATTGTATTCCATTGTCCGCAGCCGGGGCACTTGCCCACCCACTTCGCAGCTTCCTGTCCGCAGTTCTCGCAGACGTACATTATCTTGTCTTTTGGCATAGTGTCGCAAAGGTAAAGATAATCTCCGAGCCCTGCAAGAAAAGGGGAGGATAACATTCATCTTTCCCTACGCCCATTAGTGCCTCATTAGTGGAGCAACTGCACAAAACCAAAGTATGGTTTTATTCATTATCCTATCGTTGCGCTGTAATGACTATAGTATCTTTTTCGGATTCACTTCAATTCCAATAACATAATAATGGGGAATATATCTTAGAATCTGAGAAGACATGTCCGGGTTGATCTCCTTCTCTCCGCAAAATCTGAAGACGCCAGCATCCTTATCATACCACACTGAGCCCAATAACACGAGCGGAAGGAATTTTCCTGTTGCGATCTCACCGGTCTTAAAGGGCCTGGCATAATACTGAAAGGATCTATTGCTGTTGATACGGTCGTTGTTCACATATTGCGGTAACATTTGCAACTGATTACCTCCCGAGCCCATGTTTTCAACTTCTATCCAAATCGGCTGGATAGAGTCATTGACAATTGGAGTAAAACCGATCATAATCTTTTTTCCCATTGCGTATATACCTCTATCGGGATCAGCCATATCTTCCGGTTTTACGTTTTTCTGGTCATCCTCGGGAAATTCACTGAGAAGAGTCATATTTCGGAGAGTCGCATAGCCGCCCCAGATATCATCTTTTATCTTTTGCCCATCCTTATATTCCTTGATTTTGAAAGTTATATTGTATTGCCCATCCGTCAGCGACGAGATGTCGAAAGTGAATGCCTCATAGCCGTTGCGGTTTAGTAATTTGATGTAGTCTTCAGCAGATGCTTTGAGCGGTCTTAATACTTTCGCACTGTCGGTCTGGCCGAACATAGACATGCATCCGCAGATGCAAACTGTCAGAAGATAAAAAAATCTTTTTTTCATATTTGTCTTGTTTCTATCTTTGATACAAAGTATTACTTCTTCTGTTTGCAAAGTTATGAATAATTTTCGGGACAACAAGGGTATGGCGGAAAAAATATAAATGTCTATATAATAGTATTGTAGATACAAAAAGGAAGGTGTGAGATATGACGTTGTTTCTTGCGAACTCTTGCCCGGTATCTGTATTCATTGTTTTATCATTAGTATGGTGTATGAGCGTCAAAATAGCAGGACGCTCCGTCCGGTCTCGGCCGATGAGAAATTTGCCGCTCCGCGTCGGCCCTAAAGAATACTCCCGACGTCTGAGCTCCGTCCCGCTATTGTCTGAGCCTCGTCCCGCTATGGACAAGGCCCCGTCCTCGTAGGGATGGAAATCCGCCCATGCGTTATGGCGGTTCTGGTGCCGAAAACGTCCCTTACCTATATTATTATATAAGGAATCGTTTGTAGTGTCACATTATTTATGTATCTTTGCGAAAGACAATAAACAGACTACTATGAAACGATTGATGACAATGGTTATCCTCCTGTTGGCGGTGACGCTGACCTCGGAGGCCCGAAAGCCGATGAAAGTGCCTAAGGGCGGCAAGACAATCAGTGATGAACTTATAGGTATCTTCTTTGAGGACATCAGTTCCTCGGCAGATGGCGGACTATATGCCGAACTGTTGCAGAACGGCTCGTTCGAGTTCAATCCCATGGAACGCGACGGATGGGGCCCCGCCACGGCATGGCATTTCCTGCGTCCTGGGCATTCACTGGGCCGTATGGAGCCGCGCATGGACAACCCGCTGCATCCCAACAATCCCACGTATATGCGCCTCTACGTCGAGCGTGTCGGACATTATTACGATTTCGACGGATGGACGGGTGTCGGTCTGGGCAACAATGGCTTCGACGGTATTTCCGTGAAAGCCGGTGCGCAGTACGATTTTTCGGCCTTTTTGCGCTGTCCGGTTCCCTCCTCATCCGAGGGAGAGGGCATGAGCGTGCGCGTGGCACTGGTGCAGCCTCAGGGTTGGGGCAAGTCGCCCAAACTGTTGGCTGATGCCGTCCTGAATGTCTCTTCTGCCGACTGGCAGAAGTATGAGGCCGTGCTCACTCCCGCTGAGGATTGCACAAATGCCTCGCTGCAGGTACTGGTGACGACGAAGGGTAGTGTGGACATCGACCACTTGTCGCTGCTTCCCCGGGACACTTACAACGGACACGGCTTGCGCAAAGACCTCGTGCAGGCACTGGCAGACCTCTCTCCGCGCTTCATGCGCTTCCCCGGCGGTTGCGTCGTGCATGGAGGCGGCGACGGATTCTGGGACACCTATCGTTGGAAAACCACCATCGGCCCGCGGCATGAGCGCCGACCGTTGAAGAATACATGGGGTTATCATCAGTCCATGGGGCTTGGCTACTATGAGTACTTCCAGTTGTGCGAAGATCTCGGCATGGAGCCGTTGCCCATTTTGCCTTGTGGCGTTTCCTGCCAGGGTGCGAATGGCGGATGGGGCATGAGAAATCAGGCGCAGGACGTCGTGCCCATGTCGGAGATGGACGAGTGGGTGGAGGATGCGCTGGACCTCATCGAGTGGGCCAATGGCGATGCTACCACCGAGTGGGGCCGCCGGCGTGCCGAACAGGGACATCCGGAACCTTTTGGCCTTAAATATCTGGGTATAGGTAATGAGGAGCGTATTTCGCCCGAATTTGTGGAACGCTTTAAGTATATGTACGAACGCATCACGCAGGCCCATCCCGAGATTGTTATTGTGGGTACGGCCGGCCCCGGCTCGCATCCTGGTAACCCCGATTACGACAACGGTTGGAAACTGGCGGACGAAATCGGACTTCCCGTACTCGACGAACACTATTACGAGCAGCGCGATTACTTCCTTGGTAACCGTCAGTACGACAGCTATCCGCGTGACCGGAAGACGAAAGTGTATCTGGGCGAGTATGCGGCAAAGGATAAGAAACTCATTGATGCGCTGGCCGAAGGACTGTATCTGTTGCATGTGGAGCGCAATGGCGATGTGGTGGCCATGACTTCGTATGCGCCGCTGTTTGCCCGGAAGAATGCCACGAACTGGAATCCCGACCTTATTTATTTCGATAACGAACGCCCCATCCTGACGTGCAGTTACTACGTGCAGCAGATGTTTGGCCGTTCCGCCGGTCAGTATTATTACGGTGATTGTGTTCGCTTCGAGGGGGATGCCCCCGATGTCATGCAGCCCGTTGCTGATAGTCGTTACGGTCAGAGTGTCATTCTCAACACCCGGACGCACCGTCTCTATGTCAAACTCTGCAATGCCGGTGCTGAGTCGAAAAAGGCCCGTCTCGACCTCTCTCGCTTCAGTAGCATGAAGCCCACTGCAACAAAAAACGTGCTGCAGGGACAGCCAGAGGATGAGAATAATTTCGACCAACAGCCGATTGCGCCGAAAACCGACACAGTGCGGATGAAGAAGCACATGACGCTTGAGCTTGAGCCTTATTCTTTCGTAATGTTGGAGGTGGCCTTATAAAGGCCGAACTTGGCGGCTCGTCTGCCTGACATCATCTGTTTACCGAGTTGCATTTGGAGCATTGTCCCCGGTCGTGTAACGGTGCGCCGCATTGGCCGCAACGGAAACGGGGCCGATGACGGCGGAAGTATTGCCAAAAAGAAAGTGTGGCATAAAGCATCCAGAAGAAGTAGCCGAGGAAGTACTGCGTGGTGATGGAGAAAAAAAGGTAGATAGTGGCGAGGATGGCCAATAGGGACAGCCCGTAGAGGATGGCCTCGGCGGCAGATAGGGAACGGCGGATGTCGTCTATGACTGCGATTGCGAGGATGACGATAAACCACGCGATGCTCAGGAAAAAGGCAAGTATGGCTGGCTGCCCGAACGGGTTGAGCGTGGGGTGGAAGTAGAATTTGCTCCACAGTTGCGGTACGAATAGCTGTATGGTGGTGTAAAGCACCGTGTCGGCGGCAAAGGCGAGACAGAGAAGCATGGGATAGGGTGAGGCAATGTCATCAACGTGAACAAGATGAAAGCGGCGTTTTCTCATTCTTCTGATGAGCCAAGCGGAAAGGGCTACGATGAGCAGAGCTACGGCCGCTACAACGTGACTGTTGGAAAAGATATAAATACCTTGCGATATAGGGTCGTCGGGCACAACGGCTTCCAAAAGTTCAGATTCGTGTATCCAGCCTTGCGTCATTTGGTCGCGTGCCACTTTCACCCAAACGCTGTCCATCGGGTCTTCGGGAATGATTTCGATTTGAGCCACCACGAGGGGATCGTTTTTATAGACGATGAACGAATCGGCCTGTGCAGGGACGATGAGCAGGTGCATGGGACGTTCCTCCTGCAGGACAAGACTGTCTGCAGCAAGTACGAAGTTGTAGCCTATGTCCCATGCTCGATTGCTTCCCGTAGTTCCTTGCGTCGTAGCTATCTTCTCGGATGGGATAGGGCTTTCGTTCGTTTCTGACCCTGCCGGAGAGGTTGTGCAACTTGTAAGGGCCAGCAGAAGGAAGAGTATAAAAAGGGGGAATCGGCTTTGCTTCATATCGTTTCTTATTGTTAGCATTCCGCCGTATAGACAAGCATCTGACACTTCCGGCAATCGAAATGGAGGCGGAAACGTCGGCCGTCGGAGAGGCGAAGGTAGAGGGGAGAAGTTTCTTTCCCGTTCTTACTGCACATTCCTAATTCGTGCCGAATGCAGTAGCGACAAGTCATGAGCAGAAGCCCTTTTCCATCTTTCCGGTGGGGAGGTTCTACTTCCATAGCCCAATCTACTTGTGTGGCTCCATGATTGAGATAGAATTGGCGTGCCGGTTGGTTGGCAACGTTGCCGAGATAGGTTATCTGGGATTGGTTGCGAATGATGTAATCAGATTGCTGCTTGTCGGCCGGAGTGGGTAACAAGCAATCGCTCCTTTTCGGTTCTTTGTCGCATTCGCCGTAAATAGGGAGGCATTGGTGTAAACTTTTATCCGTAACGGTTCTGCGCCATTCCGCCAGTACACTGCCGGGGATAAATAAGTTCAGTGTCGTCTCAATCTCCACTCCCATACATTCGTAAGGCGTATCGCCAAGGCGCGAAAGTTGGCGGGTAATGGGTTCTGTCTGCGGACAACGCGCCGCTTCATGCGGATATGTGAACTCTTGTTCCGTTTCAAGGCCGTCTTCGCGGGTTAGTCGCAAAAGGAAACCGCCGTCAGTCTCTCTTAAAAGCCATCGCACGCCTATTTTCCGTGTAGCGGTTGCTTTTGACAGCAGTTGCTCGAATTGTTGGTCGTGGTTGCGATAAAGCTGGGTCGGTGTGCGGAGATTGTGGAGGATGGAGATAGAGCCATTGTGGCCTGCAAGATATATTTTGTTACCGTCCGTGCGATTGACTCGGAAGCCAATCAACTGGCCTTCGTTGTTGAGGAAGCAAAGGCCGTCACCATTATGCAGGGGAGAATGCGTAGAACGGACGATGCTTATCCATTTTTCTTTCTCATTCTTGCTCTGAGCATAGCCGACGGGCTCTCCCATATTCTTTGGTGTGTGAATGTTGGCCATGTCGGTAGTACGGCCATGGAGAAAGTAATCCGTGAATCCGCGGTTGAACGATTTTACCGGGTCGGGGGCGAATGTAAAGGTTGTGTGACCGAGACTGCTACGGCAGTATTCGGGGTGGCGTTGAAAGATTTCGTCGAGCTTCTGTCGATAATAGGCTACAACGTTCTTTACATAGGTTTGGTCTTTTAGTCGTCCCTCTATTTTCAGGCTTGAAACTCCGGCATCTAACAAGGCCTCCAAGTCGGAGGAACGGTTCATGTCGCGCAATGAAAGCAGGTGCTTCTGTCGTTGCAGCACATGGCCGTCTTTGTCTACAAGGTCGAAGGGCATGCGGCAGAACTGTGCGCATTGTCCCCGATTGGCTGATCGTCCGAAGCAATGCTGCGAGGCGTAACATTGCCCGTTATACGATACGCAAATGGCTCCATGTACGAAAACCTCCAGTTTGACGTCGGGTACCTGTTGGTGAATCTCCTGAATCTCATTTAAGGTCAATTCTCGTGCAAGTACCACCTGCTCGAAACCCAAATCTCGGAGCCATGCAACCTTATCCGCCGTGCGGTTGTCCATTTGTGTACTGGCATGCAGGGAAAGTCTTTTTGTGGAAGTTGAGGTCTTGTCCGTTACCGGAGAATGCTTCTTTTTATGAGGAAGAAGAAACGGAACTGCCATATCCTGCACAATCAGTGCATCCGTACCGGCCTCACTCAGTTGTTCGATGAGGCGTCGTGCGTCGTCCAGTTCCTCTTCAAAAATAATGGTATTCAGCGTGACGTATACCTTTGCGTGATAAAGGTGGGCGTATTCTACCAACTGCCGAATATCCTCTACGGAATTGCCTGCATCCGCCCGTGCCCCGAATCTGGCGGCACCAATATACACTGCATCCGCTCCGTGGCGCACGGCTTCAATTCCCGTTTGTAAGTCCCGGGCGGGAGCCAACAATTCTATCTGTTTAGCCATGTTTTTTGCTTATTCCTATTGTACAGAGGCTTGGGCCACGTAATGGTTGAGCCAGTTGGTGAAAAGCAGATTCCCGTGTCCTCGCCAGGTGACGTGCGGGGGTAGGGTAGGGTTGTTCTCCCGATAGTAGTTCTCTGGTTGGTGTATGGGTAAGCCTTTTGCCAAATCGCGTTTGTATTCGGTGTCGAGGGTATAGGGGGAATACTCGCTGTGTCCGGTGATGAATATCTCGCGACCACCACGAGCCATGACTATGCCCACGCCACTTTGGGGACTCTCGGCAATGAGTGAGAGTTCGGGGCAAGCAAGAATGTCTTCGCAACGAACCTCAGTGTGGCGGCTGTGCGGCATATTAAATTCGTCGTCAAAGCCACGGAAAAGGGCAACTTGTGGGGTGAGGATACGTTGGGAGAAGATACCGAATTTTTTCTCCGGAAGCGCATATTTGGGTATGCCGTAATGGTGATAAAGCCCAGCTTGTGCCGCCCAGCAGATGTAGAGTGTGCTGGTGACATGGGTACGGCTCCAGTCGAATATTTCCTGTAATTCGGCCCAATAACTGACTTCCTCGAAATTGAGGAGTTCCAGTGGTGCCCCCGTGATGATGAAACCGTCGAACTGTTCGTGACGCATCGCCTCGAAGTCACGGTAGAACGCTTTCATGTGTTCTGCAGGCGTGTTCTTGCTTATATGCGTTCTCACTTTCATCCAATGAATCTCCACCTGCAACGGAGTATTCGAAAGAATGCGTACCAAGTCGGTTTCAGTCGCAATCTTTAGCGGCATCAGGTTCAGGATGGCTATGCGCAGGGGGCGGATGTCCTGCAGTCCGGCCATCGAATTGCTCGTGACGAAAATATTCTCTTTTTTGAGCAGTTCGATGGCCGGTAACCGATCAGGTAATATAAGGGGCATTGTGTGTGGAATTCGGACTCTTTACCAAATGGTCACTCTCTTCTCCTTAGGAACGAACATCGGATCGTTCTCAGTGATACCGAATGCCTCGTACCAAGCGTCGATGTGTGGCATTTGTCCGTTCACGCGCCACTTGCCCAATTCATGCGGGTCGCTTTTCACCCGTTTGCGGATTTCCTCGTCGCGGATATTTTGTCCCCAGACGTTAGCATAAGCTAAGAAGAAACGTTGTTCGGGGGTGAAACCGTCGATAACGGGTAAGGGCTTTTCGCTGGTCGCATTCTCGAAAGCCTGAAAAGCTACCATCAGACCGCCGTGGTCTGCCATGTTCTCGCCCAGTGTGAGGCTACCGTTGGCGTGAAGCCCGGGCAGAACTTCGATGCCGTCATGAAACTCGCGCATAACCTGAATGCGTTCAGTGAATCGTTTCGTATCTTCTTCGTCCCACCATTTACGTAGATTACCATCTTTGTCGTATTGTGAACCTTGGTCGTCGAAGCCGTGTGTCATCTCGTGGCCGATAACCACACCGATAGCACCGTAATTGAACGCATCGTCGGCCTGCATATCGAAGAAAGGCGGTTGCAGGATGCCGGCCGGGAAGCATATCTCGTTGGTCGTGGGATTGTAATAAGCGTTCACGGTCTGCGGTGTCATGAACCATTCCTCCTTATCCACGGGTTTGTTCAGCTTTGTACGAATCATTTCGTTGAGGTCAAACTCGTTGCAGGCAAGTATATTGCGCAGATAGCTATTGCCAATCTCAAGGTTCGTGTAGTCTTTCCACTTGTCGGGATAACCTACTTTCACGTAGAACGCATCCAGTTTCTCCTGAGCCACCTGTTTGGTCTCGTCACTCATCCAGTCCTGTACAGCAATGCGCTCTCCAAGAGCCACCTGCAAATTCTTTACTAACTTTTCCATGCGCTCTTTGGCTGCAGGAGGGAAGAAACGTTCTACATAAAGCTGTCCCAATGCCTCGCCTAATCCACCTTCAACGGCAGCAACGGCCCGCTTCCAACGCGGTCTGTCTTCCTGCTTACCGCTCATTACGGTACCATAGAAACCGAAGTTCAAGGCTCGGCTTGCGTCGTCGATGTATGAACTGGCCATATTGAGGGCATGCCATAGATAAACATTCTGAATGGCCTCGTCTTTTTCTTCTCGGAGAATCTTTTCCACCTCATGGATAGCCACGGGCTGGCCAACATTAACCTCTTTAATATCTTCGGCTCCAAAATTTTTGAAATAGCCGTCCCAGTCGATACCGGGAAACTGTTTCTTCAGTTCGTCATACGAGAGTTTGTTGTAATTAGCCTCGGGGTCGCGTAATTCGGTCATGCTTTTGTTGGCTTGTGCCAAACGCGTTTCAATGCGCATGACATCCTCGCTGATGCGTTGTGCCTCCTCCTCTTTGAAACCTGCGTGCTGACAGAGGTCTGCAATGTACTTCCGGTAAGCCTCGCGAATCTTGATGGTTTCGGGATCAGAGTCTACATAGTAGTCCTTTTGTCCCAGTGTCAGTCCTCCCTGATAGATGCTGACTAGATTGTTCTTAGAATCCTTTTCGTCAGCCCCGATGTACATACCGAACAGCCCCGATACCCCCTGACGCTGCATACGGGGCCACGTCTCTGCGAGCCATTTCTTTGTGGCGTTGGGCGAAGTCTGATAATCGCTGTATTGCAGGAACTCCTCCAACTCTTCCTTATAACTCTTGTTCAGCTTCACGCTGTCCATTGCCGAGTTGTAAAGGTCGGCTATCTTTTGTGCCACACTCCCCGGCTCATTCTTTTGTGCGGCCACGCTGTCGATGAGGTCGCGCAACTGCTTGTTATTGTTCTCCTGAAGAACGTCGAACGATCCGAAGCGACTGTATTCTGCCGTCAGCGGATGACTCACTTGCCATCCGTGTGTGGCATATTCATAGAAATCCGTTCCCGGCAGATAGGTGGTATCCATATTGGCCGGATTTATGCCCGACGATAACGTCTTTTCGTCCGTCCGGCAACCCGTTAAAGCAAATGTCAATGCGGTCAAAGCCATTATATTTGTAATTCTCATATTCAATGTTTTGTTTAGTCTAATAATAAAATGCTGTTATTCGATGCGGATTTTCTTACCGTCAATGATATAAATCCCTGCTCTCGTCGGCCGTTTTTGCAGTCTTACGCCCTGCAATGTGTAGATAACGGCGTTGTCGAGTGCTTCATCCTCGATGCCGAGAATGCCGTCGGGTGCTGGGCCTACGATGAGAATACCCTCCGACAGACGACTGGTGTCCCATGTCAGTCCCAGTTTCTCATTGGGTTCGCATAGGGTTAATTTGAGTTTGTTGCCCAGTTTGACAGTCGCGGCGTCGAAAAGTTTAATCTCGGTACCTTGTGCCAGTGTGAGATTGTTACGTCCTTTAACCACGAGTTCGCCGTTCAGAGACAGCGTACCGATTCCCGTAAACTTACCGTATGAATTAGTGCTGGCAAGATAAATCTGTGCTGTTCCGTTTACGGTAAGGTTACCGCCGCCAAACTCCAGTGTACCGGCAGTTGTCGGCGATGTTCCGCAGCGGATAGTTCCTTCGGCCATTACAGTAGTAGCGGTGTTACCCAATGTTCCCTTACCGCTCAGTGTGGCTCCTTTGGCAACTGTCAGGGTGTTCTTGCCGAGCATGATGGCGTTGCCGGCGTTGTTCAGACAGAGTTCGCCGCCGTTCACGCGACATGCGCCCTGGAAATCGCCGCTACCGGTGAATGTCATCTTACAGCTACCGACTTTATTGAAGATAACCTTGTTCGACGAGCTATTGTCGGTGATGTAGCCGGCAAAGGTAAAGTTATTGTCGTCAGAGTTACCGATGTTCCACGTGTTGTCGCCCTTGACCGCAGTTTGATTCGAGAAATTGGAAATGGCCTGAGCCAGTGCGCCGCTACCCGTAACAGCACCGATGGTGAACTCCTTGCATACATTCGTTACGGTGCATCCGGCAGCCAAGTCAAGGGTGCCGTGCGGCATACCCGATGTGGCATCCAGTGGCAACCATATATTCTTCGTTGTGTGCTTGATGGTTCCCTTAAATTCCGACCAGTCACCTGTGATGCGCACGCGGCTAACCGTATTGCGCGGAATGATGGTCAGCGTACCTTCACCGGTAATCTTGTTCCTATAAGCCGTGTAGTAGGCATTTGTCAGGTGCCAGGAGCCAGTTTTGCCTTTCGGCACATAGATGGCGTGGTCGATGTTCTGGGCATCGTCATAGAGCGTACCGCCCTGGAACTCTATCGTTGCGGCAGGTTTACCGGACGCAGCCACAGAACCGGCCGTGATGACCAAGCGAGTCAAACCGTTGTTACCGGCCTGACTGACGTAGAGGCATCCTGCGCCTTTCTTGTTGAGTACGGTACCCGACAGGGTCACTCCTTCGCCCATGCGCAGGTCGGCCGCGTTGGTGATGACACCACCTTCCTCGCCTACCATCTTCATGGGGGACCCCATTTCCGTGGCGGCAGTGGTTTGCAGCACGGCGCCGTTCTCCATCGTGAAGAGGTCGGCCGTCTTGGTAATACCGCCCAGATTTCCGGTTTCGGAATATTGGTTCGACAGCGTGCTGACCTTTGTTGTACCGCCTTTCAGGTGATTGCCGCCCGTGTAGCTGTTGTTGTTATTCATCGTCACGGTGCCTTTTCCCTCCTTGTTGAAGATAGCCTCTCCGTCAATTCCGCCGTCTCCGCCGAAGGTATATGCAATCGTGTTGTTTACGGTGACACTGTGCGGCATCACGCTCCCTACGATATTGATGTTCTTGAGAGCGGCGTTATCGTCGAATATCACGTCGTCATTGGAAATGAACGTCTGTGCGCCGTCTTCTCCCTCCATGCTGAAATTCTCCGTCTCGTTGAAGTCCCAGTTGCTGCCGTTCTCACCCGTCCACGTGACAGTGCCGGGCTGACGCTGTGCCACAATCTCCAAAATCAGTTTGCCGTCCTCCAGATACAGGAGTTTCTTTTCCTTAGGCAGGCCCTCTATCACGATGGCGTTAATGTCGCCCGTGCATTCTCCGCTTACTTCGGCTATCACATATTTCCCCGGCTCCATCTTTGTGGCCCCCTCGGGCATATCCTCTTCCAGTTCGATAACGGGACTCAGGTATTGCGGTCCGCCCTTAATCCACGGTGAGGTCGTTTTCTGCTCGATGGTCAGTGTACCGGTTTTGATGCAGTCTGCTGTCTGGCTGCTGCTGTGCAGGGTCGTTACGATACGCGACCCGAAGCCCAGTTGCAGGTCTTCCGTAGTTACGGTTCCTGTGGGACGGATGACCGACCCGTAATCTGCCCGTATGCTCTTGAACTCACCACCCACTGTGCGCAACTCGGCAAAGCGGTTGAGCCATAGTGGCGACTGCTTCATTGTGCCGTCAAAGTTCAGTGTACCGGCCCAGATGTTGGTCTCGCCCGTGTGCCTGAAGTCTGCTTTTGGCAGATACAGGATGCCGTCACCCTGCTTGATGAGTCGTGCCTCGCCAGCCAGTCCGCCACCCGTCACGTGACAAGTGTACACTTCGGTATTGATTGCCGTATTCTTTGTACCGCACTCGCTGGGAGCCGTTCCCTGCACCCATGTCGGCACGTTGAACGTAAGGATGTAAGGCTGTGCGCCATCCTCGATGCTCACCTTCGTGTCATCCGTTTTGCACACGATAACGTGTTTGCCGTTGAGTGCCGAAGTGATGCTGCCGTTGTTGCCTACCTCTTCGCGTCCGGTCATGGTGAGTGGGGGCGGCGGTGTGGTGATGCCTTCCAGTTCGCCCATGAAGTAACTCAGGTGAGGCGGTTGGTTGTAACCGCACATCTGCCATACCATAGCATTGCGGTACTGATGGTCGTGCCATAAAGTATAAACGCGGTGCGTTGTAGTCACCGGTGTGGAATAGATGCGGATATTATTGTCGGCTGTGCGCATGATAACCTCCTCGCGCCAGTCGCCCAGAATATCACCCTGGTAGCAGGGCGTAGCCTTGGTATGGTTGTTCGTCCTGGAGCCGGTCATGGTGTAGATGGGACTCCAGCTACCGTACTTGGCGATACATCCTTCCGTGTCCACCGAACCGGTGCCGTTGAATGTCTCGGAACAGAGGTCTCCGTCCCAGTAGATGCGGAAGTTCTGATTTACGCCCGTAGCGTCCAGTCCGCTGATGGCCTCGTTTGTAACTAAACTGATGGCCCCTTCGCGTGCGGAGTGCCCCATGGAGCCGGGGAACGCATTGGTGAAGTTGCCCGCCATACACCGGCCGTCGTCGTTTCCGGCAATGAAGCGGTGGTAAATCTTGGAGGTTGTCGCATCGCGATAGTTGTTACCCGGATTGTCCTCCATGCAGGCATAGATTTCCTGTCCGTGTATGTAAGGATTGAAGTCCGAGCAGTGCTGAGCGTCTCCATGTCCGAGGCCCGTCGTGGAGAGACCCTTTCCGTTGTCGTCGATGACCATGGAACCGAAAACAATCTCGTCACGTCCGTCCCAGTCTACGTCGGCGATACCAAAGTTGTGGTACCCCTGACCCTTCCACGGGCCGTTGGTGTTGCAATACCATTTCCAACGCTCTGTCAGCTTATGTGTGGCAGGGTCTACGTCCAGAGCCACCATCTTGTGGCGTGTGTAGATGCCGCGTGCGAGGAAAATGCTGGGCTTGCGTCCGTCCAGATATGGTGCCCCGAAGAAGTGCTTCGACGAGCGGTGCCCGTAACCGTCTCCCCATGCCTTGTTGAGGTCTGTCTCCCCGGCTTCTAATCGTTTCAGCGGATATTCGATGCACTGGTAAGGTTTACCCGTGGCACCGTCCATATAGACGAGATACTCCGCACCGTCGTGCATGAACCAGTTGGTGCCGCCGCCCGTTGCGGCGCGATAATTCGTCGCGGCGTTACCCACGGTGTAGGTCGTACCGTCCGCCATGTGAATGACTGTGCCGTCGGCCGCACGCATGATGGCCTCGGCCCGTCCGTCGCCGTCCCAGTCGTAAGCCACGATGTTCTGTTCGTTGTTTTGGAAGTCACCCATATTGGGGCCGCAGTTCACCCACCAGAGGCGTGTACCGTCCAGTTTCAGCACCTCGAAGATACTGTACTCGCCGGTCGCCTGACCGTCGATGACGGGGCCGGCTTTCGGGTAGGACTGTTCTATCTCACTCTGGTTGTCGAACTTCATCAGGATTTCCAGTTCGCCGTCGCCGTCCACGTCGGCGCAGCAGGCGTCATTGGGCACGAGCGTACTTTTTATACCCTCGTGTGTCAGTTGGATTTCCTTGAAACTGCTGCTCCACACGTCCGCCGGTTTGCAGTCCGCCTGTTCCGTCCCGCGCACTACCGCCCTGACGGTGTAGCTGTTGCCGATGGCTCCCGACGCGTCGCGGAAGTTGGACGTCAGTAGCGGAGTCTCATTTATTTTCTCGCCGTTGCGGTAAACGTTGTACGTTACGTCGTAGTATTCCTCGCCCGTTACGCGCCAACTGAGGTACACGCCGGTTCCCGTTTTCATGGCCACCAGACCGCGATCCAGCTTGTCCACCGTGCGCTGGGCCCATCCCGTCTGTGCGGTACAGAACAGCAGGGCTGCCCATAAAGTGATTCTTTTCATGTTTTTCATACTATTTTATTATTATGTATTTCCCGTTATTTTCAGCCGCCGGCCTCGTCAGAGACTGTCGGGCAGTCGGAACAGTCCGGTGCCGTTACTGCCTTTGATGAGTATGGTGCGTCCTTCTATGGGGTGCGCCCTCAGTTCCTGTTCCACTTCCTCCACGTCGCGGAACAGCCGATAGTCGCTCTGCGTGCAGGCAAAGTTTTCGCCCACCAACCATACGGTCTCGGCCTCCGTCTCCCGTATTTTCTCCACAACGTGCCGGTGCTCGGCTTCGCTCTCCTTTCCCAGTTCGCGCATATCGCCCAAAATCAGCATCTTCCGCTCGGCCCGGATTTGTCGGAAGTTGTCGAGAGCCGCCGCCATTGAGGTCGGATTAGCATTGTAGGCATCTATGATGAGCCGGTTGCGTCCCGTGTCGCGGAACTCGCTCCGGTTATTGTGGGGCCGGTATTCGGATAATGCCTTGTTGATGAGGCTGAACGGCACGCCGAACTGCATCCCGACGGCTACGGCCGCCATCAGGTTATGGATGTTGTAGGCCCCTATGAGGTGCGTCTCCACCGTTTGCCATGCCGTATGCTCCTGCCGGTAGCGAAAACGCACGAACGGTGTGCACGCCACCACTTCGCCCCATATCTCGGCACCGGGCGTTCCCGTCAGGCCGTAGCGCACGGCGGGCAGTTCTCCGGCCATTTCCGTCAGATTCCCGTCCGAGGCATTCAGGAAGATACCTATCTTTCCGTTCTCGCGGATGTAGTCATACAGTTCGGCCTTGGTGCGCTTCACGCCCTCGAACGAGCCGAAGCCCTCCAGATGAGCGCGTCCCACGTTGGTGACCAGCCCCATGTCCGGGTTCACAATGCGACTCAGTGCAGCAATCTCTCCCGGATGGTTGGCCCCGGTCTCGATGATGCCGAAGCCGTCGTCATCCTGCAGGGTGAGCAGGGTGAGCGGCACGCCGATGTGGTTGTTCAGGTTTCCCTGCGTCCACTGCACGGGCGCAATCTCCCGCAGTACGGCCGCCACAAGTTCCTTTGTGGTGGTCTTTCCGTTGGTACCCGTAATCTGGATAATCATTTTACCGGGCATCTGCTCGCGGTGATAGTGAGCCAGTTGCTGCAAGGCCGCCAATGCGTCTTTCACCACTACGTAACGCCCGTCCCGGGCTACGGCGGGATTGTCCACCACGGCCACGGCACAACCGGCCTCAAGGGCTTTCTCCGCATAGCGGTTGCCGTCGAAGTTCTCGCCGCGCAGGGCAAAGAACATCGCCCCCTGCGGACACCGGCGGCTGTCGGTCGTCACCACAGGATGCTGGCGGAATAGCTGATATAGTTTTTCTGTTTCCATCGTTTCTTTTGTGTTGCATGGTTCGGAGGTACGGAAGAACCGCTTGCGGTCTCTGTACGAGCAACAAAGGACAAAAGTACGAAAAAAAGAGTGAGGAACAAAAGGATTTTCTTCTTTATTTATCCCGACGCGTCGGGATTGCCCTGCGGAATGCGCTTGTTCCCAGATGAAGAACGGGATGCGGAGCGGGCGAAACGGAGCCGCCGGAAACCCGTCTTCCGGCGACCGGCGTGCAGAGGATGGGATTATTCAGAGGCGACCGGTTAATTATTCGCTCACCTCTGAATAATTAACCGGTCGCGACCGAATAATAAAGTCCTTATATGGGCCGACGCACAAGCGGCGGGCATTTTTTCCCGACAGACCGAAGGGAAAAGTCATGCTGCCGAGGTTTCGCACTGAAGGCTACCGCAGCTTTGTGCCGCTATAAAATTAAATTAAGGAAGAAAAACTTTTTTAATCTTGCCTGATAATCCAAAAAATCTTTATACCTTTGTAAGGCATCCGCATATATACGTAGAATGAATGACATACCGGCATACACGCTGAATGTGGGAGGGGTCTTGGTAGACCTCTCCTCTCCGTGCATTATGGGCATACTGAACGCTACGCCCGATTCCTTTTTTGCCGACAGCCGCCGGCGAACGGAGGCCGAAGTGGCCGAACGCGCCCGCCGGATTGTGGAGGAGGGCGGTGGCATCATCGACGTCGGGGCTGTCAGTACACGTCCCGGGGCTTCGGAGGTGGACGAGGCGGAGGAACTGAACCGCCTGCGCCCGGCACTTGCCGTGGTGCGTCGCGAATGTCCGGAGGCCATCCTTTCGGTAGATACGTTCCGTGCGGGCGTGGTGGAACGGATGTACGACGAGTTCGGCCCGTTCATCGTCAATGACATATCGGGTGGGGCAGACCCCGAAATGTTTGCCCTTGTGGCTCGTTTGGGGCTGCCCTATGTGCTCACCCACAACCTCCCTGTTCCGTCGTCGTTCCCCTTTGCACTGCCGTCCCTGCTGTCCCGTCTCCGTGAACTCGGGCAGAAGGACGTCATCATCGACCCCGGCTTCGGTTTCAACAAGACACTTGAGGAGAACTACCACTTGTTCGGCCACCTTGCCGCATTCCATGCCCTGCGCTGCCCACTGTTGGTAGGTATTTCGCGTAAGAGCATGATTCATCGCCTGCTCGACATCACGCCCGCGGAGGCCCTCAACGGCACGACCGTGCTCCATACGCTGGCCCTCTGTGAGGGTGCCCACATCCTCCGCGTGCATGACGTGAAAGCCGCGGCAGAAGTAATCAAAATCCTACAGCAATGTTCCTTTCCTTCGGCCTGAAAGACTTTGTAGACATCCTTTCCGTAGCACTGATTCTCTACTACTGCTACAAGGTGATGAAACGCTCGCGCTCCGTCAATGTGTTCTATGGCGTGCTGATTTTCATTAGTATTTGGGTAGTCGTGTCGCGCGTGCTGGGGATGAAACTGCTCGGCGGCATACTCGACCGTCTGGCCGACGTGGGTACGATAGCCCTGATTGTGCTCTTTCAGGAAGAGATACGTCGCTTCTTCTACGACCTCGGCGCACACGAGAAAGTCCGTCGTCTGACGCGACTTTTCCGGGCCGAACGGAAGCCGACGAATGACGACGATGCCCGTTATGACCGCGAAGTCATCATCCCCATCGTCATGGCCTGTATGTCCATGAGTAAACAGCGTGTGGGGGCACTCATCGTCATGGAGAACGATATGCCCATGACGGATTACATCCGCACGGGAGAGGTCATAGACGCCCGCATCACGCAACGCCTCATCGAAAATATATTTTTCAAGAACAGTCCGCTGCACGACGGGGCCATGATTGTCTCGGACGGCAAGATTGCTGCGGCAGCGTGCATTCTGCCCATTTCCCATGACCTGGACATTCCCAAGGACTTCGGACTGCGCCATCGCGCGGGAAAGGGTATCACCGCAAACACCGACGCGCTGGCTGTCATCGTCAGCGAGGAGACCGGAAACATTACGGCGGCCTACGGCGACCGTTTCCGGAGTCACCTTGCGGCCGAGGAACTTGAAACCATTCTCATGAAGGGGAGGTTTTAGGGCACCGGATTTAGTAGGAACCCATTTAATAAATGTATTAAAAGATATAAAGCTATGACTCTTATCGAGAAAATCATT
The DNA here is from genome assembly GCA_947176535.1 of uncultured Prevotellaceae bacterium. GTDB lineage: Bacteria > Bacteroidota > Bacteroidia > Bacteroidales > Bacteroidaceae > Physcousia. The sequence goes on from CAMWQU010000014.1 coordinate 34,241, forward strand.
GAACGCGCGAAGTCGAACCGACAGCGCATCGTGCTTCCCGAATCTCTGGAGGAACGCACGCTGACCGCTGCTGACCGCGCCGTGGCCGATAGTCTGGCAGATGTCATTCTTATCGGTAATCGTGACGAAATTCTGGCCAAGGCCCGGGAACTGGGTCTGACACATGTGGACGGGGCCACCATCATCGATCCGGTCACCAGTCCGAAGACCGCCGAATATGCCGCCCTGCTCTACGAACTGCGCAAGTCGAAGGGCATGACGCAAGAGGAGGCGGCCAAGAAAGTGCTCGACCCGCTCTACTTCGGTTGCCTTATCATCAAAAACGGCGATGCCGACGGACAGATTTCCGGTGCTCTCAGCACCACGGGCGACACGCTGCGTCCGGCCCTGCAGATTATCAAGTGCGCCCCCGGCATAACGTGTGTCAGTGGTGCCATGCTGCTCATCACCAACGCGCCGCAGTACGGTGAGGACGGTGTGCTGGTAGTCGGCGACGTTGCCGTTACCCCCATGCCTGATGCCGCACAACTGGCGCAGATTGCCGTCTGCACGGCGCGCACGGCACAGAGCGTGGCCGGTTTCGGAGAGCCTCGTGTGGCCATGCTTTCTTTCTCCACGAAAGGCAGTGCCAAGCACGAGGTTGTGGACAAAGTGGTGGAGGCTACCCGTCTGGCCCGCGAACTGGATCCCGCGTTGCAGATCGACGGTGAGTTGCAGGCCGATGCGGCCCTTGTGCCCTCGGTGGGCGAGAAGAAAGCACCGGGTAGCAGCATTGCCGGCCATGCCAATGTGCTCGTCTATCCGAACCTCGAAGTCGGAAACATCAGCTACAAACTGGTGCAGCGACTGGGAAATGCCGATGCCATCGGCCCCATCCTTCAGGGTATAGCCCGTCCCGTGAACGACCTCAGTCGCGGCTGTTCCGTGGACGATATTTACAAGATGATTGCCATCACCGCCTGTCAGGCAATGGACGCAAAGTAAATTCTAATTCACGATTAGGGAAATGAAAATATTAGTTCTTAACTGCGGAAGCAGTAGCATCAAGTACGCTCTGTACGACATGGCCGACCGGAGCGTCATCACCAGCGGAGGCATCGAGAAAATCGGCCTTCCCGACTCATTCATTAAGTTCAAGGTCAATGGGGAGAAGTACCAGATAGACCGTCCCATCGAGGAACACACTGCCGGTGTGCAGTTTATTTTCGAAGTGCTGACAACCGGCGAACATGCCGTTCTCGGCAATCTCAACGAACTGGGGGCCGTAGGTCACCGTATGGTACACGGGGGCGAGCGTTTCAACAAGAGTGTTGTGCTTACTCCCGAAGTTATGGAGGCCTTTGCCCGTTGCAACGACCTTGCCCCTCTCCACAATCCGGCGAATATCAAGGGAGTGAACGCCGTAAAGGAGATTCTGCCCGACCTGCCTCAGGTGGGCGTCTTCGATACCGCTTTCCATCAGACCATGCCCGACTATGCCTATATGTATGCCCTGCCTTACGAACTTTATCAGCAGCACGGAGTGCGTCGTTACGGCTTCCACGGTACCAGTCACCGCTATGTCAGCCAGCGCGTCTGCGAGTTCCTGGGCATTCAGCCCGAGGGCAAGCGCATCATTACCTGTCACATCGGTAACGGTGCCAGCATTGCTGCCGTGAAGGATGGCCGCTGTGTGGACACGTCTATGGGTCTTACTCCGTTGGAAGGTCTGATGATGGGTACCCGTTCGGGCGACATCGACGCCGGAGCCGTCATCTTCCTGATGGATAAACTGAACCTCGATACCAAGCATATCTCCAACTTGCTCAACAAGCAGAGCGGACTGGCCGGTGTGAGCGGCGGCAGCAGTGACTTCCGCGACATCCTCAAGGCTATTGCGGAGGGTAACGACCGTGCCCGTCTGGCCAAAGAGATGTACACCTACCACATCAAGAAGTACATCGGTGAGTACGCTGCCGCTATGGGAGGCGTGGATGTCATCCTCTTTACGGGTGGTGCCGGAGAAAACCAGTGGGAGGTGCGCGATGGTGCCGCTTCCGGTCTGGAGTTTATGGGCGTGGAACTGGACAACGAGAAAAACCGTGCCTGTCGCGCCACCGAGGCTGTCATCTCCAAGGACAGCAGTCGCGTGAAGGTATGCGTCATTCCCACTGACGAAGAACTTATGATTGCTCTCGACACACAATCACTGGTGGGCTGAGGGCAATACGGATGAACATGCAGAAAGGGTACGATGGGGAATCGTGCCCTTTTCCTTTGATTTAATCGCTTCTGTTACTTCGCCTTTTGAAAATACTTTCGGAAAAATTAGGAAGTATTCAATCAATTTAATAACTTTGTGCGATTAACCATGAGAAAAACCTTTTTTAATTAACATTATTTATTTAACTTAAACCAAAAACATTATGAAAAAGTTCTTACTTTCTCTCGTGTCTTTGTTTATGCTGACTGTCGCTTCATGGGCGGGTGAGCCTACTAAGGTGCTTACTTTCCCTGATCATAACGACAAGTCCATATCAAGCTACACGAGCGAATGGACTGCCACCGTTGATGGTGATGTCTGGACGCTGAATGCGTTCAACAACAACGGCAACGCTTGGGCGTATGTGAAATGTGGTCGGAAGGGTAATGCCTCAACGGCTACTATTACTTCGCCGGCAGTGGATGCCGTTATCACGGACATTGTCATCACTGTGGACGCCACCAAAAACGTGGAGCGTGCAACGCTAACCGTGCTGAACGATGCAGCGGTTGTGAGAGACCCCATTGATATCACGGCAGATTTCGTGGCCGGTGATGTCCATGTAGCCATTCCGGAACCCGCAGCCGGTTACACCTACAAACTGACGATTGAGAACCTTAGTGCAAGTGCTAATGGTTCCACTCAGATTAGCAAGATGGCTCTGTATGAGGCCGGCCAGTATGAGGCTGCAGAGCCTGTACACATTGCCAACACGGCTGAGACGGCCTACACTGTAGCTGAGGCTTACAATCTCATTGATGCCGGTGAGGCATTGAGCGATGTCGTTTACGTAAAGGGTATTATTTCGCAGGTAGACAGCTACAATGCCACTTACAACTCTATCCAGTACTGGATTTCTGACGACGGCACCACCGAGAAGCAACTCGAGTGCTACAGCGGTAAAGGACTGAACGGTGCAGACTTCACATCCGTAGACGACGTGAAAGTGGGTGCCGTTGTTATTGTAAAGGGTAACCTGAAAAAGTACAACACTACCTACGAACTTGATAAGAACAACGAACTCGTATCTTACGACTTCTCATATCTTACGAATCCCTCGTTCGAGTATGCAGCCCAAGGCGTAGCTGCTACAGCCCAAGGCCTGACAAACGGCGGTGAGTTCTACGGTTGGACATTACCTAAATTTGATGCCGATTATGTAAATATCAGTATCGGCAGTGCTACTGACTGTGTCGGAAATGGTGCAGGCGTTCCTACCCCGAAGGATGGTAATTTCTATTATTTTGCCCGTCACGGATGGAACACTTCGAATACATCTGACGGCACGTTATCGACGACGATGAAAGCACTCCCCGTAGGTAACTACACGCTTTCATTTGCCTACAAGGCCATGGACGCACACGATAACGATAATAATAAAGGTGCAGATTCTTACCTGACGCTGATTGCCAAGTCCGGTGAACAGGAACTCGCATCTTACAAGACCCCCGCGTTCGTAAAGATTATACATCCCGACTACGCAAACTATTTTAAGGGTGATGCCAACTGGTTGGAAGCCAAGATGAACTTCAACGTAAAGGAAGCCGGTGACGTGGAACTCGACATCGTTCATCACTTTAGAGGTATTCGTCGTTCCGACGTCGTTATCGACGATGTTCGTTTGGAATACAATGGTGATATTGTCTCCACTTACACCGTGACCGTAGCTGAAGGTATCGAGAATGGTACTGTTGTAGCTGCTCCTGCTGAAGCCTTTGAGGGCGATGTTATCACTCTGACCGTTACTCCTGACGAAGGATATGTGTTGGAGACCCTGACCGTGATGAATGGTGAGGAGGTAATTGAGGTTAGCGAAAACAACACTTTCGTAATGCCCGCAGGAGATGTTACCGTAACGGCCACTTTCAAAGAAGAGTCTCCGAAGAATGTGACAAACCTGTATCTGGTAAATGCCGCCCTGAACTCTATGGAGGGTTGGACCAGAGGAGGAGCTATCCCCGGCACGCATGACACAAATCTTGATGTGAATGCAATTGAGTATTACAATGCTTGGGATGCTAATGCCGGTGCCCCCATCGGTAGCAGCAAAGACTTCTCTCTCACTCAGACCGTTACACTGCCCGCCGGTGATTATCGCATCGTTGTAAATGCTTTCTATCGTGAAGGTAACGGTAACGGAACTAACACAAAGGCTTATATCTTTGCCGGTGAGAAGAAACAGTACGTTCATGCCATAACTCCCGCAGAGCAGGGCAACCTTGCTAACGGAAGCGGCATCTACGGAAATAGTAAGGTGAAAACAGATATGGGCCGTGCTGCCTATGCGTTCTCTATAGGAGACTTCGAGAATGCATTCGACTTCTCGGTAGAGCAAGACAACAGTGAGGTTGAACTCGGCTTCAAGGGTTACATCGACACTTATTGCTCTTGGTGTATTCTTGGCCCCGTGAAACTGTATAAGTATAGCTTGGAGGATTATCTTGCAGCTTACCGTGAGAAAGTGGCAGAGGCAGAGGCTCTTTACGAAAGTAAGATGGGAGCTGCCGAACTGCAGGCCCTGCAGGCCGCAGTCGTAGATGAGACTGCATTCACCACCGGTGCACAGGTTACAGCCGCACTCGATGTTCTGAATGCCGCTCTTGCAGCAGCTAAGATTTCTGTTGCCGGTTATGCAACCTTGACCAATGCCTTAACGTTGGGTGAGACCTATAAGGCTAATAGCACCAACGCAGAGGCTATTGCTGCCTACGATGCCGCAATCGCAGAAGTGAAAGCGGCTTACGATGCAGCCACTGTAGAAGACCTTGACGCTGCCGTAGCAATCGTAAACGCCGCTTTGCCTGCTTTGGCAAGAACGCAGACGGCTGATAACTCCGACCTGACAGTGCTCATCAACAATCCGGAGGTGAACGGTGCAGACGGTTGGACAGACGAACGTCCGAATGGCGGTAACGGCCCTCTGCTTGGTACTACTGCTTTCGAATACTGGGCCGGTAATGCCACTTCTCGCGAGACGGCTTGCTTCGACTACTATCAGGTGATCGAAGGTCTTGTTCCCGGTATCTATACGCTGAGTGCCGAGATGTACAACTCCCTCAACGGTGAGGATGGTGTTGAAGAATTTGTTCCCACTTGCGGTGTGTATGCCGCTGCGGAAGGAGTTGAGGTTTCTAAACTTGTCGATGTAGACGGTACGGAGCTCATCCGCTATACCACGGACGGCATTACCGTGACGAACGGCACGTTGCGCATCGGTGTCAAGAATGTAGTGACACCTATGGTAGCACGTTGGTTCGTAGCCGACAACTTCAAACTGACACTCGTAAAGAATATAGAAGCTGATCTCGCTTACGAGGCAGCCAACGAGGCTATGGTATCCGGTAAGGACTATTTCGTATCTTCCGTTGTGGGTGACAACACTTACTATCTGAAGAAAGACGGTTATCTGACCGCTAACAAGGCAGAGGCCGGCATCTTTAATATTGTTTCCCGTCCGGGCAATGCCGAGACCTATAAGGAACTGGGTTGGCAGATTCCGGAGTTCACGAACGGCGGCGACAACAAGAACGAGTTCACCGGAGCTTCCAAGACGCACTTGATTCCCGGTAACCAGCACCGTGCAGACTTCGAGACTCAGGTTCTGTATCTGAACAAAGAGGGTAAGTATGCTATTCGTAGCACCAACAGTACCTCTGCATCTTGGGGTGCTGCCGCATTCTGGACTGTCGTAGAGGATAACGACGCTGACGGTCTGCCCAATGCTACTTACGTAATGAATGAAATGCCTTACATCTGGAACATCGAACCCATCGAGTCCGATGCCCGCTGTGTGGCTTACCAGAAGACTCAGGAGTGGCCCGCTAAGTTAGTTGCAGCATGGACCAGTAACGCGAAGGATCCTTCGGAAGGTTCTTATGAGGCCCTGACCGACCGCGACTATGCTACTTTCTTCCATTCTTCATGGAGAACCACCGCACCCGATGAAGATCACTATCTGCAGGCTGAACTGCCCGAGGCCAAGAACGACCTCATCTTCTACTTCAAGAAGCGTAGCACGAACAATAACAACCGCCCGACGGCTATTACGATTTCTGCAAGTAAGGATGGTGAGAACTTCACCGACATCACTTCCATTACCGAGGGTCTGCCCACAGACGCAAACGTAATCGACTACACTTCTACGAAGATTGACCTGGGCGACAGCTACAACTTCCTCCGCTTCACCGTGACGGCTACTAACACCGGAGCTACGGCAAACGGTCATGTATTCTTCACATTCTCTGAGTTCTACATCATGAACGGAGAGGTTGAGAACTACTGGAACATCAGCGACTGGACAGCCCTGACGGACGAGGATGTCGCAAACATCAATGCCCTTGACGAGCAGATCAATGCTGCTCAGAAGGCTTGGCAGGATAAGGAAGAAGTCTTCGCTATCAAGATGAAGGCTGCCGGCATCTACGAGCGTATTCAGGCTTACGCAGCCGGCGTTCCCGGTGAGTTCGAGGCCAAGATGGCTCTGTACGCTGCTCTGGACGGTGTGGATGTAGACTCTCCCACTACGGTGGAAGGTGCTAATGCTGTTGTACAGCAGTTGAATGAAATCGCTGCCAACTTCGTGGTTGCTCTGAGCGACGTGGAAGACCGCGACGTGACTGGTGCATTCCTCGACAACTCTACACCGACGAGCGATGCTGAGGGATGGACTATTGAGAACGGCCCCGCTACATTTGACGCCGGAAACGACGTTGCCGAGTTCTGGAACAAGAGTGCTGCTTCCATCAAGCAGACTGTATTCCTGCCCGCCGGTAACTACAAACTGGCTGCTCAGGCTGTAACCCGCTCCGAGATGGTTGCTCAGCTCATGGCCGGTGAGAATCAGACAGAAATCGTAACCATGCCTTCGAGCGGCAGTCAGCTCGGTGTGGATGCCCTCAACAGTCGCGCTGATGTGAACATATGGTTCACGGCCGGTAACGGTTGGAACGAGGTTGAGTTCACGCTCGACGAGCCCGCTAACGTAGAGGTAGGTCTGCTTGCAGACAACGCAACCGGTGACCACTGGATGGTATGGCGCAGCTTCGTCATCACGAAGATGGGTACCCACATCGATCCGAACGACATGACTTCTCTGATTGTGAATCCCGCTTACCTCGGTGTAGAGGGTAACGAAGACCTGTATGCAGGCTGGAATCACACTGAGAACGGCTGGAAGGCTCGCTCTTACGAGGCTCCGATGAACCTGATTACCTACTCCGGCAACTGTGAGTTTGAGGTGAACCAGACCATCGAGAACGTGCCTGCCGGTCTGTACAGACTCTCCGTACACGCATTCTACCGTGCAGGTAGTCTGGAAGACGAGCAGGCTAAGGTAGCCGCCGGCACTGAGCTGGAGAAAGAGCTCGTTATGTACGCTAACGTAAATGACGCCGACAACAAGTATTCGAAGAAGGTGATGAACCTCTCCGAGGGTGCAGCCGACGCTCAGGTGGAAGGCACCGGCGTTGAGTTTGCCGAGGGTCAGTATGTGCCCAACAGCGCAGCCGATGCCCGCACGTGGTACATTGCCGGTGAGTACAAGAACGAAGTTCTGTTCAACGTATTTGAGAATGGCAGCGTGACCATCGGTCTCTCGAAGGCTGTAGGTCTGGCCGGTGACTATTGCCCCGTTGGTGCATGGTCGCTCTATCGCGTAGGCGATGCCGACGAGACGGAGGCTACTCCCGATCCCAAGCCCGCAGTGCCCGCAAGCGTTGCTCTGGCTACTGTCACCTACGACGGCCAGGAAGTTGTCTTCAACGAGGAGAACGTGGCAAGCATCGACGGTGCGTATGACGCTGCCAAGGAACTCGTAGTCGTAGCCGAGGCCGGTGAGGCTGTCAGCGTGGAAGTTTCTTACCCGACCGAAATCGGTCAGGATCAGATTGTCATCACTGTTGCTGACAAGGATGTCGAGAACTTCCCCGAGAACAAGGCTACTTACACGATTGCATTCTCTGTTCCCACGGCTATCGATTTCATCAAGGCTGACGAGAAGACCGTCATCTACGATGTAACCGGTCGTCGCGTAAGCAAGGCCGTGAAGGGTGGCTTGTACATCATCAACGGCAAGAAGACGATGGTGAAGTAAACCGTGCGCTCTGATTTCCTCCTTACCGGGAGGAAAGAAAGATAACTTGATAATCGCCTGTTCCCGCTTCGGGGGCAGGCGATTTCTTCTTGTCGCCGACCGGCCTTTCGGAAACCGGACATCCGGTTCGTCCCGGGCCACTCCCCCCCCCCCGAGGACGGGGAGCGGTCCCGCTATGAACGAGGCTCAATCCTGCTATGGACGAAGCCCAATCCTCCTATGGACGGAGGCGCGTCCTGCCTACGTGTGCGCATGTGTACGTGTGCGCGCGTTTCCTATTCAATAAGCCTCTACGAATGGAGATATTCGTGTTAATAAGACATTTTTATCTTAACGATATTGGTATTCAAGATAAAATGTGTACCTTTGTATAAAATTATCAAGAATAACCACAAAATGGCAAGACCTATAAAAAACACTCCGGCTCTTTATGGCAAGGACGCTAAACGTTTTCTTGCCGAAATATCTGTACTTCCTTCAGTGGAAGAACGGAAACGTGAACATCTGCGTATTAAACGTAGCGTTAATGATTTTATGTCCTTAGTAGCACAGTTTCAAGATAAGGAGTAAAAGATATGCAGAACCCATTCACCAGACTTGATCCTGATAAGGCGATTCCTGATTTTGATTGTGGTGACGATGACTTAAATGAATTCTTTGCTGTTGATGCAACAAATTGGCAGAAAGAATTATTGACAGTGACTTACTATCTTCTGTTAGGTAACAAGGTCGCATTGTATTTTAGCTTAGCAAATGACAAGATTACAGCAAGCACTTTTCCAAAGGGCTTTTGGAGGAGAATAAAATCTAAATTCCCTCACCAAAAGCATCGCAGCGATTATCCGGCGGTAAAAATCGGACGATTCGCAGTTTCCACGGATTATCGCTGTAAGCCTGAACACTGGGGAAGTAAAGCAATGGATTTTATCAAGAACTGGATGGTTACAGAGAATAAAACCGGATGCTGTTTCCTTACGGTTGATGCTTATCCCTCAGCCGTGCCTTTTTACCAAAAGAATGGTTTCAAATTCCTTGGAGCGTCAGAAGAGAACCTATACAAAAAATATCAACAGGACAACAGTCGAAAAGAAACTATTGCGATGTATTTCTCATTGAAATCAATCGTATAAAGAATATTCGCACCCCCCTGCAATTTACATTATAAAAGGAAGATAATGAGCAACCGCCTGATGAATCTTCAGACGATACTCATTTTATTCTTTCGTACCGGGAAAATGTAAAAGAGGATACATCCCTTGATGTGTCCTCTTCTGTGTTGCGGAGATCCGACTCGAACGAATGACCTCCAGGTTATGAGCCTGGCGAGCTACCAACTGCTCCACTCCGCGATGTTCTTATCGGGTGCAAAGGTAAGGAGAAAAATCGGTATGACCAAACATTTTGGTATAAAAATGTTGTTTGTGCCGTATCTTTCTCCTTTTCGTTTGTCGGATTGCACACTTTTACCTATCTTTGTGCCGATTTAGAAGTGCTTGAATAGTTACGTACACATGGCTGCCGTAAAGACCCGAGATATGCTGATAGACGTTGCCCGCCGGCTGTTTGCCCGGAAGGGAGTGGAGGACACGACGATAAACGACATTGCCGTGGCTTCGGGTAAGGGACGCCGCACGCTGTACACCTATTTCAGGAACAAGGAAGAAGTGTTCTATGCCGTCATCGAGAACGAGATGGACCGCATGAGTCGCCGCCTGCTGCAGGTGGCCCAGAAAGACCTCGACTCGGAGGAGAAGCTCGTGCAGTTGGTCTACACCCATCTGAGTCTCATCCGGGAGGTGGTCATCCGCAACGGCAGTCTGCGTGCCGAGTTCTTCCGCGACATCTGGTTGGTGGAGAAAGTGCGCAAGCAGTTCGACCGGACGGAGGTGGACATCATCCGCAAGATTATCATGCAGGGCATTCGCCGGGGAGAATTGGACGTGACGAACATCCCCCTCTCGGTGGACATCATCCACGCCTGCATCAAGGGACTGGAGGTGCCTTACATCTACGGCCGTTTGGGGTCCAGTATCGCCTCCAGCCGCCCGTTGGTGAAGCAGGTCATCCATCGTGCCATGGCAAAGATAGACCGTCCGGACGAGGCGGCCGACTATAGGAAATAAAAAACAACTTAAAAGTGAATATTATGAAATTGTTAGAAGGAAAGACCGCGCTCGTCACGGGTGCGGCACGCGGAATCGGAAAGGCTATTGCCCTGAAGTTTGCCCAGGAGGGTGCCAACATCGCATTCACGGATCTGGTGCTGAACGACGACATGGCAGCCGGTCTGGAGGCCACACGGTGCGAGATTGAGGCCGTGGGCGTGAAGTGTCTGGCTTATGCCGGCGATGCCTCAAACTTTGCCGAGACCGAGGAGACGGTGAAGAAGATTAAGGAAGACTTCGGAAGCATTGATATTCTGGTGAACAATGCCGGTATTACCAAGGACGGACTGATGCTGCGCATGAGCGAGCAGCAGTGGGATGCCGTAATCAACGTCAATCTGAAGTCCGCTTTCAACTTCATTCATGCCTGCGTGCCCGTCATGATGCGTCAGCGCGGCGGCAGCATCATCAACATGGCCAGCGTCGTGGGCGTACACGGCAACGCCGGTCAGGCCAACTATGCCGCCTCCAAGGCCGGCATGATTGCGCTGGCCAAGAGTGTGGCTCAGGAAATGGGGCCCAAGGGCATCCGTGCCAACGCTATAGCCCCCGGTTTCATCGAGACCGCCATGACGGCTGCTCTCTCCGATGAAATCCGTGAGGAGTGGAAGAAGAAGATTCCCTTGCGTCGCGGCGGACAGGTGGAGGACATTGCCAACACGGCACTCTATCTGGCCTGTGACCTCAGTTCGTATGTCAGCGGCCAGGTTATCCAGGTCGATGGCGGCATGAATATGTGATGCCATCACCCCTTTACGAGGACAATCACGTCATCATTGTCTCCAAACAGGTGGGCGAAATCGTGCAGGGCGATAAGACTGGCGACGAGCCCCTCTCGGAGACGGTGAAAGCCTATCTGAAAGAGAAGTACCGGAAGCCCGGCGAAGTCTTTCTCGGTGTGGTGCATCGGCTGGATCGGCCTGTCAGCGGTGTGGTGCTTTTCGCCCGCACGTCGAAGGCGCTGAGCCGCCTGAGCGAAATGTTCCGCACGCGCTCCGTGCGGAAAACCTACTGGGCCATTGTCGGGAATCAGCCTCCCAGCTCCGAAGGAACGCTCACGCACTGGCTCACCCGCAACCCGAAGAACAATACGGCAAGGGCCTATGACCGCGAGGTGCCCGGTTCGAAGCAGGCCATACTCGACTATCGTGTCGTGGGCCGAAGCGACCGCTACTGGTTGCTGGAGGTGGACTTGCACACCGGACGTCACCATCAGATTCGCTGCCAACTGGCAAAAATGGGATGCCCCATCCGCGGCGACCTGAAATACGGTGCGCCCCGTTCCAATCCCGACGGTGGTATATCGCTCCACGCCCGGCGCATTGTCTTCGAGCATCCCGTTTCCCATCAGACCGTGGACATCACGGCCCCCGTTCCCGACGAGCGTCTGTGGCAGACGATTACGCAGGGCTTGTAGGATAACCGCCTCCCCTGCCTGCCGGTAACATATATGCTTCCCCCTCACTCCCGCAACGGAAGAGTGAGGGGGAAGTATGCTGAAAAGCATAGAATTTGGAGATTGCGAAAAAAGGCCTTATCTTTGTACCCTGTTATGAAGCGACCGAGAATGAAAATCCTTTGCCGGACGATAGCAGGGCTGTTGCTTACGCCCGTTCTTCTCTTCCTGCTGTTGGCCGTTCTGCTCTATGTTCCGCACGTTCAGAACCGGATAGCGCAGGCCGTGACGGCTTATGCCTCGGAACAGACGGGCATGGACATCCGTTTGGAGCGCGTCCGACTGAAGTTCCCGCTGGATTTGGACTTGCAGCATTTCTCGGCCACCACGCCCCCCGATACCCTTGTGGCTGTGGAGCATCTGTTGGTAGACCTTGATTTCAGCCGCATTCTGAAAGGCGAGGTCGGGGTGGATGCCATCCGGTTGCAGGGTGGTGTCGTAGATACCCGCGACCTCATTGACGCCGTGACCGTAAAGGGGCGGATTGGCGAACTTTACGTCTCCGCGGCCTTGGACACGCTGGGGGCTCAAGGCGGAGGAGTCAGCCTGAAGACGCAGCGGGCTATGCTGACCGGCATACGCCTTGACGGGTGTGAGGTGGACATCGCGATGCGCGATACCACGGTCACCGATACCGCGCACTCGGAACCGGTGGCGTGGAGCATCGGGCTGCGCAACATAGAGGTGCGCCGGACGCGGCTGACTTTCCGCACGGCGGGCGACTCGCTTGTGGTGCGTGGCGGCGTGAAGCAACTTGTCGTCAGGGACGGGGATGTGAATCTTGGGGACGGCATTTACCGAATCGGCTGTTTCCGTCTGGATGCCGATACCGTCTGCTACGACAGTCTCGTTCTGCGGGATGTCGGTCTCGAAGCCCGTCGCCTGCTGGTGGACGATACTCACGTGCAGGTTCCCAATCTGCGTTTGACTACACCTTACAGTCAGCTCGACGGAAATGTCCGGCTCGACTGGACGGCACTGACGCCGCAGGAACGGGGTAACATTGTCGTGAATCTCGATGCCTCGGTCGGCCATCAGGATATTGCGGCACTTATAGGTGAGCGTTATCCGGTTCCGGGATTTCGTCTCTCGGTGGAAGCGGACGGAAATGTGGACAGCATTGCGCTGAACCGCTGCCAACTGACGGCGCAACCCTTGTTGGAGGCACGGGTGGAAGGCAGCGTCACCCATGTCTTGGAACCCGAGACACTGGGGGCCGATTTGCAGTTGGATGTGCAGACTCACGACCTGAGCCGGCTCTATCGTCTTTTGGGTATCGGAGGCTCCCTTGCGCTCCCCCGGATGCACCTGACCGGCGATGCGCACCTCCGCGACGGACGGTACACGACCGATTTACGTTTGCAGCAGGGACGGGGAAATGTCCGGCTGCAAGGAGGTTATCATGCGGACAGCGAGGCCTATGATGCGAAGTTGGACATCCGTGATTTGAATCTGCATGCCTTCCTGCCCAAGGATTCGTTACACGCCCTGACGGCCCGGGCCAAAGTGTCCGGCCGGGGTATGGAGATGGACTTGCGGAAGATGTGGGCGGAGGCAGACATCGACATCAACCATCTGCAATATGGTAAGAACAATATAGACAGTGTCCGGTTCAACGGCTATGTCCGGAAGGGAAACGGGCATGTGAGCCTATACAGCAATAATGAGGTGCTGCGGGCCGATGCCTGCGCCGATTTCCGCCTGACGGAGGATGCGGCTCTGCCGCTCGCTGTGCGGAGAAAGAGGGACGTGAAGGACGAGGACGTAAGTTTCAGTCTGGGAATAAGCCACATCGACCTTTATGCCTTGGACCTTGTGGATAAGCCGTTTGCGGCCTCCATGCTGTTGCAGGCCGACGGCAGCAGCAATCTTCAGGACGCTCACGAAATGAAGGGGAGCATCAAGGCTGTGGAACTGAAGGTCTCCAAAGGTACGTTCTATCCCTCGGACATCGACATGGCACTGCTCATGACGCCCGACAGCATCTATGCCCGTCTGACTTCCGGAGACCTCGACCTGCAACTGGCCTCCTGTGAGGGATTGCAGCAGGTGGTGGAACGCGGAAACTGGCTCTATGAGGAAGCCATGCGGCAGTTTGACGCCCACACCATCGAACAGGATATGTTGAAACATCTGTTACCGCAACTGACGTTCCGGCTGAGCAGCGGCAACAAAAACACGATGGCCAAGATTATCGAGAGCATGGGGTATGATTACGAGCAGTTGCATATCGACCTCAGCAGCGACCCTGTGGCCGGCCTGAATGGCGCGGGGTATGTGCATCAGCTCAATACCGGAGCCGTGCTGATTGATACCATACAGTGGAATGTCTTTCAGGACTCCACCGGCGTGGTGCGGTTGGGCGGGCGCGTCAGGAACGGGCCGAAGAACAAGCAGGTTGTCTTTGAATCGAATATTTCTGCCGAACTTACTCCGGGAGGGGCCAATGCCGCCCTCGACTTTTACGATGCGGAGGGACGGAAGGGAGTGGATCTCGGTGCGCAGCTCTTTATGGAGGAGGATGGCTACCGGCTGCACCTGCATCCGCTGAATCCCATCATTGCTTACCGGAAGTTCACATTGAATGCCGATAACTTTATTACGCTGCATCACGACAACCGCATAGAGGCTTATATAGACCTGCTCGCAGACGACGGGACGGGCATAAAGCTCTATTCCACGCCCAATGAGGAGGCTTTGCAGGATATTACGTTGTCCGTTCACGATTTCAATCTGGGGGAACTGTCGGCGGTTCTTCCCTATATGCCTTCGGTGTCGGGAAGTCTGGCGGGAGATTTCCATCTGGTGCAGAACGAACAGAGCATGAGTGTGTTGGCGGATGCCAATGTGCAACGTCTGATTTACGAAGATGCGCCCATCGGCAATGTGGGCGTGAATGCGGTGTATCTGCCTAATCCGGACGGTACGCACTATGTCGATGGCATTGTGAGCCTGAACGGCAGCGAGGTGATGACGTTGGCCGGAACTTATGGCACGGAGGGGGAAACCATCGACGCCACGGCTGCGCTCAAACGTTTGCCGCTGGCCCTTGCCAACGGATTTGTTCCCGACGGAATGGCCGAACTGGCGGGCTATGTGACGGGCGAGATAGCCGTAACGGGAACGGTGGGCAGTCCGGTGCTCGACGGTGCCATTGCAACGGATTCGATGCGTCTCACGAGCAATATGTATAGCCTGAATCTGCGATTCCCCGACGATACGATACGTGTGGAAAAGGGGCACCTCGATTTCAACCGGATAGAAGCCTACAGTACGGGGCGCAATCCGTTAGTACTGGACGGAACGATAGATTTTAGCGACCTTAATCGTATCGGGCTCGACCTGAGCGTCTCTGCCCGGAATTTTGAGTTGATAAATGCTCCCAAGTCTCCCCGGGCGGTAGCCTATGGCAAGGTGTATGTGAATGTGGAGTCTCGTCTGACGGGGACACTGGACGATATGGTGCTGCGTGGAAACTTAGGGGTGCTGGGGAATACGGATGTAACCTATGTGCTCACTGATTCTCCGCTGACGGTGGAAGACCATCTGTCCGATTTGGTTACCTTCGCAGACTTCTCGGATACAACGACGGTGGAGGTCGTGAAAACTTCGCCGCAGAACATAGATATGCAGATGGGCATAAGCATGGATCAGGCCGCGCAGGTGCATTGCCTGCTGAGTGCGGACGGTGCGAACTTCATCAATCTGGAGGGTGGGGGAGACCTCACCATGACCTATACCACGCAGGATGGAGTGCGGGGGTACGGGCGATATACCATCGTGCAGGGACTGATGAACTATTCGCTGATGGTGGTGTCACTGAAGAACTTCGCCATCCGGGATGGCAGTTTCGTGGAGTTTATGGGCGATGTCACCAATCCAAAACTGAACATCGTTGCTAATGAACGGGTGAAGACCACCGTTTATGAGAATAATGTGCCCCGAAGTGTCAATTTCGATGTCGGCCTGAAAGTGTCGCAGACGCTTGAAAACATGGGACTGGAGTTTACCATCGAAGCACCGGGCGACCTGACGGTCAGCAATCAATTGGCCATGATGAGTACGGAGGAGCGTGGTAAGGTGGCTGTTACGATGTTGGCTACGGGCATGTATCTCACCGAAAGCGGTAACGGAACGAGCGGTTTCAGTGCCACCAATGCCTTAAACTCGTTCCTGCAGAATCAAATATCTCAGATATCGAATAAGGCCCTCTCCACGATAGATTTGAATATAGGCATTGATAATACGAACACGGCATCGGGAGCCACGCAGACGGATTACAGTTTCAGCTTTGCCAAACGTTTCTGGGGCAATCGCATCAGTCTCATCGTGGGCGGAAAGATAAGTTCGGGAAGCGAGGCGCAGAATACGAAACAGAGCATCATCGACAATGTCTCCATCGAGTACCGCCTCGATAAGAGTGCCACACGATACGTGCGCCTCTATTATGATCGGGATACAGAGTCGTTGTTGGAGAACAATGTGATGGAAATGGGTGGCGGCGTTGTGTTCCGCAAGAAGAGTACACGACTGGGCGAGCTGTTTATGTTCAGAAAAGAAAAATGAGACGTATGGAAAGCAGCAGACGATATTCATGTATGGGAAAGAAGTGGAGGTTTTGGTCGCTTCATCTCCTTATTCTCGCGTGTTCTTCTCTTTTTGTTTCCTGCTCCGAAACCAAGAATCTGGCCGAGAACGAAACCCTGTATGTCGGTATTAAGGATGTGGCATACGGCAAGATGCCCAAACAGAAGGTAGAGACGGATAGTACCGGGGTTATCATGGCATTGGGCGGAGCCTACAATACGGTGGCGGGATTGCTCTCCGGCGATGCTGCGGCGACCGACGCCCTGCAGGCCATGCAAAACAAAGAACTTACCCCGGAACAGAAAAATGCCATCCGGCAAGCCAATAAGAAAGATCAGGAGGCGTATGCCGTGACCCAATCCGAGGTGGAGGGCGTGTTGGCCTATGCCCCCAATAATTCACTGATGGGTTCGTCGTATTATCGCCAGCCGTTGGCTTTCGGTCTGTGGATTTATAACAAGTATATTTATAGCCACCGACGCTTCGGAAAGTGGATGTTCAATACGTTCGCAGCCTCTCCCGTTTATGTGACGACGGTAAATCCCCGCGTTCGCAGTCAGGTGGCGCAGAACACGTTGCATGACCACGGATATTTCCGTGGAAAGGTTCGTTTCGACACGATACCCCGGAAAAATCCGAAGAAAGCGAAGATTTCCTACGAGGTGCAGCCCGGTGAACTTTTTCACCTCGACAGTATTGCCTATCTGGACTTTCCTCAAAGGGCAGACTCCATGATTCGTGTCAGTCGCTGGCAGTCGGCGATTAAGAAAGGTTCCCCTTTCAGTGTGCCCGATCTCGACGGAGAGCGCAACCGCTTGAGCGGTATCTTCCGCGATAACGGCTATTACTATTTCCGTCCCGAGTACATCCATTTCCGTGCCGACACGGTTGCCAAGCCGTTACTTGTGCAGTTGCAGATAACTCCCTCAGCGAAGATTCCGGAGCAGGCGCAACGGCAGTATTATATGGGAAGAACGCAAATCAATGTTTATGAGCATGATGCCCATGAACTGGTAGATACACTTGTCGGGCCGGCAAAGCTCAGTCGGCGTATGCAGAAGCTGATAGCGCGGATGCGCAAGAAGCATCCTGCGTCGTCCACCCGTCCTTCCTCTTCGCAGAAGAACGCAGTCGTGATGGCTTATAGCGGCACTCCCGGCCGTCCGCCCCTGAAAATGAATGCCGTCCGGCGCTTTATCGCCTATCGTCCGGGTGACCTTTACAGCCTTTCCACTCAGGAGACTGTCCAGAGCAATCTTTCGGGTATGGGCGTCTTCTCTCAGTTGAGCATGAGGTGCACGCCTCGCGATACCACGGCCACCTGCGATACGCTGGACGTAGAAATCACGGCCCGGCTCGATAAACCGTATGATGCAGAGTTCAAGGGAAATGTGGCCACGAAGAGCAACGGCCTTGTTGGGCCGGGCGTCAGTTTCTCCATGTCGAAACAGAATGTCTTCCGCGGAGCAGAGACATTGAGTTTTGAGGCTCATGGTTCTTACGAGTGGATGACGGGAGCGCAGATGAAAGGAAAAGATAACCTGCTCAACTCCTTTGAGTACGGCACCTCGCTCAATCTCACCTATCCCCGTCTGCTGTTACTGGGCCTGGGACAACGTTTCAACCGTCGCGCCAAGGCTACTACAACCTATAAACTGAGTGCGGACTGGATGAACCGTTCGGGTTACTTCAATCGCGTGTTGCTTAGTGCGCGCATACTGCATACCTATCAGCGGCGGCCTACCGTTGTGCATGAAGTTGTTCCACTTCGCCTTGATTATGACAAACAACTACATACCACGGCGAAGTTTGATTCCATCATTGCCTACAATCAGGCCCTCTATGCCTCGCTGCGTAATCAGTTCGTACCCTCGGCACAGTACACGCTAACCATGACCAACAAACGGAAGGTGCGTTACGACCGGCGTTTCACACTATTGGTGAAGGAGGCCGGCAATCTGACCTCCTTAGGTTATGCCATAGCCGGGAAGCCTTTCTCCCGACAGAATAAAGGTTTGTTCGGCGTGCCTTTCGCTCAGTATGCGAAGGTGACGGGAGAGTTTGTGGAAAGTTTCCGCCTCTTCCATACCCAGACCCGTATCGTGGCCCGTGTTTTTGCGGGCGTGGTCTATTCCTACGGAAACGCCACCATTGCCCCTTACAACGACCTCTTCACCGTGGGAGGCGCGAATAGCATCCGTGCGTTCGGGGTACGCAGTATTGGCCCCGGCAGCTACAATCCGAAGCATTCCAATTACAGTTACATCGACGAGATGGGCGACCTGAAATTGGAAGCCAACGTGGAATACCGTTTTCCCCTCATCAGCAAACTCAATGGCGCTATGTTTGTGGACGCCGGCAACGTGTGGCTCCTGAAAAACGATGCGAACCGCCCCGGAGGAAACATCAACTGGGGCCGTCTGGGTAAGGACATAGCTCTCGGCACGGGATTCGGTCTGCGTTATGACCTTGACTTCCTTGTTGTGCGTTTCGACGTGGGTATCGGCCTGCACGCCCCCTATGATACGGGAAAGAGCGGCTACTACAACATGACGAAGTTCTGGGACAGTCTTGGCTTCCATCTGGCAGTCGGTTATCCCTTCTGAATGACAACGAAAACACAAACGGCCTCCCGCCTTCATTGGCGGGAGGCCGTTTTTTTTATGCCCGTTCGGGCGGTAGTTCAGTTGCGGAAGGTAAGGTGGTCTTCCTCGCTCTCCACGATATGTCGCTTATAAACAACTCCGAGCCCACGAGACGTAG
>CAMWQU010000015.1 GCA_947176535.1 uncultured Prevotellaceae bacterium
GATTATGGCTACGGGCGACCACTCGGCCTACACCGTGGCGCAGACGCAGCCCATGAAACTGGCGGCCATGGAGGGACTATATAAGGGCGGAACGGACCAGGCACTGACAGTCGTTGCGGGCATCCGGCCCTTCCGGCAGCCCGACTACGAGACGGAGGACGAGGCTCCCCTGCGGGTGGGCATCCCCTACGCGCTGTCGTTCCTTGCCACACGCGACATGCACGGTTACGTGCCGGGCGTGCGCGATATGCTCGACGGCTACACGAAGGCCGACGGCACGGCGGAACCGTCGTTAGACGAGAAGATTGAGCGCGGAAAGTGTGCCGTGACGGCCTTGCAGGAGTATCGCAAAGCGAAAAAGGAAGGGGCGCCGGAGGCGTTTCTCGCTACGCTGAACAAGGAGATTCAGGACAATATACCGTACCTCGGGTACAGCTACGTGAGCGAGCGCGCGCAGGTGGTGCCGTACATACCTGTCTGCTTCTATGCCTTCCGCATCATGGTGGGCGGCGGATGTCTGTTTGTCCTGCTGTTCGTCGTCGTGCTCTGGCCGTGCCGGAAAAAGGGAGAGGAGCAAGACGGCAAACAAAAGTCCCTCGCAGCCAACTGGAAATGGATTTTCGCCCTGCTGTGCATCCCCGTGGCCTACATCGTCAGCGAGTGCGGATGGTTGGTGACAGAGTTTGGCCGGCAGCCTTGGACGATTCAGGACCAACTGCCTACGTGGGTAGGCGTCAGCCGGTTGGGCAGTCCGGCCGTGATGACGACGTTCTTCCTCTTCCTTGTTCTCTTCACTGCCCTGCTGGCTGTGGAGATCAGTATCATGTGTAAAGCTATTAAGAAAGGACCCGAATTATGACCTACGCATTTCTTCAACACTACTGGTTTTTCATCGTCGCTCTGCTGGCGGCAGTGCTCGTATTCCTGATGTTCGTGCAGGGAGCCAACTCGCTCCTCTTCTCACTGGGCCGGACGGCCGACGAACGTCGCCTGCTCGTCAATAGCACGGGACGCAAGTGGGAGTTTACTTTCACGACGCTTGTCACTTTCGGCGGTGCGTTCTTCGCCTCCTATCCCCTGTTCTACTCCACCAGCTTCGGAGGTGCCTACTGGCTGTGGATGATTATCCTCTTCTCCTTCGTGCTGCAGGCCGTAAGCTATGAGTTTCAGCACAAACTCGGCAACCTGCTGGGCGCAAAGACGTTCCAATGGATGCTCGTGCTCAACGGCATTCTCGGCCCTCTGCTCCTCGGAGCGACGGTGGGCACTTTCTTCACGGGTTCGAACTTCGTCCTCGAAGAAAGTGCGGACGGAGCGGGACTTCTCATCAGCAGCCGATGGGCCAACGCCTCGCACGGTCTCGATGCTCTGCTGAATCTCACCAACCTGCTGCTCGGACTGGCAGTCTTCTTTCTGGCACGCATTCTGGGCTGTCTCTACATCCATAAGCAGGTGGACGAGGCGGCATTCGACAACCACGACCGCATCATTCAGCCCCTATGGCGCAGCACATGGCTGTTCCTCGGGACGTTCCTCACTTTCCTCTACCGCATACTGACGGGTGAGGGCTATGCCTACGACCCGGCCACGGGGGAAGTGTTCACGGAACCTTACAAGTACCTGCATAACCTCCTCGAAATGTGGCCGCTGCTCGCGGTACTTCTCATAGGTGTGGTGTTCGTGCTGTTCGGCATCGGGTGGTCGATGGTAAACAAGAGCTACAAACGGGGATTCTGGGTCGTGGGCTTCGGAACCGTGGTCACCGTGCTCGTGCTGCTGCTCATCACCGCATGGAACAACACGGCTTACTATCCCTCTACGGCCGACCTGCAGTCGTCGCTCACGATACGAAATTCCTCCGGAAGTGAGTTTACCCTGCGCACGATGTTCTATGTCTCGCTGCTCATTCCTTTCGTGCTGGCGTACATCGTTTACGCGTGGCACGTGATAGACAAGAAGGTGCTGACGCCGGACGAAATCACGGACGAACACGCGTACTAAGTCACTGGGAATCAGAACGGATGCCAACGGTTCACCTCATCCACCAGCCGACGGACGGCAGGGGCAAAGTCCTCGGGATAGATGAGCGTTTCGACGAACCACAACTTCTGACGAAGAACATATTTGGCATTTATCCGATAAGCCGTGACCTTCGGGTCGCGGCTTTTCAGTTCTGCCGTCACGAGGTAGGTGGAGTCGGACTTCCGGATGCACACGCCTCCCATCTCCCGGGCGATTTCACGGATTTCGAGTGCCGGATTCAGGGAATCGCGGCAGGGCTGCGTCGCGGTTTCGAGCGTGATGTACATGATACTTTTCAACGGCGTTTCTTCGACGTAGGCGAAGCGCAGACTGCCCTCCCCGTCGTTTTCCACGGGCCGGAAACAGGAGAGCGAACGCATCTCGTAGCCATACGCCGGTTCGTAGTGCGTCTGCCAGTCGGCACAGGTCATCTTGCGCTCCAGTTGCTCCAGATAGGTCTCTTCGTCGTGCTCGTGGGCACAGCGGTAATTGAAAACGATAAAGGCTGCGAGGCACAGCACAAGGCATAGGAAAGTTTTCTTCATGTCAGCGTGTTTTCTAAACGACACGGCAAAGGAACATCTTTCCTTGCTCTGCGATAAATAAGTTGCCTGACATTTGTCTGACATTTACCTGACACGATGGATAACAGACTGGTAATGAAAAGAAAGTACAGGACACGTATATACCCGCAGAAACAAGTATCGGGCAGGTAACGGTTCCCCCAGTTACCTGCCCGATAGGCTTATCCGCTCCGGACTGTTAATCTTCATTTTCTGCCTCAAACTCCTTCCGGTGTTCCACAATCTTCTTGATGTTTGTTTGCGCCCATTCGGTCAGTTGAACGATAAGAGGGACTAAGGAATGCCCCATTTCCGTCAGTTGATATTCCACTTTCGGAGGCACTACGGGATATATCTTGCGGGATATGAGCCCGTCGGCCTCCAGTGTTTTCAACGTGCCGGACAGTACACGGGACGAAACATCGGGAATCAATCGGCACAATTCATTGAAACGTACCTTCTCGTGTTCGCTCAAAACCAATACGACCAACAGTGCCCACTTGTTTCCGAAACGGGCAATCACGTTCCGGACGGGGCATATCTCGATAATCGAGTTGCGTTCTTCTTTTCTCAACATCGCTTGTAAATTAAAAGTTACTTCCTGTTGCAAAATTAGTGACAAAAGTTCAATCTATCGCGTTCCTGCCCTGTTTTATCATTTTTTAACACATGAGAAATACATTGATTTCCTACAAAAGCGAGAAAAAGGTTACTATCTGCACAGAATGTAACCTCTTGCAAAATATCATTATATAGCATATCTTTGTAGAGATAAAGGGACGAGTCGGCTACAGAAGACAGCGATTCTCCTCGTACTATTATTCACCTTAAAAAACAACAAGTATGAAAACAGCATCAGTATGCGGAGTTTATTCCGCAAAGAGAAGCGCACAGAGTTACCTTTGTGCAAAAGCCGAAACAGACACTCCGAGCGGAGCCTGCGGTTCGGCTTGCGGCGCGGGCGATGGTGACACCAAGCCCGAACCCAAACCTGCTGCTTGTGGCTCGGCTTGCGGAGCCGGCGACAAGTAATCCACAATTCGCAGAAATCGGTGCTGCGCCGTAAACGTCTTACGGCGCAGTAGCCGGTTTAAGCCTCGACACGATTCATTAACCTCATAGATTATGGAATACTTTGCTTTTCAATGGCACATTACCGACAGTTGCGACCAACGTTGCGAACATTGTTACATCTTCTCGGAGGGGCATCCCAAACTGGTGGAGATGTCTTTTCCGCGAGCACGGCAAGTGATTGACGATTGTGTGGAGATGTGTCGCCGCATGAATCGTCTGCCCTATTTCTATATCACAGGGGGCGACCCGATTCTGCATAGCCGCTTCTGGGATATTCTCGCACTGCTCAGGGAGCAGAGTATTCCGTTCACGATATTGGGCAATCCGTTTCATCTGACCGACGAGGTGTGCAAGCGGCTGAAAGTATGCGGTTGCGACAAATATCAGCTATCCATCGACGGCCTGCGGGAAACGCACGACGCCATCCGTAAACCCGGTTCGTTCGACACGACGGTTGAGAAAATCGCCGTCATCCGTCGGGCCGGCATTCGCTGCGCTGTCATGACGACTGTCTCGGGCACGAATATCCGCGAGATACCGGATATCATTGATTTAGTGGTGGCACACGAGGTGGATATTTTTGCTTTCGGACGCTATTGCCCTACTTCGTTCGAGAAAAGCACTCACATCGAGCCGTTGGAGTACCGCGATTTTCTGGAACGTATCTGGCAGAAGTTCAAACAATACAAGGAATGCGGCACGACATTCAACCTGAAAGACCATCTTTGGACCCTGTTCCTCTACGAGAAGGGACTGTTCCGAATACCCGATGCGGCGGATGCCAACACCATTTACGACGGATGCCACTGCGGCGACTGCCACATGACGATTCTGCCAACGGGCAGCGTCATGGCCTGCCGGCGGTTTGAGAGTCCGGTGGGCAATCTGTTCCATGAACATATACACCGGATTTACAACGGTGAAAAGATGAATGCCTACCGGCAATACGAGCGATTCGAGAAATGTTCCCGCTGCGAACTGTTGCGCTTCTGCCGGGGATGTCCCGCCGTGGCATACGGCTACACACACAACTTCTATGCGGCAGACCCGCAATGCTGGAAAGTTTTATAATATGGATATACTTGAACTAATGAAATATCGCCGTAGCATCCGGCGATATACCGACCGGCAGGTAGCAACTGAAGACCTGCAGAAAATACTCGAGGCCGGAGCGTATGCCCCGAACGCCGGAGGAGGACAGCGCAGTCGTTTCGTCGCCTGCCGAAACAAACGGCTCAATGAAATCATCGGCAAACTGAACGTCAGCAGGCTCGATCGGTCGCGCCTCATGGGTGGTTTCGTATCGAAAGAACAACCCTCGATTATCGACGATCCCTCCATCCGCTCGGGATTCTACGGTGCCCCGACCGTTATCACGATTTTCGGGCTGAAGAACTTTCTCTATTCCGTACCCGACGCTTTTTGTGCCGCCGAGAACATGGTGCTCGAAGCCACGGCACTCGGCATATCATCGTGCATTCTGGCGCGTGGAGAGGAGACTTTCTCGAATCCCGAGGGTGAACGGATTTTGCGGGACTGGAGCATTCCCGACAACATGGTGGCCCGCTGTTTCGTAATTCTAGGCTACATCGACGGCCCTTATCCTGCCTCGAAACCGCGCAAAGAGGGACGTTACACGATCATCGAATAAAAAAATGTTTATTCCCCCGTCAAACGATATGAACGGCCGCGTTCGGAGGTGATGCGCAACGGGGTTTGGGATTCGAGTGTGGCTTTCAGACGGCTGATGAGGGCGTAAAGGGTGTCGCTGGGGTCATCCTTGCAAGGCCAGAAAGCTGCACATATCTCCTCCTTGGTCAGTTCGTGGGCGGGGGCAACGAGGAACATATCTATAAGTTGCCGCTGCATGGGGGTAAGATGGAGAGGTCGGCCCGTAGCATCGAGGTAACGGTTTCCCTCACGCACAAGACTGTCTTTCACCGCAACAACAGCCACGCGACGAGGTATATATCGTAACGAAAAGGCCATCCATGCAAGAGTGAGCAACGTGAAGAAAAGCGAAAGACGGTGGTCGGCCATGTACCATACGTCAAAGGTGGACAGCGTAACCCGCCCGTAGGCACTGATGCCCGGCCGAACAGTGACGCGCTGCCCCGAAAGGCCGTCTTTCCCGGCCGTTTCGGCATTCGCCGCCACACAAAGCAGCAGAACCGCCTTATCCCGAAGTTGCGGTAATTGCAAATGGTTGCGATAGCGACGGATAGTATCTGTCGAAAGCCAGTCCTCCGGGCCTTCGGCCACAGTCCGGCAAAGGGCTTGTGTCAGGTCATCGGCTATCCGGGACTGAACGGCCTGATAGTCACTAACCGCCGTGCAGAGCGTTGCGAAAGCAAACATAAAGACTACGAGTAAGGCATGTGTACGCTTCATGATACAAAGATAAGGTTAAGTAAAGGTCAGATAGCCTATATATATCGCTCCCAGCAAGAAGAAAAGGAAGCTGAAGAAGCAAAGCCACGTGCTGCGCAACGTGAAGTAATGAGCCACAAGCGGAGCGGCATTCAACAGAAGTAACGGCAACAGAACGGCAGCATCTTGCGGGTGCAGGAATGCGAACAGCAACGTAAGGGCGGTCTGAAAGATATAGACATAAAGCATCATACGCACCCGAATCTTATCATCGTAACTCCTTTGCAGGTAGTAAATCGACGAGCTGACGGCAAGTATCATCCAAAAGAGAAACGACTGACGTATGACGGACAAGGGCTGCTGCCACCACCATTCAGGCGTAACAGTGATATAACTGCTGAGATGGGACAGCCAGTTATGGAAGGGCAAGAAGCCGTCTTCCCACCATCGGGGCGACGAGAAATCGCATTGCCACAACAAATAACCACCCCAAAACCAGAAAGGCAGAAGCAGACCTACCCAAGCGGCAAAGAAGGTGCGCAGCGACAAGGCTCGCATGAACACCAAAAGATACCAGCAATAAAACGGGACGTAAAAGAGTAACGGAGGAAACAGGATGCTCCCTAACGAAAGCATAAGGAAAGCATGGAACACATCATATACATCTTCCGCCCGCTGATAGGAACGGAAGAGTAAATGATAACTGGCAGCCAAACAGAAAGCCACCACCAGCGAAGACTGCAAAGGATGAAGAAAGCCCAAACCCGCCATCCCCAACAGCCACACGGAGGCGACCATCCGGGAACGGACACGGATAAGTTGAAACGTATTGTTGGTCTCGACCAAGACATAAGCCGTGAGAGCCACGAGCACAAGTCCAAGCGCATAGTCGTGGCTGTAACTCCCCTGCGGCCACCACCACAATGCGAGGGCCAGCAGCGCAGACACCGGCAGCGTGGCGATGCCACGCCCTACCCGATTTTGCAGCTTCGGTTTACGCAAGATCCTTTCCTATGTCCCGTCGATAATACTTTCCTTCGAACTGTATGGCCTCGGCACCGCTCATGCTCTTTTCCAAAGCCTCGGACTGCGTGAGACCGTAATTGCAGACAGCCAACACACGGCCGCCGCTGGTCACCAATTGTCCGTCACGCAAAGCCGTTCCCGCATGGAAAAGCACGCTTTCGCCTGCCCCGTCGAGGCCGGTCATGCTTTTCCCTTTCTCGTACTGTTCGGGATAACCTCCGCTCACAAGCATGACGCAGACGGCATGACGTTCGTCAAACGCGATTGCGCGCTGCCCGAGCGTCTGCGTGGCCACACCTTCCAACAAATCCACAAGGTCGCTCTTCAGACGAAGCATCACGGTCTCCGTCTCCGGATCGCCCATGCGGCAGTTATATTCTATCACTTTGGGATTACCGATACCGTCTTCCGAGGGTGTATTGATAAGACCGAAGAAAATAAAGCCTTTATAGTCGATGCCCTCCTGAGCCAGACCCTCGACCGTGGGACGGATGATGCGGTCTTCCACACGCTGCATCCACTCCTTCGTGGCAAAGGGAACCGGCGAGACACTTCCCATACCTCCCGTATTCAGTCCCGTATCTCCCTCGCCGATACGCTTGTAGTCTTTGGCCTCAGGCAGGATTTTGTAGTCGCGACCATCCGTCAGAACAAATACCGAGCACTCGATACCGCTCAGGAACTCCTCGATAACCACACGCGACGAGGCTGTGCCGAACATTCCTCCCAACATCTCTTTCAGCTCAGTCTGCGCCTCCTCAAGGGTGGGAAGAATAAGTACCCCCTTGCCCGCACAAAGTCCGTCGGCCTTTAGAACGTATGGGGACTGTAACGTTTCGAGGAAACGAAGTCCGTCCGCAAGATGCTCGCCATCGAACGTCTGATACCGCGCCGTAGGAATGCCATGACGCTGCATGAAACCCTTGGCAAAGTCCTTGCTTCCCTCCAACTCGGCACCCTGCTTAGACGGCCCGATAACGGGAATATCTTTCAACTGAGCATCATTCCGGAAGAAATCGTAGATACCCTTCACCAAAGGGTCTTCGGGGCCTACCACCACCATATCCACATTCTTCTCCAGAACAAAGTCCCGGATTGCGTCGAAATCATCGACTTTCATCGCCACATTCTCACAATCTGCTGCGCCGACTCCGTTTGTTCCGGCATTACCGGGGGCCACATAAAGTTTGGTCAGTCGCGGGCTCTGTGCCAGTTTCCATGCAATGGCATGCTCACGGCCGCCGCTGCCCAAGAGAAGTATTTTCATAAGTCCAAGTATGTTTGAGTGTTTTTACCGTTACGTGCTTTCTCTGAAAGTTTAGAAGATACATAAGCATGCTGATTGATACGCTGAAACTGAGTCAGGAAAGCCATCAACTTCTTAAAACGTTCCTGACGGTCTTCCGGCATCAGTCCATACCGGAACAGCTTCTTGTGATGCTTTATCCAGTTCGCCATCGGGCGTTCATCCACCTTATATTTAGATGGACGCCGCTTATTCTCCTCCATAAAGTGCATGATCTTATCGTAATGATTAGACCAGTTTACATCCATTTTCATAGTATTTTTATTTAAGGTAGTGTTTTATTATTTAAGGTAATCGTCGAAATACCGAGTTATGCGTTCGTGCAAGTGTATCTGGTCCCGGCCATACATATTGTGTCCGCCACCCGGATAGGTGAAAAGGTCGGGTTGCGTACCGGCATCCTCACAGGCCCGCAAAAACGACAACGTATGTTGCGGCACGCACGTGGGGTCGTTGTAACCGAGGATAAGCTGCAAGCGTCCCTTGAGGTTCTTGGCCTTACCCAGCAGGCTGCAACGCTCATACCCTTCGGGATTCTGTTGCGGCGTGTCCATGTAACGCTCGCCATACATCACCTCGTAGTATTTCCAGTCGATGACAGGGCCGCCGGCCACGCCCACCTTGAACACATCGGGATAAGAGCACATCAGATTCGTCGTCATGAATCCGCCGAACGACCAGCCATGCACACCCATGCGGTCGGCATCGACATAGGGCAACGACTGCAGGAACTTCACGCCCTCCATCTGGTCGCGCATCTCCTCCTCGCCCAGATGGCGGAATGTAGCCTGCTCAAACGCTCTGCCGCGCCATTCGCTGCCCCGGTTGTCGAGAATGAAGAGCAGATACCCCTTGCTTGCCATATAAGCCTCCCAGCCGCGCAGACACCAGTGCCAGCGTGCATCCACATTGTGAGCGTGCGGGCCGCCATAGACATAAACGATGGTCGGATATTTCTTCGAAGGGTCGAAGCCGACAGGCTTCACCATGCGATAGTAAAGGTCTGTAACTCCGTCGGCAGCCTTGATGCTTCCGGAGGTGATTTCAGGTATCGCATACCCCTTTTCCTGCCAAGGGTCTGCGGCCGTAAGTATATTCGTCAGGCGATAAGATTCGCGTCCGCGGGCCGAGTGCATGGTAATCAAATTGACGCTACGCGGCACCGTAGGAGAGGAATACCGGTCGATGAGCATCGTACCGTCCTCACTCAGCGAAGCGTAATGCACGCCCTCCCCTGCCCCGATGAGCGTAGCACGCCGATGTTTCAGATTCAGGCTATACAGGCAACTGGTGCGCGGGTCGATGGCATTGCTCAGATAGATGACACTCTTGTCTTTCGTATTGAATCCCACAAACGTCTGCACCTCAAACGTTCCCTGCGTCAGTTGTTCGGTTTTTCCGGTCTTTACGTCAAGCAGATAGAGATGATTATACCCGTCTCGGCGGCTCTGCATGATGGCTTTTGTCGCGTCCCATGGCAGGAATTTCAGTCCATTCATCGGCTCCACATACTTGTCATGCGTCTCCCGGAGCAACTCTTTTTCCATCTTTCCCGTTTCCGTATCATAGGCCACTAAACGCATATCGTTCTGGTCGCGGTTAAGTTCGAACACATAGATTCGTTTTCCGTCGGGTGCCCACGTAAGATTCGTATGATAGTCGTCGGGCGCACCCACCAACTGAAGCCAGACCGTGCGGCGGCCTTTCACATCGTAAATGCCCACCTTCACCTGATGGCTCGTCTCTCCGGCCATAGGATACTTGTCCATGGTGACGGCGGCGATACGCTTCGAAATATCGACCTGCGGATAACCGGCCACCATACTCTGATCCATGCGGTAGAACGCCAGTTTCTCGCCATCGGGGCTCCAGAAAGTACCTTTCGTAATGCCGAACTCGTCGCGATGCACACTACGGCCGTAGACAATGTCGTCCGAACCATCGGTAGACCCGTCGGTGCTTATCTGCAAAATTTCGCCGTCGGCGGTCGCCACATACAAGTTCCCCGCAACGGTGTAGGCAAGGTTCTTTGACTTTAGAGTAAAATCCTGATTACCTGCTCCGTTAGGTATATTCTGTTGCCAAATTACTTTACCCTCTTTCCAATCAATCTGCATGCGCCGGTTACCCGTCTTTAGCTGAGCAATCGTCTGCTTCCCATAAGGCAGCAGAATGTTGTGTCCGCTGCGCACCACGGTCTCTCCGGCAATCTCGTTCAGGCGTTCCACGGTGACGATGCTCTTGCCCGTCAGCAGTTCCTTCACTTCGTTGGCAAGGGTTTCCACGGGCACATTGCCCCACCATGCCGTATATCGGTTTTCGGGTTGCAGGTTGTACCAGTTTGAACCTGCCGGCATCACGTCCTCCAGCGTCAGCAAACGCTTCTCTCCGCTCTCCTGCGCTTTCAGCATACCGCACATAAGCAACAACGCTACGAATAACTTAATCTTCATGTCTATTGCCCTTTCCTTTATTAAAACCTCGTCCGTTACCTTTTCTGAAATCACGGCCTCCCTCGCGGAAGTCACGTTTCTCCTTCCGGAACCCTCCCGGCTTGCGGTCGTCGCGGTCGAAACGACGTGGACGGTCGCCCCGGTCGAAGGAACGGGAAGAATCATCGCTACGCCCGAAACGTTTCGGACGCTCGTTTTCGTCACGCTCGAAGCGGCGGGAACGGTCATTCCGGTCACGGCTGAAACGGCGCGGACGGTCGTCCTCCTCCCGATTCTCACGGCGGGGACGTCTGAATCGGCTTTCAAACTCCTCGTCCGACTCATCGAACCGCTGCTTCACTGCCCGACGCTCCTTGAAGCGGTGCTTCTGAGCCATCTGCCGGCGGTCTTCATCGGTCTTGATTTGCTTTCCCTCGCTGCGCAACTCGTTGTAGCGACCGGAAAACATCTGATACTTGCGGAGCTCACATTCCAAGGCTCCGTTATAAAGAGGAACTTTCAGCGAAGGCTTCAGTCCGATGGCATCAAAACACTCCTCCCGATAGCTGAGCACCCACGCCTCATTGTCCACAAACTGCTTCTTGAACTGCGCACCTATCATCTTGTACAACCCCAGCAGGTCTTCGGGCTTGATGCGCTCGCCGTAGGGCGGATTGGTGACTATCACGGCCGGATTCGCCGGTTGCGTGAAGTCTGCGAAATCCTGAAAAGCGATGGTGATGTCGCCGGACAGGGCGGCCGCCTTCACATTGCGTTCCGCAATGGCAATGGCTGCGCGGTTGTTGTCATATCCGTAAACATGATGTTGGAAATCAACTTCCTGCGAATCGTCGTTATAGATTTGCTCGAAGAGTTCGCGGTCAAAGTCCGCCCACTTCTCGAAAGCATATCCCTTGCGGAACAGACCCGGAGCCATGTTGCGCGCAATGAGTGTGGCCTCGATGGGCAGCGTGCCGCTTCCGCACATGGGGTCGATGAAGTCGCACTGTCCCCGCCATCCCGTCATCAGGATGATACCGGCGGCCAGCACCTCGTTGAGGGGAGCCTCCACAGCCTCCTGCCGGTAGCCACGCCGGTGCAGACTCTCTCCGCTGCTGTCCAGACTGAGCGTGCAGTCGTATTCCGCGATGTGCATATTCAACTGTATGTCGGGATTCGTCAGCCGGATGTTCGGCCGGTTTCCCGTCCGCTCGCGGAACTGATCGACGATGGCGTCCTTCACCTTGTAGGCCACGAACTTGGAATGGCGGAACTCCGTCGAATAGACCACGCTATCCACCGCAAACGTCTGCTCGTTGCCGAGATACTGCGCCCAGTCGATGGACTTGACGGCCTCATAGACTTCGTCGGCACTCGTGGCGCGGAAGTGTTTGATGGGTTTCAGCACGCGGATGGCCGTGCGCAGACAGAAGTTACTGCGGTAGAGCAGTTCCTGATTGCCCGTGTACGACACCATGCGCCGTCCCACCTGTATATTATTGGCCCCCAGTCGGGTCAGTTCCTCTGCCAATACGTTTTCCAAGCCCTGAAAGGTCTTGGCTATCATTTCAAATTCCATATCCTTAATCTACTTGCTACTTAATCAATTAAACGAGGTTCTCTTGGCCTGCACGAGGCGTTCTCCCGGTTGGGTACTCTCCGTCACCCAGAGGTTACCGCCAATGACCGTGCCGCGGGCGATGGTGATGCGTCCCAGAATGGTGGCGTTGCTGTAAACGATAACGTCGTCTTCCAGTATGGGATGGCGCGGAATGCCCTTGATGGGATGTCCGTTCTCGTCCAGAGGGAAGCTCTTGGCGCCCAGCGTAACGCCCTGATACAGTTTCACATGATTGCCGATGATGCACGTCGCCCCGATAACCACACCCGTACCGTGGTCTATGGAGAAGTGGTGACCAATCTGCGCTTCCGGATGAATGTCTATGCCCGTCTCGCTGTGCGCCATCTCCGTAATGATGCGGGGAACGAGTGGCACACCCTGCAAATACAATTCATGCGCAATACGATAGTTCGTGATGGCCTTGACCACCGGATAGCAACTGATAATCTCGCCCCGGCTGGCGGCCGCAGGGTCGCCCGTATAGGTGGCCTCCACGTCGGTGGCCAGCACGCTGCGCAATTCCGGCAGTTTCGTGATGAACGCCAGAGCGATTTCCTGCGCCCGGTCTACCGGACAGACAGCTTCCGAACCGGCAGCATCCGCCTTGTCCGCGCCCTCATTCTCGTGCTGCTCGCGGCTGAAGCAAAGCCCGGCCGTCACCTGTTCCGACAACAAGCAGTAGAGTCGCTCCACGTTTACCCCGATATGGTACTCCAGCGTCTGCGAGTTCAGGTTGGAATTACCGTAGAATCCCGGAAAAAGAATGGCGCGGCACAAATCTATGATTTCCCGTAAAGCCGGGCCGGAGGGCAGCGGCGCACCGTCGCGATGCTCATGAAACATGCCCCTCATGGTGTCGCAGTCCGACAGGGCCTGTATGGCCGTCCCAAGTTGTTGCGTGAGGTCCTTTACACTCATCTTTCCTGTACAATAAATAGAATACGGGACAAAGATACGGATTTATTTCGATATAACGAATCAATCGCCGCAGTTTTTATTTTGCGGGCCTCGCAGGGGCCGGAAATAAAAGACGGGCGTCTTACAGCGATAAGACGGGCATCTTGTTCCTGTAAGACGGGCGTCTTTCGGCCGTAAGACGCCCGTCTTATTTCGGCGGAATATGGAGGCCGGAGCGTGTTTTGCCCGTGCTTTCCTTTGTAATTTACAAATTTATTGCTAACTTCGCGGGCGGAAACTAACAGACATTTATATGAAAACGAAAAGTACACTTATCGCAGCCGCGGCCGTAGTCGCCGCTCTGGTGGGTATCATTGCTTATCTGGCCTACCGCACGACCAAGGCCGAAGAGCAGCGGCAGCAGATGGAGGAGCTGCAGGCTCTGGCGGAAATGGACAAACTGGAAATGCAGAACGAGTACGAGGATTTCGCGCGCCAGTATCAGGAATTGCAGACGCAGATTACCAACGACTCCCTGCTGTCCCAGTTAGAGCAGGAGCAGCAGCGCGTGCTGGAGTTGCAGGAGGAGCTGAGACAGACGAAGAGCACGAATGCGGCCGAGATACTGCGACTGAAGAAAGAACTGGCCACGCTGCGCGAGATTCTGCGCAACTACGTGATGCAAATCGACTCGCTGAACCGGCTCAACGAAGAGCTGAACAAGGAGAACCAAAACCTGCGCGACCGAAACCAGCAGGCCCAGGAACATATCGACAACCTGACCAGTGAGACGAAGAACCTCACCGAGAAAGTGGCCATCGCCTCGCAGTTGGACGCCACGGGCATTTCGGCCTTCGGCAAGAACAAAAAGGGAAAGGCCACGAAGAAAATAAAGGACGTGAAGCGGTTCCAGATTTCGTTCAACATCAGCCGGAACGTCACCGTGCAGACGGGCATCAAGAGCATCTACGTGCGCATCATGACGCCCACCAACGAGGTGCTGACGCAGGGCGGTACGTTCCCCTACGAAAACCGCACGCTGGAGTATTCCATCCGCAAGGACATCGAGTACAACGGCGAGGAACAGGCCGTCACCGTCTACTGGGACGTGGCGCAGACCCTGCTCTCCGGCACCTACCGCGCCGACATCTTTGCCGACGGTAACCGCATCGGCGGCACCACATTCAGCTTCGAATAAACTACGCTATCATCATGGAACAAGTATTTAGTTACATCATCAGTCTGGGGGCATCCGTCATGATGCCCATCCTCTTCACCATCATCGGTCTGTGCATCGGCATGAAGTTCGGCAAGTCGCTCAAGTCAGGCCTCTACGTGGGCGTCGGTTTCGTCGGTCTGGGCATCGTCACCGCCCTGCTCACCACCAACTTCGACAGCCCGCTGAAGACCATATCCGAGCTTTACGACCTGCAACTGAAAGTTTTTGACATGGGTTGGCCCGCCGCTGCCGCCGTGGCTTACGGAACGGCCGTGGGTGCACTCATCATCCCCATCTGTTTGGGCGTGAACCTGTTGCTGCTGCTTACCAAGTGCACACGCACGGTGAACATCGACCTGTGGAACTATTGGCACTTCGCTTTCATCGGTGCCGTGGCCTACTTCGTCATGGACGAGAGCCTCTTGTGGGGCTACTTCGCCGCCATCGTGTGCTATATCGTCACACTCATCATGGCCGACCTCACGGCGGAACGCTTTCAGGAGCACTACAACCTGCCGGGAATCTCCATTCCGCAGCCTTTCTGTCAGAGTTTCACACTCTTTGCCATCGGCATCAATTGGCTGCTCGACCGCATTCCGGGTTTCTCCCGCCTCGACATCGACGCCGAGGGGCTGAAAAAGAAGTTCGGCGTGTTGGGCGAACCGCTCGTACTGGGTGTCATCGTGGGTGCGCTCATCGGATGGGCCGCACAGCTCGACATCAAGAAGATATTGTTCCTCGGCGTGACGATGGGTGCCGTCATGGAACTCATTCCCCGCATCACCGGTCTTTTCATCGAGGGTCTGAAACCCATTGCGGAAAAGACGCAGGAAGTGGCCAAGAAACGCTTCGGCGGCATGAAGGTGCACATCGGTATGTCGCCGGCACTCGTCATCGGACATCCGACAACGCTCGTCTGCTCCATCATTCTGATTCCCGCCATTCTGGCCATTGCCGTGTTCCTGCCCGGCAACCAGTTCCTGCCGCTGGCGTCGCTGGCCGGTATGTTCTACCTCTTCCCCCTCATCCTGCCCTACACGAAAGGTAACGTGGTGAAGAGTCTCATCGTGGGTCTCGTGGCCCTCATCATCGGTCTCTACTTCGTCACCGACATGGCCTCGGCCTTCACACTGGCCGCCAACGAGGTGTACAAGACCGACCCGACGGCTTCGGCAGCCCGCATCCCCGAAAGTTTCGAAGGCGGCGCGCTCGACTTTGCCTCTTCGCTGTTCGGCTACGTCATCTACGCTTGCGTCAAGTATCTGCGCGAAATCGGCATGGGCCTGCTCACCCTCGTTACGCTCGGTATGCTGCTGTGGAACCGCCGCCGCATCGTGGCCGAGGAGAAGAAATAACATTCAACACAAAACTATAACATCAAGATGAAAAAAGTATTATTTTCCATGGCCCTGCTGATGGGCGCATGGGGGGCAAACGCTCAACAGCACGTGAACTTTCAGACGGCTTGCCATCCCGACGATGTGAAACACTACGATACCCGGACGCTGCGCGACCGCTTCGTCATGGAGAAGGTGATGGCTCCCGACGAAATCAACCTCACCTATTCGCAGTACGACCGCTTTATCTTCGGCGGTGCCATGCCCGTGAACAAAGACCTGAAATTAGAGACGTTCGACGCACTGAAGGAGCCTTACTTCATGCACAGCCGCGAGTTGGGTATCATCAACTGCGGACAGGGTCAGGGAAGCGTCATCGTCGATGGTGTGGAGTATGCCCTCGGCCCCAAGGAGGCACTGTACGTCGGTCGCGGTCATCTGGCCAAGGACAAGGATGTGAACAAGGAAATCGTCTTCCGCTCGAAGGATGCCTCGAAGCCGGCCAAGTTCTATCTCAACTCGGCCTGCGCCCACCATCACTACAAGACACAGTGGGTGACGCTCGACGGTCGAAAAAACGGTAAGATACAGTCGCTGAAGGCTACCGTGCTCGGCCCTCTCGGTACGTTGGCGGAATCCAACCAGCGCACCATCTATCAGCTCATCGTGAACACGGCTTTGGAGGAGGGCCCCTGCCAGTTGCAGATGGGCCTGACTCAGTTGCAGGAGGGAAGCGTATGGAATACCATGCCGCCCCACACGCACGGCCGCCGCATCGAGGCTTACTACTACTTCAATCTGCCCGAAGACCAGACCATCAGCCACGTCATGGGCGAGCCGCAGGAGAGCCGCATCGTGTGGCTGCATAACGAGCAGGCCATCATGTCGCCCGAATGGAGCATCCACTGCGCCTCGGCGACCTACTATTACACCTTCATCTGGGGTATGGCCGGAGAAAACCTGAACTACAACGACAAGGATAACATCCCTGTCATCGACCTGAAATAAATGAGCAAAGGTAAATTGGCAAAATTCGCCGACATGGCGGCAAACCCTTTAGTCATAGAGTGTCCCTTCACAACCATCAAGGAGGAGACGCTCTTTGACTTGAAAGGGCATTGGCACGAACAGTTTTTCAAGAACACAAACCCCATCGTGCTGGAACTGGGGTGCGGACGAGGAGAATACACGGTGGGACTGGCCCGCCGCTATCCCGACCGGAACTTCATCGGAGTGGACATCAAGGGGGCGCGTATGTGGACCGGAGCACAGGAGGCCCTGCAGGAGGGACTGAGAAACGTAGCTTTCCTGCGCACCCACATCGAGTTTATCGACCGTTTCTTTGGTTCCGGAGAGGTGGCGGAGATATGGCTCACGTTCTCCGACCCACAGATGAAGAAGGCGACCAAACGTCTCAGCAGTACGTACTTTCTGGAACGCTACCGGCGTTTCCTTGCTGACGGGGGAACGATTCATCTCAAGACCGACAGCAACTTCCTCTTCACCTACACGGAGGAAATGTTGCAGGCCAACCTGCTCACTCCCGAATATGCCACCCGCAACCTTTATGCCGCAGTCACCGACAGCGAGGAAACCGGAGAGGCGGGCGACGGGGGCAGGGAGGCACGCAGCATACAGACGTACTACGAACAAATGTGGCGCGACCGTGGCATCGACATCAAGTATCTCCGCTTCCGGCTGCCCCACTCCACCCCGTTGGTCGAACCGGATGTGGAAATTCCTCTCGACGAGTACCGCAGCTACAACCGTTCCAAACGTAGCGGCGCGGAAACGGGAAAATAAAAAGAAGCAGGAAGAATAACGGATAATTCAGTAGAATTTTGTATCTTTGCGCGCTATAACTTTGAAGAGAATACAATGAGCGAGAAAGCAACATTCGATAAGACACAGGCTCTGCGCTATGGCATGAATTACGGGGCCGTCGTGGGAATCCTGACCGGTGTAAGTTTCTTGTGCTCCATAGGGGGCGCAGAGCAGGTCGGACTCGGCCTTCTAAGCAACGTGATGGCCCTCGCCGCCGTATATGTGGCCGCAAGAATGATTCGGGCG
This sequence comes from uncultured Prevotellaceae bacterium, assembly GCA_947176535.1. Classification (GTDB taxonomy): domain Bacteria; phylum Bacteroidota; class Bacteroidia; order Bacteroidales; family Bacteroidaceae; genus Physcousia. The sequence continues at coordinate 17,938 of CAMWQU010000015.1, forward strand.
TTTGACCGCGAAATCGCTCCGCTCAGTTTCGGACAGACCTGCCGGATGGTGGTTTATACTTACTTTTTCGCCATATTGTTCACTGCGGCCATCCAGTACGTGTACTTCGCGGTTTTTGACCAAGGTCGGTTCGCCGCGCTGATACAGGAAATGTTTACGCAACCCGAATATCGCCGGATGCTGGAGAATATGGCCGGCGAGCAGGATGTGGAGACCATGATTCAGACCACCACGGACACCATGCAGAGGCCGGAAAGTGCCACCATGCAACTGATGTGGATGAATATCTTTATCGCTCTGTTCATGCTTCTCCCCACCGCGCTCATTGCCCGCATAGGGAAAGGAAGACAGTAAAGGTAAAACTCAAAAAGGACTAACAAATGGATATTTCCGTAATCATACCGCTCTTCAACGAGGAAGAATCGTTGCCCGAACTCCACGCATGGATAAAACGGGTGATGGACGAAAACGGTTTCTCGTATGAGATTATCTTCGTCAATGACGGAAGCACCGACCGCTCGTGGAATGTCATTGAAGACATCCGGAAGGAGAACCCGGAAGTAAAGGGTATCAAGTTTCGCCGGAACTACGGCAAAAGCCCGGCCTTGTATTGCGGCTTCGAGCGGGCCGAAGGGGATGTGGTTATCACGATGGATGCCGATTTGCAGGACTCGCCTGACGAGATTCCCGAACTGCGAAGAATGATTGTGGAGGACGGTTTCGACCTCGTGAGCGGCTTCAAGATGAACCGCAAACAGGGAGATCCGCTGTCAAAGACCATTCCCACGAAACTCTTCAACGCCACGGCAAGAGCCGTAAGCGGCATACACAATCTGCATGACTTCAACTGCGGACTGAAAGCCTACCGCCGCGAGGTCGTGAAGAATATCGAGGTCTATGGCGAAATGCACCGCTACATCCCTTATCTGGCAAAGAATGCAGGATTCACAAGAATTGGCGAAAAGCCGGTACATCACCAGGCCCGCAAGTTCGGTAAATCCAAATTCATGGGATGGAACCGCTTCGTCAATGGTTACCTCGATTTGCTGAGCCTTTGGTTCCTCGACAGCTTCGGACTGAAGCCGATGCACGTGTTCGGATTCATCGGTACCTTGATGTTCATGTTCGGCTTCTTGGCAACCATGATGGTAGGTGTGAACAAGATTTATTGCCTGGCAACCGGCATTCCGGCCCGTTTGGTAACGGACAATCCCTACTTCTACATTGCATTGACGATGATGATTCTGGGCACACAATTGTTTGTGGCCGGTTTCCTTGGGGAACTTATCAGCCGCAACTCCACCGAGCGCAACAAGTACCAGATAGAGAAAGAGATTTAAAGCGAAAGAGAAACGATAATGAGAAAGACGGACAAGGTACACACCCGACAGTTGAGAAAAGGGGCACGGGGAATAGGGATGGCTCACTGCCTCATGCTTCTGCTTTCCTTTGTTCTTCTTTCTTGCGAGAGCATCGACTGCACGCTGAATAATGTAGTCACCTGCAAGTACGCGTTCTATTCCTCGTCTGACGGGGCCGCCTTTACACTCGCCGACACGCTTTCCATTACGGCAGAGGGGACGGATTCGGTTCTCTACAACAGAGGGAGCAAGGTAAAAAGCGTCTCACTGCCCATGAGCTACTGGCAGGAAACGGACACGCTGAACTTCCGTTTCTATAACCGAGAGACGGGACTTGACGCAACTATCGCCATTTACATAAAGAAAAGCAACACGCCGCACTTCGAATCGCCCGACTGTCCCACCACCATGTTCCATGAACTGCGAGAGGTGACCTACCGGGGAGAACAGGGGCTCGTGGATTCAGTCGTCATAGCCCATCCATCCGTAAACTATGCGTCAAAGGAGAATATCAAGATATATCTGCACACTGCTGATTAGTCTTTTGTGCCTGCCAGCAGGAGCAAAGGAGAAGCAGGAGGTGATTCCCCCTGCCCCACTATTCTGCGGCGTTGCGGTGTTTGCAGACCTAACAGGCCCCATCATGAAAGCCATGGGCAGCAAGTTTAACCAGATGGAGGTGGGAGCGCGACTGAACTTTCGCGACCATTACTTCCCGCTCTGCGAACTGGGTATAGGCGAAAGCGACCGGGAAGGACTCGGTAATAGCAACCAATTCCATACCCGTGCGCCCTACTTCCGGGTAGGTATGGATTATAATTTCAACAAGAAGCACAACGGCAACCGCTTCATGGGAGGACTGAGATACGGATTTAGCGCGTTCAGGTACGATTTCTCGGACGCGGCTTTTGCCGACCCGGTCTGGGGAATGGCGGGCGAAAGCCTCAACCTCGAAGGACTGCGGGCGAGAACGCAGTGGTTGGAGTTCTCGGTTGGTTGCGAAACGAAACTTTGGTCGATTGTGCGCTTAGGCTGGAACCTGCGCTACAAAGCCCGCCTCCACCAGTCGGTAAGCCATTACGGCGAACCTTACTACACACCGGGATTCGGAAAGAACGGAAGCAGTGCTTTCGGAGGAACCGTGAATCTGATATTCGACATCGGACGTACTACGAAGAAACATAATAAGAAAGACAATGAAAACATCCGGAAATAAATGGAAATGGCAACTCCCGTTTCTGCTTTTGCTCATCATAGGCAGTGTATTCATCATCCGACGGAACGATCCGCACACCATTTCCTTTCAGCGCGACGAAGGAATGATTTTCGGCACCGTTTGGCACGCGACCTATCAGAGCGATTCCTCGCTCCGCCATTCCATCCTGAACGAATTGCAGCAGGTGGATGCCTCGCTTTCGATGTTCAATCCCAACTCTACCTTGAGCCTCATCAACCGGGGAGAAAGCGAACAGACAGACTCGCTCCTGCGTATCGTCTTCACTCAGGCACAGGAAATCAGTAAAGCCACAGACGGAAGTTTCGACGTGACGGTGGCTCCGCTGGTCAATGCGTGGGGGTTTGGCTTTAAGAACGGTACCCTGCCCGATTCGGCCCAAGTGGATTCGATTCTGCAATTCGTCGGTTGGCAGAAAGTCTGCCTCGAAGACAACCTACTTAAAAAGGCTGACAGCCGGATGGTTCTCGACTTCAGTGCCATCGCCAAAGGCTTTGGTGTAGACCAAGTCGCCAACCTGTTCCGAAGAAAAGGCATCGAAAACTTCATGATAGAAATCGGGGGCGAAGTGGTCGTACACGGCACGAATCCCAAAGGTACGGCATGGAACATCGGCGTGAACAAGCCGGTTGAGGATTCCACAAGCACGAACAAGGAAATACAGGCCGTGCTCAGTCTGCAAGACGGAGCCATGGCCACCAGCGGCAACTACCGAAATTACTACATCGACAAGGAGGGGCGGAAAGTGGCCCACACGATAAACCCGCATTCGGGCTATCCCGTACAACACAGCATTCTGTCGAGCACCGTTTTTGCCCCGACGTGTTCCATGGCCGATGCCTTCGCGACATCTTTCATGGTGATGGGGCTGGAACGGGCAAAGAAAGTGCTGAAGACCCATCCCGAATTGCAGGCCTACTTCATCTATGCCGACGAACAGAACAAGCTCCAGACGTGGTATTCTGACGAGTTGAAAGAGAAACTTGCCGACTGAACCCGGCGTTGAAACAGGAAACAAAGCATCATGACAAACGACAATCCATTTCTGAATAAGACATTTGGCACCGTGCATGAGACGGTACCATTCGACAAAATACGTTTCGAGCATTACGAAGAAGCCATGCTGGAGGGCATGAAGCGCGACGATGCAGACATCGAACGCATCGTAAAGAATCCCGAACAGCCCACTTTCGAGAACACAATCATCCCGAAAGGCGACCGCACGCTGGGACGCGTGTCAAATGCTTTCTTCAATCTCATCAGTGCCGACACCAACGACGCGATGGATGCTCTGGCACAGAAGATGTCGCCCATCCTCACGGAGCACAGCAACAAAATCATGCTCAACAGCGACCTCTGGCAGCGCGTAAAGGCGGTTCACAACAACCATCGTGCACTGGAACCGGAAGAAGAGACCCTGCTCAACAACATGTACCAGTCGTTTGTGCGTCACGGTGCATTGCTGTCCGATGAGGACAAACAACGCTTCGCCCGCTTGCAGACGGAACTAAGTCAAGTAACGTTGCAGTACCAGCAGAACATGCTGAAAGATACGAACGCGTTCCAATTGCACCTTACCGAGAAGAGCGACCTAAGCGGACTGCCCGAAAGCCAAGTGGAAGCCGCCGCTCTCGCAGCCAAGGAACGCGGACTGGAAGGTTGGGTATTCACCCTCCATGCTCCCAGTTATGGCCCTTTTATGACCTACGCCGACAATGCGGAACTTCGCCGCAGGATGTATATGGCCCGCATGACCATCTGCACCCGAGACAACGAAGCCAACAATCTTCCGCTCATTCCGCACATTGTGAACACACGCCGCCAGTTGGCCAACATTCTCGGGTACGAGACGTTTGCCGACTTCATCCTTGAAAAACGAATGGCCGGCGACATCGCCCACGTGCGAAACCTGCTGAACGATTTACTGGAAGCCTATATGCCAAAGGCTCGCGAGGAAATGGAGGAAGTCACGGCACTGGCCCGCAGAACCGAGGGATCCGACTACGAAATGCGTCCCTGGGACTTCTCCTATTACAGCCACAAACTGCAAATGGAGAAGTACAACCTCGACAGCGAAATGCTGCGCCCCTACTTTGAACTATCCCAAGTCAAGCAGGGCGTCTTCGGCCTGGCCACACGGCTCTACGGTATCACGTTCCACCGCCGGGAGGACATTGCCGTCTACCATCCCGACGTAGAAGCCTGGGAGGTGCAGGACAAGGACGGTTCTTATCTGGGCGTTCTCTACACCGACTTCCATCCGCGCTCGTCCAAACAGAGCGGTGCGTGGATGACCACCTACAAGGAGCAATGGATTGACGAAGACGACGGTGGCGACAGCCGTCCTCACGCTTCGGTGACGATGAACTTCACCAAACCCACGGAGACGAAGCCGGCCCTGCTGACATTGGGCGAGGTGGAGACCTTCCTCCATGAGTTCGGACATTCGCTGCATGCCCTGTTCTCGAAAGTGCGCTTCGAAAGCCTTTCGTGCACCAACGTCTACTGGGACTTTGTGGAGCTGCCGAGCCAATTTATGGAAAACTATTCGACCGAACCTGAGTTTCTCGCCACCTTTGCCCGCCACTATCAGACGGGAGAGCCCCTGCCGCAGGAACTCATCGACCGTATCATCCTCAGCAAGAACTTCATGTGCGGCTATGCGTGTGTCCGGCAAGTCAGCTTAGGTCTGCTCGACCTCGCCTACTACACACTGAAAGAGGATTTCCGGGGCGACGTGATGCAGTTCGAACAAGAGGCCTGGAAAGCGTGTCAGTTGATGACGCCCGTGGAGGGCACCTGCATGAGCGTGCAGTTCGGCCACATCATGAGCGGCGGCTACGCAGCAGGCTACTACAGCTACAAGTGGTCGGAAGTGCTGGACGCCGACGCCTTCTCCGTATTCAAGGCCCACGGCATTTTCGACAACCGGACGGCCGACCGTTTCCGCCACGAGATACTGTCCCGCGGCGCAACCGAACCGCCCATGACGCTCTACAAGCGTTTCCGCGGTCAGGAGCCGACCATCGACGCCCTGCTCCGCCGAAGCGGAATAAACGTGCCGAACAAACAGCCATAAATTCACCGAACAACTTACAACCGACAATCATGGACAAGCAGTTGGAACTGGACTCACGATACCTGCGCATGGCTTTCATTTGGGCCGAAAACAGTTACTGCCGCCGACGCAAGGTCGGTGCGCTCATCGTCAAGGACAAGATGATTATCAGCGACGGCTACAACGGAACCCCCGCAGGATTCGAGAACGTCTGTGAGGACGAGAACGACCTCACCAAGGCCTATGTGCTGCATGCCGAGGCCAATGCCATCACGAAAATCGCCCGTTCGAGCAACAACTCCGACGGGGCCACGCTCTACGTCACCGATTCCCCCTGCATCGAATGCTCCAAACTCATCATACAGGCCGGCATACGCCGGGTCGTGTATGCCCGCGACTATCGTCTCTCCGACGGCATCGACCTGCTGCGCCGCGCCAACATCGAAGTCATCCACTTACCCGATTCACTGCAATGAACAACAAATCACGCCTTACCCCCCTACTCATCGCACTGGCCCTGATAGGGGGCATCATGGTGGGCACATTCTACACCAGTCACTTCTCCGGCAACCGCCTGAGCATCATCAACACCGGCAGCAACAAAATCAACTATCTGCTGCAGATGATAGATAACAAATACGTCGATACGGTCAGCATGAACACCCTTGTGGAGCAGGCCATGCCCAAAATCCTGTCCGAGCTCGACCCGCACTCTTTCTACATCCCCGCCAGCGAGGCGGAGGAAGCCAACGAAGACCTGAAGGGCAGTTTCTCGGGCATAGGCATCAGCTTCAATATGCCGGACGACACGGTCTGCGTCATCAACCCCATCAAGGGCGGCCCCGCCGAACGCGTCGGCATTCTCCCCGGCGACCGCATCACGCGGGCCGACACGGCCAACCTCGTGGGGATGAATCAGAACGAAGTGATGAAGCACCTCAAGGGAGAGAAAGGCACATCGGTGGCCCTCACCGTCGTGCGTCGCGGACGGCAGAGCCCGCTCCACTTCACCATCGTGCGGGGCGACATACCTGTGAAGAGCATCGACGCAGCCTACCTCATCGACGGGCACACGGGCTACGTGAGGGTGAAGAACTTTGGCGAGCAGACCTATGCCGAATTTATGATAGCCCTCGCACAACTCAAGGTGGAGGGTATGCAGAAACTCATCATCGACCTCCGCGGAAACCGTGGCGGATATATGCACGTAGCCATACAGATGGCCAACGAGTTCCTGCCAGACAAACGACTTATCGTCTACACCGAAGGGCGCAAGTCGCCACGAGAGGATTACTACAGCGACGGGCACGGCTCCTTCCAGCAGCTCCCCCTTGTCATCCTCATCGACGAGGGTTCGGCCAGCAGCAGCGAGATTCTGGCCGGAGCCATTCAGGACAATGATCGCGGAACCATCATCGGACGCCGCTCCTTCGGCAAAGGTCTCGTGCAGCAGCCCATGGAGTTCAAGGACGGCAGCGTCGTGCGCCTCACCATCGCCCGCTACTACAGTCCCTCGGGCCGTTGCATACAGAAACCCTACCAGACGGGCCACGACCAAGACTACGAAAACGAACTCATCGCCCGCTACGAACGGGGCGAGTTCTTCACCGAGGACAGCATCCGCCAGACCGGCGAAGCCTACCACACCCGTCTGGGACGCACCGTCTACGGCGGCGGCGGCATCACCCCCGACATCTTCGTGCCGGAGGACACCACCGGCGTAACCTCCTACTACAAGGAAGCCCTCTTCGAGGGTCACATCCGGCAATTCTGCTACGTCTACACCGACGAGAACCGTCCCACACTGAGACGCTACACCACCCTGCCCGAACTGAAAGCCTACCTTCAGAAGCAGGGCATCCTCGAGAAGTTTGCCGCCTATGCCGAACGGCAGGGGCTGCGCCGGCGCAACCTCATGCTCTACCGCAGCCGGGCACTCTTCGAACGAGCACTGCTCGGCAACATCATCTACAACATGCTCGACACGCAGGATTACCTTCGTTTCGTAAACGAAAGTGACCCGACCGTTCTGCGCGCCATTGAGGTAGTCGGCAAAGAAGAGTGAGCCGGCCGACCTACCTTATATATTATACGCACGCGCGCGCAATGCGGACGACCGGGGGCAATCCTTAGGAGGATGGAGGGCAATCCTCCTAAGGATCGAGCCTCGTCCATATATAGACCAAGCTCCGTCCATAGGGGGGGCCGAATCGCGGACACCGCGCCCCCGTCCCGTTTAGCCATTTTATCCATCGGAAAAGGAGGAAATAGATTTATGAAAAAGACAGACCGAAAAACCGTATATGCTTTAGGTATCGCTTTCGCGATTATGTTTCTGCCACCCCTGTTGATAGTCCGTGTGGCCTCGGAGTGCAGCGCCATGATTCTGTGCATGGCCTTGTTCCTGATTGTGAACCCGACATATTCGATTGTGTTGGGCGTCCTATGCGGGCGCGACATCAAGCGGATGTGGAAATTCCCCTTGGTTTCGTCCGTAGCTTTTCTGGCCGGAACGTTGCTTTTCCTCGACATCACGGAAATCTGGTTCGTCGCCTATGCCGCCGTCTACCTTGCACTGGGCTGGGGGGCCATGCTTCTGACCCGATACGTCATCCACCGAAACAACTGACCCAACCATGAATCAAGCACATTATAGAACCGTCCGGGCATTCCTCACGGGCTGTATGTGTTGCCTCATAGCCTCATGCGGAGGTTACCGCAACGCCAACTCCACATCCCGCTACACCGGGAATAGGGCCGAACTCGAGAACCGGCTCAGAGCCATCATAGAGGGCCGGCCCGGTCAGGTCGGCATCGCCGTACTATACAATAACCAAGATACGCTGCTCATCAACAACTCGTCCGACTATCCGATGATGAGCATGTTCAAACTGCATGAAGCCATTGCCGTATGCCATGCCCTCGACGCGCAAGCGACATCCACGGACACACTGATTCCGATTCACCGGGAGGAACTGGACAGGGAGACATGGAGCCCGATGTTGCAGGACTACATGGCGGACAGTTTCTCCGTATCGGTGAAAGAACTTTTGGACTACACACTGGTGCACAGCGACAACAACACGAGTAACCTGCTATTTCAGCGCATCGTGTCTCCCACGGAGACTGACAGATACGTCCGTTCCATACTTCCGGAGGGCGACTTCAACATCTCCTATTCGGAGGCAGATATGAAAAAGGACATCGCGAAGAGCTACGACAACCGGACGTCTCCCCTCTCATATGTCTGTCTCCTTAACCGGGTTTTCACCGATAGTATCGTCAGTCGCGACAAGCAGGAACTCATCCGGGATGCCATGGCCCGGTGCCGGACGGGGGCAGAAAGAATCGCTGCCGGCATTCCGGACGACGGAAACATCTATTTCGCGCATCGCACCGGTTCCGGATATACCAATTCACGCGGAGAAATCATCGCCGTCAATGACGGAGCCTACGTGCGCCTGCCCGACGGAAAAGGATATGCCATCGTCGTACTTATCAAGGACTTTGGCGGCGAGGAGAACGCTGCGGAACGACTCATTGCCGAACTTTCCGCAGCCGTATATGACTACATAACCCTACTCAACTGCGGCTTACCTGCTGCCCCTGACGACTGAGCGACATTTCCACAAAGCGCGCCCGGGCATTGGGAGGCTCCTGCGTGAGGATGCGACGAATGCGCTGGGCGGCATCGGGGTCGCGGGCTACCATGTAGAGAAATCCTCCACCGCCGGCACCGGGAAGTTTCAGACCTAAACAGAGGTCGGAAACCTTACGAATAATAGCTTCCACAGCTGGCGGGTTAGTGCCACTGTCAAGCAACTGATTCTGCTGCCAGGTACGCCCTATGAGGCGTCCCATCTGTTCGAAGTGCCCCTGCTGGATGGTTTCGTAAAGCCGGATGGCGTGGTCGCGCATCTCATCGAGCAGGCGCAATGAACGGTCGTCGGCAAGGAACATGCCACGCACAATGTCTGCCAAAATATCCTTGGCCGTCCGGGTGATACCGGTATAGTAAAGGAGGTGACAGGGGCGGTAAGCGATATCCGTAAAAAGCGTGTCGGGCAACCAACTGATTTCCGGGGTCTGCCGGAAACCGGGGTGCGTCCGGAGTAACTTCACGCCGGCGAGCACACCGCCGTACTGATCCTGCCAGCCGCCGCCCGTGGTGAGCAACTGCTCGAGGACGAGGGTACGGTTGCAGATTTCGGTCTTGTCCCACCGCAGGCCGCAGAAGTCGCTCAACGCACCCAGTACGGTGGCCGCAAGGATGCTGCTCGTTCCCAGTCCGCTGCCTGCGGGAATGGCACTCAGCAGGGTGAGTTCGAGGCCGCTGCCAAAGTCGCGCAACAGGCTTTCGAGCGACGGCAGAGCCGCAGAAGAGAACGGAGGCAGGAAACCGGCAAGAGCAAGGGCTGCCTTGGGAATGGAGAAAGGAGAACCGATGCGGGCGAAGTCACCGAGCTGTTCATAAGTCGTGACTTCCTCCGTGGCCCCGAGGTCGATGCTGCGAAGAATGATTTTCGGCTCCTTACACGGCTTGATGTAGACCTGCAAGGGCGGTTGTCCGTTTAACTCAATGGCCAAATTCACCACATTCCCCCCATGCGTGAGGCAATAAGGAGGCGTATCGGTCCAGCCACCGGCAATGTCAATGCGCACGGGGCTCCGTCCCCAGACAATTTGGTCGGGACAGACATCGAGCCGGGGAGTCTGCTTTCGGGCAAGCACCTGTTGGGTCAGTCCCTCCCGCAACAAGGCAAAGGCCTGCTTCTCGTCCGCCGTTCCGTCCTCGCCGCGCAGGGTAAGCAGACGACTGCGGAACATTCGGTCGCTGATGCGCTTGAGCAGCGGTTCACCGTCGTCAAGCGGGGCCGGCATGGGTACGTCAAGCGTATGAAATTCCTCGGCCATGTCGGCAAGATTCGTCTGATAGAAAACACTCTGACGATGGTTACGGGCAAGAACGGAAAGGTTATCCCGAAGAAAATGCCGCCGCTGCTGATGGAGACGAAGCAAAGAGGCTTGGTCGGAGAGGTCGCTGGCAGAAAGAAGATGAGTATATCCTTCCGGGGCAACCGAAGCGGAACGGTTTTCATTCACGAGGCGTAACCATCGGGCGAGCCATTCGCCCAGCTCGGCAATGCTGTCGGTGACGGGAAAACGTTTCTCCTGTTGAGCCGCTCCGGCAAACGTATCGTCAAAAAAATAGGGACGCAACGCATACGAATCCGTTCCCACGGGTACGACATCCACGCAGACACCCTCCGGAAGCGACACTTGCCAGTCATTTTCCGGCACGCCCGTTATGATATGGTTACGGCTGAGTGTCCAGCCGCGTCCGACATGGGCATTTTCTATCCATATATTCCGGTTTGTCTCTGTCAGTTCGGCTTCGCAATGGGCGTTCTGAATAAAGATGGAAGGATGTGGCTTAACCCCAAGGTGCATGATGGAACGCTGGTCGTAGACAAGGTTCTGAATGGCAAGCGTGCTCGAAAGCAGTTCGCGACTGGTGCCGTAATGGTAAAACTCGCCATCCGGCAAGGGAAGTATGGCTACACTGAGACCGGCCAGCTCGCCATCGGGAGACGAGGGATGCTCGCCCAAAGCGCATCCGAAATCGCTATACAAATCGTAATCTGCGACACGCCCGTCACGGGTACTGCGCTTCATGAGCAGTTCCACCGCCCTATCGCTCAACAGCCAAATGCCCACGTCCATCAGGAAGAAGTGGGTCTGAAGCAAGTTGGCCAATGTCTCCACGGAAGGTTTCTGCAACATAAAGTCGAGGCGGTCGGGCGTCTCGCGTCGGGAAACAAAAACACCATGATTGCACGCCAACGACGGGTCGGCCCAAAGGCCGTAGCAAACGACATCGGCATCGGGAATCTCCTGCAGGCGACCGGCCCGTATCAGCACATCGCCACTGGCTATAAGGGTATGCAGACGCTCCGGGGCTGCCTCCATAATGCGTTCGTAAAGCGGAAGCTGAAGTTGCAACAGGTTTTGTGAGATGCGTTGTCCGCGTGCCCACCGGAAAACGGGTATGGGCGTGAGAATCTTTCCGCCGGGAGCATAGGCAGGAAGACGACGGCTCTGTCCGCCCGCATGCAGGAGAATGCGCTTCTCACGGGCAAGCCATGCGAGGAAATCCACTCCGCAGTCTCCGGAATCCGCCTGCTCCATCTCGGCTTTCCAACAGGCCTGCAACAGCCAATTCGTGCCGCCACCCGAGCCTAAACGATGGCCTATCGGGTCGCAGGTACAGAAATATTCTTCACGGGAAACCTGTTCTATCTCATGAAACGACTCCACTAAATTGGGAGGCAATGACAATAACTTTTTCACCTTTCTTCGTTATACTTCCTGATATTCTGTTCGTTGTATAGCTTACAGATAAGCAGATAGTTATCCTTTTCCGCCACGATGTAGCCGTCGAGTCCCTGTATGATGACCCGCCGTTCATCCGTCGTGTGGACGATGCAGTTCCGCGTATCAAAGACCCGGATGTCCTGTCCGATAAGCGAATTTCCCTGCTTGTCAGGCGTGACATTCTCCCGCAGGGAACCCCACGTACCCAGGTCGCTCCACCCAAACTCCGCCGGGAAGCAATAGATTTCCTCCGCGTTCTCCAGTATGGCATAGTCCACCGAGATGCTCTCGCAGCGGGGGAAACGCTCGTTGATGAGCAGTTGTTCCTTTTCCGTACCGTAGTAAGGCAACAGTCTTTCAAAGATTTCGGAAATGGAGGGCGCATAAATGCGGAAAGCATTGACAATCGTGTTCACGTTCCACAGAAAGATACCGGCATTCCAGAAATAGTTGTTCTGAGCCACATAGTTCCGCGCCTTCTCCACATCCGGTTTCTCGTGAAAGCGGTCTACCCGATAGATTTCGCGGTTGCGGGCGCAGGCCAAAGTCAAATCCACCTGAATGTAGCCGTAGCCCGTCTCCGGACGAGTGGGTTTCATGCCGAGCGTCAGCATGGAATCACTCTCGCCCACGAATTGCAGACCCGACCGCACCACACGCTGAAACTCCACCGTATTCAGCACCACATGGTCGCTGGGCGTAACCACAATGTTCGCCTTGGGGCACTGCGCCTTGATGCGCCAACTGGCATAAGCGATGCAGGGAGCAGTGTTGCGCCGGCACGGCTCCACCAGAACGTTCCTTTCGGGCACTTCGGGAAGCTGTTCGCGCACAAGCGGAGCATAGTCCGCAGAAGTTACCACCCAGACATTCTCCGCCGGCACGATTCCCTTGAAGCGGTCGAGCGTCAGTTGTATCAGCGTGCGTCCGCATCCCAGCACGTCCACAAACTGTTTGGGAAACTCCGGGGTACTCATCGGCCAGAAACGACTGCCGATGCCGCCTGCCATAATTACCAAATGATTGTATCTTTCCGACATGAGCAAATTTTTAGCGCAAAGATACACAAAATTTCTTAAACTTTCAACTCCACGCTTTCTACTTTCAACAGAAATGTGTACATTTGTGGCCCATGAAACCTCTTATAAGAATCGGACTCATCGGGCTGGGACAGCGGGGCATGGTCACCCTGCAACGCTACCAACACATAGAGGGCGCACGCATAGTGGCCCTCTGCGACCTTTCGGAGCAGGCCCTCGCACAGGGCGAGAAGCTGCTCGGCAACGCCGGTACCGCGCTCTATCAGGGCGAAAGCCGGTGGCGTAGCGTATGTGAGCGGGAAGATATAGACCTCGTGTACATCTGCACCGACTGGGCCAGCCACACCCGAATGGCCGTCTACGCCATGCAACAGGGCAAGGACGTAGCCCTGGAGGTGCCGGCCGCCATGAGCGTCGAAGAGTGTTGGCAGCTTGTGGAAACGGCCGAGCAGACCCACCGTCGCTGCATGATGCTGGAAAACTGCTGTTACGACACATTCCACTTGGGCATCATGGGCATGCTGCGGAAAGGGCTCTTCGGCGAAGTCTCGCACTGCGAGGGGGCGTACATCCACGACCTGCGCACCGACCGCGGATGGGTGTCGTACACGGTCAGCGACCACGGCGGAAACCCCTATCCCACCCACGGACTGGGCCCCATCTGTCAGATACTGGGCATCAACCACGGCGACCGCCTCGTCTCGCTAACATCCATTAGCGGATGCAACCACGTGAACAACACACTCATACAGACCGAGCGCGGAAAGAGCATCCTCCTGCAATTCGACGAGCGCACCCCGCGTCCCTACAACCGCCTGCAGACCTTATGCGGAACGACCGGATTCGCTCAGAAATATCCCCGTCCCACCATCCAGTTGGACGGCCACTCCCCCATTTTCGATACCGAAGCCGAACAGTTCGCGGAAAGTCATCACGACGAGGCTACGCGCCGCCTCATCGAGGAAGGCAAGCAAATAGGCGTGCCCAACCTCATGAACTACATCATGGATCGCCGCCTCATCGACGCCCTGCGGGCCGACCGTCCGCTGGACATGACGGTCTACGATGCCGCGCTCTGGTCCTGCATCACCGAACTGTCCGCCCGCTCCGCCACGCAGGGCGGAAAACCGGTGGACATCCCCGACTTCACCCGAGGCCGATGGCAGTAACGTCTGCGGGCAAACATCCGCGTTCTTCCCCCAAGCCTATACGACGACTTTATTATTCAGAGGCGACCGGTTAATTATTCGGTCGCCTTTGAATAATTAACCGCTCACGACCGAATAATAAAGTCCACCTGTCGGCGAGAGGATGGGAACGGGGAAAATGAAGATAATTTTTTGGGCTATATCATGCAGTCTTTAGGCAATCCGACCATCTCTTTATGAACATTTCTCAGCAGACATAGATTTTTATGGAGACAGAAGGGATTGTAAAGCGGTGTCAATCGGGCGATAGAGAAGCCTTCGGAATTATCTACCGCACTTATCTTATGACGATGCACGAGGTCGTATCGCATTATGTCCACAACACAGATGCCGTATGGGATATTCTGCATGATGGTTTTATCATTGCCTTTCAGTCGATAAACACCCTGAAAAGCCCATCAAAGATAAAATCATGGCTCACGACGATAATGAAAAATCTAGCCCTGCAGTATCTGAAAGAGGAGAGCGGCCACCTATCCGCTTCCCTACCGGACGTGTCCAATATCTATGACGAGGATGACAGTCCCCGTACCTCAGAACTGACGTGGGACGAGCTTGCCGCGATTATCGACCGACTTCCTGCGGGTTACGGTAAGGTATTCCGTCTGGCCGTATTGGAGGAGCTGTCTCACAAGGAAATAGGTGCTTTACTTGGGATTGCTCCTCATTCATCGTCCTCACAACTGAGTCACGCCAAGGCAATGCTGCGACGCATGATTACCCGGTATCGGATTGAGACGGGCGTTTTGTCCATCCTTATCGGCATCGTTTGGCTACTCTTGCAGGGAGTATTCAGACAGCGGGAGGAAAGCCCCTCGGCTCCGACAATAAGTATGAGGTCGGATGATAAAACGTCCGTCCTCCCCGACTCTTTAATCAATGGAGGCATGGGACGCGACACGATGCTTCCAAAATCAACGATAGTTGATAAAATCGTGCATCCGCAGAAACATGAACTCATCGCAGACGGGACAATACCCAACGACAGTACACCGACAGTTGAAAAGGACAGTGCGACACATGACACCCTACGAATAATCCCGAACAGCATTGACTATGATGAATTTACAGCCCGGCAAGAGTTACCGCAAGCAACATCCAAGGAAGCACCCGACTGGTCGATGTCACTAGCATACGTCGGTAATTCTCCAGAGTATCATGAAATATGCCGTTACCGGATTTCGGACCCGAATCTTCCGGATGCGGAAGGGCCCGACGACGAAATGGAGGTCACGGAAAAGACACATCACAATGTGCCGTTGGTTATCGGCCTATCCGTCAATAAGGCATTTACCTCCCGCTGGAGCATAGAGACCGGTTTACGCTATACCTTTCTCCGGTCAGACTTCCTCCTCGAAAGTAAAACGATGAACAGGAAGACCGTCCAGCAGCTACATTATTTAGGAATACCGTTGAAATTCAACTACCGCATAGTCACCTATAAGGGGCCTTCGCTGTATGTGCATGGGGGGGGTATATTAGACATTCCTATCGGCGGTAGGCAGTACATCCGTGAATATGGGCCGGAATGCGGTGGTGGTAAGAATCGCACGCAGCGGATACACGCCCCGCTGCAAGGGTCGGCAGAAGGCGGAATAGGGCTGCAATATCAATTCACACCGTCGTTCAGTTTCTATGCCGAACCCTCTTTCCGCTACTATTTCAGTCCGGAATCCGACATCAGAACGATACGGCAGGAAAAGCCGTTTGAGTTCTCCATACCCATAGGGTTGCGGGTGACATGGTAGAGGAACGATAAAAAACAAGCCCTTGCATGCAGTCAATGGGGCGAGGCTTCATCTACACTATGAAATCTCAACTCCCAAGGACATGTATAGCCTACAAGACTACGTAAGGAATGGAGCACTATTGGTACACAACACCCTATTTCCGAGAAGAAAGAAACTGGCGCAACTTATGATTTACGCCACCAACAGATGCCAGTCGCGTTGCCGCCACTGCTCCATCTGGCAAAAGCCGCAGGAAACACTCTCAAAGGATGAAATCGTATCGCTGATGGCAAGCCGGTGTGTAAGCCGCCACACAACGGTAGGGCTTGAGGGCGGCGAGTTCGTGCTGCATCCACAGGCGGCAGAGATTTTGGAATGGTTCCGGACGAATCATCCCAACTATACCCTGCTGTCAAACGGCCTCATGCCTCAGAAAGTAATCAACCTGACGAGACGTTACCGTCCCCGTCATCTGTATCTGTCACTCGACGGCAACCGGGAGACTTACAAAAAGATGCGCGGCATCGACGGGTATGACAAAGTGATAAGGGTTATCGAGGAACTGAAAGACGAAGTGCCGATTTCGCTGATGTTCTGCCTGTCGCCGTTCAACAGTTTCGAGGACATGGAATATACCATAAATATTGCCCGGAAATACGGGATAGACATACGAATAGGCATATACGGCACAATGGCGTATTTCGACACCCAAGCGGAGATGTTGCAGACGCAGGGAGCGGAATACCTCTCACGCATTCCGGCCAACATACACGAGACGCAGGAGAATTATGATTTTGTCGTACTTTACGACCAATGGCGCAAAGGCAATCTGCACCTGCACTGTCATTCGATAAGCCATTCATTGGTCGTTCATCCCGACGGCAATGTGCCCCTATGTCAGAACCTCGATGTCCGGCTCGGCAACATCAAAGAAAAGTCGCTTGACGATATTTTCAATTCGGCAGAGAGTGTTGCGACTCAGTGCCGCTACTCAAAAGGATGTAATGGATGCTGGATAAACTTCCATCGGAAATATGATATCATCCTGCTCCGCAATCTGGAGAAAATGCTTCCTAAGAAAGGTATTGAACTATTTTACGGCAAGTATCAATGGTGCACCGACAGCCGCCTTACGTATCATGACTACCTCAAAAGAATAAAGCAATGAACAACCTTATAGACAATGGCATACAACACTGGCGGTCACTAAGAAACAAACGAATGCTGCAATCACCCTATTCCGCCCGCTACGCATTTGTCGGAGTGGGCAGCCATGCCCTGCAAAACCTTTATCCCGTTTTGCAGTATCTCGGCATACGGCTTAAATATATCTGTTGTAAAAAACGGGAAAAATTGCCACTGATAGAACAGCGTTTCGGGGTAACCGCCACAACCTCATTAGATACAATATTGAACGACAGCGAGGTTAAAGGGGTATTTGTATGTACAGCACCGCAACTGCACTATGAACTATGTACCCGTGTGCTCGCATCCGGCAAATGTCTGTTTGTAGAAAAACCACCGTGCCGCACACTCGGACAACTTGACAATCTGATTGAAGCAGACAGGAGGCAGAAAGTTATGGTAGGGATGCAGAAGCGATACTCCCCACTGACGGAAACATTGAAGAAACGGTTGGCAAAAACCGGGGCAGTAAGCTATACCTTATCGTTCCATACCGGGGCATATCCTGAAGGAGAGCCGTTCACGGAACTGTTTATACATCCGGTTGATTGGGTGTCATACCTATTCGGAGACGCTGAAATAAAGGCAGCTCAACGGATCGACAGAAACGGAAATACCACCGTGCAGGCATTACTTTCTCACGGGGAAGTGCAAGGCTGCATAGAAGTGTCCACAGCATATTCATGGGCTAATCCGGAAGAATGGCTCCGGGTAAACACCCGGTCGGGAGAGTTCCGTCTCGAACAAATGGAGCGTTTATCCCACTATCCGCACCCGAAGAAAATCGCAGGAATACCCGCTGAGAAACTCGGTCTGTTCACGCCCTCGGAACAGATACTGCTGGAACGCAACAATGTTAATCCGCTTATCGGGAACAAGCAACTTTACCTCCAAGGCTTCTTTTCGGAAATTAAGGCATTTGCAGACCGGGTGGAACATTCGGGTAAAAACCTGTCGTCGCTGGTAAGCATGAGAAATACATATAGCGTATTGGATTCATTGAAATTGACACAATGTAGAATCGAATAGTAAGCAGATACTTCTTTAATATGGGAGAAGTGGACGGGAAGTTTGGCTATGTCGGATAAAATTCGTACCTTTGCACCGACGTAATGACGTGTAGTTTCCGATACGTCGGAACGATAGGGTTAGATTTTTAGGTTAAAAAGATATATTTTATGAAAGCATTTGTATTCCCCGGTCAGGGAGCCCAGTTCACCGGAATGGGCAAAGACTTGTACGAGACGAACGAACAAGCCCGTAACCTTTTTGAAAAAGCCAACGAAGTACTCGGTTTCCGCATCACGGACATCATGTTTGAAGGCACTGCCGAAGAGCTGAAGCAAACCCGTGTGACACAGCCCGCCGTATTCCTCCATAGCGTTATCACCGCAATCACCATGGGCGAGAACTTCCAGCCCGACATGGTAGGTGGCCACTCATTAGGCGAATTTAGCGCATTAGTGGCTGCCGGAGCACTCGATTTCGAAGACGGTCTGCGTCTGGTGTATGCCCGCGCACAGGCCATGCAGAAAGCCTGCGAGGCACAGCCCGGCACCATGGCCGCCATTATTGGCCTGAGCAACGAAGTCATAGAGGACGTATGCGAGAAAGTAAGTCAGGAAATCGGCTCAGTGGTGGTGCCCGCCAACTACAACTGCCCCGGACAGTTGGTTATCAGCGGTAACGTGGAGGCCATCAACGAAGCCTGCACCCGCCTCAAGGAGGCCGGCGCAAAGCGCGCTCTGCCGCTCCCCGTGGGAGGCGCATTCCACTCTCCGCTCATGCAACCTGCCAAGGACGAACTGCAGGCAGCCATTGAGAAGACGACTTTCCGGACACCCTGCTGCCCCATCTATCAGAACGTGGACGGAATGGCACATACCGATGCCGACGAAATCAAGCAGAACCTGATTGCACAGCTCACCGCCAGCGTTCGCTGGACACAGGAGGTGGAGAATATGTTGGCAGCCGGCGCCACCGCGTTCACAGAGTGCGGCCCCGGAAAGGCTCTTCAGGGCATGATTAGCAAAATCGCTCACGGAAAAGAAAATATTACCATACAGGGAATATAATGGAACGAGTCGTTATCTATCAAGTGCTTCCGCGCTTGTTCGGCAACGAAAACCGCACCTGCCTGCCCGGGGGCTCAAGACAAGTGAACAGATGCGGCAAAATGGCCGACTTCACCCCTCGTGCCCTGGAGCAGATTCGAAGCCTCGGTGCCACACATGTGTGGTACACCGGAGTTATCGAACATGCCACACAGACCGATAATTCGCTCTTCGGCATACCCGCCGACCATCCCGCAGTAGTAAAGGGACAAGCCGGCTCGCCGTATGCCATCAAAGACTATTACGACATCGACCCGGACATTGCGACCAGCATACTGGCCCGCATGGCCGAGTTCGAGCAGTTGGTGGAGCGCACGCACACGGCCGGCATGAAAGTTATCATCGACTTTGTGCCCAATCATGTAGCCCGTCAGTATCACAGCGATTCGAAGCCTGACGGAGTGACCGACTTGGGACAGACGGACGACACCTCGGCTGCATTCTCACCGCAAAACAATTTCTATTATCTGCCCGGACAGCAACTGAGCATCGACGGCATTGACCTTGCCGATTACTACGAAATGCCCGCCCGGGCCACCGGCAATGACCAATTCACCGCCCGTCCCGGCAGTTGCGACTGGTACGAGACCGTCAAACTGAACTACGGTGTCGATTACATGGCGGGAGGTAGCAGACATTTCGACCCCATTCCCGATACGTGGGAAAAGATGTTGCACATCCTGCTCTTCTGGGCAGGAAAGGGCATCGACGGATTCCGTTGCGACATGGCCGAGATGGTGCCTGTGGAGTTCTGGGGATGGGCCATCACGAAAGTGAAAGAGGCCTATCCCGGCATCCTGTTCATTGCGGAGGTCTACAATCCCGCAGAGTATCGGCGTTATCTGCATGAGGGACACTTCGACTATCTCTACGACAAGGTGGGTATGTACGACTGTCTGCGCGCCGTCACCGAGGGGAACCTCCTGGCCAGTGACATCACACAGCAGTGGCAGGCCGTGGACGACATTCGTTCGCAGATGCTGTACTTCCTCGAAAACCACGATGAGCAGCGGTTGGCCTGCGATTACTTTGCCAAAGATGGCGAGCACGGACGCGCGCCCATGCTCGTTGCGGCATGTCTCGGCAACAATCCGCTCATGATTTACTTCGGACAGGAATTGGGCGAACGGGGTATGGATACCGAGGGATTCAGCGGACGGGACGGACGTACCTCCATTTTCGACTACTGGACTATCGACAGCATCCGACGCTGGAGAAACAAAGACCGTTTCGACAACCGGCAGCTTACCCCCAAAGAGGTTTCCCTGCAACAGTTTTACAGCCGTCTGCTGAACCTCTGCAACAGCGAGGCCGTGCTTCGCGAGGGGGATATGTATGATCTCATGTATGCCAACCTGCGTAACGACAACTTCAATCCCGGCAAACAGTTTGTGTTCGTGCGTCATCTGCGCGGTGAGGTTATCCTCGTCGTTGCCAACTTCGATGATATGGATGCTCAGGTGGGAATCAATCTTCCCGAACATCTCTTTGAATTTCTCAACCTACCCGAAACGACTAACGTCAAGGCCGAGGAATTGTTGGCGCATTGCCCCTGCCCCATCTCGTTCTGCTCAACACAGCCCACATCGCTGCTCGTGCCGGCAAACAACGGACGGTTATTAAAGTTCAAACCTTGATTTCTTCTTAGATAAAAAGACCTTGTTGTCAGGGGTATAAAAACAAAGCACCGCGCAAATTCACGTGAATTTGCGCGGTGCTTTGTTTGGTCAGACATTATAGCCGCTTGTAGTCCCATTCATCGAGAACGGTACCCCAGGCTTTATTGACAAGTTGAATGGTACGCGGGTCGTACTGATACTGGTTCTTCTTGTAATTCTTCTTACCTGAAATGTACTTTTCGATGGCCGGACGGGCATTGTCCCAACCGGGAATATTCAGTTCCCGATAGATGCGTTCCGTAATGCCCATAGCGTCTTTCTCTATATCCTCGAATTTCACCTCAAACAGGTTACCTTCGGGGATATACTTCTTCTGCTCCTGATAGGCATTATACAGTTCCATGTAGTTACGCAGGATATTGCGTTCCATCTGGTCAAGAGGGATGGAATGCAGTTCCAAGGGAGCAATGGTGTTCGTAAAGAACGAACGGCTACTCTCGAAAACAGTGTAGGGATTACGCATCAGATAGATAAACTTGGCATTAGGAAACATTTCCACCAGAGTCTTTATCTTACCAGTATGAGGAGGATTCTTTGAAAGGTACTGGGCGTCCGGAATACCGTAACGGGAGTTCCACATCGACACTTTTACTACCTTCATGAACTTATCCTTGAAGTCGGCAATCTCTTCCGGCGTGGCATCCTTCATCGTCAAATAGCGATCGCAATACTCCTGCATACGCTCGGGAAAGAACCAGAAGTTATAATAAGTGTAAGGACATGTGTTCTGCAAGGCAAACTCTTCCTCCTGAGGCAGGTCGGGGGCCAGTTCCATATTGTCCGTGGGACGATGGTTGGGCATGAGCCACCCCATTACAGGCTTGAATAGTCCCTGCAGAGCTAGCATGTAATGAGGAAAGACGGTCTGATAGGTTGTCGTAAAGCCGAAATGCGAATCTTGCGCAAAGATGTTGTGAACAAACGTCGTTCCGCTACGCCAGTGTCCGAGTATGAAAACGGGGTCGTGCTCCAAAGGATGATTGGCTATGTGCTTCCGATAGCGACGTTCCTGCAGAGGTGTCATCACACTGAGCAAACGGCAAACGGCTTTCGTCAGCAGATACTTCGTGCGCTTCTTCTTGGCAACATGCTGCCCCTTTGTGATTTCCTTGAAAGTGTTCCAGTCGGCTCCTACCAGCGTATTGACAGGCAACTTGCTAAATTCTATAAGTCCCATAGGCTACGTTTTCTGAATTTTACGTCTATGCTTCACTTTATCACTTTCACTTCCAAACCTTGACGACCAAGTGCATGTACAGCACGGTCGATGGCGTCGTAGTGTTCCTCACCGATACCGAGTGCGGGAAGGTCAAGCGTAGGCAGTGCGATTCCGTTTGCCTCATTCTCTTCCAACGGACGGAGAATCATGCCGACAGCGGAAGTATTATTTGTGATGGGGTCGATGAGAATGAAAGCTCCCGTCGCGCGGTTGTCCTTATAGGCATCAAAGAAAAGGGTCTTGGCCGTGGTAATACGCACACAACCTATTTCATTCAGTTGAAAGTCCTTACCCTCCAATGTTTCCATCGTATTCACGTCCACACGATACTCCACCGAGTCTATTGTGGCACGCGTAGTGTTGGTATTGTGTTTCAGGAAGAACTGCTTACTGCGGTCCATGGGTTCCTCGTCCATCCAGACGAGCATCGTCTCAAACGAACGGCCAATGTTGGGGACGTTGTCGGGATGAACAATCATTTCTCCGCGACTGATGTCGATTTCATCTTCCAATGTCAGCGTCACGCTTTGGGGGCAGAAAGCCTCCTGAAGTTCGCCTTCGTAAGTGACAATACTTTTCACCCGGCTGCGCTTCATGGAGGGCAGAGCCATGACTTCGTCACCGCGTCGAATGACACCACTTGCGATTTTTCCGCAGAAGCCACGGAAGTCGAGGTTGGGGCGAAGTACATATTGCACCGGATAGCGGAAATCATCCATGTTGCGGTCGAGATGGATAGGCACGGTTTCAAGGAATTCCAACAGAGAGGTACCCTTGAACCAAGGGGTGCGGTCGCTCTTCTCCACGACATTGTCGCCCATTTTTGCGGAGATGGGGAAGCAGGTGACATCTTCGATACCCAAGTGATTGGTCAAGGCCAAATACTCTTGTGTAATCGTATTGAATACTTGCTCATCGAAGTCCACAAGGTCCATCTTATTCACGGCCAATACGATGTGCTTGATTCCGAGCAGAGAGACAAGAAACGTATGACGACGCGTCTGCGTAATAACGCCTTTTCGGGCATCGATGAGAATGATTGCCAGATTGGCCGTAGAACCGCCGGTAATCATGTTTCGGGTATATTGTTCGTGTCCCGGCGTATCGGCAATAATGAACTTACGCTGATTGGTGGAGAAGTAGCGATAGGCAACGTCTATGGTAATACCCTCCTCACGTTCGGCTTTCAGCCCGTCAAGCAGAAGGGCATAGTCAATTTCTCCGGCTCCGGCATTTCCGACACGTACAGAGTCACGTTCAAGGGCCTGCAACTGGTCTTCATAGAGTTTCTTTGAATCGAAGAGCAAGCGACCTATCAATGTACTTTTACCATCGTCCACCGAACCCGCCGTCAGCAGACGGAGGAGATCTTTCTTTTCATCGGCATCAAGGAATGCCTTTATATCGAGTTTTTTGTCTTCCATTTCGTCGTTCGTTGTTAGTAGTTCACTAAATCAGAAGTAGCCTTCTCTCTTTTTCTGCTCCATTGAGGCTTCCTGGTCGAAGTCGATGACACGGGTCGTGCGCTCACTTTTTGTCGTGGTCATCATTTCTTCCACAATCTCTTCTATGGTAGTTGCCGTGCTGTCTATGGCACCGGTAAGAGGCCAGCAACCCAATGTACGGAAACGCACCATACGGGGCTTCACCAAAGGACGATATTCCTCGGGCAGACGGTCGTCATCGGCCATGATAATGTTGCCATCCATTTCGAAACAGGGACGTTCCTTAGCGTAATAGAGGGGAACGATGGGGATATTTTCCAAACGGATGTATTGCCAAATGTCAAGTTCCGTCCAATTGGACAACGGGAACACACGTATGGATTCTCCTTTATGAACACGACTGTTATAAATATCCCAAAGTTCGGGACGCTGATTCTTCGGGTCCCATTGGTTGAACTTATCACGGAAAGAGAAAATACGCTCCTTGGCACGGCTCTTCTCCTCGTCGCGACGGGCACCGCCGAAAGCAGCATCGAACTTATACTTGTTAAGTGCGTCAAGCAGGGCTTTGGTCTTCATGAGGTCGGTATGCACTTTCGACCCGTGCGTGAAAGGCCCGACACCTTCCTCAAACGCCTTCGTGTTGCTTTCGACTATAAGGTTCCAGCCATGTTCCTTGGCATAAGTATCGCGAAACTCTATCATCTCACGGAACTTCCATTTCGAGTCGATATGCATCAAAGGAAAGGGCACCTTACCGGGGGCAAAGGCTTTCTCGGCCAAACGCACCATGACACTCGAATCCTTACCGATGCTGTACAGCATTACGGGATTCTCGAACTCGGCCGCCACCTCGCGAATAATATGGATGCTCTCGGTCTCGAGTTCCTGCAAGTGTGATAAATTGTATTCTGACATTTTATTCTGTTTATAAGTTCTCTTGTTCTTTCATTATCATCTCCACCACCAACTTCACGCTGTCCTCCAACGGAATCCGGGAGGTGTCAATGCTCAATGACGGATTGCGGGGTGCCTCAAAAGGCGCACTGATACCCGTAAAGTCTTTTACAAGTCCCTGACGAGCCTTTGCATAAAGCCCTTTCACATCCCGACGCTCACACTCGGCAAGGGGGGTACTGATGAAGACTTCCTTGAAATCTTCGTCGCCCACAATCTGTCGGCCCATCTCACGTATATCCTCCGTGGGACTGACAAAGCAAGCTAAAGTAATAACGCCTGTCTGTACAAACAGTTTACCGACTTCTGCAATTCGGCGAATGTTCTCATAACGATCTTCCTGCGAGAATCCCAGATTATTGTTGATGCCCGCGCGGATGTTATCCCCGTCCAATATGCGACACAAAAGGCCACGGGCGTGCAACTCACGTTCGACGCCCAAAGCCACCGTACTCTTTCCGCTACCGCTCAGACCGGTAAACCACACCATCAGGCCATGTTGCCCCAACAGCGTTTCCCTGTCCTGACGCGACATCATGCGGTCATATATGGGATAAATGTTCTCCGCCATAATTTATATCATTCGCAACGTTGTTTCGTAAACTATCCGCCTTATTTATACTCGTCCCAACTCTTAATAGCGAGGTCTTCAATGCCTTTCGTACAGAAAGCCTGAATAAAGGCCGCTGCCAACCGGCTATTCGTGAGCAGAGGGATATTCAAGTCCACTGCCGTCCGGCGTATCTTGTACCCGTTGGTCAGTTCACCTGCCGTCAGGTCTTTAGGAATGTTCACCACAAGGTCGATTTTCTTTTCGTGCAACAAATCGAGGGCTTGCGGCTGTGCATTCTCCTCACTGGGCCAGTGCACAAGGATATTATCTATACCCTGTTCGGATAAATAACGGCTCGTTCCTCCTGTCGCATACAACTGATACCCATGTTCTTTCAACATTCGTGCGGCATCAAGCATGGCAGCCTTCTCCTTAGCCCCGCCGGTAGAGAGCAAGATACCCTTCTGCGGAATGCGGTGGCCTACGGAAAGCATAGCCTTCATCAGTGCCGTATTCGTGTCGTCACCCAAACAACCGACCTCACCGGTAGAACTCATGTCCACACCCAAAACCGGGTCAGCCTTCTGCAGACGATTGAAAGAGAACTGACTGGCCTTGATACCCACATAATCGAAGTCGAAGAAACTCTTATGCAGTTTCTCTACGGGCAAGCCGAGCATCACCCGCGTAGCCAGTTCAATAAGGTTCACCTTCAGCACCTTGCTCACGAACGGGAAAGAACGGGAGGCACGGAGGTTACACTCAATGACTTTTATTTCGTTCTCGCGGGCCAGATACTGGATATTGAACGGGCCCGATATATTAAGCTCACGAGCTATCTGAGCCGATATTTTCTTGATACGACGCACCGTCTCCACATAGAGTTTCTGTGCGGGGAACTGAATGGTAGCATCGCCCGAATGCACTCCTGCGAACTCGATGTGCTCAGAGATGGCATAAGCCATGATTTCTCCATCGCGGGCCACGGCATCCATTTCCACCTCTTTCGTATTCTGCATGAACTTGGAAATAACTACCGGATGCTTTTTCGAAACATTGGCGGCCAACTGCAGGAAGCGTTCCAGTTCCTCCTGATTGGAGCAAACGTTCATGGCTGCTCCCGAAAGTACATAGCTGGGTCGCACCAATACGGGGAAGCCCACCCGTTCGATGAAAGCACTGACATCCTCCATCGTTGTTAGGGCACTCCATTCAGGCTGATCCACCCCGATACGGGCAAGCATGGCAGAGAACTTTTCACGGTCCTCGGCGTTGTCGATATAGCGCGCCTGTGTTCCTAAAATAGTCACCTTCTGGGCATCCAGTTTCAAAGCGAGGTTATTGGGAATCTGTCCGCCCGTCGAAACGATAACGCCCTTGGGTTCCTCAAGGTCGATGACATCCATCACGCGTTCATACGTAAGTTCATCGAAGTAAAGGCGGTCGCACATATCGTAGTCCGTCGATACCGTTTCGGGGTTATAGTTAATCATAATAGAACGATACCCCTCTTTCCGAATCGTGTTTAGCGCCTGTACTCCGCACCAGTCAAACTCAACCGAAGAACCGATTCTGTAAGCTCCACTACCCAATACCACGATGCTGCGATTGTCGTGCTCATAGTCGATGTCATGAGCCACACCGCAATAAGTCAGGTAAAGATAATTCGTCTGTGCCGGATATTCTGCCGCCAGCGTGTCTATCTGCTTCACAACAGGCACGATACCCATTTTCTTACGGTAGCTACGTACCACATTCACGGCCTCCTCAATGTCCATCTGCTCCTCCATGCCAATAGCGCGGCCAATCTGGAAATCAGAGAAACCATATACCTTGGCACAACGCATCAGGTCTGTCCCAACGGCATCAATGCCCTGACACTGGGAGAGCCTGCTATCTATGTCGCGGATATGTTGAAGTTTCTGTAGGAACCACCTATCAATCTTCGTCAGTTCATGAATTTGGTCTATGCTGTAACCCTGACGCATGGCCTTGGAGATGATGAAAATGCGCTTGTCGGTCGGTTCTTTCAGAGCAGAGTCGATGTTCTCAATCTCCAGTTCCTTGTTGCCGACGAAACCGTGCATCCCCTGCCCTATCATGCGCAGGCCTTTCTGTATCGCTTCCTCGAAAGTGCGACCGATAGCCATCACCTCGCCCACCGACTTCATGGAAGAACCCAGTTCACGGTCTACACCGCGGAACTTTCCGAGATCCCAACGCGGAATCTTACATACCACGTAGTCCAATGCCGGCTCGAAGAAAGCCGTCGTCGTCTTGGTGACCGAGTTTTTCAGGTCGAAAAGTCCGTAGCCCAATCCCAGCTTTGCGGCGACAAAAGCAAGCGGATAACCCGTAGCTTTGCTGGCCAAAGCCGAAGAACGCGACAGACGGGCATTCACCTCGATGACGCGATAGTCCTCACTTTCAGGGTCAAAAGCATACTGTACGTTACACTCTCCGACAATGCCGATATGACGGATTATCTTGATGGAGAGAGCACGCAACTTGTGATATTCGGAATTGGTGAGAGTCTGTGAGGGAGCTATTACGATACTTTCTCCCGTATGGATACCCAGCGGGTCGAAGTTCTCCATGTTGCAGACCGTAATACAGTTGTCGAAACGGTCACGCACTACCTCATATTCAATTTCTTTCCAGCCTTTCAGGCTCTTCTCCACCAGCACCTGAGGGGAGAACGAGAAAGCCTTCTCTGCCAGACGGTCGAGTTCCTCCTCATTGTCGCAGAAGCCCGAACCTAATCCACCCAAAGCGTAAGCGGCACGAATGATAACCGGATAACCCAGTTCCGCGGCAGCCTTGCGGGCCGAATGAATGTCCTCGCAGGCCTGGCTCCGGATGGTCTTTACCCCTATCTCGTCCAACTTCTCCACAAAGAGTTCACGGTCTTCCGTATCAATGATGGCCTGTACGGGAGTGCCCAGCACTTCCACACCGTATTTCTCAAGAATGCCGCTCTTATGCAGTTCCACACCACAGTTCAGTGCCGTCTGCCCGCCGAAAGCAAGCAGAATGCCCTGCGGCCGCTCCTTTTCGATGACACGCTCCACGAAGTAGGGAGTCACCGGCAGGAAGTAAATGCGATCGGCCACACCCTCCGACGTCTGCACCGTGGCGATGTTCGGATTGATGAGCACCGTCTCTATGCCCTCCTCTTTCAGGGCTTTCAAGGCCTGCGAGCCGGAATAGTCGAACTCGCCGGCTTCGCCGATTTTCAGGGCACCGCTACCAAGAAGGAGCACCTTCCGGAACTGCGAGGCGGGGTGCGTAGCCTGCGGACAAGCGGTCTTTTCGTTTTCCTTGTTCCACGGCAACGAAGACGCGGGTTCTGCGGATTCGTTCACCAGACATCCCACAAACTCGTCGAACAGGAACTCCGTATCTACGGGGCCGCTGCTGGCTTCGGGATGGAACTGAGCCGAGAACCAAGGATACGTCTTATGCCGTATACCCTCGTTAGAGCCGTCGTTCATGTTCACGAACAGCGGTTCCCAGTCACTTCCCAACGTCGTGGTGTCCACAGCGTAGCCGTGGTTCTGACTGGTGATGTAGCAACGGTTCGTGCCCACCATCCGGACGGGCTGGTTGTGACTGCGATGGCCGTATTTCAGTTTATAGATGCGGGCTCCCGCTGCTTTTGAAAGCAACTGGTTACCCATGCAGATACCCATACAGGGGCGTACCTTATAGTTGGCATCCGCGGCAGCCAGTTCGGCCTCGCGGGACAGGAACTTACGTATGTTCTCTACCGTCTCCCCACACGTATCGGGGTCACCCGGGCCGTTGGCGAGGAAGAGGCCGTCGAACTCCAATTCGTTGAAATCGTAGTTCCAGGGCACGCGGACGATTTCCACGCCCCGGCCAAGCAGACAGCGGATGATGTTCTCCTTCACGCCGCAGTCCACCAGCAACACTCTCTTGTTCACGGCCTTCTGCGCGTCAAGAGCCTTGTACTCCTTCACCTCCCTGCAACTGACCTGAGCAACGAAATTAACGCCCTCGTAGTCGGCTTCGGGAACATTGTCGGGTTCGTCGTCAAAAAGGATTTTTCCCATCATCACACCATGCTCGCGGAGCACCTTCGTCAGTTGGCGGGTGTCGATGCCGGTGATACCGGTCACCTTTTCGCGCTTGAGCCATTCGGCCAGGCTCTCCTGAGCGTTCCAATGGTTATATTCTTCACTATAGTCGCTGACGATGATGGCTTTTGCATGAATGCGGTCGCTCTCCATGAACGTGCTGAGTCCATTTTCCTCCATAGAGAACGAGGGCACACCATAGTTACCCACAAGCGGGTAGGTAAGCGCCATCAGTTGTCCCGCATAAGACGGGTCAGTGAGACTCTCAGGGTATCCCATCATGGCAGTGTTGAAAACCACCTCTCCGGCTACGGGTTTCTCATATCCGAATGACGTTCCGTGAAATCGGGTTCCGTCGTCCAACAATAGCGTTACGTTTCTCATTTTTTCTTATATACTTTTTCGTAATATTCGATGAATGCCTTGTTCACCAGTCTCACGCCGCCGGGCGTGGGATAGTCGCCGCTGAAATACCAGTCTCCGCGATGGTCGGGACAGGCGCGGTGCAGCCCCTCCAAACTTTGGAATACGATTTCCACCGGTGTAGTCACCCCCTGCGGCCGGAGCATCTCCACCATCTTCCGGCTGATGTCCTCGTCGGAGAAAGGAGCGTAAATGTCTTTCACGCAGTTCACCTGCTGTTCCTTCGGCAGGGCCGTCTGCTCCACGCAGTGGCGGTAGACCTCGTCGATGAGCGACCAGCGGCCACTCTCGACAAGCAGTTCTATGGCCGCCCGGAAAGCGGCAAACTCCTCCATGCTAGCCATGTCTATGCCGTAATAATCGGGGTAACGTATCTGCGGTGAGGAGCTGACAATGACCAGTTTGCGGGGCGAAAGACGGTCGAGAATGCGGATGATACTCTCCTTGAGCGTCGTGCCGCGGACAATGGAGTCGTCGATGATGACCAGATTGTCCACGCCCGGTTCCAGCACGTCGTAGGTGATGTCGTAGACGTGGGCGGCCAGTCCCGTCCGAGTGTTTCCTTCCGTGATGAACGTGCGCAGCTTGATATCTTTCCAAGCCACCTTCTCACTGCGGATGTACTGGCTCAGTATCTGCTGTATCTCTTCTTCCGTCGGACAACGGTCGCGGGTCAGGTCGTAGAGTTCCTTCACTTTCTGCTGATTCAGGGCTTTCTTGAATCCTCTCAGCATACCGTAGAAAGCCACTTCCGCCGTGTTGGGGATGAACGAAAAGACCGTATGGGCCACGTCTCCCCCGATGCTTTCCGTAATGCGTTCCGTGAGCTGTTCGCCCAAATTCTTGCGTTCTTTGTAGATGTCGGCATCGGAACCGCGACTGAAGTAGATGCGTTCAAAGGCGCAGGCCCGTCTTTCCCGGGGTTCCAGTATCTGGGTAAGCGACGTTTCGCCCGAAGCACGCACTTTCAGCATCTGCCCGGGCTGCAGTTCATGCACATCGTCGGTTTCGAGGTCAAAAGCCGTCTGAATGACAGGCCGTTCCGAAGCGACAACGATAATCTCGTCGTTGCGGTACCAATAGGCCGGACGTATGCCCCACGGGTCGCGCATGGAGAACATTTCTCCGCTGCCCGTCATACCGCAGATGACATATCCGCCGTCCCACCGGGGGGCACTCGTGCTCAGCACGTTGCAGACGTCGATGTGCTCCTCGATGTAGCGCGTCACGTCCACACCCGTAAGTCCGCGTTCCTTGGCTTCCACAAACAGGCGCTCGCTTTCGCGGTCGAGGCGGTGCCCCATCTGCTCCAGCAGGATATACGTGTCGCTAAAGATGCGCGGATGCTGCCCGTTGGCGGCAATCTCGCTGAACACTTCCTCCACGTTGGTCAGATTGAAGTTTCCGCAAAGGCAGAGGTTCTTGGCCCGCCAGTTGTTGCGGCGCAGGAAGGGATGCACATATTCCAACGCGCGCCGCCCCGTTGTGGAGTAGCGCAGATGTCCCATATAGATTTCTCCGGCAAACGGCACGTTCCGTTTCACGAAGTCGATGTCGTTCAACTGTTCGCTGTTGAAATCGCGGAAGCGACGGTGCACGGCGTCAAATATCTCTCCGATGGCACCGCTGCCCATGGCCCGCTCGCGGAACATATATTCCTGACCTACAGCGGCCTCCATCTTCAGGCAAGCCAGTCCGGCACCCTCCTGCCCACGGTTGTGTTGTTTTTCCATCAGCAGATAAAGTTTGTTCAGGCCATACATCCATGTCCCGTATTTCTGCCGATAATAATCAAGGGGTTTCAGTAGGCGAATCATCGCCACTCCGCATTCGTGTTTCAGAGGTTCCATCATTTACGCGAGTTGAATAAGGGTTCCATATTGGCTGGCAAAGATATAAAAAAATAGTTAAAAAAGCAAGAATGGCAAGGCTTTTCCCGTTCCCCGCCCCGCATTTTCTTGATATCCTATTGATTTTTTTCGGACATTCCCGCCTATTTTACGATGCTTGCAAACGTTATTCCTCCGCAAAGGCGGGTCAATAATAAGCGAACCGGAGGCGGCGTCCCCTATGTACGCTCCCTCCGGTTCGTTTATCGTGTGGGGATTCCGCAGGCGTTACCTTACGGCCGTTTTCCGGCCCCCGATGACGTAGATACCTTTCCGGGGCTTTGCCACACGTCTGCCGTCGAGACTGTAGACGGTTGCAGGCCTGTTCGCTTCCGAGGCTAATGGTTTGATGCCGTCGCTTTCGGTAAGGGCTACTATCTGTCCGAACCCTTTCCAAGGTGCTCTTGAGCCATATTCCTGAAGAGAGATTTCGGGGACATGCAGCGTTGCAGAAGAAAACTTTACGCCGGCAAAGACATTATTACCTGTAGCCGGAACACTTTCTGCGTGGCAATAGAAGTCTTTCAAAGTGCTACAACTATAGAATGCCTTTTCGCCAATCTTTGTCACGCTGTTTGGTATGGTAACGGAGGTTAGGCTCTTGCAATTGTTGAACGCATGGATGCCAATAGTCGTCACGCTGCTGGGGAGGGTAATGGAGGTCAAGCTACTGCAATTATAGAAAGTCATTCTGCCAATGGTCGTCACATTGTTGGGGATGATAATGGAGGTCAGAGCTCTGCAACTATAAAACGCGCATTCGCCAATGGTTGTTAGACTGTTGGGTATGGTAATGGAGGTCAGGCCGCCGCAATAGCTGAACGCCTCGTCGCCAATAGTCGTCACGCTGTTGCCTATGGCAATGGAAGTCAGGCCGCCGCACCCGGAAAACGCGCCGTTGCCAATTTCTATTACGCTGTTTGGAATGATTACGGAGGTCAGGCCATCGCAACCGGCGAACGCATAATCGCCAATGGTCGTCACGCTGTTGCCTATGGCAATGGAAGTCAGGCCGACGCACTCGAAAAACGTCCTTTTGCCAATGGTCGTCACGCTGTTGGGGATGGCAATAGAGGTCAGTTTGCGGCAATTGTAGAATGCACTATCGCCTATGGCCGCCACACTGTTGGGGATGGTAATGGAAGTCAGTTCACTGCAATAAAAAAACGCTCTTTCACCAATGGTCGTCACACTATTGGGGATGACAATGGAGGTTAGGTAGTAGCAACTGTGGAACGCACCTTTACCAATGGTCGTCACACTATTGGGGATAATTGTTTTTCCACATCCGTATATCAGCGTATTCGGTGAAGTTTCTATAATGGCGTTGCAATTATCACGGGAATCATAGATAGGATTGCCTGCCTCTACTACAATACTTCTCAAACCGTGGCAACCGAAGAACGCACTTTCGCCAATGGTCGTCACGCCGGTACCGATTATTACGGAGTTCAGGCCGCTACACCTCCCGAACGCCTCGTCGCCAATAGTCGTTACACTGTTAGGGATAGTAATGGAAGTCAGGTCGGTGCTAACCCAAAAAGCTCTCGCGCCAATGGCCGTCACGCTGTAAGTCATACCGTCGTAGATGACAGCCTCCGGAAGAACAATATTACCGACATACCTGGTTGGTTTTTCCGCCACGGCAACGGTGTATTCCTCGGCGGACGTAATGTTGTAAGCAATGCCACCGACTAGAAAGTCGTATGCAACTACTTGACAGGGCAAAATACCCCCCCCAATAAAATCAGGAGAAAAACAAAAAATTTCTTCATGTGGTTTGTTTTTTAATAATGTTGATGTATAAGTTGATTTTTATCTGTTTGCCTACAAACCCGGGCGCAAAAGTATGAAATTCGGTTCATTTATCCAAACATCTGACGAAAAAAAATAAAGACGGAAATGCAAAGCAAGGCTCTTGAAACGAGGAGATAGGTTTCAAGAGCTTTT
This sequence comes from uncultured Prevotellaceae bacterium, assembly GCA_947176535.1. Lineage (GTDB taxonomy): Bacteria > Bacteroidota > Bacteroidia > Bacteroidales > Bacteroidaceae > Physcousia. The sequence continues at coordinate 51,458 of CAMWQU010000015.1, forward strand.
TCTGAACAGGTCGGCGATTAGGCTATCTTGAATGTCAGTCGTAATTCAGAGCAAAGGTTTCTTGATAGGATATGGCTGAACGATTGTCTTTATTCTTAATCCACCCCTTTTCAAGATGGCTCGTTTGGGATATTTCCCCCGCGCTCATAGTTGAAAACAACGCACACACTTTCTCAATGGTGCTCAGCTCAGACTCATTGAGTATGTTGTAGGTATTCTCTATTGCTTCCAACTTTATACCACTCTGCCCGCTCGGATAAACAAATTCTTCCATATCAATTCCGGGGAGAGAATTGTACAGTGTTCCCCACTGCTCAGGAACAGGGCCAAACGGCAAAGCTCTGTACGTAATGCCCGTAATGCCATAGCCGTGCCTCTTATAATGAATGAAATCTGCATAGAACAACAGTTTGTTCATTTTAGTGACAAAGGTGGAACCAATAGTTGAGATAATCAGTCGCACCACATTTGCGACCTTATCGGTAGATAGTGAGCGATAGCCGGTATATTCCGACGGCTGTACCATTGGCTTACAGTCACCATCGGCAGCTTCCACTTTCTTTCTGATCCGCTGATATTCCTGCTCAGTCATCTCAGCTTTTGAGGCTTTGACAAATGACATGAAGACATCCTTTTCACGGGCCGCGATGATTGTCCTCGCATTTGACACACTCGGCACCTCACCGTCTTCATACATACGGTATTGGTTTATACCGAAACCAAGTATCTGTGCCATTTTAGCAGCAGACAGGCCATAGTGTGCCCTTATAGCAGAGATCTCGTCGGGAAAAGGAATACCGTGTTTGTGACGATATTGATTATACACTTGAAAGATATTTGCTTCATCCATTTCGGTGGTAGTCCACATTTCACCCTCTTCATCAATGATTCCGGTATGTATGTAGGAATACTCCTCCTTTCGGAAAGTCGTGATTCTTACTTCCTGAAAATATTTTTCTCCGGGTAACAGCTTATTGTTTTCCATCGTCTTCATTCTTTCTTTAAGGGGTAAGACATCGGATGTTCCGCTTTATGGAACGAAATACATATCGTATGGGAGT
>CAMWQU010000016.1 GCA_947176535.1 uncultured Prevotellaceae bacterium
AACCTTCTGATCCGTAGTCAGATGCTCTATTCAGTTGAGCTAAGGAGCCAATCACATTCTTTTTCCGTGGGCGCTGAGGGATTCGAACCCCCGACCCTCTGCTTGTAAGGCAGACGCTCTGAACCAGCTGAGCTAAGCGCCCGGTCGAAACCTCTGTTTCTCTTTTGCGAGTGCAAAGGTACGACATTTTTTCATTCCGTCAAATTTTTTACAGACTTTTTTTATCAAAAATCTTCTTTTTTCTCCAAAATTCGTGTTTTTCACCGCAAAGAGGCCACTTCTTTGCCTGCATTACGCTCCTTCACATTCAGGTTGCCGGCCACGGTCAGCGTGGGCAATGTGGGGGCAATAATGGTGATCATCACGTCGGGGGTGTCGGTGTCGCTCACCGCGTAGCGCGGACGGATGGTCAGCACTCCGTTTTCCACGCTCCACAGGATATTCTGCTCGGCCGTGCGGTCGATGCCGCGTACTCCCATGCTGTACTCCTCGCCGCTGATGAAGCGGATGTGCGCAGGCACACTGATGTTCACACCCTCGAAAGGCTTTGTTTCTACATTCTCTTTTGCATTACCGGCAGCTACCATCATGATGGCACTCGCCAAAATCATCATCTTTTTCATTGTTTACAATCTTTTTACCTTAGTGTTTATTCTTTTCTTCTGCCCGCTCTCTGCGCGGGTCTTTCGTGAGATGACGATGCAAAGTTAGTGCCCCGGACAGGATTCGGACAAACAAAAATATGTTTTTCAGCATAATTTTGGCGTTTTATTGACGAATATCAAGGCAGACGTGACATTCTGGCAGGCATTTTCCTGCTAAAAAACATAAAAGAGCGGCTGAAAGAAACAGACGCTTCCTACTAAAGAAGTTCCGAGGTTCGAAATAATCAGCGGAGGGTAAACTGATGGAGTTCGCTGACGATGTGGGGATATTCCGAAGCGACATTCACGGTTTCGCCGGGGTCGGCAAGAAGGTCATAGAGCTGCGCCTCGCGACGGTCGCCGGTGTCGATTTCGGTTCCCTCGTGACCGGTGGCGGGCCAACCGAGCCGGCCGTCATGGGCGGTCGGCGGAATGTATTTCCAGCGTTCGGTGCGGACTGCGATGGTATTCCGCTGGCCAAGCTCGCAAAGCCACGGCCGGCTCTCCCGGCTCTCGCCGAGAATCTGCGGAAGCATATCGCGGCTGTCCGGAGCAGCACCGGCGGGAAGTTCGGCACCGAGCAGCGAAGCCATGGAGGCAAAGAGGTCTACCAGACTGATAAGCGTAGGATTCTCTCCCTCCTGCGGCCGCACACGCGCTCCCCAGCGGACTATCATCGGAACGGAAGTGCCGCCCTCGAAGTTGGAATACTTGTCGCCACGGCGGCCACCCGTAGGCTCATGGCCGTTCAGCAGTTCAAAAGCGCGGTCGGCATAGCCGTCGTCAATCACAGGGCCATTGTCGGAGGTCAGTATAATCAGCGTATTGTCCGCCACCCCGGCCTCGTCAAGCGCATTCAGCACCTCGCCGACCGTCCAGTCGAACGAAGAAATGGCATCGCCGCGCAGCCCCATCGGCGTGGAGCCTCGGAAGCGTTCGTGAGGCCAACGGGGCACGTGTACATCATTCGTACAGAGATACATGAAGAACGGCTCATGACGGTGTTCCATGATGAAGCGGCGCGAATGGGCGGCAATGGAGTCGGCTATGTTCTCATCCTTCCAGAGCGCCTTTCCCCCACCCTTCATGTAGCCGATTCGGCCGATTCCGTTCACGATGCTCTGATTATGTCCGTGGCTCCAGTCGAGCCGGAGCGACGCACGAGCGGAAACGCCGGTAGGCTCACCGGGGAAGTTGGCGGAATAACTGACATAAATCGGTGCCTCGGGGTCGTAATTGGCCACCGTGTCCTGTTCGAGGTAGACGCAGGGCACGCGGTCGGCCGTGGCCGCCTGAATGTAGTGATAGTCGAAACCGATGTCGGAGGGTGTGAGGTCGAGACGCCCGTTCCAGTCTTGGGCACCGGCCTGCCGCCCGAGTCCCAGATGCCACTTCCCGATGGCAGCCGTGGCATAACCGGCATCGTGGAACAGGTCGGCGACGGTGTACTGCTCCGCGCCGATAATCATGCCCGCATTGCCGGGAAGAACGCCCGTTCCGGGCTTGCGCCACGCATATTCGCCGGTCAGCAGCGAATAGCGGCTCGGCGTGGAGGTAGCCGCAGCGGCGTGACACTGACTGAAACGCAGTCCCTCGGCAGCCAGACGGTCAGAGTTGGGCGTTTCGACGTTCTTCGCGCCGTAGCACTTGAGGTCGCCGTAACCGAGGTCGTCGGCGACAAGGAATATCACATTGGGACGCTCCTGAGCCGAAGCGGCCCCGGCGGCTAACGACGCAAGCAAAAACGCATATCTGTTCATACGGCAGAGTGACAACAAAATTTAGCTTCCACATATACAGACGATGACATTACGCCATCTCCGTTATGCAAAAATAATGAAATATTCCGAAGTATCGGCTGTTTTTGCCCGGATATCACTCGTTTTATTTCCCGGAACGTCCCGCAGCAGCAAAAAGGAACTGAAAACACTATATATAATATAATATGAACGCGTGTGCGCACATACGCACGCACACGCATAGGAGGACGGCCGTCCGTCCATAGCGGGACGAGGCTCAATCCCGGGCGGGACGGAGGCCCGTCCTGCTATGGACTCAGAGGGAGAGTACGGAGAGGGCATCGAGGACGTCGCGCTTCAGCGGCTTGTCGCTCTTCACGGCAGCGGAGAAAGGCACGTAGACGATTTCGTCGTTGCGGATGCCTATCATCACGTTGCGCTGCCCGTCCAGCAGAGCCTGCACGGCTCCTAATCCCAGACGACTGGCCAGAATGCGGTCGCCGGCCGAGGGACTGCCTCCGCGTTGCAGATGGCCGAGAATGGAGACACGCACATCAAATTCGGGATATTCCTTGCGGACGCGCTCGGCATAGTACATGGCACCGCACTTGGGGCTTTCGCTGACGATGACTATCGAGGAAGACTTGGATTTACGGATGCCGCGGCCGATGAACTGCTCCAACTGGTCGGCTGCCGTGGAATCTTCCGGAATGATGGCCGCCTCGGCTCCCGTGGCGATGGCACTGTTCTGCGCCAAGAAACCGGCGTCGCGCCCCATGACTTCCACGAAGAAGATGCGCTGATGGGAATTGGCCGTGTCGCGGATTTTGTCCACACACTCCATGATGGTGTTCAGCGTAGTGTCGTAGCCGATGGTGAGGTCAGTGCCCGAAAGGTCGTTGTCGATGGTGCCCGGCAGGCCGATGCACGGAATGTCATACTCCTGAGCAAAGATGCGTGCGCCGGAGAGCGACCCGTTGCCGCCGATGACGATGAGTGCGTCAATGCCTCTGTCCATCATCACCTTGTATGCCTTTTCCCGACCCTCTACGGTGGTGAAATCCTTGCTGCGCGCCGTTTTCAGTATGGTACCTCCACGACCGATGATGCCGCTCACGTCTTCTGTCCGGAACTCCTTGATTTCGTCGTTGATGAGGCCCTCGTAGCCACGGTAGATACCCATCACGCGCAGTCCGTTCGCAATGGCCGCACGCGTCACGGCACGTATGGCCGCATTCATTCCCGGGGCATCGCCTCCCGACGTAAGAACCCCTATCGTTTTGATTTTTGGCATGATAATATTTTTCTGAATGTAAGCAGGAACAAAAGTACACATAAAATCCGGAATTTATGATAAAAAACGCAGGAAACATTTGGTCGTATCATGGGTTTTCGCTAAATTGCAGTCCGTTTCATACGGCATTAGCTTACCTTAAATTATAAACACTATGAAAGTTTACCAGACACACGAGATCAAAAACATTGCCCTGCTGGGTAATGACGGGAGCGGAAAAACCACCCTCACCGAAAGCCTGCTCTACGAGGCAGGTATCATCAAACGCCGTGGCCGCATTACGCAGAAAAATACCGTCAGCGACTATTTCCCCGTGGAACAGGAATACGGATATAGCGTATTCAGCACCGTTTTTCACGTAGAGTGGAACGGCAAGAAACTGAACATACTCGACTGCCCGGGCAGCGACGACTTTGCCGGAGCGGCCATCACGGCCCTGAACGTGACTGACACGGCCATCCTGCTGCTGAAGGGCGGTGCCGGCGTGGAAGTGGGCACACAGAATCACTTCCGCTACACCGAGAAACTGCATAAGCCTGTCATATTCCTCATCAACCAACTGGACGACGAGAATTGCGACTATGACCACATTCTGGAGCAACTGACCGAGATTTATGGCCCGAAGGTCGTGCCCGTGCAGTATCCTCTGCAGACCGGCCCCGGCTTCAACGCCCTCATCGACGTTCTGCTGATGAAGAAGTATTCATGGGGCCCGGACGGCGGTGCACCCACCATCGAGGACATCCCCACCGACCAGATGGAGAAGGCAGCGGAGATGCACAAGGCCCTCGTGGAGGCTGCGGCCGAAAACGACGAAGGACTGATGGAGAAGTTCTTCGAAAGCGACACACTGACCGAGGATGAAATGCGCGAGGGCATCCGCAAGGGACTGGCCATGCGCGGTATGTTCCCCGTATTCTGCGTCTGCGCCGGCAAGGACATGGGTGTACGCCGTCTGATGGAGTTCCTCGGCAACGTGGTTCCCTTCGTCGATGAAATGCCGAAAGTATTCAACACCCGCGGAGCAGAGGTGGCACCGAATGCCGATGCGCCCACCAGTCTGTTCTTCTTCAAAACGTCCATGGAGCCGCACATCGGTGAAGTGCAGTATTTCAAGGTGATGAGCGGACGCGTGCACGAGGGCGACGACCTGATGAACGCCGACCGCGGCTCGAAGGAGCGCATCGCACAGTTGTACTGCTGCGCCGGACAGAACCGCATCAAGGTGGACGAACTGGTGGCCGGAGACATCGGCTGCACCGTGAAACTGAAGGACGTGAAGACGGGCAACACGCTGAACGACAAGAATGCGGAAAACCGCTTCAGCTTCATCAAATATCCCAATACGAAGTATTCGCGCGCCATACGGGCCGTCAATGAGGCCGAGACCGAGAAGATGATGAATGCCCTGCAGAAGATGCGCGAGGAAGACCCCACGTGGCAGATAGAGCAGAGCAAGGAGTTGCGCCAGATTCTGGTTCACGGACAGGGAGAGTTCCACCTGCGCACACTGAAATGGCGCATGGAGAACAACGATAAGGTGCAGGTGCAGTTCGACGAGCCGAAGATACCTTACCGCGAGACCATCACCAAGGCTGCCCGCGCCGACTATCGCCACAAGAAGCAGTCGGGCGGTGCCGGACAGTTCGGCGAAGTTCACCTCATCGTGGAGCCTTATGTAGAGGGCGTGCCCGTGCAGGAGGTCTACAAGTTTGGCGGTCAGGAGTTCCGCATCAATGCCAAGAGCGAGGAAGTCGTTAATCTGGAATGGGGCGGTAAACTGGTATTCGTCAATTCCGTTGTGGGCGGTGCCATCGACGCCCGCTTCATGCCCGCCATCCTGAAAGGCGTGATGCAGCGCATGGAACAAGGCCCACTCACCGGCTGTTATGCCCGCGACGTGCGCGTCATTGTCTACGACGGCAAAATGCATCCGGTGGATTCCAACGAACTCTCTTTCATGCTGGCAGGCCGTCAGGCTTTCGCACAGGCGTTCCGCGAGGCAGGGCCCAAGATTCTGGAACCCATCTACGACGTGGAGGTGTTCGTTCCGAGCGACAAACTGGGTGACGTGATGAGCGACCTGCAGGGCCGTCGCGCCATGATAATGGGTATGATGAGCGAGGCCGGCTACGAGAAGCTGACAGCAAAGGCTCCGCTGAAGGAAATGAGTTCCTACAGCACGGCACTCAGCAGCCTGACGGGCGGTCGCGCCAGCTTCATCATGAGTTTCGCCAGCTACGAACTCGTGCCGACCGACGTGCAGCAGAAACTGATAAAGGAGCACGAGGCCGAGGCAACGGAGTGATTGCAAATGCGATAAAGCAGGCAAAGACAGACATTTTAGTTAAATATGTTAAAAGGAAAGGCGAAAAATCTCGTCTTTCCTTTTTTATGTTTAACGTTTCTGCTAATTTTGTGGCATGAAACGTTGGGTACTTTGGACGATAAGCATCGCTATCGGCACCAGTTTCGTGGTTCTCCTGCTGTTGCAGAGCCGGTACACGGGAATGATGGTGAAGATGCGCAAGGAGCAGTTCGACGAAAGCGTAAAGCGCAGTCTCGACCAGGCCTCGCACGAGTTGGAACGGAACGAGACGTTCAACTATCTGGAGGGCGTGGTGTCGAACTATGTCGAAGACCTTGCGCAGATAGACGACACGGAAGCACCGCATACGAAGAGAGTGTTGGGAAACCCGTCGCTGATGGGCGTACAGCGGTTCGACACACTCAACATGATGCCGCGCCTCTCTCTGGGACTGAATCAACGGCGGTCGTTGGCCGTGTCGAGCCAGCAGTTCCAGATGGCCGTCCGCAATGCGTATCTCTACCAGAAAGGAATCCTCGACGAAGTCATTTACAGCATTCTGTACAGTGCCGGCGAAAACTCTTTCGAGGAGCGCATAAATACCAAGAAACTGGATGCCAGTCTGCGCATGGCACTGGAGCAGAACGGCGTGACGCTGCCTTTCCACTTCACTATCTCCACGAGCGACGGACGCGAAGTGTACCGCTGCTCCGACTACGACCCGATGGGAGAGGAATACAGCTACACGCAAACGCTGTTCCGCAACGACCCGTCGAACAAGATGGGGGTGGTGCGCGTGCATTTTCCCGACCGCAACCACTATGTCGTTGGTGTGGCACGACTGATGCTTCCGGCCTTGGTGTTCACCATGCTGCTCTTCGTGACATTCATGTTCTTTATCTATCTCTTTGCACGGCAGCGTAAAATCAATGAGATGAAGAACGACTTTGTCAATAACATGACCCATGAGTTCAAGACCCCGATTGCCAGCCTGTCACTGGCGGCACAGATGTTGTCGGACGACAGCGTGAAGAAGACTTCGGCCATGTACGACAGTTTGGGCAAGGTTATCAACACGGAGACCAAACGTCTGCGCTATCAGGTGGAAAAAGTGTTGCAAATGTCTCTTTACGACCATGACAACATCGCCTTGAAACCGGTAGAACTGAACGCCGACGAACTGATAGAGAACGTTATCGGCACTTCATTCGCCCTGAAGGTGGAACGGTTGGGAGGAATCATCGAAGCACAGTTGGAGGCCGAGAATCCCAATATCTACTTCGACGAGATGCACTTCACCAACGTCATCTCCACCCTGCTCGACAATGCCGTGAAGTATCGGCGGGAAGAGGTGCCTCTGGAACTGTTCGTCCGCAGCAGCAACCAAGGAGGCAAGTATGTGCTGAGCATCCGGGACAATGGCATCGGCATCAAGAAAGAGGATTTGAAGAGAATCTTTGTGAAGTTCTATCGCGTGCATACCGGCAACCGGCATAATGTGAAAGGATTCGGACTGGGACTGGCCTATGTGAAGAATATGATCAAGCAGCATAAGGGCAGCATCCGGGTGGAAAGTGAACTGGGCGAGGGAACTACATTTACGATATTATTACCAATACTAAAAGCATAACACATGGAAACGAAACAACGCATTCTATTATGTGAGGACGACGAAAGTCTGGGCATGTTGCTGAGAGAGTATTTACAGGCAAAAGGATATGGTGCGGAATTGTATCTGGACGGAGAAGCCGGTTATGAGGCTTTCCAGAAGGAGCATTATGATATGTGCGTGCTCGACGTGATGATGCCGAAGAAAGACGGCTTCACGCTGGCACAGGAAATCCGTCAGCTCAACGAGGACGTTCCTATCATCTTCCTGACGGCAAAGAACCTGAAAGAGGACATCTTCGAGGGCTTCAAGATAGGAGCAGACGATTATCTCACGAAACCGTTCTCTATGGATGAACTGGTATTCCGCATGGAGGCCATCCTGCGCCGCGTGAAAGGAACGAAGACGCAGACCGCCACGCAATACAAGTTGGGCCGCTTCATGTTTGATGCGCAACGGCAGATACTGTCCATCGGCAACGAGCAGGTGAAACTGACCACAAAGGAGAGCGAACTGCTGGGACTGCTTTGTGCGCACGCCAACGACGTGCTGTTGCGCGAACTGGCACTGAAGAGCATCTGGATAGACGACAATTACTTTAATGCCCGCTCCATGGACGTCTACATCACCAAGCTGCGCAAGCACCTGAAAGCCGATCCGACCATCGAAATCAACAACGTACACGGCCGCGGCTATAAACTTATTGTTCCGGGCGGCGTAAGCCTGAACAACTAACCCAAACAAACAGGCGGGGCAGCAACATCGTGTTGCTGCCCCGCCTATTTGTTTTCTTATCTATGAATAAAGTTACCCTTATTTCGTTCTTCTGGTAATATAGATATGAGCGATAAGGCCGATGATAATCAGCGCAAGAGCCCCGAACTGAACGGGATTGCAATCGACGAGTGAATATCCGACCTTCGTCGAAAGGTAACTAATGAGCAGCACCAAAGCGCCCAAAACGATAAGCAGTATTCCTAAATACTTTTTCATGATTATATGTTTTTAGTTTTTTGATTCTACACGTTAATGCGTACAAAGTAACACAAAAAAAATGATACAGCGAAACATTTACGTCAAAAAGTCATCTTTATTTCTGCACGTCTGTACCCTCGAAGCGCACCTGATAAGGCCATTGCTCTCCGTTCTGAGGATAGGGCTCGGGATGCCAGCGAGCCCAGGGATGGTGCCAGTGAACGGTGGGCGCACCCATGACAATAAAGAACAGACGCTGGCAATTCTGCGGCACGGTGAGCGTTGCCACGCCCTCTTTCTCGCGCTGAATATCGCCATAAACACGTGCGCCGTCTGAGGTCAGAGCCACAAGCGCATACCGCCATCCAGCACGCTCCGGATATACGGATTTGTAGCCGTCCTTTTCGGGAAAGCCCGTAAAGTGGGCCTTGACGACGGTGCCGGCATTGGTAACATTTTTCAGATTGACGATGTGGTAGCCGTAGTTCTGTATGCAATGCTCCACGTCAGTCTGCCACGTGTCTACGGTGCCGGACACTTTATTCAGATAGTTTGCACCGGTGTGCTGACCGATGCGGTGACGGGCGGCCTCACGCACGCCGTCGATGTCCCACGTTGCCATACGCATATATCCCTCCATCTGCTCGTCGCAGAAGTCGGCCTGCGACATTCCGCACAAGCGTTGATAGGCCTCGATGGGGTCTTCGGGGCGTCTGGACTCGCGCCACAAGCGGCCGATGAAGTCGGTGCCATGCTTCATGCACCACCAGTCCTGAATGAAGCAGTTGGCATAGAGCCACTCCTCGGACATAAAGTTAAGATGGTGATTGGCAATGTGCTGCTCGAAATACTCGCCGTCGGTGAACTGCCGTTCGGGGAATATCTTATAGGCCTGCCAGTCGGCGCAACTCTCCCAAAAGAAGCTGTCGCCACTGGAGTTCTCGTCGAAACCGTAATTGAAACCATAATTGTAGCCGCCGCCCTGATCGGCTCCCGTCAGGTATTGGAACGTATGCCCCACCTCGTGAGCTACGGTATGGCCGCCACGTGCTATGGCCGCCCAAGGATTGAAGTGACCGATGCCCGTCATGCCGCCCGACACACCGTTGGTGCCGGAAGCATCGGCACGCCACTCTTTCTGATAAGGAACGTAAAGCTGAATCTTGTACTTGTCGGTGACGGACTTGCCGGGCACGATGAAGCCCAACTTCACGTAAGTGTCCCAGCAACGTTCGCAGATGTTGAGAATGGTATTGGCATTGGCCACATTACCGTCGCCGGGGTACTGGATTTTCGCCGGATTCTCTCCGTAGCGCACATCCCAGAACACGACGTAGTGGTCGCTCTCCAGACTGTGGGCGAAATTATACCCCTCGGTGGCGTTCGTATTAGTGTAGTCGGTTCCGGCGTAAGTATCGGGCTTCAGGAGATAGCGACCCGGGTCGGAAAATGAGAACTCGGCCGCATCGGTCGGAATAAAGGAGGCATAAGCCTTGCGGAGATAGCCGGCAGAGTTCTTGGTCGTATAGAGTTTCAGCTCCGTGTTGTTAATCTCTATGGAATCTACATCCTTGAGCGAGATGCTGCCGTTGGCCTTGAAGCGATCGTCGTAGCGCACCCAGAGCGTGTCCTGCGCCGTCATGCCGGCGGCATAGGCCATAAGAGCGAGGGAGAATATGAACTTTTTCATCGGATGACAACTTTTTTACCGTTAATTATATATATACCTTTCCTTGCGGGCACGGCCACACGGCGACCCAGCAGGTCGTATGTCCGTTCGTCGCCGGAGACAACCTGCGAAGACCGGATTTCTCCGATGCCGTCAGCCAGTTCCACCCCATCGATGGCCAGTTTCAGACTCTTGGGATTCTCGCTCAGGTCTGTCGCGTAGGAGCGGAATGCCTTGAGAGCGAGCGAATCTTCGTACAGCGTGAAGCGATTCGCCTCTTCGTCTATGGCATAAGTCCCCGGAGCCAGTTTTTTGTTCTTTGAGGTCGTGCCGTCCATGGCATTGTACAGGCCACGGAAGCGCACGACGGTCGTTCCACTGCCATTCTTCACCTCCTGGAACCGGGGCGTGGGATTGGCTTTCATGGAAACGTCGGGGAACAGATAGAGGGGGCCCTTCACCCTCTCGGAGATAAAACCGGTCAGCGTGCGGTTGGCCGCCACATCAGGCTCCTTCGTCGGCCGCAGCAGATAGTGCTGGTTGGCTTTCAGCGTGGCACCGTCCTCGTCCAAGACTACGGTCTGAAAATCTATCGCCGCTTCATCCTCCTCGCTGATGCCTTTCAGCAGAGCCAGTTGCGCATCCTCGCCAAAAACCTCCTTCACCATTGCGCCGGGGAGGTCGAAGGGGAGAATGATGGAGTTCCATTCGTTCAGGGAAAGCGTGCGCCGCAGTCCCACCAGGGTGTGGTCGAGCGCATCTTTTTTGTAGAATGCCACACTATCCTCGTCCATGAGCCGGTGAGGAATAGTACGGAAACGCATCTTCAACTGCCCCGTTTCATAGAGGTCTTTCTCTATCTGCACCCGGTCGCCCTGAAAGTGCAGCGTGACCGCGTCGTTGCTGCTGATGAGATAATAATTGGGTGCCTGACTGCCGTCTGTCGCAGTCAGATTCTTGGCCTTCACCAGCGCAGCGGAGCGCGCCGCCTTCATTTGTGCCTGCGCGGGCAGTGCCAAAGGCAGCAGAAGGGCCATAAACAAGTGTCGGAACGTCATATATTTCATCTAAATTGGGTTTATTGATGTCAAAGTTACGCATTTTCTTTGTTTTCTCAAAAAATAGCCGTAACTTTGCGCCGCATTTATGCAAAAAACAGACAAATTATTAACTAATTTCTTAAACGTATTATGAACCAGTACGAAACCGTTTTCATTTTGACTCCCGTTTTGTCTGATGATCAGATGAAGGAAACGGTAAACAAATTCAAGGGCCTGCTCACCGACAACGGCGCAGAGATGCTCAACGAAGAGTTGTGGGGCCTGAAGAAGTTGGCTTATCCTATCCAGAAGAAGTCTACGGGATTCTATGTATTGTTTGAGTACAAGGCACAGCCCGAACTCATCAAGAAGTTGGAAGTGAACTTCCGTCGCGACGAGAAAGTCATCCGCTTCCAGACCGTGAAGTTAGAGAAGTATGCCATCGAGTATGCTGAAAAGAGACGTAACAAACAATCTAACAAGGAGGCTTAACCATGGCACAGCAATCAGAAATCCGTTATCTTAACGCTCCGGCTATCGACACGAAGCGCAAGAAGTATTGCCGTTTCAAGAAGAGCGGTATCAAGTATATCGACTACAAGGATCCCGAATTCCTGAAGAAGTTCCTCAACGAACAGGGAAAGATTCTGCCCCGTCGCATCACCGGCACTTCGCTGAAGTACCAGCGCCGCGTGGCTCAGGCAGTAAAGCGTGCCCGCCAGTTGGCTCTGCTTCCTTTCGTAACCGATATGATGAAATAACCCAAAACAGGAGGTAAGACGTATGGAAATTATTCTTAAAGAAGATATTATCGGCTTGGGATTCAAGAACGATATCGTAAACGTAAAGTCCGGCTACGGACGTAATTATCTTATCCCCACGGGCAAAGCTGTCATCGCATCGCCGAGCGCAAAGAAGGTATTGGCAGAGAACCTGCGTCAGCAGGCTCAGAAACTGGCTAAAATCAAGGCTGAGGCTCAGGCCGTGGCCGACAAGTTGGCCGGTGTGGCTCTGACCATCGCTACGAAAGTCAGCAACCAGGGTGTCATCTACGGCAGCGTAAACTCTTTGCAGATTGCCGAAGAGCTCCAGAAGTTGGGCATCGAAATCGACCGCAAGCGCATTGTCGTTAAGGACGTGAAGAGCGTAGGCGACTACGTGGCTGTTGTGAAGCTCCACAAGGAAGTGACCGCAGAAATCCCCTTCACCGTTGTTGCCGAGGGCGCCACCGTTGTTAAGGAAGCTCCCGCAGCCGCAGAGGAAGAAGCTCCTGCCGCAGCAGAATAAGACCTCATTTTCATTATAATTTATAACACTGTGGTCTCCGGTTTCCCATCTTGGGCAACCGGAGATTTTTTTTGCTTTTCCGCCATCTTCCCAAGGGCCTCTCCCCACTCTCCCGACCGCTCCGGGACGCCCCGTTTTTCGGGTACCCAGTGGATCGGCCTTGGTCCATATATGGACTGAAGCGAATCCTGCTATGGACAGAGCCTCGTCCATAGCAGGATTCGCTTCAGTCCTCGCCGGGTCTTGCTGACGGGGATAAAAAGAGGGCAGCCAAAGCAAGTCGCCGAGGATGTCCCGAAACCTAAAGAGACAAAAAATGGGACTACACTATCGTGCAATCCCATCTAAAACCTATTGTTCGTTTTTCTTATTCAGCAACAACAGTGTCAGCGGCAACAGTGTCGCATGCAACAGTGTCACATACTTCGATGGTGTCGGTGACGATGGTGTCGTTCTCTTCAGTAGCCTGAGTCTTGTTACCGCAAGAAGCGAAAGAAATAGCTACAACAGCTACGAACATGAATGCTAACTTTTTCATTTTTGTGTTTAATTAAATTAGTAAAACAATCAATTGCTTTTAAAACCGAGTGCAAAGTTACGAACTTTTTTCGATACGCCGTACTCCCAACCCTAACTTTTTTTCTACTTTTTTATACTTTTTTCAGTTATCAAATATATTGAACTGTAATACAAACAGATACAAAACTACGTATTTTCATGATATTCATAACGTCGGACGAAAATTTGGCCTTTCAGGCTTTTTGATGTATCTTTGTGGGTATGAAACCGATGTCCCCCCTTTCCGGCAAACGAGCCGTCTACTTTACGTTAGGATGCAAGCTGAACTTTGCAGAGACCTCCACCGTGGCACAGCGGCTGGAGGAACTGGGCGTCGTGAGGGCGCGCAAGGGAGAAGCGGCAGACATCTGTTTCGTGAACACCTGCAGCGTGACCGAGGTCGCCGACCACAAGTGCCGGCAGGCCATACACAAACTCGTGCGGGAGAATCCCGACGCTTTCGTGGTCGTGACCGGTTGCTACGCCCAGTTGCGACCCGAAGACATGGCGCGGATGGCAGGCGTAGACCTCATTCTCGGAACCGAACAGAAAGGGCGGGCCGTGGAACTCATCACGGAACACTTCGCCCGTCTCACCTCCTCCGGAGAAGAGCCTACGGCAACGGAGAGTCCCTCCGCCGGGGGAAACGGACGGGGAACGTTTGTCCCCTCCTGCGCCTGCGGCGACCGCACACGCTATTTCCTGAAAGTGCAGGACGGTTGCGACTACTTCTGCACCTACTGCACCATTCCTTTTGCGCGCGGACGCAGCCGGAACGGCAGCATCGCCTCCCTCGTGGCGCAGGCCGAGGAGGTTGCCCGAAAAGGGGGCCGCGAGATTGTGCTCACGGGGGTGAATATCGGAGACTTCGGACGGACAACGGGCGAGAGCCTGCTCGACCTGCTGAAGGCTCTGGACGGCGTGGAGGGCATAGAACGCTACCGCATCAGCAGCATCGAACCGAACCTGCTGACGGACGAGATTCTGGAGTTCTGCGCACAAAGCCGGGCCTTCATGCCTCACTTCCATGTCCCGCTGCAAAGCGGAAGCGACGAAGTGCTGCGCCTGATGCACCGCCGTTACGACACGGCGCTCTTCGCCCGCAAACTACAGCGCATACACGAACTGATGCCGGATGCGTTTATCGGCGTGGACGTCATCGTAGGTATGCGGGGCGAGACGGACGAACTCTTTCGCGAGGCGCTCGATTTCATGGACAGGCAGCCCGTTGCGCAGTATCACGTCTTCAGTTACAGCGAACGCCCCGGCACCAAGGCACTCAACATCGCCCACCGTGTGCGGCCGGAGGAGAAGCACTGCCGCAGCAGGCAGGTGCTGGACGTGAGCGAGGCTCACACGCGCGCGTTCTATACTAAATATATAGGTACGGTGCGGCCCGTGCTGCTGGAACACGGCAAGCACAAGGGCGTGACGGGAGGGTTCACGGACAACTACATAAGAGTGGAACTCGATTCCGCCGACCGGCAGGGGCTGTCAGACAACTGCATCGTGCCGTTGCGCCTCACGGGATGGAATGCCGCCGGCACGGCTTTGCTCGGAGAACGCCTGAGTTGATATAGGGAGAAAGTCCTGATTTTTACTATCTAATCCTGAAGTCTGAATTGAAAAAAATTGCGATTGTTATCCTGAACTGGAACGGAGCGGAGATGATGCGGAGGTTCCTTCCTTCGGTGGTCAGGCACTCGAAGGAGGCGGACGTGATTGTAGTGGACAACGGTTCCACCGACGACAGTGTGGCGTTTCTGGAACGGGAGATGCCCGACGTGCGCTGCGTGCGGCTCGACCGCAACTACGGGTTTGCCGAGGGCTATCATCGGGGACTTCGGGAAGTGGAGGCCGAATACTACTTGTTGCTAAACAGCGACGTGGAGGTGCGGGCGGACTGGCTCGGCCCGATGGCGGCCTACATGGACGCGCATCCCGAAGTGGCGGCCTGTCAGCCGAAACTGCTTTGCCAGTGGGCACCGGAATATTTTGAGTATGCCGGAGGCTCCGGCGGGTACATCGACGCACTGGGTTATCCGTACTGCCGCGGCCGCATTTTCGGCACGGTGGAGCGGGATGAGGGACAATACGACGATGTGCAGCCCGTGCTTTGGGCCACCGGCGCGGCTCTGCTGATTCGCCGTCAGGACTATTGGGACGTGGGCGGACTGGACGGACGCTTCTTTGCCCATCAGGAGGAAATAGACCTTTGCTGGCGTCTGCGCAGTCGCGGCAGAGACGTGGTCGTGGTACCGCAGAGCGTGGTCTATCACCTCGGGGGCGGCACGCTGCCGCAGGGCAATCCGAGGAAAGATTACCTGAACTTCCGCAACAACCTGTTGCTCTTGTATAAGAATCTGCCCGAAGAGCGGCTGCACAAGGTGATGCGTCTGCGCTTTTGGCTCGACGCGTTGGCCTCTATGCAGTTCCTGCTGAAAGGACAGTGGGACTCGTTCCGGGCTGTCTGGCGTGCCCGACGCGACTTCCGCCGGTTGCGTCCGCAGTTCCGGGCCGACCGAATGGAGAACCTGCGTCACACCGTACTCACGCCCGTGCCCGAGCAGTCGCACTTCAGCCTGCTGTGGCAGTATTACGTGCGGGGCCGGAAGACCTACACCGCGCTCCCCGACTCTCTTCCTCCAAACGGCGAGAACAGAAAAGGCGACAAATAAGTATATCAGATGAAGAACAGCAAAACCGAACCTATACTTCCGTCTTCTGCGGACAACGTTCCGGAAAGAGGAGTCCTGTATCTTATTCCGTGCACATTGGGCGACACGCCTCTCGACCGAGTTCTGCCGGCCTACAATGCCGAAGTAGTGCGCGGCATCCGTCATTTCATTGTGGAAGAGGTGCGTACCGCCCGCCGGTTTCTGCGCCGCATGGACAGGGAGTTCCCGATTGACGACTCCGTGTTCTACGAGATGGGAAAGCACGCCGACGAACGTCGGTATGCCGAATACCTGCGCCCTATTGCCGAGGGTCTGCCGGTCGGAGTTATCAGCGAGGCCGGCTGTCCCGCAGTGGCCGACCCGGGAGCCGACATCGTGGCTTTGGCCATGCGCCGCGGCATTCGTGTGGTGCCTCTCGTGGGGCCCAACAGCATGATTCTGGCCGTAATGGGTAGCGGACTGAACGGGCAGAGTTTTGCGTTCAACGGTTATCTACCTATCGACGACGGAGAACGTGCGCAACGCCTGAAGACATTGGAACAGCGTGCGCAGCGGGAACGTCAAACGCAACTTTTCATAGAGACGCCTTACCGCAACCGCAAGATGTTCGATACGCTGCTCCGCACCCTCAGCCCCCGCACGCGGCTCTGCATCGCAGCGGGTATTACGACTGCGGACGAGTGGATACAGACCCACACCATTGCAGAATGGAAACGGCTGAATTTGCCGGATTTAAGCAAGCTGCCCGCTATTTTCCTGATACTCTAACGTCGTTTTTTCTTACCTTTCCGGTCTTCAAGCAGGCGGACAATTTTCTCCACTACGGGCTTGGGCTGCAACTGGCGGTCGAAAAGCAACGGATAGTTTGTACGGCCGTGAATGGGGAAACCGTTGAGCCAACTGCTGCCGTCGTCGAATCCCCAGAACGTGACTCGGGTAATGCGGTCGGCATTCCGGCGATAAATATCAAAAAGATTCAGGTATCGGGTTTCTAATTGCTGATAGACGCTATCGGGAAGCCCGGCCGTGTAGGGATTCATCCGTTCGGAGTATTCGAAGTTTTGGTTTACGTCCGCCCCCTGAAAGTCCCACGGGTTGGGCAATACGCTTACATCCAGTTCCGTCACCATAACATTCACACCGCAGTCGCTGAGAGCCCGGATGCTTTCTTCGTAGTCCGCAAGGTCGGGGTAAGTCAGTCCCAAATGGCTCTGCATACCCACGGCATCTATGCGGCAGCCTTTGGCACGCAAGTCGCGCACTAACCGACAGACGGCCTCACGCTTGGCCGGCAAAGCCATGGAGTAATCATTGTAATAGAGTTCCACATCAGGGTCTGCCTCGTGAGCAAAGCGGAATGCCATTTCAAAGTATTCCGGGCCGATAATGCGCAGATAAGGCGTTTCGCGCAGACTGCCATCGTCGTTGATGGCTTCGTTGATGACGTCCCATCCGTGAACAAGTCCCCGGTAGCGGCTCACAACGGTATGAATGTGGTCATGCAGACGCTGTATGAGTGTGTCGCGGGTGACTTCCTTACCGGCCTCGTCCACGAACATCCAGGGCGACACTTGCGAATGCCACACTAAACAGTGCCCGATGACGGCCATACCGCGCTCCCTACCGTAGCGCACGGTCTGATCGGCATCGCGCCAGTTATAGCGGTCGCGTTCGGGATGGATAAACTGATGCTTCATGCAGTTACCGGGCACTATGGAATTAAAATGACGGGTAATGAGCGCTTCGGCCTGCGGACGGCGTTCGTAAATTTCGTTACCCTCCACACAGACACCCACAAGGAAACGATTCCGTGCGGCGTCTTTCAGCCCTTGGGCACTGGCCCCGGTGCCAAGCAGTATTAGGGGCATGATAAGTGAGATAATGCGGTGTTTCATTTGGCTTTTCTTTCGCTTCTCCTAACGGAGCAAACATATTATCAGGGTTTCAGGACAAAGATAGATAAAAATCATGAGATTACCACGCCGACAGGACAAAAAAACATTTTCTCGTAAAGACAGAATTGATTGATATTCGCGAGAATGCCCCCCCTTGCATTTCTACAAATTACGGACAAAATGCGGCGCAATCCGCATGATACTTTGCTTATCCGATTGCGATGTTCGGAATTTTTCGTAACTTCGTAGCCATGGAAGTCCTCATTGTCATAGATTCGTGGAAAGGGAGCCTCAGCAGCCGGGAAGCCAACGAAGCAGCCCGCTACGGCGTGCTCGACGCCATTCCCGACGCCATGGTCCGGTGCCAATCGGTTAGCGACGGCGGCGAAGGCTTTTTAGAGGCCGTGGAAGAGACGGGCGAATACGAAAGTGTGAGCGTCGAGGTTGCCGACCCGCTCATGCGCCCCGTCCGTGCCCGGTTCCTCATGCGCGGCCACCAGGCCGTCATAGAAATGGCACAGGCAAACGGGCTCGGCCTGCTGAGCCCGGAGGAGCGCGACCCGCTGCGAGCGTCGTCCTACGGCACCGGGCAACTCATAGCAGAAGCCATCCGGCGCGGGGCGACGGACATCCTTGTCGGACTGGGCGGTTCGGCCACCAGCGACTGCGGAAAGGGTGCTCTGCAGGCTCTCGGCCCTCTCCGCCCCCACTCGCTCACCCTTGCCACCGACGTTGCCAATCCGCTGCTCGGCCCCTGCGGAGCGGCGGCCGTATTTGCCCGGCAAAAGGCTGCCCCGGAACTGTCCAGTGCAGCCGTACACGGCATGATTGACGAACTGGAGGCCCGGGCCGCAGCGTTTGTCCGCCACAATGCCTCCCTACACGGCAACGACCGCAGCGCAGAACCCGGCGCAGGAGCTGCCGGAGGGCTCGGATATGCGTTCATGCAATACTTTGACGCACGCCGCATCAGCGGGGCCGATTTCATTCTCCGCAACATCGCTCCGGGAAAGGCCACTCTCCTCATCACCGGGGAAGGCTGCGCCGACGCGCAGACGCTCATGGGCAAACTCCCTTATGCCATTTTACAACGGGCCAAAGTGTGGCGGCTACCCGTCATTCTTCTTGCCGGTCAGGTACGCGACCGCAGTGCCCTGCTTGAGGCCGGTTTCGCTCAGGTCTTACCGGTGAACCCGCCCGATTCGCCGCTCGAAGAATGTCTGCGCCCCGACATCGCGGCAGACCGCATCCGGCAGACGGTGGCCCGTGCTCTCCGGACATTCCGCAGACCGACGTAGCGCAAAGTCTGACGCCCGAATCCCCAAACAGGGAGACAAATTCGCGAATTGATTTGGCACTTAACCTATTTAATCGTATCTTTGTTTTCGTAATATAGAGTATGACCATGAAGAAGACGGCAGACTACATCCGAAGGATAGAAATAGATTCGCTATGGAGCGGCAGGCACCACATTGTGTGGGAGTTGCGGCCCGACGTAAACATCCTCAGCGGGGTGAACGGAGTGGGTAAGTCCACCATTCTGAACCGTGTCGTGAGACATCTGCTGGAGTACAGGAGCATGGAGCGCCACCTCGACGGAGTGGACATCTCCTATAGCCCCGACGACTGCGAGACGGTGAGGTTCGACGTAATACGCTCGTTCGACCGCCCCGTGGTGACGAGCGACCTGCTCTCAAAGGTGACCGACCTGAAACTGCAAACGGAGCTTGACTTTCAGCTCTATATGCTGCAACGCCGCTATCTCGACTATCAGGTGAATCTATCGAACCGTATGATTGCGCTGCTGAGTTCGGGCGATGAAGATGCCCGGAAACTGGCGCAGGAGGCAGCGGGGGAGAAAGTCCGTTTCCAGAATCTCGTAGACAGACTGTTCCGCGACACGAGAAAGGTCATCGACCGCGAATCGAACGAAATCCGTTTCCTGCAATACGACGAAACCATCGAGCCCTACCAGTTATCCTCCGGCGAGAAACAGATGCTCATCATCCTGCTGACCGTGCTGGTGCAGAACAAGGAATGCGGCGTTCTGTTTATGGACGAACCGGAAGTCAGTCTGCACTTCGAATGGCAGAAGGAACTGATATCCCTTGTGCGCACGCTGAACCCCAACGTGCAGATTATCCTGACGACCCACAGCCCCGCGGTGGTGATGAACGGCTGGCAGGACTGCGTGACGGACATGGAGGACATCATCACAGACGCCCCGGAGCCGCAGACCGTGAACCGGCCGGATTAACCCATCACCCTCCGTCACAGCCCCTCCCCTCCGAAAGTCATAACCCATGAAGCACCTGACCGAGAACATCACTTCGCGCTATATCGAGGCGGCCAATCGGCTGCGCCCCAATCGCGCACGCCGTCGGGTGGTGGTCTATGTGGAGAGCTACGACGATATTTTTTTCTGGCGTTCGGTGCTCGATGAGTTCGAGTCGGAAACGCTGACGTTCGATGTGATGCTGCCCTCGCGCACCCATCTGGGGAAGGGGAAAAAGATTGTGCTCCACAACTCCCTCGGCCCTTATCTCATCGGCTGCGTCGATGCCGACTACGACTACCTCATGCAGGGCACAACCGCCGCATCCCGCGAGATGCTGGAAAATCCATACGTCTTCCACACGTATGTCTACTCCATCGAGAACTACCAGTGCCACGCCCGGGGACTGCACGAGGTGTGCGTCATGACAACGCTGAACGACCGCGAAGTGGTGGACTTGGAAATGTTCCTCACCGAATACAGCCGCATCGTATGGCCCCTGTTCGTCTGGAGCGTCTGGGTCTACCAATACAATCAGTACAGCCGCTTCACACTGATGGACTTTGCCGGCATCGTCAGTATCCGCGACATCAATCCCTATCACCCCGAACGCACATTGGAAACCCTGCGCCGCACGGTGAACCGAAAAATCAACTGGATGCAGCAGCATTATCCTGAAGGGAAGAAGACGTATAAGCCCCTGCGCGACAGACTGCTGGCCCTGGGGCTGACTCCGGAGACCAGTTACCTCTACATGCAGGGGCACGCGCTTTTCGACGGCGTGGTCACTCCCCTGCTCACCCCCGTCTGCACGCAGCTCCGCAAGGAACGTGAGTCCGAAATCCGTCGTAATGCCGTCCATCTCCAGCAGAAGCAAAACGAGCTCTCCGGCTATCAGCGGCGACTGCTACCCATCGAGCAGGCTCTCCGCAAGAGCACCCGATTCCGCTATTCCGACATCTACCAGCGGCTGCGCGAAGACCTCCGAAATTTTGTAGAGAGCCTGCCGAAAAATACACCGCCCGCCGGTTCGCCGAATTAACCACCCTCAACAAGGTCTCCCTATGGACGGGACTCCGTCCCGCTATTGTCACGCCTCCGTCCTGCTATGGACAAGGCTCCGTCCTGCTATGGACGAGGGCGCGTCCTCCTATACGTGCGCATGCGTGCACGCGTGTACGCGATTCCTTAATATAGCTTACGGCCGGGGAAGACCGCGAACGGAGGAAAAAAGAGAGGCCCGCCGTATGCCGGTGGCATGGGCGGGCCTCTTCAGTAAGGTTTTATCGGGCGGACTTATTTCACGGCCGTCACAATGTAGGTGAAGTCATAATCCTGCCAGGGCATCTGGTACTCGCCACGGGGCCATGCACCCCAACTGGTGACACATCCCAGACCAAACTGGCGCGACTGCAGTTGCAGAACATTGAAGTTGCGCGGGGTGAGGTCGCCGGAGTGGCTCTGATGGGCATCCTTGCGGGGGCCATCGTCGAGGTCTTCGGGCAGGTAGTTGAGAGCCGAAGCCTCCATCTTGCCCGTAGCTGTGAAGCGCAGACCGTGGCCGGACTTGTTCAGCATCTGCCAGTAACGGACATCGGTTTTGTTACCGCTCTCCTGCGGACGGATGTAACCCCAGTACTGGTCGGCCACCTTCTGCACGTAGTGTCCGATGTGCTGCGAGTTATTGCGGTCGATGTAGTTTTCGATGGGGCCACGGCCGTAATAATTGACGGTCGAGTAAGCCTTCGGCATCACCCACTGCATACCGAAACGGAACATCTGAGGTTTGTGCTGTGCCTCCTCGTTCACGTCGAGGTGCTCGTTGATGATGAGCTCACCTTTTCCCGTGAGGGTGTATGTGATGGTGAGCACAGCATCGAGGTTCTGCATCTTGTAGGTTGTCGCGATGGAACGTGCCTGCTCGTTACCGCTCAGAGCAATGCCTTGCAAACGGCGGTTGGCATCCTTCCAGTCGCGGAAGCGGTTCTGCAGACCTGCTCCGTAGTCGTTGTCGGTGGGTGCGCGCCAGAAGTTGGGAACGACGCTGTAGCCTTCCTCCAGCATGGGCTTACCGTTCACGTCCACATAGTCCAGTTCGCCCGTCCAGCGATTAACGATGATTTCCATGCCGTTGGCTCTGAGGTGGTAGCAAGCCAGCATACTATCGGCCTCCACCTTGTCTTCGCCGGCTGCTGCCAGTATCTGTTCCACGGTCGGGAAACGGTAGTCCTGCAAGGTCAGTTGCTCGTGGGCCACCACTTCGCCGGCCTTGAGCAGACCGTCGTGTTTCTTCAGGGCAAAGGTGACATTCAGCAGTACCTCCTTGTCGGGATTCTCCGCCAGCACCTTCTCTATGGCCGGTTTCAGGGGAGCGAAACTGAAAGTTGCGGTTTCCTGCGGTTTCACGTTAAAGTCGTCAAAGTCCTTGACGAGAGTATGTTCGCGACCGTCTACAAGAATGCTCACCGTAGCGGCTACGTTAGAGAGGTCGGTGAAGAAGTTCTCATTATACACGTCCACCTTGCCCGTCTTCAGGTCGAAGTTCTTGACCCAGATGTTCTGATGGATGTACTGCACCTCATAGGCATGGGGGTTCCAACTGCGGTCGGGAGCGATGACGCCATTGCAATTGAAATTGTGGTCGCTGGCGGGATAGCGGCCCTCGTCACCACCGTACATCCATATCTGCTTGCCCGTCTTCTTCGATGTGCCGCGGACACCCTGGTCTACAAAGTCCCAAATGAAACCGCCCTGATACTTCGGATATTTGCGAATAAGGTCCCAATATTCCTTGAAACCGCCCATTGAATTACCCATGGCATGGGCATACTCGCACTGGATGAGGGGACGGGGATTATCGCCCTGGCTGTACTTCTCACAGTTGTCGTAACCGTAGTACATGGGGCAGAAGATGTCCGTCTTGCCGTTCTGGCCGGCCTGCTCGTACTGGCAGGGACGGCTCGGGTCGAGTTCCTTCACACGCTCGTAGGCAGCAACGAAGTTGTCGCCGTAGCCGCTTTCGTTACCCAAGCTCCAGAAGATGATGCTGGGGTGGTTCTTCTGAATGCGCACATTCGCCTCGTTACGCTCCACGACGGTCTGCTTGTACAAGGGATCTTGTGCCAGACGACGGTCGCCGTAGCCCATGCCGTGACTCTCGAAGTTTGCCTCGGCAACGACGTAGATACCATACTGGTCGCAGAGGTCGTACCAGCGCGGGTCGTCGGGATAGTGGCAGGTGCGCACGGCATTCATGTTCAGTTGCTTCATGATTTTGATGTCCTGAATCATGCGTTCCACACTTACCACGTAGCCGCCGTCGGGATCCAGTTCGTGACGGTCTGCTCCCTTGAAGAGAACCGCTTTGCCGTTCACCAACAACTGGCCGCCCTTGATTTCAATCTTGCGGAAGCCCACCTTCTGAGCAACGGTTTCGATGATTTCACCCTTCTTGTCTTTCAGGGTGATGTAGAGCGTATAGAGATTGGGCGTCTCGGCCGTCCACGGATAGCAGTTCTTCACTTCGATGTTGATAAACTGCTTCGCGTTGTTCATCTTGCCGGTGGTCGGAGACTCGTAGACCTCCTTGCCAGTGGGGTCTACAAGGCGGTACTGAATGCTGTTTCCGTTTGCGTTCAGCACGTTAGCATTAACGTCCAGTTTTCCGTTCTTGTAATTGTCCGTAAGGTCGGGAACCACGGAGATGTCCTGAATGTGGGTCTTCGGACGGGCGTACATATACACCTCGCGGGCAATACCCGTAAAACGCCAAAAGTCCTGGTCTTCGGCATAAGAGCCGTCACACCAGCGCATTACCTGCATGGCAACGAGGTTGTCCTTACCCGGACGGACAAACTTCGTCACGTTGAACTCGGCCTCCAGTTTGGAGTCTTCCGAATAACCGACTTCCTTGCCGTTCACCCACAGACGGAGGTTGGAGGTGGCGGAGCCGACGTGAATGTAGATGTCCTGTCCTTTCCAGTCGGCGGGAACCTCAAAGGAACGGCGGTAAGAACCCGTGTAGTTGTTCTTTTCCTCCACGAAACCGGGCTTGTTGGCAAACTGCGTGCACCATGCGTAACCGACGTTCTTGTAGATGCGGTCGCCACACCCGTTCAGCTCAAACAGACCGGGCACGGGAAACAGTTGCCACTTCGAGTCGTCATACTTCTCGGCAAAGAAGCCTTCGGGGGCGTCCTGATGGTTCGTCACGAAGTTGAACTTCCACTGGCCTTCCATGGAAAGGTAGCGGTCGCTCCGGGCTTTGTCGCCCTTCTGAGCCAGTTTTTCGCTCTCAAAAGCAAAGAAACTGGCACGGGGTGTCTCGGTGCCAACGTTGTTTACATTCGGGTCGAGCCAGTAAGGCTTCACCTGCCTCTGCGGCGCAGCCATGGCCGAAAAAGATGCTGTCAGCATGGCTGCAAATAAGAATTTCTTCAACATAAATTTGTTAGTTTTAAGGTAAGATTTGCTACAAAGATAAGGATATTTTACTAACTCTGCAAGCATTTGGCATTTGAAAAGAATAATATCTCACCGCATCGCACACATTTCAATATTATTTTGTAACTTTGGGCGAAATAAGATTCTTTATCAGATGAAATACGTCAGAACGTTGATAATCCCCCTGCTCCTGCTGTTGGCCGTCATGGCTATGGGAGTATGGGTACTCGATACGGAAAGCGAAGTGCTCTATCGTATGCAGGAACTGTCACTATGGCTCCCCACACGCCATTTCTTCCAACAGTCTGTCATCTACCCCGGTGGCGTACTGATGTGGGCGGCAGCCTTCATGACGCAGTTCTTTTTCCATCCCCGGCTCGGCATGGCTTTGCTGCTGTTGGCATGGGTGGGGATAATGGCACTCACGTGCCGTTTATTCCGCCTACGCGGCCTGTGGCAGGGACTATCCCTGCTCGCACCTCTGCTCTTGCTGGGCTGTCTGGTGCAGACGGGCTATTGGATTTACTACATGAAACTTCAGGGCCACCCTTGGGTACCCACGCTGGGTGTACTGTTCTCCCTCGTATGGGCCGGTGTTTATCGTCTGCTGCCGAACAGATGGGTGAGATTGGGTTACATGGCAGTCATCGGTATTCTGGGCTACCCGTTGATGGGGGCGTGGTGGATGCTGACCCTGGGACTGATGCTGCTTGCTCAGTTCTCCCTGCCCTCCTTTCTTTCCGTCAAGAAAGACCTGCTCCCCTCCCTATTACTTGCCGTTCTGCTTATCGCCCTTGTGCCGCCAATTATGCTGCAAGGATTCTACGGGCAGGTGCAACTGAAACATGCGTGGTCGGCTGCAATGCCCTGCTTCCAGTACGGACAGACCGATTGTCCGGAATATCGCTGGCTCTATTACGCCTTACCGGTGGCATTTCTTATCTGCACACTTCCCCTTTTGCTCTCCCGTAGCGTAAAGAAAGCGAACACTTCCTCCGGTGAAATCGGGAAAGGCTTGTTTGTCCTGCTTCTGTTAGGCCTTACGACTTATGGCGTTGCAAAACGTTGGAACCGCGATACCAATTTCCATAAAGAGGTGGCGATGAACAATGCCGTCGAACGGCTCGACTGGGAAGAGGTGCTGAGAGTGATGCTCCGCCAGGATATGGGCGAAAAGATGCCGCCTACACGTGTCATGGTGATGTTGAAGAATCTGGCCCTTTTCCGTCTCGGCAGAGCCGGCGACGAGCTGTTCCGCTATCCCGAAGGCGCCGAACAGCAGCACGCTCCCTGGCAGGTACGCATGACGCAGGTGGGCGGAAAGTTGCTCTACTACCACTACGGCAAGGCGGGATTCTCCTATCGCTGGTGCATGGAGGATGGTGTGGAGTTCGGATGGAACATCGACGTATTGAAGTACATGGTAAAGAACAGCCTCATCACCCATGACTGGGATGTGGCGCGCAAGTACATTGATATTCTTCTCCGCACCCGCTATCATCGCAAATGGGCCGAGCATTACGAAAAGTTCATCCGGCATCCCAAACTGATGGCCGAAGACGAGGAAATGAAGCCTATCATTCCTATGGCCGAATTTGGCGACCGTCTGGACGGGGACAACACGTTGGTGGAACTGTATCTGCTGAAAACATTTTCCTCGGGCTTCGGGGCCGACCCGCTGTATCAGGAAATGACGCTGATATGCTCGCTCATGATGAAGGACATCAATCTCTTTTGGCCACGTTTCCTCCAATATCTTAACCTCCATCAAAAAGAAGAGGGCTTCCGCGTTCCGCGCTACTATCAGGAGGCGGCCTACATGTATTCCATGCTCGAACCGCAACGACCCAGCGAACTGTGGCCCGGCATGACCAATGCCGAGGCGGTGGAACGCTTGCCGTTCGATGACGCCATCAAGCAGTCGTATCAGAACTTCATGAAGTTCAACACGCAATGCGGTTCCATGACGGAGGAGCAGAAGCGGGTGGCCTTCCAGCCGCAATATGGTGATACGTTCTATTATTTCTACTTCCTTGTTCGTAATCAGAAGACCAACTGACAAAGACATCTATCAACATGCAACACACACAATCAGGTTCCATCCTGCGTTCGCTACACTCCGGTTACATCGCGGTACTGCTCATCGTTTTACTGTCGGCCTGCTGCAAGCCCCGCGTACCTTCATCGTTCACCGATAGTTCGCAATTACCGGACATCTTCCCCGATTACCGTGGAGTTACAGTCCCCGTAAACATAGCTCCGCTGACGTTCACAATAGAAAACGAAGGTACGGATTTCGTCACCAGCATTACTGCCGGCAATCACACATGGGTGTATGACGACGGGCGCGACGTTTGCCCCTCACTCAAGGAATGGAAGCAGATGGTAAACGACGCACTATCCAATGCCCAACCCATAACCTGCAAGGTCTTCGTTTCCCGGAATGGCGAATGGACGCAGATGGAGCCTTTCTCCATCCACGTAAGTCCCGATTCGATAGACCCGTACATTTCTTATCGCCTGATAGCTCCTTCCTATGTCGCTTACGAAGATTTGACGATCAATCAGCGTTGTCTGGAGAATTACGACGAGACACTTATCTACGGCAACATGGCAAATTCGGACGAGCGCGACGGCCAGTGCATCAACTGTCACTCGTTCCAGTCCTACAATCCCGAACGCATGCAGTTCCATGTACGCCAGTCCCTTGGGGGTACGGTCATCGCCTACGACGGACAGGTTGAGCGCATCGACATGAAGACAGGCAAGACGGTTTCGGCAGGTGTTTATCCGGCATGGCACCCCACAAAGAAGCTCATCGCCTACAGCACGAATCATACGGGGCAGTCGTTCCATACCCACGACAACCAGAAGGTGGAGGTGCAGGACACTTACAGCGACCTGATGCTCTATGACATCGACCGCCACGAGGTTATCCCCTTGCCCCGCGATACCAACGACCTCGACTGCTTTCCGTTCTGGAGCCCCGACGGCAAGTATCTCTATTACTGTTCGGCACACTATGAGAAGAAAGACACGTCAAAGGCCGTCTCGAAAGAGTTTGATATGATACAGAACTATAAGGACATAAAATACAGTCTCTACCGCCGTCCGTTCGTCTCGGAGAACCGCTCTTTCGGCGAACGCGAAACAGTGTTCGACGCCGCCCGCAACTCGATGTCGGCCACACTGCCTCGCGTCAGTCCCGACGGCCGCTGGCTATTGTTTACGATGGGAGAATTTGGAGTATTCCATATCTGGCACCGCGATGCCGATCTCTATCTGCTGAACCTTCAGACCGGCAGTGTACGGCGGTTGGACGAACTGAACTCCGACAACGTAGAGTCCTATCATTCGTGGAGCAGCAACGGCCGTTGGGTAATCTTCAGCAGCCGGCGCACCGACGGAAACTTCACGCGCCCCTACATCGCTCACTTCGACGGAAAAGGGCACTTCACCCGGCCTTTCGAACTTCCGCAGCGTAATCCACACTATCATCACGAGCTGTTGCGCTCATACAACATCCCCGAGTTCATGACGGGTCCCGTAACCATCCGTCCTCAGCAGTTCGCCGCATACATCCGCAAAGATTCCATTAAAGCAAAATAAAACACGCTCCTATTCCCATAGAGAACCTAAACATCAAACGACATGAAACGCATTGTCTTTTTCTTTCTACTTTCAGTATTCCACCTCTCAGGCTTCAACTCCGCATTTGCCCAGTATCAGGACGTGAAAGAGAAACGCCTCGGCGACAACCGCCCCTATTCCGAGATTCCCGTTTCCCTCAACCGTCCCTTCTTCCGGGGAGAGGACAGAGGATGCTTCCTCTTCAACTTCGACTGGCGTTTTGCCGACGGCCCGCGCGAGGGTGCCGAAGCAGAGAAATACAACGACTCCGACTGGCGTACCCTTGACTTACCCCACGACTTCCAATTCGAACAGCCCTGGGACGAATCGGCAGGCGGTGCCCGCGGATGGAAAGCCCCCTGTGAGGGTTGGTACCGCAAGGTGTTCAACGCACCGTCGGAATGGCAGGGCCTTCAGGTGCTGCTGGACTTCGGCGGCATCATGTACTATGGCGATGTCTATGTCAATGGCCACAAAGCTGCCTCCACAGAATACGGCTACATCGGTTTCGAGACCGACATTTCCAAGTATCTCCATTACGGGGAGGACAACGTCGTGGCGGTTTACGCCCATTCGGGTAAACCCAAGGCCAGCCGCTGGTACACGGGAGCAGGTCTGTTCCGCGACGTCTATCTTCGTCTGCAGAATCCCACCCACATCGGCCGGCACGGCATCTACGTCACCACATCTTTTCAGGACAATAGTACCCTCCGCCCCTATTTCGCTTTCGGCAATACGGACAAGGCCGTCGTGCAGATTCAGGTGGATGTCTGCGGCTTTCCTCACGGGAGCGGCCCGCGGCCAAAGACCGTCGTCCGCGCCACTGTCCGTGACAGCATAGGAACCGTGCTCGGCACCGCCGATGCCGAGGTTCCGACCCTCACCAAGCACAACCACGACGAGATTCAACTCTCTCCCGTCACGCTTACAAATCCCATACTTTGGGACCTTGACAATCCCTACCTGTACAACGTAGAGGTAGAGTTGTTTGTGGACACTCTCCTTGTAGACCGCAGAACCGAGCGCTTCGGCGTGCGTGAGATAACGTACAGCCCCGACTTCGGTTTCAAACTAAACGGCAAAAAAGTCTTCCTCAAAGGTATGGCCAACCACCACGACCTCGGTGCCCTCGGCGTGGCCTCCTACGACGATGCCATCCGTCGCCAGTTCCGTATGATGAAGGAGTTCGGTTTCAACAGCCTGCGTTGCTCCCACAATCCGTACAGCGAGAGCCTCACCCGCATTGCCGATGAAATGGGTCTGCTCATCGTGGACGAACTCATCGACAAATGGAGCGACAACGAATACTGGGGCGGACGTGTGCCTTTCACGCAACTGTGGCCCCAGCTCATCCGGGAATGGGTGACGCGCGACCGCAACTGCCCCAGCGTCGTTCTCTGGAGCCTCGGTAACGAATTGCAGACCCGGCCCTACTGGAGCGGCTACGACACCAACGACTGGGGCATCACCACCTACCGCCTGTTCGATGTAATGCTGAAGCGCTACGATGCGACACGTCCCACCACCGTGGCCATGTTCCCGGCCCGTGCCGGTGCCATCCGCGAAGAGAAAGAGTTCAAGACCTACTTTGCTCCGCCCGAACTCGCTCTCGCTACCGAGGTCAGCAGTTTCAACTATCAGTGGGACTGCTACCCCAAATACTTTGAATATGCTCCCGACATGATACTTTTCCAGAGCGAAGCCGTGACGAATCAGATGCAGGCTCCGTTCTACGGGATGGATCGCAGACGCACCGTTGGTCTGGCCTACTGGGGAGCCATCGAATACTGGGGCGAATCGAACAAATGGCCCAAGAAAGGCTGGAACTTCTCGTTCTTCCGCCACACCCTGCAACCCAATCCGCAGGCCTGGCTCATCCGGGGGGCTTTCCGTCCCGAAGTTCCGGTAGTCCGCATCGGCGTACTTACGGGCGGCGAAAGCCAGAGCTGGAATGCTATCAATGTCGGACAGAAGACCTACACGGAATTTTGGAACTGTCCGGAAGGCTCGAAGCAGCAGGTAAGCGTATTCACCAATGCCGAGGAGGTGGAACTCTTTGTCAATGGCGACGGATTGGGAACGAAGTCCAAAGGCGTAAGTCTGGGCCGTCAGAAGAACGACACGACGGACGTCTTCAAGCGCGGTATCGTCAAATGGGACAACGTTCCCTACGGCAAGGGAGGCAGCCTCACGGCCATAGCCTACAACGGCGGAAAGGAAGTAGCCCGTCACCGCATCGAGACTGCCGGCAAAGCCGTCCGCCTCGTCATGGAACCCGAAACGCCCTCCCTGCAGGCGAAAGACGGAATGGGGCTTCAGTACATCACCATCCGCGCCGTAGACAAGCGGGGCAACACCGTTCCCGCCTTCGATGAACCGCTGACCGTCACCGTAGATGGGGCCGCCCGCCTTCTTGCGCTCGACAATGGCGACCACTACACCGACGACCTGTTCCGCTCCGACATCACCACCAAACGGATGTTCATGGGACAGATGCAGGTGATTCTGCGTTCCACCCACGAGACCGGCAAGGTGACGCTCCGCGCCTCCTCTCCCTCACTTCGCGGCATGATAAAGCTGGAAAGCAAATAAAGCAGGGACGATTCCTATCGCGCCCCATCCCGACACACAAGCGAACAAACAAAAACGCCGTGCCTAACTCATCGGTCAGGCACGGCGTTTTTTTTATACCCCAAAGGCACTTACTTTCGGAAATACACACGCTTGACGCGGTTCGACACCCCGGTCAATATCTCATAGGGGATGGTGTCTATCGTGTCTGAAAGCACCGTAACGGGCAACTGCCGGCCGAAGATGATGGCCGTATCGCCCTCCCGACAGGGAATGTCGGTGACGTCAATCATGCACACATCCATGCAGATGTTTCCCACATAGGGTGCCTTACGGTCATTCACGAGGCAATAGGCATGCCCGTTCCCCAGATGACGGTCGAGGCCGTCGGCATATCCGATGGGCAGCACGGCTATGCGGCTGTCACGATTCAGCCGGCCTTTGCGGCTGTAGCCCACGGTTTCTTCCTTGGGAACATCATGTATCTGCAGAATGGTGGTCTTCAGCGTAGAGACGTTGTAGAGCATCCCGTTATTGCGGGGATTGATGCCGTAAAGGCCCAGCCCCAGCCGCACCATGTCCATGTGCCGTTCGGGGAAATGCTCGATGCCGGCCGAGTTGCAGATGTGCCGGAGAATATGATGCTGAGGATAAGCCTGCTGCAGTTCGGTGGCTCCGGCAAGGAAACGCTCGTACTGGACGGCCGAAAACGCGTCGAAGTCGTCGCTGTCGCTTCCCGCAAAGTGCGAGAACACGCTGCGCGGCAGCACGGCCTCCTGCGCCTGCAGCCGCTCGATGAGTCGCGGCATATCCTCCATCGGGTCGAATCCGAGACGGTGCATACCCGTATCGAGTTTGATATGTATGGGGAAACCTTTTATGCCCTCACGTTCGGCGGCGTGGATGAGTGCCTCAAGCAGGCGGAACGAATAGACTTCGGGTTCCAGATTGTGCCGGAAGAGCGTCCGGAACGAGGTCATCTCCGGGTTCATAATCATGATGCCGGTGGAAATGCCGGCCCGCCGCAGTTCCGCCCCTTCGTCGGCCACGGCCACGGCCAGATACTCCACCCCGCAGTCCTGCAACGTGCGGGCCACCTCCACACTGCCGGCCCCATAGGCGTCGGCTTTCACCATGCAGACGATGCCCGCTCCGGGGCGCATCATCGAGCGATAGTGGTTGAGATTGGAGACAATAGCCTTGAGGTCTACCTCCAGAATGGTCTCGTGAACCTGCTCCTCGAGCTGACTTACCAAGTCCTCAAAGCGGAACGAGCGGGCCCCTTTGATGAGAATGACCTCATCGTGCGGGCCGGAGAACACGGCACTCGTCATGAGGTCTTCCGTGTCGGGGAAGAAGTGGCACACGGCCCCCGTCTCCCTCATCAGCGTCGTGGCGTGAGCGCAGATTCTCTCCCCCACGGCGATAAACGTCCCGATGGCGTGTTCCCTCACCATACCGGCCACCTGCCGGTAGAGCAGTTCGTCGTTGATGCCCGTCTGCTGCATTTCGCTGAGGATAAGCGTATGGCTGCGGTTGTCCTCTGCGGGCCGGCGCTGCATGAAGTCGAGCGCGATGCGCAGCGAATCAGGGTCGTTATTGTAGGAATCGTTGATGAGTGTGCAACCGTTCCGTCCGTTCATCACCTCCAGGCGCATCGGTATGGGTTCGAGCCACGCCACGCGGTCGGCGATGGTAGCTTCGTCCATACCGATGTGGCGGCACACAGCGGCGCAAAGCTGCTTGTCGAGTTCCCAAGGAGAGGCCTCATCGGGCATGCTGACGGGCAGCAGAAGGCCCCGGAAGTCCATTTCCCGGATGCAGATGTCCACCACACGGTTGCCGGCGGGATAGACAAGCACTTCAGCGTGGCGGAAAAGCAGAAGTTTCTCCAGACACTTCTGCTTGTAGGAGTTGAAGTTCTCCTGATGGGCGTCGCCCAGTCCCGTAAACACTCCGATGGTGGGGCGGATGATGTCCGCCAGCCGTTCCATCTCGCCGGGCATGGATATGGCAGCCTCGAAAATACCGATTTCCGTCTTCTCCGTCAGGCTCCACACGCTCAGCGGCACGCCAATCTGACTGTTGTAGCTGCGCGGCGAGCGGGTGACGTGGCGGTCGGGCGAAATCATCTGCGCTATCCACTCCTTCACCATCGTCTTACCGTTCGACCCTGTCACACCGATGACGGGAATCCGGAACTGCCGCCGGTGGGCGGCTGCCAGTTGCTGCAGAGCGTGCAACGTGTCGGGCACGACAAGGAACGCGGCCTCGGGAAAGTCTCCCTCCGGCCGTTGCATCACCACGAAACTGCGCACACCGCGCTGATAGAGTTGCGAGATGTAGCGGTGGCCGTCGTTACGCGGTGTCCGGAGGGCGAAGAAGAGCGTGTCTTCGGGCGAGGACAGCGAACGGCTGTCCGTGAGCAGGCGGCGCACGGGTCGGTCGGCCGGCCCTTCCGTCCGGGCATCGAGTATGGCGGCTATGGATGTTACAGTGTAGGTCATATCGTAATCGGGAATTTATGAGTTCTGAAGATTAAACGGGTCGGCCGGTTCCCCGTGCGGCAGAATCCGCAGCATGGGATAGTCGCGCCGGAGGGCCTCCAACTGCTCGCAAGTGCGCTGCCGGAAAGTCTCCGTGGCCGGGTCGCGGGGATTGATGGGCCGGTGCAGGAGTGCACGCCGGACGGGCTCCCAGCGGGCAAGGTAGGTCTGCAGGCCGTCGTCGGCCCACGTCTCGCACAAGCGTCGCCAGATGTAGTCCACGGCCTGCTCGGCCGGATGCAGCATGTCGGAAGCGTAGAAGCGATAGTCGCGCAATTCGTCCATCACAATTTCGTAGGCCGGGAAATAAGCCACCCGGTCGGGATGCCGCTGCCGGAGGCTCTCTGCGGCCAACAGCAACCGAGCCTTGGCCAACTGACTCTCGTGCATGCCGTACTTGGCATAGCGGTAGGGACTGACGGTGAACACCACCTGCAGGCGGCTGTTCAGCCCGTGCAGGACGGTGAGGGCCTCATCCAGTTGCTCCACAATTTCGTCCACCTCCGCTTCCGTCTCGTCAAACTCGGCCCCAGGTATGCGGTGGCAGTTGGCTACGCACGCGCGCGTTCCTTTATAGAGGTAGTAGCGACTTGTCCCCAGCGTCAGAAACAGGTTGTCGGCCTCTGCCAGGGCCTCGTGCAGTTTCGCCAAGGCCTCCTCCGTCTGACGCCGACACTCCTCCTGCGTGGGGGCCGACAGCGTGGAGTCGCCCAGCCACGTGTGCCACATCTCCCCGTGCCGTACATAGTCGGCCGGTCGGGTAAGGGGCGCGTCGGACACGGCTCTCTTCAGCACCCGGACGATGCTCAGGGGATTGTAGAGCACGCCCAACGGGTTCACCGTCACCGACAACTGCGCGTCGGACATCCGCCGTCCCACGTGTTCGGCAAAGCACGAGCCCAACAGCACGCTGCCGTCTCCCACGCCCAAGGGGCGCAGAGGGGGCGGCACACTCACCGGAGTGCGGAACAGTTCGTTTACGGTGCTTTTGTTCATGCCTCTTTCTTTTGCGTGCAAAGGTAGTCATTTCGCCGATATTATTGAAATAATATCCCGCCGAAATTAACACAACGCGGCACATTGCGCCCGCATTTCCGGCACAGTTTCCCGACATTCTGTATTCATCGACGGTGAACGTGCGTCCGCCGCCGACGGCCGACCATCCATCGACGATGAATGTCCGTTCATCGGTCGATGAACAAAAAATATCTCCCGAACCTGTCAAGAATACCCCTCGCGCCGTCCCAAAATGCACCGGTACGGCGGAGGGAAATGAACGGCGGAGGGCCGTCCGGACGTCTTTTTAACCGAAAGATATTTTCCCGGGCTTTCATTTCCGGCAATTGATTATTTTTTCGTACCTTTGTCCGCATCTTGGCAATAGTGCCCGCAACCTATAAAAACGTAACCGAAGAAACAGACAGTAGACAAAGTTAGAAAGGGAGACCGTTGCGCAGCGTGCAGCGTTCCCAAAGGGATAAAACAAATTCAATCAATCTGATACAAAGACGAATTTGTGCGCATCCCGTTCGCAGTCTTTATGAATAACTGAGCTTTTGGCTCTTGTTCTCTCTATTCAAATACCGCCAAAATTTATGATACGAGAGCAAGCAGTTCGAGAAGTTCACGTCCGCGAGGCGTGAACTGTTCTTGCTTGTTTGTATCATGTGGTCACTTGGCGGTAACCGAGAATAGAGGATAAGCAACGAATGGTTTCGCCTTTTTTGTATCCTAAACTTTATTAACAATTAAAAGTAAAAGAATATGAGAAAATCTTTACTCATTCTCTTGCTGTTGCTGACCGCAGTAGTCAGCAGGGCACACGACTTTGAAGTCGATGGCATTTATTACAACATTACGTCCGCCGAGGAACAGACCGTTGCCGTGACGTATAAAGGAACCTCTTATTATGACTATAAAGAGAGATATTCCGATAATGTTGTTATTCCGGAAAGTGTAACTTACAGCGACGTGACTTACAAGGTAACTGAAATAGGTGTGAATGCATTCTATAATTGCTATATACTTACCTCGGTTACTATCCCTGATGGTGTGACAAGGATTGGTGAAAGTGCGTTCGAAGCTTGCTATAAGCTAACCTCGGTCACTATCCCCAAGAGTGTGGTTGTGCTTGAAAAACGGGCGTTCTCCAAATGCGAACGAATTACTTCCGTTACCATTCCCGACGGTGTAACTCTGATTGTTGAGAGCGTATTCTCAGGTTGCAAAGCTTTGACTTCGATTAGCATTCCTAATAGTGTGTATATGATTGGTCAAAATGCGTTCAATGATTGCAGTGGTCTGACTTCCCTTATCATCCCTAATAGTGTGACTGTAATTGGCGAAAGTGCGTTCCTCGGCTGCACCGGTCTTGAAAATATCGTTGTGGATGCAGACAATCCATTTTATGATTCTCGTAGCAACTGCAACGCCATCATAGAAACCTCGTCAAATACGTTGATAAACGGATGTAAGAATACAGTCATTCCCAATAATGTAACGGCAATAGGTGATAGGGCTTTCTGCGGGCTGGAAACTTTGACTTCTGTTATCATCCCCAACAATGTGACTACAATTGGCGAAGGTGCGTTTTACTATTGCACCGGCCTTACTTCCGTTACTCTCAGTGATGGTGTAGCATCTATTGGTGAAATAGCATTTTATCATTGTAATGGGCTTACTGCTATTACCATTCCTAATAGCGTGACGGAGATTGGCTATAATGCGTTTTACGGATGTAACTTTACTTCCGTCCATATTCCCGGTAGCGTAACAACAATTGGCGATGGTGCGTTCTCCGGTTACAGTGGTCTTGAAAATATTGTTGTAGATGCAAGTAATCCGGTCTATGATTCCCGTGACAACTGCAACGCCATCATGGAAACCTCATCGAATAAACTGGTACAGGGATGTAAAAACACAATTATTCCCAATGAGGTGACGGCAATTGGTGCTGATGCATTCAGTGGTTGCAGTGCTCTGACTGCTATTACTATCCCCGATGGCGTAACGGAGATAGGCAAAGGGGCTTTTTACGGTTGTAGCAGTCTTATTGCTGTTACTATCCCCGACGGTGTAACGGAGATAGGCTATAGTACATTTGGGAACTGCAAAAAGCTGTCTTTCGTCAGCATCCCAAGTAGCGTAACAACGATAGGGGATTATGCGTTTTATCAATGCAATGCACTGTTAGATTTCTATTGCTTTGCGGTAAATGTTCCGAGTGCAGAGTATGATACTTTTAGAGGATTGCGATTTACTACACTCTATGTTCCTTCCGTCTCTCTTCAGGAGTATAAGAATAGTACGAGTATATCAAGGGGGCCATGGAACAACTTCAGGAATGTTATAGCCATAGGTTCCACAGGTGACACCTTTATCGTTGATGGAATCTGTTATGAAATCACGTCCGATGAGGAACTTACCGTTGCCGTGACGAGCAAAAGCTATATAGTTTACTCCGGTGATGTTGTAATTCCGGAAAGCGTAACTTATCTCGGTCAAACCTATAGCGTGACGTCTGTTGGCAATGCGGCATTTTATAACTGTCCTGACCTGACCTCTGTCAGCATTCCTAATAGCGTGACGGAGATTGGCTATAATGCGTTCTACAGTTGCAGAGGTCTGACCTCCGTTGCCATTCCTAATAGTGTGACTTATATTAAGGAGTCTGCGTTCTATGGTTGTACCGGTCTAACCTCTGTAAGCATCGGTCAGGCATCCTCTTCCATTCCCGGCAGTGCGATAGAGATTGACAGAATGGCGTTTGCAGGTTGCACCGCTTTGAAGTCTGTTACATTTGATAAGAGCATGACAAATATAAAGGTCAGTGCGTTCTATAATTGCACAGGTTTGGCTACTGTTACTTTCGGCAGTGACGTAACAGAGATTGTCGGTGAGAGTGGTGCATTCTCCAAATGCAGTAGCCTAAAAGACTTCTATTGTTTGGCAGAGAGTGTTCCAACTACAGATAGGATAGTCCTCCCCAAAATGGGAGTAACTCTTTCCTCTTTAACACTTCATGTCCCCGCAATCTCTCTTGAGGCTTATCGCAACGCGGATATCTGGAAAAACTTCGGACAGATTGTAGCTATCGACGAGGGAGACGGCATAGAGCAACCGACCTCGGAAGCCTTTACGAATCAAAACGCTTACGACCTCAACGGCCGCCGCACGACGAAGACACAGAAGGGCATCAACCTCCTGCGCGATGCCGACGGACGAGTGAAGAAAGTGGTTCGGAGGAATTGATTAGGGATTAGAGATTTGTCCCCGGTTTATGTGAGAGCCGGGGACAAATTTTGTCCGCTTTTCACCCGTCATTCCTCTCTATTTATCCGGGCATGGCGGAGGGAAAAGATAGAAAACTATCGGTTTTATTTGCGATTTAGCCCGTTTCGTTGTAACTTTGTCGTGTGAAAAAATTGCTTGACAGTATAAACTATCCCGCTGATCTGCGCCGCTTAGCTCCGGAACAGTTGCCGCAGGTGTGTGCGGAGTTACGCAACTACATCATCCATCAGTTGGCCGATAATCCCGGGCACTTCGCATCAAGCCTCGGCTCGGTGGAACTGACAGTGGCTCTGCATTATGTCTTCGACACGCCGGAGGATCGCATCGTCTGGGACGTGGGGCATCAAGCCTACGGACACAAGATTCTGACCGGACGGCGGGAGCAGTTCCCGACCAACCGCAAACTGGGCGGACTGAAACCGTTCCCCTCACCCGAAGAGAGCGAATATGACACCTGCACCTGCGGACACGCTTCGAACAGCATTTCCGTGGCCTTGGGTATGGCCGTGGCCGCACGGAAACTGGGCACACAGCGCCACGTGGTGGCCGTCATCGGCGACGGAAGCATGACCGGCGGACTGGCTTTCGAGGGAATGAACAACGTGTCTTCGTCGCCCAACGATATGCTCATCATACTGAACGACAACGACATGTCCATCGACCGCAGCGTAGGCGGCATCGGCGAATACCTGCACAAGCTACACACGAGCAGCACGTACAACAAGCTCCGCGACCGGATGGGGCGGATGCTCTATCGTTGGCACATGCTGAACGACGACCGCAAAGGGCGCGTGTTGCGCTTCAACAACGCCGTGAAGCTCCTGCTCAACCACCAGCGCAACCTGTTCGAAGGACTGAACATCAGATATTTTGGCCCCGAAGACGGGCACAACGTAGTGGAACTAGTGC
This sequence comes from uncultured Prevotellaceae bacterium, assembly GCA_947176535.1. Classification (GTDB taxonomy): domain Bacteria; phylum Bacteroidota; class Bacteroidia; order Bacteroidales; family Bacteroidaceae; genus Physcousia. Next base: position 38,364 of record CAMWQU010000016.1, read on the forward strand.
GGACACTGCAACGCATCAAGGACATGAAAGGGCCCAAGATGCTGCACATCCACACGGTCAAGGGAAAAGGATTTGAGCCTGCCGAACGCGATGCCACCGTCTGGCACGCACCCGGAAAATTCGACCCGGAGACGGGAGAACGTATCAAGCCCCGATCGGCCGACCGGCAGCCTCCGCGCTTTCAGGACGTCTTCGGCGAGACGTTGCTTGAGATGGCTCGGAAGAACCCGAACATCGTGGGCGTCACGCCGGCCATGCCGACGGGTTGCAGCCTGTGCATCATGCAGCGCGAAATGCCCGATCGGGTGTTCGACGTGGGCATAGCCGAGGGACACGCCGTGACTTTCTCGGCAGGTATGGCCCGCGAGGGACTGTTGCCATTCTGCAACATCTATTCGTCATTCTCCCAACGGGCCTACGACAACATCATCCACGACGTGGCCATCAGCGGCCTCGACATGGTGCTCTGCCTCGACCGCGCAGGACTGGTCGGGGAGGATGGGCCCACCCATCACGGAGCTTTCGACCTTGCGTTCCTGCGCCCGATACCGGGACTGACCATAGCCTCTCCCATGGACGAGGCCGAGTTGCGCCGCCTAATGTACACGGCACAGATGCCGAAGCGCGGCCCCTTTGTCATCCGCTATCCGCGGGGATGCGGGGTGCTGACCGACTGGCGTTGCCCGTTGGAGGAAGTGCCGGTGGGAAAAGGGCGGCGGCTGAAAGACGGCGACGGCCAGACGGCCGTACTCACGATAGGCCCTGTCGGCAATGTGGCCGCAGAGGCCATCCGCGAGGTGGAGAACGAGACAGGAATGAGCATCGCTCACTACGATATGCGCTTCCTGAAGCCCTTGGACGAGGAGATTCTCACGGAGGTAAAAGAACGTTTTCGCCGCATCGTCACCATCGAGGACGGCACCGTGGAGGGCGGTCTCGGAAGTGCGGTACTGGAGTGGATGGCCGACCACGGAGGCCGGCCCGAAGTGGTGCGCATGGGATTGCCCGACCGATTCATCGAACACGGCACCCCGGAACAGCTCTACCGCATTGTAGGCATCGATCGGGAAGGCATAAAAAAGGTTTTGAACGCTTCGCAACATTCTGAATAGGACATGAAAATCATCATTGCAGGCGCAGGAGCCGTGGGTACTCACCTCGCCCAACTGCTCTCCAGAGACGCTCAGGACATCGTGGTCATCGACGAAAGTCAGGTGAAGACCGACAAGCTCACCGACTCAGGAAACTATGACCTGATGACGGTAAACCTCTCGCCGAGCAGCATCGCGGCCATGAAAGAATCCGGCGTACAGCATGCCGACCTCTTCATCGCAGTCACACCGGACGAGGCACGAAACATCACGTGTTGCATGCTGGCCCACATTCTGGGAGCACGGAAGACCGTGGCGCGCGTGGATAATGCCGAATATGTCAGCCCGCAATATATAGAGATTTTCCAACGCATGGGCATCGACTCACTCATCTATCCGGAGGTGCTGGCTGCCGACGAGATAGTGGAGGGTCTGAAACATTCGTGGGTAAGGCAATACTGGGAGATACACGAAGGAGCACTTATCATGATGGGTATCAAACTCCGCGAAACGGCAACGATACTGGATAAGTCTTTGCGTGAGCTTTGTCCGCCGGACGCTCCTTACCACATTGTGGCTATTAAACGGGGAAACCAGACCATCATACCGGGCGGTAACGACGAACTCCAGTTGGGCGACATCGCTTATTTCATTACCACACGAAAGTATATCTCGTTTATCCGTGAACTGGTGGGAAAAGAGGATTACCCGGACGTGAAACGGGTGATGGTGATGGGAGGCGGCCGCATTTCGGTGCAACTGGCGCGGCGGAAGCCGGACTGGTTGTCCATGAAGATTGTGGAACGGAACGAAGAACGGTGTTACCAACTCAATGAGATACTGGAGAACGACGACATTGTTGTCATTCACGGCGACGGACGCGACACGGATACACTCATCGACGAAGGCATTCGCAAATTCCAGGCCTTTGCCGCACTGACACCCGAGACCGAGACCAACATTCTGGCCTGTCTGGCAGCCAAACGTTTGGGCGTGCGCAAAACCGTGGCACTGGTGGAGAACACGGACTACATCGACATGGCCGAAAAACTGGATATCGGCACCATCATCAATAAGAAGAGTATCGCCGCCGGCCACATCTACCGCATGATGCTCGATGCCGATGTCACCACCATGAAAAGCCTCACCATAGCCAATGCCGACGTGGCCGAGTTCGTGGCACTGGAAGGTTCACTCATCACCCAGGGCCTCATCCGCGAACAACGTTTCCCAAAAGGCGTCTCACTTGGCGGTCTCATTCGCGACAAGATAGGTATGCCCATCAACGGCAGCACACAGATTCAGCCCGGCGACAGCGTGGTTGTTTTCGCCATCGACGGGCTTGTCAAACAGATGGATCGCTTCTTCCGCAAACCGGAGGGCGGACTCATTGCAAATATCATCAACAGACTGACGTAACAGGAGCCGTTTCCCGGCCAAATGCAGGAGAGAAGGAAAATCTTTTGCAGTAATCGCCCCCTTTAATACCATAAATACGGACATAAATTTGGTATTTCAAGTAATTTGCAGTATCTTTGCGGCCGTGTTTTACAAATAACATAAAGTCTAATTTTATTTAATTATTTAACAAACTATCTAAAAATGGCAGATTACAAAAATGTCGCACCTCTGGCAGACTTCAACTGGGAGGCCTATGCCAATGGTGATTCCAACACCGAATTGAGCCGCAAGGATCAAGAGAGTGCCTATGAAGGTTCTCTGAACAAAATTGATGACCACAAGGTTGTTGATGGCACCGTTATCAGCATCAACAAGCGTGAAGTTGTCATCAACATCGGTTCCAAGAGCGATGGCATCATTCCCGCCGGTGAGTTCCGCTACAATCCCGATCTCAAGGTAGGTGACACTGTTGAAGTTTACATCGACAACCAGGAAGACAAGAAAGGACAGCTCGTACTTTCTCACAAGAAAGCTCGCGCAAGCCGCTCATGGGATCGTGTAAACGAGGCTATGGAGAACGAGGAAATCATCAAGGGTTACATCAAGTGCCGCACGAAGGGTGGTATGATTGTCGATGTATTCGGCATCGAAGCCTTCCTGCCCGGCTCTCAGATTGATGTTAAGCCCATCCGCGACTATGACATATTCGTTGGCAAGACCATGGAGTTCAAGGTTGTGAAAATCAACCAGGAATACAAGAACGTTGTTGTCAGCCACAAGGCACTCATCGAGGCCGAGATGGAGGCTCAGAGACAGGAAATCATGAGCCACCTCGAAAAAGGACAGGTTCTGGAAGGTACCGTCAAGAACATCACTTCCTATGGCGTATTCATCGACTTGGGCGGCGTAGACGGTCTCATCCACATCACCGACCTCAGCTGGGGCCGCGTAAGCGATCCTAAAGAAATCGTGGAACTGGACAGCAAGATCAATGTCGTTATCCTCGACTTCGACAACGAGAAGAAGCGCATCGCATTAGGTCTCAAGCAGCTCACTCCCCATCCCTGGGATGCTTTGGATCCCGACCTCAAGGTGGGCGACCGCGTAAAGGGCAAGGTTGTCGTTATGGCCGACTATGGAGCATTCATCGAAATCGCTCCCGGTGTAGAGGGTCTTATCCACGTCAGCGAAATGAGCTGGAGCCAGCATCTGCGTAGTGCTCAGGACTTCATGAAGGTTGGAGACGAAATAGAAGCCGTAATCCTCACGCTGAACCGCGAAGAGCGCAAGATGTCTTTGGGCATCAAGCAACTGAAGGAGGATCCCTGGCAGAACATCGAGGAGAAGTATCCCGTAGGTTCGAAGCACACCGCTCGTGTCCGCAACTTCACCAACTTTGGTATCTTTGTTGAAATCGAGGAAGGCGTAGACGGCCTCATCCACATCAGCGACCTGAGCTGGACCAAGAAAATCAAGCACCCCAGCGAGTTCACACAGATTGGTGCCGAACTGGAGGTATGCGTTCTGGAAATCGACAAGGCTAACCGCCGTCTCTCACTCGGTCACAAGCAGCTCGAAGAGAATCCCTGGGATGTATTCGAAACCATCTTCACGGTAGACAGCATCCATGAGGGTACCATCATTGAAATGCTCGACAAGGGCGCAGTTATTCAGCTCGAATACGGCGTAGAGGGCTTTGCTACTCCCAAGCACCTTGTAAAAGAGGATGGCAGTCAGGCTCAGTTGAACGAGAAATTATCGTTCAAGGTTATCGAGTTCAACAAGGATAACAAGCGCATTATCCTCAGCCACAGCCGCATCTTCGAAGATGTACAGCGTGCTGCTGCCCGTGAGGAGAAGAAGAACACGAAGGCTCCGCGCGCCAAGAAGGCTAACGAGACTCCCGCTATCCAGAATCAGGCTGCCAGCACTACACTGGGCGACATCAACGCTTTAGCTGAGTTGAAAGCCAAGATGGAAGGTGAGAAATAATTCAAGAAGAAGATAGTTCTTCAAGATAATCAGAAAAGCGTGCACACTCGTTGTTGCACGCTTTTCTTTTAACCCGACACATTCCGGTAAATTGAAACGATGGAACCACTTGACCTTTACATATTAGGTTGCGGAAGTGCCAACCCTATGCAACGGCATCAGCCTGCCAGTCAGGTAGTCAGTCTGCGAGGCAAGCACTTCATGATAGACTGCGGAGAAGGCACACAGACACGCCTTGCCCGCAGGGGACTTGGTATGAAACGCATCGGCCACATATTTATCTCTCACACCCACGGCGACCATACCCTGGGACTGCCGGGACTCATCTGCACCATGAGTCTGCTGGGAAGAACTGCACAGTTGCATATCCATGCGCCACAGGAACTAAAAACGTTTCTCGACATTTCACTACAGACGTTCTGTCCCGACCTTGACTTCGAAGTTCTTTTCCACAGCGTAGATACCACCCAACACCAAATCATATTTGAAGACCGAAGTATCGAGGTATGGAGCCTGCCGCTTCGCCATCGAGTTCCTTGTTGCGGATTTCTATTCCGAGAGAAAACGGGACAGCGACATATTCGGCGTGAAATGATAGACTTCTACGGTATTCCAACCTCTCAGATTTGCAATATCAAAGCAGGAAAAGACTGGACGATGCCGGACGGAACTGTTATCCCGAACGAGCGACTAACAACCCCACCCTCGCCGTCCCGAAGTTTTGCTTACTGCAGTGACACAACCTATCTCCCCCGTTTGGCAGAGATGATACAAGGCGTCGATCTGCTCTTCCACGAAACTACTTTCGGCAAAGCCGATGAATTACAAACTAAATGGACTTATCACAGCACAGCCGAACAAGCGGCACAGATAGCCGTACAGGCCAATGCCAAACGGTTATGTATCGGGCATTTCTCGGCCCGCATCAAGGATGAGGAGCAACTCCTCCATGAAGCGAAAGCAATCTTCCCCAATACAATCCTGGCCAACGAAGGCTTGCATATCTCTATCTGACTCGCACACGGCACAATAAAAAGGCTCCCTGACACATAAGTCCCGCCCTCCAGAGGGCGGGACTTATGTGTCAGGGAGCCTTTTTGTTCCTTAATACAACAAGAAAGACTACTTCTGAAGTGCGGCTACCGTCTCTTTCAGGGCAGCGATTTTACATTCCGCATCATGCAGTTTCTTACGCTCCATTTCCACGACTTGCGCCGGTGCATTCTGCACGAAACGCTCATTCTGCAACTTCTTCTCAATACCCATCATAAAGCCTTCAAGGCGTTTGATTTCAGCCTCAGCCTTCTGCACTTCGGCATCCGTGTCTATCAGATTACCCAAAGGTATGGCATACTCCTGCGTTCCGATAAGGAAAGACTGACTACCCTCACCTTTCCGCTCCACATACTGAATGCCACTAAGGTTTGCCATCTTGGCAACAACAAAGGCCAACGGCAGTTCGGTAGTGCTTACAACCTCCAGTGTCAGAGCCTCCTTCTGCGCAATATTCTTTGAGTTGCGCACAGCCCGCACACCGCTGATAATCTGTTTAGCCTGCTCATATTGAGCCAGCAACACGCGGTCTTCCTCTGTCAGTGCATCAATGTGCAAGGGATGCACCATAATGCTGTCCCCCTCCTTACGCTCAGATAGTGCCTGCCACAACTCTTCCGTAATGAAAGGCATGAAAGGATGGATAACCTTCATCAGCGTCTCAAAGATATCCAATGTGTCCAAAAGCGTCTTACGGTCGATAGGCTGCTGATAAGCAGGCTTTATCATTTCCAGGAACCAACCGCTAAACTCATCGGTAAACAGCTTAAAGGCGTCCATCAGAGCCTCCGAGAGGCGATACTTTCCAAACGAATCCTGAATACCGGCTCCCATCTCACGAATCTTGGCCTGCATCCAAAGGATGTAGCTCTTATTTTCCTCCGGTTGCTCCACGTCAGCTACGGGCCAACCTTTAACAAGACGAAAAGCATTCCATATCTTATTACAGAAATTACGTCCCTGCTCACACAAAGCCTCATCAAATAGAATATCATTACCGGCAGGAGCGGCCAGCATCATACCCATACGCACGCCATCGGCTCCGAAACGGTCGATAAGATCGAGCGGATCGGGACTATTTCCCAACGACTTCGACATCTTGCGGCCCAGTTTGTCACGCACGATACCCGTAAAATAAACATTACGGAAAGGCATCTTGCCCTGATACTCGTAACCGGCCATTATCATACGTGCCACCCAGAAGAAAATGATATCCGGGCCCGTCACAAGGTCGGTCGTGGGATAGTAATAATTGAGTTCCTCGTTATTCGGATTGTTGATACCATCGAACAACGAAATGGGCCACAGCCACGAAGAGAACCACGTATCCAGCGCGTCTTCATCTTGTTTCAGGTCAGAGAGCTGCAAGTCCGCATTTCCGGACTTCTCGCGGGCCTGCTCCAGTGCCTCCTCTATGGTCTCAGCCACTACGAAGCCCCCCGTCGGCAGATAATAAGCCGGTATGCGGTGGCCCCACCAAAGCTGACGACTGATGCACCAGTCCTTGATATTCTCAAGCCAATGACGATAAATATTCTTATACTTGACGGGATAAAACTTTATCTCATCATCCATCACCGGGTCAAGGGCTATATCTGCCATGTGCTGCATCTTCAGGAACCACTGCATGGAGAGCCGTGGTTCGATAGGTGCGCCTGTGCGCTCCGAGCAACCGATTTTATTGTCATAATCCTCGATATTCTCCATCAGACCGGCCTCCACCATGTCCTTGGCAATCTGTTTGCGGCAGTCGAAACGATCCATGCCCACATACAGACCTGCGGCTTCGGAAAGCGTTCCGTCGGGGTTAAAGACATCTATCGCCTCCAGATTATATTTCTCGCCCAGCATATAGTCATTGACGTCATGGGCGGGCGTCACTTTCAGGCAGCCCGTACCAAACTCGATATCCACATAATCGTCCTCGATAACGGGAATCACACGTCCTACCAACGGAACAATCACCTTCTTGCCCTTCAGCCAATGATTCTTGGGGTCATTCGGGTTGATGCACATGGCCACATCGCCCATGATGGTCTCGGGACGCGTAGTTGCCACAACGGCATAGTACCCTTTTTCGTCCTTATGAACGACATTCCCTTCTTCCACATCCCCCACTGCATCCTGAAACTCCGGAGCAAGATAGTAACGCATATAATACAGCTTCGTATGCTCCTCCTTATAGATAACCTCCTCGTCAGAAAGGGCCGTCAGAGCTTTGGGATCCCAGTTTACCATACGCACGCCGCGATATATCAGCCCCTTGCGATAGAGGTCGCAGAACACCTTGATAACGCTCTTGCTGCGTTTCTCGTCCATGGTGAACGCCGTGCGATCCCAGTCACACGAGCAACCGAGCCGGCGCAACTGCTTCAAGATGATACCTCCGTACTCTTCCGTCCAGTCCCAGGCATGCTTCAGGAACTCCTCGCGGGTCAAATCCGTCTTCTTGATACCCTGCTTAGCCAAACGGGCCACCACTTTAGCCTCCGTAGCGATGGAGGCATGGTCGGTACCGGGCACCCAGCAGGCATTTTTACCCTCCATGCGGGCATGGCGTACCAAGATATCCTGAATCGTCTCGTTCAGGACATGCCCCATGTGCAACACGCCCGTCACGTTTGGGGGCGGTATGACTATCGTGTACGGCTCGCGCCCGTCAGGCTTCGAACTGAAGAGTTTATGGTCTAACCAATACGTATACCACTTGCTTTCTACCTCGGTCGGGCTATATTTCGTTGCTAATTCCATAGTAGTATGATAAAAATTCGTACAAAGATACGAAATTATTACGAATTACGAAATACGAATTACGAAATGTTTCGTACCTTTGCGCCGTCATGCATACAAGAGAAGAAAAGATGGAGGCCTTTGGCCGCGTGCTCGACGTATTGGACGAGCTGAGAGAGAAATGCCCGTGGGACCGCAAGCAGACCAATGAAAGCCTGCGCCCGAACACGATAGAGGAGACATACGAACTGTGTGATGCCCTAATAAAGAACGACACACAGAACATCTGTAAGGAGCTGGGCGACGTGTTGCTGCACATCTGCTTCTACGCCAAAATCGGGCAGGAGCAGGAGCAGTTCGACATTGCCGACGTCTGCCACAAACTTTGTGACAAACTCATCTTCCGCCACCCACACGTCTACGGCGATGCCGTTGCAGAAACGGCCGGCGACGTACTGAAGTCCTGGGAAATCATCAAGCAGAAAGAGAAAGACGGCAACAAGACCGTACTGAGCGGCGTTCCCGCCGCCCTGCCCTCGGTCATCAAGGCCGAGCGCATACAGGAGAAAGCCTGCAACGTAGGTTTCGACTGGGAAAAGCGTGAGGACGTCTGGGCAAAAGTGCAGGAAGAACTGAACGAGCTACGGGCTGAAATAGAAAAAGGCGACCAACGGCGAAGCGAAGAAGAGTTCGGCGACTATCTCTTCAGCCTAATAAACATGGCCCGCCTCTACCACATCAACCCCGACAATGCCCTTGAACAGACAAACCGGAAGTTCATCGACCGTTTCTCCTACGTCGAGGCCAAAGCCAAAGAACAGGGCCGCAGCCTGAAAGAAATGACATTGGCCGAAATGGATCGGCTGTGGGAGGAGGCGAAACAGAATCTCCTTTAATGCCGTGCCTTGGGGGCATGTTTCTGCTCCCTGCCGTTGCCGCGATTACCGAAGTTCTGGAGCATTTCACGATGAAAAGCATCGTCAGCCTGCATCACGCGATACGCCTTGCGGGCTGAAACGGCCTTGCACATCTTGTTATAATACGTTTCCTCCAGTTCCGCTGCTTTCACGTGGAGCTTCACGATTTTTGTCAGAATCTCCTGACACTCCTTTTCCGTCTCCGCCGCGCAGCATTCCTTTCTCAGTTTATGCTCCTGCCCTTTCAGCTTACGCTGCTTCTCTTTCATTTCCTCAAACAGAGGCAACAGTTTCTCACTCTCGGCCGCAGTCAGCCCGGCGTGTTCCGAGACGAATGCCTCCATCTTAGCCTTGAATTCCTCCGGATTGAACCTCCGGCCCTTACCCCCTTGGGCAAATGCCGATAATACAAATGCCAGTGCCACCACTGTCAGAAAAACTTTCCTTTTCATCACTTTACCGTATTTTCTTTATTCCGCTTCTGTCAGATACTCTGCTATCTCCATGTTACCCACCATGACGTAGTCCAGTTCCTCGTTGTAGAACTCCTCTTCCGTCTCCGCCGTGAGCGTCCGCTCCCCGGGAGTACCCAGATACAACGCCGTCCCCAGACCTGCCACAACAAGCAGAGCTGCCGCATACCTCCAAAGACGAGGCACCAGCCGCACGGTGCGGGACTGCCGTGTCCGCGCCTCCGGCAAAGCAGCCATCAGCCGTTCGTCGAACTGCTCGAAATAGCCCTCCGGCACCCGAAAAGGGTTCCGGTTTCCGTCCGCCTCGCGTATCCGTCTTTCTTCGTTCGTCATCATGAGATCCATGTTTCTTTATGTAATTAGATAAGTCAGCCCCGGAAAAGTTTAATCCTGCCGGCCCAATAAGTCGGATATTTTTTTCACGGCATGATGATACGAAGCCTTCAGTGCCCCCACACTGGTGTCGAGTACCCGGCTCATATCCTCATACTTCATTTCGTCGTAGTACCGCAGCAGAAACACCTGCCGCTGTTTGGGGGGCAGTTGCTCTATCGCCTCCTGCAAACGGCGTTGCGTCTCGTCACCATCGAAATAAGGGTCGCCCTGCAAAGTCAGTGCCACACGTCCCTCACCGTCGTCAATGCTCAGATTATTCGACTGTCGGTTTCGCTCCAAGAAATTCAGCGTCTCGTTGGCCGCTATGCGATAGAGCCATGTCCCGAGTTTCGCATCCCCGCGAAAAGCGTCCAGTCCGGCCCACACCTTGACAAACGTATTCTGTAACACGTCGTCGGCATCCTCATGACTGAGCACCATACGCCGAATTTGCCAGTAGAGCTTTTCCTTGTAAGCCTTCACGAGTTCCGTAAAAGCGGCCGCCCGGGTTTTCCCGTCACGCAGGCGGCGTACAATATCCTTTTCGTCAATGTGCTTCATGTCCTGTTTCCGTTACGGTCTGCTGCTAAAACGTAGTCAGAGCCTGTTCCAAAACCTCGTCATACCCGTAAGTATCCGGGTACGATTGCATTATCCCCTCCCCGTCGGGATAGAGCGTCCAATAATCAAGCCATACAGGCACGGACTCCGACGGTGCGAAGCTGCCCAAAGGCTTCGCTTCCGGGTTCTCCTGTCGGTAACGCTCTCCCTCTGTCGAAAGCGGTGGCAGGTCTATGGCCATGCGTATGCGGTCTACAAAGAGGGGTGTGGGTTCGTCGAGCATGAACAGTGCAAGGTCGAGCGGACGCTCCACGCGCACACAACCGTGACTGATGGCCCTGTTTCGGGCACGAAAGGCCCCGTGATTGTTGGTATCATGCAGGAAGATGGAAAAGTCGTTGGCAAAGCGGAAGATGATACGCCCCAGCGAGTTGTCCGCGCCTTTCTCTTGCCGCAGGATGTACTGCGCACTGCACAACTGGCCGGCGGAAAGTGAGGCTGGGTCTACCTCCCGGCACGTGTCCTTGTCGATGGCCGTGTAACGGTTGCGGGCAAAATACGCACTGTCTCCTACGTGGCGGGGCACTATCTCCTTGCGCACGATGGTCTGCGGAATGACCCAGTACGGATTCAGCTCCACCCTGTATATCTCGCTATGCAGCAACGGTGTCTTGTGCGCATCGTTTCCGCAGCACACCTTCATCGTGAATGCCGTATCGCGCCGTGTGTCCACCGCCGTCAGTTGCTGACCAGCCAGATTCACCCACACGTAGCGTCCCTCCTCAGGTCGGGGATAACGCCAGCGCGCACGTTCCAGATTGAGCCGCGCAAGGCGTTGGCGGGCCGTATCTCCCTGCGTCCTTGCGCGTTGATATTCGGTTTTCAGTGCGTCGTAAAGCTTCCCGGAGGGCTGTATCTCACGCAGAAAATCCCCCATCCGGCGGTGACGTGCCTCTTCAAGGGCATGGGTGGCGAAACTGTCGGTCGCCTCTTCCGAACGGTGGTCGTAAAGCGCACGGAACTGCACTTCTCGGTGCACCTCCCCCGGAGCGGGTTTGTCCACCAACAGCCGATTAAACAGCCGGGCGGGCCGCACATAGCCGTAGCGTTGTCCGCAGACGTAACGCAGATAGGCCTGCGTAAGCAGAAATTCCAGTTTGGCAAGCGTGGTCGTCGCGTCCTGCTCCGCATAGGCATACGCCCGTGCGCTGTCCAGCAGCGTCTGCATTTCTTCCACACGGAACTGTCCGGACGCAAGTCCCTCGGATTCGGTCTCCCGCAGGCACGTCAGCAGCGAGTCGGCCCGTTCGTCCACGCCCGCTCTCGTTACCCATATCAGGGGATATTCCGTCGCTCTATTATAATAAGTGCGCGCGTAAGCATCCGCATACATGCCGGCCGACAACGCGCGGGCCTGCTCCCTCAACCTGCCGTACAGGGCCTCACTGTCTATCGTGTAGGCCGGATTTATCCACGGTTCGAGGTCGCTCAACGCTTGTACGTCGCGCGGAGACTCTTTCACGCAACACGTGGGGATTCCCACACCGGCGAGGAGTAAAAAACAAAAACGAATGAGGAAGAAACAGCGCCGCATAGGCCGCAGATTCATCGGATGGAAATCTTGCGTACCACCTTGCCTACTTTCAGAATATAGCAACCGCGCTGCAGGTTCAGGTTCAGCACCTTGTCATTGCTATCAATACGGATGGCAGTCACTTTCGCACCGGTCAGGTTATACACGGCCAACGTCTCGCCCTCCGCACCCGAAATGTGTACTTTGGCCCCGGTGACCGTGAGAGTGATTGCAGAGAGTTCCGTCTCCACCTCCTCACGCTCCGTCTGTGCCATCATGCCCACGGGCATTCCCGTCAGCAACACAGCCAGTGCGATGATATGCAATCCTCTTTTCATAGTCATATTCCGTGCGTAACGCATGATTATCGAGACAAAGATATGGATTATTTACTTCTTATCCAAATTTCCCACGCTTTATTTTATCTTTTGTAGAGATTATCCACGCGTGGGATATCTGCAATCACTTGTATGAGCGATCGGTGATGCATCTCACTCCGGCTATATTTACTTTTTGCGTAAAACTGCCGCCAATTATAGGGTCGGCGAAATTAAAGACACTTTCTCCTTTGGTGGGAGCTGTCCAATAGTATCCTGTTTGAGGTCCAGTGCCTCGGATGCTATTAAAGGGAAACCATATGGTTTGAGGGCTATCTTGATAGAAGTTAAAATCAATGCCAAGATTATTTTTTTTGCCGCCACTTTTGGGGCC
>CAMWQU010000017.1 GCA_947176535.1 uncultured Prevotellaceae bacterium
TCCAAATTCTGTTGGGTGATGATTCACCGCACTTTCGGCATTCTCGAAAATAGTCTTAGCCTCTTTTAGGTATTTCGATTCCGGGAAGTCGTTGGCAAAGGCATAATACTCATCAATGGTATCACGGAAACGCTCGATGCGCTTTTCTTCCACACTCTTTATGGCTAATTGGTATTTGGAATGTAAAATGAGGATAGATAACCGCTCGCGTTTATCCGGCGAAGCATAGGGATAGTCGCGCAACGCATTTTGTGCCGTCACTACGCAGGCCTCGTAATTGTTACCTCCGTAAAGACTGTTACCGATATAACTACCCAAATCGTAATAAAGCTGTGCGGACAGACATTCTTTTTCCACCAATTTATCTTGCAGCACTAAAAGCATCTCCTGAGTCTGTTCTTTCAATGCTGTATAAGGATATAAATCAAGGAAAGTCTGAAACTCACCCATGGCCTCTATCGTACTTGTCTGATCAAGTCGCGGGTCGGGTGTCTGGTAGTAAAGCGAGAGTGCCGAATAATAGCGTGCCAGTTCTACGTAAGTACCTTTGGGATAAGTCTGATAATACTTCTTCAGCTCATTATGTGCTATATCGTAGCTCTTGTGTCCCAATTCGCTCATCGCTGTCAGAAACAAGGATTCCTCACCATTTGCAGTTCCTTTCATCAGAACCAACAAATCGTAAAAGAGGGTAGAGGCCCGACTATATTTCCCTTCTACGTAGTAGGCTTTGGCGGCCTCGTACTTATATTCGTAGTCTGCGGTTTTCTGCAGAGCCGAATACTCTCCGCAAGATACTGCAAACAGACTCATTAGAATGGCTATTGCCGGAAAAAGCCTTTTTACCTGATTCATCCCCTCTTCCAAGATGTGCAAATATTTGAGGTGCAAAGATACAAAATTAAAATGGAATTACGAATAACGAAAGCTCTTTTTTTTGCGATTGTACTTTTTTAACGTTCTTTGGATTATTCCTTATTCATAATTCTTGAATATGTACTATCTTCGTAAGAATTAAAATTTAATTTAGGGTTTATAGTAAAGTGGCTACGTTCAAACTATCTTCTTCATTCCAGCCCACAGGTGACCAACCCGAGGCCATCCGACAACTGGTAGACGGTGTGGAGCATGGCGATAAGGCCCAGGTCTTATTGGGTGTTACGGGCTCGGGCAAAACTTTTACAATGGCAAATGTCATTGCTCAGGTCGGATGTCCCACGCTCATTCTCAGCCATAATAAAACGTTGGCAGCTCAGCTTTACCGGGAGATGAAGAATTTCTTCCCCCATAATGCGGTGGAATATTACGTCTCCTATTACGATTATTACCAGCCTGAAGCCTACATTCCCTCCACCGACACTTATATCGAGAAAGATTTGGCTATCAACGACGAGATAGACAAACTCCGTTTGGCGGCTACCAGTGTTTTGCTTAGCGGGCGACGGGATGTTATCGTTGTCTGCTCTGTCAGTTGCATCTATGGTATGGGCAATCCGGGTGCTTTCTATGAAAGTGTCATCACTGTAAAAGTGGGGCAGGAGATAGACCGTAATGTGCTGCTGCGCAAACTGATGGATAGCCTTTATGTACGTAACGATATAACCCTCAATCGTGGTGAGGTGCGTGTGAAAGGCGATACCGTAGATGTGGCTCTTGCTTACTCGGACAATCTTTTGCGCATCACGTATTGGGGCGATGAGATAGAGACCATTGAGGAAATCGATCCCGTAACCATGCAGACTGTGGCCCGGTTTGAGGAGTACAACATCTATCCGGCGAACTTGTTCATGACCACCAAAGAAACGCAAGAACGGGCCGTGCGCCAGATTGAAGACGATTTGGCGAAGCAGGTAGAATATTTTGAAGAACTGGGTAAACCGTTAGAGGCAAAGCGACTGCATGAGCGTGTGACTTACGACGTAGAAATGATTCGTGAATTAGGACATTGCTCGGGTATCGAAAACTACAGCCGATACTTCGATGGCCGCGAGGCGGGTACGCGTCCTTTCTGTCTGCTCGACTTTTTCCCTGACGACTTTTTGATGTTTATTGATGAAAGTCACGTTTCCGTACCCCAGATAGGAGGTATGTACGGTGGCGACCGTGCCCGAAAGACCAATCTCGTTCAGTATGGTTTCCGTCTGCCCTCTGCCCTTGATAATCGTCCTTTGAAGTTTGAGGAGTTCCAGCAACTCGTTCATCAAATTATATACGTTTCAGCAACGCCGGCCGACTATGAACTGGCTGAGGCCGATGGTGTGGTCGTCGAGCAGCTTATTCGTCCCACCGGCCTGCTGGATCCCATTATTGAAGTTCGTCCACGCGAACACGAGGCAGACGACTTGTTGGAAGAAATTGTAAAGCGCGTGGATGTCGGCGAACGTGTCCTTGTCACTACGCTCAGCAAGCGGCAGGCCGAAGAATTCTCGGCCTACCTCAGTCGTTCGGGTATCAACTCCTGCTACATCCATCACGAGGTGGACACCATGGAACGTATTCAGATTATGGATGCTCTTCGGCGTGGCGAGTATGACGTTCTGGTGGGAGTGAATCTTTTACGTGAGGGGTTAGACTTGCCGGAAGTTTCTCTCGTGGGGATTCTTGATGCCGACCAAGAAGGCTTTCTGCGCAGTAAAACCAGTCTTACGCAAACCATTGGCCGAGCAGCCCGCCACGTTCATGGAAAAGCCATCTTCTATGCAGACCGCATTACAAAATCCATGGCGGCCTGCATCGAGGAAACCAATCATCGCCGTGAGGTACAGCTCCGCTACAACGAAGAGCATGGCATCGTACCCCATGCCGTCAAGAAAGACCTCGTGCAGGCAGAAATGGGTATTGCTTCTAAGTCCGATGAAGTCATCCGCGGGCATAAGGTCGTTTCGTACCGCTCACCCGACACCTCTGAAGAGAGTATGCCGATGGCTGCCGACCCTGTTGTAGAAAGTATGTCGCCACAACAACTGCGCAAGAGCATTGAACATACCCGTCGCCTTATGCAGGAGGCTGCCAAACGGCTTGACTTCATGGAGGCAGCCCAATATCGCGACGAAATCCTGCGTCTTACCGAACTTCTCGATTCCAAACCATAGACTTCAATCCTACCTTTTTATGAAACGTTATTTTTTTGTTCTGCTTCTTACCGCTTTTGCTCTCATGGCAAAGGCTGACCCTGTAAGCGACCTGCTACACCGGGTACTGCCGGATGGGAACGATGCGCAACGCTTTGAATGGACACTGGATAAATCCGCCTCCGCCCCGTATTTTACGCTCAACTGTGACGGGGTAACGGTGCATGTCAAGGGCGCGGACTACATATCCGTGACGACCGGCATCAATTGGTATCTCCAGCACTATGCCGGAATAGATATTTCCTGGAATGCTCCGACCGGTAAGTTACCGTCGCGTCTGCCCGTTGTAAAAAACGAGCGTCACAAGAGCAGCGTTGATTATCGCTACTACCTCAACTTCTGCACGCATTCCTATTCCATGGCTTATTGGGATTGGGAACGTTGGCAACAGGAAATCGACTGGATGGCCTTGCATGGAATCAATTTGCCCCTTGCCATCACGGGGATGGAAAGCGTCTGGTGCAGGGTGCTGGAGAACTATGGCTATGACAGCCTCGACAAAGTGAATGAGTTTGTCTGTGGCAGTGCCTTTTACGGTTGGTTCTTCATGAACAATCTGACGGGGTGGGGTGGCCCCCAGCCCGACAGTTGGTATATCCAGCGCACCCAACTGGCCCGACAGATTTTCCAACGCATGAAAGAGTTTGGTATGCAACCCGTTGTGCCCGGTTATGTAGGTATGGTGCCGAAGAACTTCCTGACTTATGCTGATGCCGACAAAGTTTCCTCCTGGGAACCCTCCGATATTGTGAATGGCGGTATGTGGTGCAGTTTTGAGCGTCCGTATTTTGTCAATAACACGGCACGCCTCCAAGAGTTTGCGGCAGCCTATTATGACGCCTTTGATGAATTGTTCGGTGACGTCTGCACCACGCGCTTCTATGCCATAGACCCTTTCCATGAAGGCGGAGTGCCCAAGGGAGTAACAGATGCAAAGGCTTCCGTGCAGGCTATGTATGACGCTCTGCTTACTTACAATCCCCAAGCTATTTGGGTGTGTCAGCATTGGCAACACAATCCCACAACTACGCTCACCCATACCGTACCGGCCGGCCGACTTCTAATTCTCGATCTCCACGGTGATAATAACGGCGACATCCGGTGTAGCGGCAACCATACCGCAGCCGACGGCACCCCACACGATTGGGTATGGGGGCAGGTTTCCAATTTCGGTGGCAATGTAGGCCTTTTCGGCCGTATGGATCGCCTTATCAGTTGTTTCTATCAGGCTCGTGACAACCGCGCCGACAACCGTCTTGTGGGCATCGGGGCCCTTCCCGAAGGCATAGAGAACAATGCCATGCTCTACGACCTCCTTTATTCATTGCCTTGGACAAACGAAAACTACACCCGTCAGACATGGCTTGCCGACTATGTACAGATGCGGTATGGTGTGAAATCGGGTAACAAGGCTTATAAAAAACTATTGTCCGCGTGGAAACGTTTGGCCGCAGGGCCTTATAATTCTCCGAACGACCATCAGCAGGGTACAACGGAGAGCGTCTTTCTCATGCGTCCGTCGCTTGAGGCCGGTTCTGTCAGCAGTTGGGCCAACAGCTCCTGGTACTGGGATATGTCCGAGCTTCGTACTGCACTCTACGAGATGCTTTCCGTTTCCTCAGTCTTGAAGAATAACGAAAACTACCGCTATGACCTTGTAGACCTGATGCGTCAGGCTCTTGCCGATTATGGCAAACTTATGTTGGACAGCATCCATGCAGTCACGGGGGCAGAGCGCACACGGCTGTCCGACAGATTTCTTGCTCTCATCCTCGACCAAGACACGCTGTTGGCCACACGCCCGGAATTTCGTCTGGGACGTTGGACTGAGATGGCGCGTGCCCTTGGAACCAACGCCGACGAAAAGAATCTTTACGAGAAGAATGCCCGTATGCTCCTTACGACATGGGGCGAGCGTGCCCAATGTGAGAACGGCGGACTTCATGACTATGCGAACCGTGAATGGAGCGGATTGCTCTCCAGTTTCTACTATCCCCGCTGGAAATCATTCTTCGCCCATGAGTGCCAGGCACAGGATTGGTTCACCAATTACGAATGGCCTTTCGTCATGGGCATAGAGCAAGTCAATGCCCAGTATCTGCCGGAGGGGGCGTCCTATGCTTATGGCACTTTCCGAGCCGAACCGGCGGGCGATGAAATCGCAGTTGTAAAGGCTCTTTGTGATAAATATTTCCGCGACTTTTTCCGGAATCTCTTTAATACTAAATAAATATAATACTTGAATGAAAACAATTAAAACGAGTGAAGCTCCGGCCGCTGTCGGGCCTTACAGTCAGGCTATTGAGGTGAATGGTTTTGTGTATCTGAGCGGGCAACTGCCCATTAACCCACGTACCGGAGAATTTCCGGAGGGCATCCAAGCGCAGGTACAGCAGAGTCTGGAGAACGTCCGGGCCATCTTGTCCGAGGCAGGACTGACGATGACGGATGTAGTGAAGTCCACCATCTTACTGGCTGACATCAGCGACTTCTCCGCAATGAATGAGGTGTACGCAACGTTCTTTTCCGAGCCTTATCCCGCCCGCAGTGCGTTTGCCGTGAAAGCATTGCCCAAGGGGGCATTGGTGGAAATCGAGTGCATTGCCGCAAGACCTTAATCCGAAACAGCATCTTATGGAAGCAAAAGGCAGAGAGGAAAAAGAGGAGCGGACATACCACTGCAACGACTGCGGCAACACGATTCGTCGCCATGAAGTATTCTGCTCGAAGTGTGGTAAATTATTAGATAGATTTGACTTCGAGGATTAGTACGGTTTCATCCCCGTCCTTAGGAGGACTTTATTATTCAAAGGCGACCGGTTAATTATTCGGTCGCCTTTGAATAATTAACCGGTCGCCTCTGAATAAACTCGACTTCTCCGAGATATGGGCCAATCAATCCCTGTTTTCGTCCATGAAACGGCGGGTCAGACCGTGGAACTCCTCTATGCGGCGGTCACGTAGGAACGGCCACCAGCGGCGTACTTGTTCGGAACGATGGAAATCGACCTCCACAACGGCGTTTTCCTCCTTGTCTTTCGGGGCACGGTAAAGGAATTCTCCCTGCGGGCCGGCCACAAAGCTGCTGCCCCAGAACTGTATGCCGTTTGTCTGTCCGCTGGGGGCGGGTTCATGGCCGACACGGTTCACGGTGATAACCGGCAGTCCGTTGGCTACGGCGTGACCGCGTTGCACGGTCGTCCACGCTTCGCGCTGTCGTTCCTGTTCTTCGGGTGTGTCGCTGTTTTCGTACCCGATAGCGGTGGGATAAATGAGAAGGTCGGCACCCTGCAAAGCCATTAGGCGGGCACCTTCGGGATACCACTGGTCCCAGCAGACTTGTACGCCCAAGCAGCCCAGACTGGTACGAATAGGACGGAAGCCAAGGTCGCCGGGGGTGAAATAGAACTTTTCGTAATAAGCGGGGTCGTCGGGGATGTGCATCTTGCGATAGCGTCCGGCGATAGAACCGTCCGTGTCGAAAACGACGGCCGTGTTGTGGTACAGTCCGGCTGCGCGCCGCTCAAAGAGGCTGGTGACGAGTACGATTCCATGTCGCCGGGCCAGTGTACTGTAAAAGTCGGTTACCGGGCCGGGAATGGAGACGGCGAGGTCGAAGTTATCGACCGACTCCACCTGACAGAAATAGAGTGAGTCGTGGAGTTCCTGAAGCACCACGAGTTGTGCACCCCGCTCGGCCACATCTGCGATGTTCCGTTCCAACTTTCTTTGATTCTCTTTGATATCCGACGAGCAGGATTGCTGTATAAGTCCGATTTTCATCTGAAATATAGTCAGTAGGTTAATTACTCTGTATCGTCCGAACGTAGTACGCCGGTGGGGAACTGCATGGTGCAGCAGTGGAGGGAACCGTGCTGCTCGATGAGGACGCGACAGTCAATGGGTACAATTTCGTGGCGTGGGAAAGCCTGCTGAATCTGCCGGCAAGCTCTTTCGTCCGGTTCCGGATTGTTATACGTCGGTACCAGTACGGCACCGTTGATGACGAGAAAATTTGCATACGTGGCAGGTAAACGCATGCCGCTCTCATCATACTGGGCATGAGCCATTGGCAGAGGGATAAGGCGATAAGGTTTCCCCTCTGAGGTGCGGAAATCCTTTAGTTGCTGTTCCATTAACCGAAGCTCCTCGTAGTGTTCGTCGTGAGTGTCCGGGCATTGCACGTATGCGATAGTGTCATTCGGACACAGCCGGGCCAGTGTGTCGATATGCGAGTCCGTGTCGTCGCCGGCCAAATATCCATGGTCGAGCCACAGTACGCGTTCGGCATGTAGATAGAGTTTCAGGCGATTTTCTATCTCGGCCTGCGATAACGGCTGATTGCGATTAGGGGCAAGCAGGCATTGGCTGGTAGTCAGTATCGTACCGCGTCCGTCGCTTTCGATGCTTCCTCCCTCAAGGACAAAGTCCAGATGCTCCTCGTATTGTCCCCGCAGTATGCCCTGTTCCATCATTCGGCGGCATATCCGGTTATCCAGGTCGGCGGGGAATTTCTTTCCCCATCCGTTGAACTGGAAGTCAAGCAGAAGGCTGCCCGTTGAGGTCTTCAGGGTAATAAAACCGTGGTCTCTCGCCCACGTATCGTTGGTGGGAATCTCGTGTAAGGTAATATGCTGTATGGCTCGCTGAGGCAGACGCTCTTGCAGTAGCTGTGTCACCCGGTCGGGTTCCGGGGTTATGATGATGAGCCGTTCGCGCAGACTGATTTCCAATGCCATCCGTATGTAACACTCCTCAACCTCATGCAGCCGGTCTGCCCAGTCCGTCTCTTTGTGCGGCCAGGTAAGCTGAACGCCACTCTGCCGTGCCCATTCGGCGGGCAGATGGGTGGTGCGGATTTCGCTCTGTTCGGGGCCCGCCATCTGTTCAGGGTGCAAATCCAAAGTCATGTCTTCTATGGTCGGTGTTGTCCGTTGGTATTGTAGAGCCATGATAGTCTTGTTTGTTTACTTGTATTCCCGCTCACCGAAGATGCGGCTTCCGACGCGCACCATTGTAGAGCCATGCTGAATGGCAATCTGGTAGTCGTCCGACATGCCCCATGAACATTCGCAGAACGTTGCTTCTTGTCCTTCTCCCCCGAAATACGCCTCTTTGGCGTGGAGGAAGAACTGATGTGCCGTTTCAAATTCGCGGGCTATCTGCTCCTCGTCATCGACATTCGAGGCCATGCACATCACGCCACGGATTTCCGCTCCTTTCATTTCGCGCCATGTCCCTTCGCGCAGAAACGCTTCGGCTTCTTCTATCGAAAAACCGAACTTCGTCTCTTCCTGTGCCACGTGCAGTTGCAGGAGGCAGGGAATGCGGCGACCGCATTTCATCCCTTGTTTGCTGATTTCGGCCAACAGTTTCGGAGTGTCTACGGCATGAATGAGACTGATGTAAGGAGCAATGTACTTTACTTTGTTCGTCTGCAGATGGCCGATGAAGTGCCATTCAATGTCTTTCGGCAGGGAATCGTGTTTACGTTGCAGTTCCTGCACGTGGCTTTCTCCGAACACTCGTTGCCCGGCCTCGTAGGCTTCCTGAACAGCACTTTCGGGATGGTACTTGGATATAGCCACCAAACGTACCGTCTCGGGAAGAGTTTTCAGGACGTCACCGATATTAGATCCTATACTTGCCATGCGAGCAATATGTTCTGAATGAGGAATCAGTCCTCTTTCTTCTCGTAAGGGAAAACGTCGAGGATGGGCGTTTCGCTCAGTGATGTCAAATCCCAGTCGCCCATTGTCCCTGCCATGCTCTTGTCCAAGTTTGCCACGGCCGTCTTCAGGTCACGGGCCTGCACAAGCATGGTCTGTGAGGTACGTTTTTCAACTGCCGTCTTTTCGTCCAAGGTGATGAAAGCCACTTTGGCCCTGTACCAGCGGTCGTCGTTTCCATCCGTCGAAGCCATCAACTCTGCGATGCGTGCTTTTTTGATACCGGCAACTTCGTATTCTCCGCTCATATACGGTTCCACCTCTTCCAGAAATCTGCGTTCCGCCTCTGTAAAGGTCAGGGCATCCACCATATATGTCTCAGTCACTTTCTTAATCTTTCCGTCCTCCATGGTCTTGTCGTAACGGATTTTGCATTCAAACCAGATTGCCATCGTCTTTTCGTTTTAGTTTTTACATTGCAAAGGTAATCATTTTCTTGCGGAATGCAACCCTGTATGCGACATTTATTTGTCCCAAAAGAAATATTGCCGTTGGCGTTGTTTCTCTTCCGGTGTCTTTGCGGAAAACACGCGCTCCAGGGTGTAGGGATGATAGCCCGTTGCCCATGTTTCGGTGCTTACCGTCATCGGGGTGGGGGTGAAATCCTGCACTTGTTCGAGGTGGAAACCGAGATGCCGTACCTGTTCGGCCAAACGGGCCATATCCTGCTCACGGCACCCCGGATGGCTGCTGATGAAATAGGGGATAATCTGTTGGCGAAGCCCTGCACGCCGGCAAGTCTGGTCGAAGATGGATTTGAACTGATGGAACTGCGAGAAAGGCGGTTTGCGCATAAAGCGGAGCACATGCTCCTCGGTGTGTTCGGGAGCCACTTTCAGGCGGCCGCTGACGTGCCTCGTAATCAGTTCATGAGTATATTCGCGGGCCGCCGCGTTAAGCCGTTCATCTTTGTAGTCGTGCAGAAGTAGGTCGTAACGCACGCCGCTGCCAATGAAACTCTTCTTTACGCCCGGTATGTGGTCTACGGCCCGGTAGATGTCGATAAGCGGCTGATGGTCGCCGTTCAGGTTGGGGCAGACTTTGGGATGAACGCAGGAGGGCCGTTTGCACTTCTCGCACAGACTCCGGTCTTTGCCTGTCATGCGATACATATTGGCCGAAGGGCCGCCGAGGTCGCTGATGTAGCCCCGGAAGTCCGGCATCTGCGTCACCTGCTTCACCTCCCGCAGTATGCTTTCCTTTGAGCGGCTTGCGATAAACTTTCCCTGATGGGCCGAAATCGTGCAGAATGCACAGCCGCCGAAGCAACCGCGATGGAGGCAGACGGAATGCCGTATCATGTCGTAGGCCGGTATGCGCTTGCCGTTGTATTTGGGGTGCGGCATGCGGGTGTAAGGGAGGTCGAACGAGTGGTCCAGTTCCTCTGTAGTCATCGGGGGATAGGGAGGTGTGACAACCAACCATCTGCCTTCAGCTTTCTGTAAGAGTGTCCGGGCATGTAGTTTGTTGCTTTCCTCTTCAATATGACGGAAGTTCTCGGCTTGCTTTTTAGCGTCTTGCAGGCATTCTTCATGACTGTAGAGTTCAAATGCCTCTTGTGACGACGCACGGGGCAGTTGGTCGTAAACGGCAACAGTCTGGGGCAGTTGGTCTTCGCCGAGGATGGCCTTGGCAAAAGCCTCACGGCCGATGCACGCCTCGCCGTCCTCGTCATAGGATAGGGTGGAATCGTACTCTTCGATAAGCGTCGTGAGCCGACGGGCAAGCTCGCAGGTCGGTTGCTCTCCCATGCCATAGACAATAAGGTCGGCTTCGGAAGGCAGGAGAATGGAGGGCAGGAAACGCTCTTTCCAGTAATCGTAATGCGTGAGCCGGCGCAGACTGGCCTCAATGCCCCCCAATACGATAGGGACGTCAGGATAGAGCTGACGCAGGATGCGGCTGTACACGATTGTCGGATATTCGGGTCGCATATCGTGGCGACCGTCCGGCGAATAGGCATCCTCGCTGCGCAGACGCCGTGCCGCAGTGTACTTGTTTACCATCGAATCCATGCAGCCGGGGGCAATGCCAAACCACAAGCGGGGACGCCCCAGGCGGCGGAAATCGCGCAAGTCGCCGTGCCAGTCGGGCTGGGGGACGATGGCTACACGCAGACCCTCTGCCTCAAGCAGACGTCCGATGACGGCCACACCGAAAGACGGATGATCCACATAGGCATCGCCCGAGAATAGAATGACGTCGGCTCTGTCCCAACCGCGCAATTCCATTTCGCGGCGTGTCGTGGGAAGCCAGTCTTGCAGGTTACGCTTCATCGTTGTCTTTTCTGTTGGTTAAATATTATGGCTTGCCGAGTATGAACGAGAGTGAGGCGGCCATTATCGCCTGTCGAATTTCCGGTTCACGTACACATTCGAGCGGGAAGCCGTAGGTGAGCGTGTTTCCTCCCTTACCGCTTTCCGAAGCCCGATAGGCTACGGCCAACGAAGTCGGGCAGGACGCCGAAGTTACGGTGCTGAATGCGTCCGTGACAGGAGTCAGAACGCTAATCCGCCGGATGGAATATTGTTCCTCGTTCGGTTCGCAGTAAATGCTGAAACGGGCATTCATTCCCGTCAGTGCGGCGGTACTGTCTGTGAGGGCGTAACAGCCTGCAGTCCGGCAGTGCAGAACGTTGGCGGCAAATTCCGGGCTCACCTCTTCGCTGAGGTACGCCCCGCTTGTGAGTAATGCCCCTCCGGCTTGCGTGAATGTCTGAAGTCTTTGCGATAAGGCCGGGGAGGGTGCCGGACGGGCGTTCATGCTATACCCGTCCTGACGCTGCGCGCCAAGAATGAGGTCTATGGCATGATAGGCACCGGGTACCATGCCTTGTTCGAAAGCTGAGGTCGAACAGGAGGATATGGACAGCGTGCTGTCGCCAAGCAGGAAGTCCGTGGCATGGCGAATGGGAAAGTCAAACGTATTTCCGGCCATGAGGATGCCTTCGAACTCGTCGGAAGTGAAACCGGGTTCCGACTCTTCAAACCCCGTATAATTCTCCCGGTCGAAGCAGAGCTGTCGGCCGCAATAGGAATAACTTCGGTGATAGACCACCCCGGGATCGGCATTGAAATCGAAGCCCCGGAGCGAATCGTTGTCGATGGGCTGCGGGCCCGCCAGTCGGTCGAAACCGTTGATGATGAGCAGATGATGACGCGGAGTCGCGGGACTGTAGACACACAATTCCTCGCTTGGCATACTTTCTCCCCCCTCGTTATAGGCCCGCACCTTGTATTTCGTAAGCACGTTCCGGCGCAGAGGCAGCGTGACCTGATTGGTGTAGTATCGGCAGCCGTTGTCGTAGCCTTGCTCTCCTTCGGCCGTGTAGACGATGTAGCCCGTCGGCGAAGCGGAAAATTCGCTTTCATCGACCACGGGCATCCAAGACAGCATGACCGAATCGCCCTGCGCGGTAACCGTAGCCGAAAAGTTCTTTACGGGCAACGGCTGGGTGACGAGCGGCCCGCAATCGTGCACCGTGGAGATGTATTGCAGAATACCTTTGTATATAGCCCGCGAAAGCAGCATCTTGAACGACGGGTCGTGTCCCCGGCAGAGGTCGGCGAAGTTCTGATGGGACAAGGTTTCCAGTATCATGCTCGGAATGTAGGGAATACGCGTCTCCGAATAGTTCCTGTCGAACATCTGCCGGCGGTTCCATGTGCCGCACCGGTTGCGTATGTCGGTATCGACTTGTGTCATTACCATGTCACAAAGGTCGCGAGACATCAGCCTCGAACGGTTGGAGGGGAACATCCCCTTGGCCAGCAGACCTTCAAAACTGCTGCCGCCGGTCGTGTTACTTCCGGTCGTGTAGATTCCCAGTGTGCCGATGATAGAACTATCCGGCCGGTTTCCGGCATCGCTGTGTACGGCCAAAGACAGTTCCAGAGGAACGTTCAGTCCGCTGTCTCCCGGCAGATAGTTCGACCCGCACGCCAACCGGTTGGTCATCAGCGAACGCGTATTGAGGTCTTCGGCATAGTCGTCGGTCTTGTCTTTATTCTTATACAGCGCGTAAGGCATTCCGGCCCACTGCGCATAATAACGGCTACCTTCGAGTGCCCGGGGCAGGTTGCTACGCACGAAAGCGTGCAGCGAGTCACCCCGCGCCACGTTGCCCATTCCACCTCCGAAGCGGACGGCATCGGCCGTGACTACGCCCCGGTAACTGCTTCGGTTGGTGAGTAGCACACAATTATCCCTGTCACATCCGGCAGCAAAATCGAATGTACCCAGATACACCCATGTGCCTCCACCCATCTGCTGATTGACGCGAAATCGCGTCTCTATGCCCCGGTGGCGCACGATGTATTCGGCATCACTGACACTGGTAGGCAGGGTGGCGTAACTGACATATACGGCATAACTGCCGTCGCGGGGCAGACGGGGCTGCCAAACCGCCTCACTGAGCTGTCGTTTGCCGAAGCGTGCCTCGGCTTTGCGGAAAGTACCGGCTTCAAACGGATTCTCGCCGTCGAAATAGACATCCTGCACCTTGCCGAATCCCGTGTCGGCCGTCTCCCATTCGTACATCCCCGCCGTCTCGGAATACACGCCGTAAGGGGTATCCATGTCGTTGTCCACAACCACCTCTTCCCGCTGCCAGTCGCGTTCGCGGAGCGAAAAGACGTAGGCCCCTGCATTCTCGAGCATGGGCATGAGAAAAGGCACGACGAAAGACTGAGTGAAGAGGTCTTCGGCCGTACAGTATAACCGTGGACGCTGCCACTTCCATACCCCTTTCCGGATGTCGTAGTAACTTCCGTGACTGGCCCAGATGGCGATGTGCCGCCCCTGCAGTCCGTGGGAGATGTCGTAGGGGCGAGACAAGGGCTTCACCCACGGCTGTCCCTCGTATTCGAGATTCCCCCAGCGCCGCAGTTCGGGCATGGTGTCGCTCCATGCGGCGGGAATCAGTTCTTCTATGGGAATATTTCCCGCCAAAATACTCACCCGGTACGTGTTGTAGGGTGGGGGCATGAGGCGTTGCACGTCGCTGTTTATCCGGCTTACGGCCTCACGTGTAAAGGGCTGTTCCGCAAACCGTTCATTGACGCTGAGTGTCACGCGACGGCCCTGTGCATCCACCTCAACTCGGTTGAGGCGCACGGACGCATTGCCGTTGTACGCCGCGTTGGTGTAGTTCGTGAAATAGTTGGTCAGGCGGCTCTTGATGCGCGCGGCGGCAGACTGGGCATGAGCCGAACCGACCGATGACAACAGACCACAGACTATGATGGAGGCAATGAGGAATAATCGTTTCATCAATTATCGGTGGTCTGCGGTCGGTTTGTGGTTACTGTTTAGTCCGGTGGTGAACTTCTCGGGATGCTTTCCGCTGAATCCCTCGAAATAGTGTTTGATTTCGGTTAATTGGGTGTCGATGTCTCCGTTGGGTATCACCTGCTTGGTGCAGCGGATAAGGCGACGTTTGTAGTCCAGTCCGTAGAGCAAGATGGGCAGTTCGGCCTTGAGGGCAATGTAGTAGAAGCCCTTTTTCCATTCGGGTTGCAGGCGTCGTGTCCCTTCGGGCGTGATGCAGAGGTGGAACTCTTCGGCCTCGCGTGCCTGCTGTGCCAAAATGTCCGTCACGCTGTGGTGCTTGTCGCGATAGATCGGAATGCCTCCCATGCGCCGGAACAAGGGGCCCAACGGCCAGAAGAACCATTCTTTCTTCATCATGAAGCCGCACCGGAAACTTTCGGCTCCCATGAAGAGCACGGCCATGATGAAGTCCCAGTTTGACGTATGGGGCGCGAGGGCGATGATGTATTTCTTCGGGCGTTTCACCGTTTCCTCGAAACGATAGCCCATCCGACGGTAGAGTAACCACCGGCAAAATTTTCTCACCATATTCTTTGCGTTGCGTTTTTGGGGCGAGGCAGGCGGTATGACTGCCCCGTATTGTCCCGGAAACTTTTACAGCAGAGCCTTGATTTGCTCTGAGATTTCGTCAGCCTCGTTTACGACGTCGGCACGCAGTTTCTTGAAGTAGCTCTTGGCTGTCATTCCCGGCTCCACATGTCCGATGCGGCTCAGCATGTTGTCCTGCAGGTTCAGGATTTGGGTCATCAGCGCGTCTACGTCTTTCTGCTGTACAGGTTTCTCGTAGTGCATAATAGCCACACACTCAGCGAATAATTCTCCACACAGGTAGTTGATACCTTTCTTCAAATCTTTTCTTTTTGCCATAACGTCGATATTTTGAAAGTAGCAAACGTAGTCAAAGGTAAGGACTTTTACGTAATATTCCAACTGTTTTGCCGCCTTTTTTAACAGAGCAAAGATAAAATATCTCCTATTATAACTTGATTTGCCAATATCGGTAGTATCTTGCAATAAAGAGGGTGATAAACATACATGACACGATATACAGCAGAGGCATATCTTTGGGTAGATTTCCTAATGCCGTATGCGATAGCACAATCATGGGTATTCTTTGATAAATATATAACGGGAAAAGATTGGCTCCCAACCAATAAAGGGGCTTATTCCCTATTCTCAACTTCATAGTTATGATAACTATTGTTATGGCGAGTGCAATAGACGTAATATTGCATTTGGTTCCTTTTATTATGTCCCCCGGTAGATTATACGCCCAAATATATGTTATTATAAATACTGACAGGCTTAGAATAAGATATAATGTATATCTCTTATGGACTATACTTTCGATTTTTTTCTTATATCGAGAATACAGTATGCCGGAAGGATATGCAAACAATGTATCATACCAATACGCTTCTTTAGTAAACCGTAGGATTATGAAGAAAGCGAAGAAAAGGAGGAAGAGATACGTGAACCTACAATAATACCCCCCCCATTTTTACTAAATGCAATCCATGTTATAAGATAGCATACGAGTATGACAAATATGTACATTTTTTTCGTACTATACAAATATCTGTACGCTTTTTCGTACTAAGATGAAAAGTTCAATACGCGGTTGAAGTGGAAGGGTTTCTTTATGCGATTTGCTTCTATCTATATATAATATGCGTGCGTATGCGCGTATGTGCGACATCGTTATTAGGCCCGGAAGTAGGGCAGTAAAAGCAAACTGTATTCATCGTCGATGAACGGACATCCGTCGTTCGATGAATGTGTATTCTTCGTCGGTGAACGTTCGTTCATCGACCGATGAATAGAGAATGCCTCCTGAAGTTGTTTTCTATGGGGCGTAGTGCAGCGGATTTTGTAAGGCAAGGATTTATCTTTTCTATCGTGCATCCGGGAAACGTTCCGGTGGTTCACGGCGGCGAGAGCGAGACGGTGAGAATCCTGCGTCCATGCGGTTCTTTGCGGCAATTCCGCTCGGAAGATTACATTTTGGCGGCTTGTTACGATGTTGTTTTCATTCTTTTTCGTATCTTTGCAGCGCAAAGTAACGCAGAACAAGCAAATAACATATAAACAAAGAAAGTTATGGAAAAAAGTGCATTGCAGATTGCCCGTGCCGCCTATCAGCCCAAGTTGCCGAAGGCTTTGCAGGGCCCGGTGAAGGTGAAAGAGGGTGCTGCCACCCAGAGCGTGGGAAATCAGGACGAGATTAAGGCCCTGTTCCCCAACACATACGGCATGCCCGTGGTGGAATTTGTGTCCGCCGAGAGCGAGAACAAGGAAGCCGTGAATGTAGGTATCATCCTCAGCGGCGGTCAGGCCCCCGGTGGCCATAACGTCATCAGCGGTCTGTACGACGGCGTGAAGAGCCTGAACAAGGATAGCAAGCTCTACGGTTTCCTCATGGGCCCCGGCGGTTTGGTGGACCACAAGTACGTGGAGTTTACCGACGAATTTATCGACGAGTACCGCAATACCGGCGGTTTCGACATCATCGGCTCCGGCCGCACGAAACTCGAGAAAGAGGCTCAGTTTGAGAGCGGTATCGAGATTCTGCGCAAGCTGGGCATTAAGGCTCTGGTGATTATCGGCGGTGACGATTCCAACACCAATGCCTGCGTGCTGGCCGAATACTATGCCGCCAAGAACTACGGCGTGCAGGTAATCGGTTGCCCGAAGACCATCGACGGCGACCTGAAGAACGAGCAGATTGAAACCTCTTTCGGTTTCGACACGGCCTGCAAGACCTATTCCGAACTGATTGGAAACATTCAGCGCGACTGTAACTCGGCCCGCAAATACTGGCACTTCATCAAGCTGATGGGCCGTAGTGCCTCTCACATCGCTCTGGAGTGCGCCCTGCAGACGCAACCCAACGTTTGCCTCATCAGTGAAGAGGTGGAGGCCAAGCAGATGTCGCTCGACGACGTAGTGGCCTACATTGCCAAGGCCGTGGCCGACCGTGCTGCTGACGGCAACAACTTCGGTACGGTGCTTATCCCCGAAGGCCTGATTGAGTTTATTCCCGCCATCAAGCGTCTGATTGCCCAGTTGAACGAGGTGCTGACCGACCCGACGACCGGCGAGCCGCGCGAATTTGCCAATGCCGACGAGCAGATTGCTTTCGTGAAGGGCAACATCACCGCAGAGAACCTCGCCG
This sequence comes from uncultured Prevotellaceae bacterium, assembly GCA_947176535.1. Taxonomy (GTDB): domain Bacteria; phylum Bacteroidota; class Bacteroidia; order Bacteroidales; family Bacteroidaceae; genus Physcousia. The sequence continues at coordinate 17,367 of CAMWQU010000017.1, forward strand.
TACTGGAGAGTCTGCCCGCCGACGTGGCCCGTCAGCTCTGTCTCGACCGCGACCCGCACGGAAACGTACAGGTGAGCCTTATCGAGACGGAGAAGCTGCTCAGCCGCATGGTGGCCGCCAAGTTGGCAGAGTGGAAGAAGGAGGGTAAGTACAACGGCAAGTTCGGAACGCAGCACCACTTCTTTGGCTATGAGGGCCGTTGCGCCGCTCCGTCGAACTACGATGCTGACTACTGCTACAGTCTGGGCTACAACGCCAGCCGTCTGATTGCCAACGGCAAGACGGGATACATGAGTATCATCAAGAATACCACGGCACCGGCCGCCGAATGGATTGCAGGCGGTGTGCCCATCACGATGATGATGAACATCGAGCGTCGCAACGGTGCCAACAAACCCGTTATCCGCAAGGCTTTGGTGGAACTGGAGGGGGCTCCCTTCAAGTATTTCGCTTCGAAGCGCGAACAGTGGGCTCGTGAGACAAGCTACGTTTATCCCGGCCCCATCCAGTACTTCGGTCCGACGGAAGTCTGCGACCAGTGCACCAAGACACTGACGCTGGAACAGGGTAAATAAACTGAGCGTTGAATAAGAAGACAACACGCAGAACGACTGCAAAACGAAGCCGTCCGAGACGCAAGGGCTCGGGCGGCTCTCGTCGTCGTTCGTGGCTGGGGCTGCTCGTGGGCGGCCTGTTGGTGGCGGGCGTGTACGTGGCCGTGTTGTATTACTTTTTTGTAACCCCGCTTTCCTTTCGCTGGAAGGCGATGTTCGGCACGCCCGATTACCCCTCGGGCTATGAGGTCATGGGCATCGACATCAGCCACTATCAGGCCTCCGTCGATTGGGACAGACTGCGCAATGCAAGCATAGGAAATCAGCCCGTAAGGTTCGTTATCGTCAAGGCTACGGAGGGGACGACCATCATAGACCGTAACTTTAATGACAACTTTTACAGGGCACGCAAAAACGACTTAGTACGAGGGGCTTATCATTTTTATATTCCGGACAGGGATATCACGAAGCAGGCGGAATATTTCCTGCATCAGGTGCACCTTGAGGAAGGCGACCTGCCTCCCATCCTTGACATAGAGAAGCGGGGAAAGAAACCGCTTGCGGAGTTTCAGAAAGACGTGTTGGTATGGCTGGACAAGGTGCAGGCAGCCTACGGCGTGGCCCCCATCATTTATACGGGAAAAAGTTTCAAGGAGACCTACCTGAACGCGCCTGCGTTTGATAACTATCCGCTTTGGATAGCTCACTATTATGAGAAAGAAATGAAGTACAAGGGCGACTGGGTGATGTGGCAGTACACCGATTGCGGACGTGTGGACGGCATCACGGGCTCGGTAGACCTCAATATTTTCAACGGCGACATGAAGGCCCTGACGGAGCTGACCCTGCACGCCGACTCAGAGCCGGCGGAGGAGTAGCATGGCCCAGCCGTCCGCGGACTGTTGCAGTTCCGGGGAGAATCCCAAATCCTTTCCTTTTTCGATGAGCATCGGGGCATCCGCCTCATAGAATCCGCTCAACAGCATCCGGCCGTCGGGCGTCAGCGCGCGGGCGAATCGTGGTATGTCGCTTAGCAGAATGTTGCGGTTGATGTTGGCGACGAGTAGGTCGTAGTCACCCTCCTGCGGCAGTACGCAGACATCGCCCTCACGGACGGTAAGGTTCTCGACTTGATTAAGTTGGGCGTTGATGTGTGTGTTCTCCACGCTCCACGAGTCGATGTCGTAGCTGAAGATGTGTTGGGCACCGCGCAGTGCGCAGAGTATGCCCAGTACACCCGTTCCGCAGCCCGCGTCCACGATGCGCTTTCCCTGCAACGGGGTGTTGCACAGATGGTGCAGTATTTGGCGGGTAGTGGGGTGGGTGCCCGTTCCGAACGCCATGCGCGGATTGATGATGATGTCGTAGCGGCAGGGCGGAACGTCCGTGTGCTTCGTGTCGTGTACGCAAAGCAGGTCGTTAATGACGATGGGGGCAAAACCCTCGTTTTCCCACGTCTGGTTCCAGTCCTCGTCGGGGGCTTCCTCCACGTGGTAGGAGACGGAGACCGCAGGAAAAATAAACTCTTCGACAAGGCCGCGCAACTCTTCTTCCTTGAAAAGCGATTGCTGGATGTAGGCTGTAAGTCCGTCTGCTGAGGGAGAAAAAGTCTCGAAACCGATGTCGGCCAGCAAGGCGGACAACACGTCACCGGCGTCTTCGCTGTACGGACTAAGGCTGAATTTTACTTCGTAGTATTTCATAATGACGTCAAATGTACGTAAAATTTCCGAGATTTCCGATACCGGTAAGCTAATAAAGCTAAAAAACTATAAAAATGGATATCGGGAGGGATTTCCCCCAAGAAAATGGGAGTATTCCCCTTGCATTGCCGTAAAAAGATGCTAAATTTGCAGTAGATAAACTATAAAGCGTTCTATTATGAATACAAAATTATTCTTCGCAGGCCTTTTGCTTTCGCTGCCGCTTCTCGCTTCGGCACAGGACGATATGTATTTCGTGCCGAAGAAGAAAAGCAAGACCGAAAAGGCACAACCGACAGCTACGAACACTGCCGCAACTGCCGTTCGTTCTTATCGCACGAACAGGGCTGTGGCCGACACGGCTGTTTACTATACGGGAAACTTACGGGATGTAGATGAGTACAATCGTCGCAGTACGACGTCCGGACGTAGGGTGACTGTCATTGCTGACACTGATACGTTCGAGGTGGATGCCAGTCGGCTGAGTGTGGACGAGAAGGGAAATTATATCCTGAAACCGGATTATGAAAGCGAGACGGAGGCCCCTCTGTACGACAATGACAGCGAGTTTGCCTATTCGGCCCGTCTGGCTCGCTTCCATGGGGTAGGTTATCCTTATTACGACTGGTACGATCCTTGGTTTTATGACCCTTGGTATGGCCCTTGGCACTATACCGGATGGTACTATGATCCGTGGCATCATCACCATAGTTGGTATCTCGGTTGGGGAGGTTGCTCCCCTTGGTATGATCCGTGGTACTGCGGCCCCGGATGGCATTATCCCGTTGGCGGTTGGCGTCCGGGAGGTACCATCGTGGCAAGCAACCGGCCGCACAGAGGTTTCAATGGCGGACGCGGCTACGGTCGGACGGGCTCCTCTTCGCGGGGACTGGCAGGCACGGGGCGCAATACGCTTACCTCAGGACGAGGCGGAAGCGTGACCTCCCGGAATACCACAACCGGACGTGGCACCAGTCGGTATGGTACGGGTTCTTCGTCCCGCGGATTCAGAGGAACTTCTTCGTCCTCGTCCGGCAGCCGTCCCACATCCTCGTCCTCTCGCGGAACCTATTCCGGCGGTTCGTCCCGCGGTAGCTATTCCGGAAGTTCTTCGTCCCGTGGCACGTTCTCGGGCGGTTCTTCCCGAGGAGGATTCTCTTCCGGAGGCAGCACCCGTGGTGGGGGGAGCATGGGAGGCGGTAGCAGTCGCGGCGGCCGCAGATAGTTTCAATCCTGTAATTCTAAATGCAAAGATATGAAGAAGCGTTATTCGTTGATGGCCGTGTTGCTCATGGCAACCGCCATCGCTAAGGCACAAGATACTTACATGAACGATCGCCTGACGGCAACAGATGATATTGACGGAACGGCCCGTTTCGTAGGTATGGGCGGAGCCATGGGGGCTTTGGGAGCCGACCTTTCCGTTATCAGCAGCAACCCTGCGGGAATGGCTTTATTCCGTAAGAGCGATATTGGTATGACTTTCGGCGCAGTTGTCCCGGGCAAGGCAAACGGCTGGAATAGCAACCACAACCGGACGTATGGTGAGAAACTGCCTCGTGGCAGTTTCGACCAGATGGGATTTGTTTGGGCGGCGAACATAGATGGCCCGGTGCTGAAATACGTGACATTCTCTGCCAATTACCAGAAGAAAGCGAATTATAACTTGGGCTTCTATGCCGATAACCTCAATCTGAATGGTCTTTCGCAGATGGATCAGGTGGCGGAACTCGTAACATACAATGAAAAAGAAGGTTATAATATGGACTATAATCTGGCAGGCTTTGCGAAAGATTGGAGCTATGTCGTTGAAACTAACGAAGGGTCAGGGCAATATGTCAATACCTATCGCGGAGAACGAAGCCGCTACACCCGTCATCAGCGCGGCTCGTTGCAGGCTTTTGACCTTAATTTTGCTTTCAATCTGAACGACCGCATTTATACGGGACTTACGTTGGGTATTGATAACATAGACTTCCTATCATGGAGTGCCTATGAGGAAGAAAACGTAGACCCGAAAACAGGCGAATACGGCGATTATATGCTTTACAATGACCGTCAGATAGAAGGTAAGGGCTTTAATGTGAAGTGGGGATTGATAGCACGTCCGGTAGAGGGTTCGCCTTTCCGTTTGGGCTTGGCGGTGGAAACTCCGACGTGGTACCGTATAAGGAACAGCTCGCTATTCGACCTTTCGAATGACAAAGATGAGACATTGGAGAGCTACCTTGAATCAACCATCCGTACCCCTTGGCGCGCCCGTTTCAGCATGGGTTCTACCGTAGATAATGTATTGGCATGGGGAGTGGAATATGAATATGCGAATATGGCAAAGACCAAAGCCGGCTATCCGACATACTCGTATGCGGATTGGGACGATTACCGTTCACTTTCCCAAAGCACCGCAGATGTGGCCATGAACCAACTGACGAAGGAAACGCTGAAAGGGCAGCATACTGTAAGAATCGGTTTGGAGGCGAAACCTACCTCCGCTCTTGCCCTGCGCGTCGGCTATAACTTTATCTCCAATCGTTACCGGAACAATCCCCGATTCGACCAATATATGCTTGACTCCCGCGCGATGGATTATATGACGAGCACGGACTATATGACACTGGGGGCAACGAATATCGTGACGTTTGGTCTCGGTTTCAGACACAAGGCTTTCTATGCTGATTTGGCTTATAAGTATCGTATGCAGAATGGTAAGTTCTATGCTTTCGATACCGGTTTCACGTCTGAAGATACTCAGTTCTCGGCAGATAATCCCGAACTTACAGGAGCCACGATATCTCCGGTGGATGTGGAGCTTAATCGCCATCAGGTGATGCTCTCCCTCGGTTTTAAGTTCTGAAGCGAACCGCAATAGGCGAAATGTAACGGATAAAACAAAAAAGCACCGCATGGTACTCGACTTGCGAATACCATGCGGTGCTTTTTTTGTGACTGTTTGTTAAGGGATTGCTTTATAGCTTTTCCGAGAAGTATTTCCACAGCGGGGCGGCCATCAAGGCTTGGTGGATTTCACCCTGCCGGAGCAACTTTAGAACTTCGTCCTGCTCCATTTCGTAAACGGCTATATCTTCCGTTTGCTCCAAATGCTGGGTGTCAGTTTTTTCCACTCCGACGGCCAGAAACGTATGGCTCACGTTGGTGCACGCACCGGGGTTGGGGCAAAGCGTCATGAAGTGCGTCCATTCGCCGCCGGTATATCCGGTCTCTTCGTAAAGCTCGCGTCGGGCCGCCTGTACGGGTTCTTCATTCTCCTCTACAACTCCGGCTGGCAGTTCGTAAGCCACTAATTTACGGGCGTGGCGATATTGCCGTTCGAGAATCATTTTCCCCTCCTTGGTCAGGGCAATGATGTTTATCCAATCGGGATATTCCAATACGTAATACTCCTGCATTTCCACACCGCTGGGCAAGCGCACGTGATCGCGCCGTGCCGTCATCCACGGGCGGCGTATCAGGTACTCGCTGTCCAGCGTTTCCCATTTCTGAATATCTTTCATGATTGTAGTTCCGTTTTCCCTTTTATACTTCTGTGCTGTCGGCCACGTGCAGAATGAGCGTCGTGGCCCCGATGGTGACGATGCTGCCCTCCGACAAGCGGATGCGATCCTGGTCGCGCAGCAGTCCGTTCATGTAGAACGTTCCCGTATTCGAGGGAGCGTCGCGCAGAATGTATTGCAACCGGCCCTGTTTGTTGCGTTGTATGCGGATGATGCAGTGTTTGGTGTCTACACTTGGGTCGGCGGTCTCGATGGGAGTATTGATGTCCGTACCACGGACGTAGCGTCCGATGACGTTGTCGCCCATCTTGAGCGGAATCACCTGTTTGTAGTGAAACACGTTCTCGACGACAACGATGCTTCCGCATTCCCGGTCGTTCTCATGCTCGTCGAGGAACTTTTCCTCGTGTTGCTCCTTTAGTTTACTTGTGCCGATGCGTATTCCGAACTGCTTCTGGCATACCGGACAGACGAACACCAACTGTTGGCCGTTGCTGTACTGTGTCTCGTCAAAAGTGATATAATTGTCGCATTTGGGACAGCGAACCCTTTTCATACGTCTTGCAGGGGATTAGATGTGAAAAAATGAAGCCGGCAGCCGGCGGAGTCGGTCAGGGGATGCGGTAAACCCATGCCTTCGGGTACTTATCGCTGCTCTTCCGCATTTCGCGGAGGGCGGAATAAGCCTCTCCTTCCGTCTCGTAGCTTCCTACCACCACGCGCAACATCTCTCCGCTTGTCATGACGCGGGCATTTTCCAAGCCGCGTTGAGAAAGGGTAGAGACGTATTTTTCGGCATTGTCCGGAGAGATGGAACAAGCCATCACGATGCAGTATTTTCCGTTCTCCGAGGGAGTTTCGATTTTTACCGGTGCTACGACGGGAGCCACCTTTACGGGTGCTTTCTTGACGACAACGGGCGTTTCAGGCTCTATGACATTCTGCCGGGGAGATAGGCCGGTCGGCATAAGCAACTCTCTGAGACTGCTTTTCAATTCCAGATTGTTGTTCCGGACAGGCAAGTTAAAGACCGTGAACAGCAGTATGGCGGTGCAAGCCACTGCCACGAAATTGGCGATGCGTCGGTTGATGCGGATGGTAATCGCCTTGTCGTCAGCCTCCATCGAAGCGGCCAACGGAATAATCCGGGCTTGCTTCTGCTGTGCAGGCTGCAACTCGCCGAAGTGGAACGCATCCAGTCCGTAATATTCGGGTGTCGTGACGCCGGATTCCTGCGGAGTGAACAGCAGTGTGTGGTCGTCCTCGAGGGTGAACGTACCCAACGCGCCAAAGTCGGCGAAGCCGTTGTCTTCCAGGCCCTGCATGAACTCGGTTGTCCATGCGCCCAAACGCTGGGCGGCCTGTTCGCGGGTGCAGGCGTGTATCTTCTCTATAGAATCGACCAACAGATTGTCGTCCGAGGTGAGTTCCGTATTGAAACGCACTGAACGATAGGGAGGAAGAAAGATTTCTTCGTCCTCGTTTCTACGGGCGTTCACCTTTTGCACAATGAACGTTCCCAATCCGGGCATAACTACGTAGTCGTGACTAAGTAGCAGGTACTCGATGAAAGTGGGAAGCTGATTCATACTGCAAAGGTATAAAATAAATATGAATTACGGTTTATAGTCGGCTAAATAATTTCAAACTTTTTTGCATCCTCTTGTTTAATCCGATTATTATCAGTATATTTGCTTTTATAACCTAAAAAGCATTGGAAATGGAGTATATAATGACGGAACTGGAGGGTGTCTGGATATTGGAACCGAAGGTGTTCGGAGATTCACGCGGCTATTTCATGGAAACGTTCAAACAAGATGATTTTGAACGACATATCGGCCGTATAAATTTCGTGCAGGATAACGAGTCGAGGTCGTCATACGGCGTTCTTCGCGGCCTGCATTATCAGAAAGGCGATGACAGTCAGGCGAAGCTCGTGCGCGTAATCAAAGGTCGTGTGCTGGACGTGGCGGTAGACCTCCGTCGCACGTCGCCGACGTTCGGTCGCCATCTGGCCGTGGAACTGAGCGAGGACAACAAACGTCAGTTCTTCATCCCCCGTGGCTTTGCCCACGGCTTTGTGGTGCTGAGCGACGAAGCCATATTCTGTTATAAGGTAGATAACGTCTACGCTCCGCAGAGTGAGTGCTCCATCCGCTACAACGATCCCACACTTGCTATCTCCTGGCCCATTCCCGAAGCGGATATGAAACTTTCCGCCAAAGACACTGACGGCGTGGACTTCCGCGAGGCCGTTCTGTTCGATTGATTCGTGGCCCTAAAAACGACCCTCCGAACGGTCGCCCCGTGGACGGGGTGGAATCCATAGCGGGACGAGGGCTTGTCCATATATGGATTGAAGCCCGTCCATATATGGACTAAGTCGAGTCCATACCGGGGCTGAGATTTGGCCTCCTAATGCCCTTGGCGCAGAAACGTCCGATCTCGGCGTATGCCGTCAGAGCCGTTTCATTTCAGCTTCCGCTGCGGATGTACCTTTATACTTGCTCTTATGGGGGTGGAAATTGTAGATTACGCTGAGTGAGGCCCCGCGATGGTCATAACTCTGATGCTTGTCTACAAATACGCCGTAGGTATTCATTGTCCAATTATTGTTGGCTGTATTGAATATGTCTGTAGCCGAAAGTTTTACGGTCAGCGACTTATTGAAGAAGCTCTTACCGACCGAGGCATCCATCGTAAACCACGTTGTTCCGAAACGGTTGGTGTGCATATCGCCCTGAGTGCGTCCGCTGACATTTGCCGTAATTGTCCAGCCGTGAGGCAATGAAAATGTGTTGTCAAAGTCGTAGGAGAAGATAGGCTTGTTATATCTGATATTGTCCAGTTTGAGCCACTGGCGGTACATACCGGCCATGACGTTGGGTGTCCAACGTCGTAGCGGCTGACTCCAGATGAGATATAGGTTGAGTGCCGAAACGTCGATGTTCACCGGGTGCATAACGAGTTGGAGATTATGGGCGGGGTATTGCTGCTTGACGTATGCGTAAGTGTCGATAGAGCGAGTAAAATCGGCTTGTAGCATGAAGCCCTTCCACATGCCGAACAACTGAACGTCGTGCATATTCTCGTCGTGTAGCCCCGGATTACCTCCTTCTATCTCGTGTAGTCCGACGTAGCTCAACGAACCGGTAAGTTGCGAATAGGGTGGTTTGATTGTCACCCTCTTATAGGTGAGAGTTATCTGTGCCTCCTCGTTGAAGGAATAGTCAAGTGACAGATTCGGCGTAAACAGATGGTCGCGACGGCTTACGTCCTCGTCGCGCTTCCCGTCTATCTTGAAGTCATAATCTACATACTCGTACCTTGCTCCGACGGATAAGGAGAACTTGCCGAGCGTGCGCGACCATGTTGCGAACAGGGCCGCCGATGTCTGTTTGGCATCCGTCAGTGAGGAGGGGATGTATTCGCTGACTTGGGCGTTCTGCATTTGGTAGTCCAGCGAAGTACAGGTATAGCTGTCTTGTGTCCCGACAATGAAGTCTCCGTTCCATAAGGGGAAATTCAGATATAGCTTTCCTGCCCATAGGGCCGAGTGGCGTTTGTCCGTGGAGTTGATGTCAGGATTCGTCGTTGATTCGGGGTATGTCGTAGCAGTCTTGTTACTACTGTGCGACTGGCGGAAGTCACCATCGAAGTGTAGCAGATACTTGTCTGCAAAGGTGTTCTCATAGTAAAGCGCAGCCAAATGAGTATGTGACCGCATCCGCTTGTCTATGTCACGGCTTATAGCCGGATAATCGTCAAGCCATTCAGTTCCGGAATTGTTGAAATCGCCACGTTCGGGATTATAACGGTAATAAGAGCCAAACGACTGAGCCCCCTTGGCATAGTTGAATCCCGCTTCCACAATGCCTGTCGTAGTGGGATGCGAATTGTGCTGACTGCTTCCCACAACGGTTTCCTTGTCGCCATACCAAAGTTTGTTTGTGGTAGTGCTTTTTGTAAGGGAATTATTGCGATTGCCCGTTCCCTTGCCAAAGACCTCCCAGTTGCCGATTCGGTAGCTGAGTCCGAGATCATTCATTGCCGACCATTTGCGACGTCGTTGAATCCGGAACTGGTCGGTGAGTGACAAACCTTGTGCAAAGCTGCGCCGGGTAGTGATTTTCAGTACCGCCCCACAATTACTCGCATAAGCGGATCCGGGGGCCATGAGCAATTCTACTTTCTTCAGTTGGGATGAAAGTAACTGCTGTAGTTCTTGCTCGTCACGCATCGGGCGGCCGTCGATGTAAATTTCGATATTACTTTTGCCGATGACGCTGACAGTATTGTCCTGCACCTTTATCATCGGGAGCTGTGCAAGCACGTCAAGGGCATTGCCGAGGTTGGCAAGATTGGTGCCGGGAATCGTGGATATGAGCGTAGAGCCGACAAGTTTCGTGGCAGGTTGTTTGGCTGTTATTACCACCTCCTGCAACTTTCGGGTGAGGCTGTCGGTTGCCTCCTCGTTTTGGGCCCGTATCGTTCCGGCGGTGAAAATCGCAGTTAGGATTACTATGAATGGTTTAGCATCCATGTGGGCTTATTCTTCCTTCCCGGATTTTTTGTTTCCGCGATGCCTCCTCCGTTTGTTGCTATGGGTACTTTTGGCCTTTCCGTCGTTTTCGTTGCTGCCGCCGGTTTGAACGTTTCCGTTGGGGGCATCTTGCTTTTTGGGGTTGTTCTTTCCCTGCTTTCTGCCGTGCCGGCCGCCTCCGGAGGACTTACCTCTGCGGTTACGACCGCCTCTGCCGTGCCGGTTTCCGCTTTCTTCCCTGTAAACCGGGGCCGGGCCCAATTCGGCAGGTACCTCTTCTTTGTCGATGCTCTTCTCGAGGAAACGTTCGATTTCGCGGAAGCGCATCTGGTCTTTCTCGTTCACCAACGTGATGGCGGCACCTTCGGCACCGGCACGGGCCGTGCGACCGATGCGGTGAACGTAGTCCTCTGCATCGTGGGGCACATCGTAGTTGATTACGAGTTGAATATCGTCGATGTCTATGCCGCGTGCCACGATGTCCGTAGCCACAAGGATGTTAATTTTCTGACTCTTGAAGCGGAACATCACGTCGTCGCGCTCGGACTGCAACAGGTCGCTGTGCATGGCTCCGACATTGAATCCCTCCCGTTTCAGGGTCACGGCAAGGTCTTTCACTTTCAGCTTGGAACCGGCAAAGATGATGACCCGTTCGGGCGTCTTGTTCCGGAACAGAGACTTTATGATGCCCACTTTCTGCGTTTCGCGACAGATGTAGGCACTCTGGTGGATGCCGTCGGCCGGTTTGGACACGGCCAGAGATACCTCCACGGGATTGTGCAGAATGGTTTTAGCCAGTTCCACAATCTTTCCGGGCATGGTGGCGGAGAACATGATGGTCTGCCGCTGCTTGGGCAGCTCCCGTTCTATCTGCATGATGTCGTCGGAGAAGCCCATGTCGAGCATACGGTCTGCCTCGTCGAGAATGAAAAACGAGACGCGGGATAGGTCGATGTTGCCTAATGAAATGTGGCTGATGAGACGTCCCGGCGTGGCAATGATGATACTGGCCCCGGTGTCGAAGCCTCTTTTCTCCTGCTCGTAGCGGATGCCGTCGTTTCCTCCGTAGACGGCCACGCTGTTGATGCCGTCAAGGTAGTAGGAAAAGCCCTGCATGGCCTGGTCTATCTGTTGTGCCAGTTCGCGCGTCGGGGCCATGATGACGCAGTTCACGGCGTCAGCCGGATAGTCACACTCGTCGAGCATGGAGAGCACGGGCAGCAGGTAGGCCGCCGTCTTTCCGGTTCCGGTCTGAGCCACGCCGATGAGGTCGTGCCCTTCCAAAATGGGGGGTATGGCATGTTCCTGAATAGGAGTAGTGTCGGTAAAGTTCATGGCGTCGAGTGCATCAAGCACGTTGTCGCTGAGATCCAAATCGTAGAAATCCATTCTAAAATCTGCTATTATTGCTATTTATTATTAGTTACCATACAATCTTTATCTCGGTGCCCGCTTGTAGAGGTAGTAGGCGATAAAGGAGAACAATATGTTGGGTAGCCAGACGGCGATGGCCGGCGGCACGTCGGCATTGACGGCAAAGCCCGCCGTGATGGCCTGAAAGAACGCATAGGCCACGCTCAGCACAAGTCCCACGCCGAGGGAGAAACCCATGCCACCCTTGCGTTTGCGACTGGAGAGGGAGACACCGATAACGGTCATGATGAATGCGGCAAATGTGGAGGCATAGCGTTTGTAGTATTCCACTTGAAAAGGCTTCAGGTTGCCCGTTCCGCGGATGCGTGCCCGGTCGATGTACTCCAACAGTTCGCTGTTCGTCATTGTCTCCTGAAAGTTGCGTGTGGAAAGGAAGTCGCTCGGCTCCATGACGATAAGCGAATCTATCTGCTCGAAGTGGGTGATACGTTCCCGCATACCCCGCATATCCCGGATGGTGGCGTTGCGGATTTTCCAGTGAAAACGTTCGTTCGCCAGTGTGTCATAAGTGATGCTCGACGCCGTGAGGTGCGAAACGAGTTTCTTTTTCTCGAACTTATCAAGCTGAAAGCGGTAGCCGGTTTTTGTGGGCCCGTCGAAATGTTCGATGAACGCTATCACACCCGTGTCCACCTGCATCTGCACGTTATCGGCATACGTGGCATTTTTTTTTCGGCGTTTGTATTGGTTTTCAAACTCCAAACGTGTGACCGAACTGCGCGGAATTATCTCGGAACCAAGATAGAACGTGATGACGGAAATGATGGTCGCACTGATGAGGTAGGGGCGCATCAGCCGGCCCAGACTGATGCCCGTACTGATGATGGCTATAATCTCACTGTTTCCGGCCAGCTTCGACGTAAAGAAGATGACGGAAATAAAGACGAACAGGGAGGAGAAGAGATTGGCGTAATACGGAATGAAGTTGAGGTAATATTCGGCAATCTCCACCCACGGCGCACCGTTCTGTGTGAGTTTGTCGATGTTATCGTTATAATCGAAGACCACCGCCACACTGATGATGAGCAGGATGGAGAAGAAATAGGTACCCAGGAACTTTCCCATGATGTAGGTATCTATTCGTTTCAGAAACGGCGGTCTCAGTTTCATGTAGGTGTTTATTTCTTACGATTCTTTTACATTCCGGTGACTCCGTCTTCCCGTGTTACAGGCGGTTGGTGACTCTGCGCATCATCACGGACTTCCACGTTGTGAATGTTCCGTCGAGGATGTGCTTGCGGGCTTCTCCCACGAGATAGAGGTAGAACGCGAGGTTGTGGATGCTGGCAATCTCCATCGCCAACAGTTCTCCCGCCTTGAAGAGGTGGTGCAGATAGGCTTTGCTGTAATACGTGTCCACCGATGCCGTTCCGTTCGGGTCGATGGGGCTAAAGTCGTTCTCCCACTTCTTGTTGCGCAGATTCATGATGCCCTCCGAGGTGAAGAGCATCGCATTGCGCCCGTTGCGGGTCGGCATCACGCAGTCGAACATGTCCACTCCGCGCTCGATACCCTCCAGCAGGTTGGCCGGGGTGCCCACGCCCATCAAGTAGCGGGGGCGGTCGGTGGGGAGAATGGCGTTCACCTCCTCTATCATTTCATACATCACTTCCGCCGGTTCGCCCACGGCAAGTCCGCCGATGGCATTGCCGTCACACTCTTTCGAGGCCACAAACTCGGCCGATTGCCGGCGCAGGTCGCGGAACGTGCAGCCCTGCACAATCGGGAACAGGCTCTGATGATAGCCGTAGAGTGGGGGCGTCTCGTTGTAACGCTTCAGGCAGCGGTCGAGCCACCGATGCGTCAGGCCCAGGCTCTTCCGCGCATAGTCGTAGTCGCTGGTGCCCGGAGGACACTCGTCCAGTGCCATGATGATGTCGGCACCGATGCTACGTTCGATATCCATTACCCGTTCGGGCGAGAAGAAATGTTTCGAGCCGTCGATGTGGCTGGTGAAGTAGCATCCCTCCTCCCGTAGTTTCCGGATATTGGTCAGCGAGAACACCTGAAAGCCGCCGCTGTCCGTCAGTATGGGACGGTCCCAGTTGATGAAGCGGTGCAGACCGCCCGCCTGCTCCAGAATCCCGGTTCCGGGACGCAGGTAGAGGTGGTACGTATTTCCCAAAATAATCTGAGCACCGACCTCCTCCTTCAGGTCTCGCTGCATAACTCCTTTCACACTCCCCACCGTGCCGACAGGCATGAAGATGGGAGTTTCTATCCGACCGTGGTCGGTGGTGATGACTCCGGCCCGTGCTTGGGTCTTGTCGTCAGTATGTATCAGTTCAAATTTCAAATCTCAGTCTTGTTAGATGGTGTCGCAGGATTCACTTCCCGTCTTTCCGGGGGATGGTATATTCAACGGCATCCGCCACTTTCTCGTCGAGCAGGGCATATTCGAAGACGTCCTTCACGGTATCGACGTAATGGAACGACACGCCGTTGAGATACATTTCCGGGATTTCCTCCACATCCTTGCGGTTGTCCCGGCAGATGATGATTTCGCGTATGCCGGCCCGTTTGGCGGCCAGCACCTTCTCCTTGATGCCGCCCACGGGCAGCACTTTGCCCCGCAGGGTGATTTCTCCCGTCATGGCAATGTAGGGGCGCACTTTCCGCTGCGTGAGGGCCGATGCGATGGACGTTGCCATCGTAATGCCCGCCGAGGGGCCATCCTTGGGCGTGGCACCTTCGGGAACATGCAGGTGAATGCCCCAGTGCTCGAAGATTTGCGGGTCTATGCCGAGTTTGTCGGCATGTGCCTTGATGTACTCCAGAGCCAGCATGGCACTTTCTTTCATCACGTCGCCGAGGTTGCCTGTCAGCGTGAGGTTTCCGCTCTTGCTGCGGCTCAGACTGGTTTCGATAAACAGAATCTCGCCGCCCACGCTCGTCCATGCCAGTCCTGTCACCACGCCGGCCATCTCGCCGTCCTGATAGGAATCGCGGTTATACGGTTCTTTGCCCAGCAGACGCTTCGCCTGCTCGATGTCAATCTTCACCTCGCTGTAATCCTTGTCGCGGGCAATGTTGAGGGCCACCTTGCGGAAAATCTTGTTCAGCAGTTTCTCCAAAGCGCGCACGCCGCTTTCCCGCGTGTAATGCTCAATGACAAACTCGATGGCCTCTTTGGTCATTTTCACGTCCTTGCGCTCCTGCAGTCCGTTAGCCTCCTTGGCCTTCCGGATGAGGTGCTTGCGGGCGATTTCCGTCTTCTCTTCCGTGCAGTACCCCGTCAGTTCTATCAGCTCCATGCGGTCGAGCAGCGGGCGGGGAATGCGACTGATGTCGTTGGCCGTGGCGATGAACATCACCTTGGACAGGTCATAGTCGATGTCGAGGTAGTTGTCGTGGAACGTCGTGTTCTGTTCGGGGTCCAGTACTTCGAGCAGTGCCGAAGACGGGTCGCCGTGCATGGTCATTCCTCCGATTTTGTCGATTTCGTCCAAGATAAACACCGGATTGTTGGAACCGGCCTTGATGATGCTTTTGAGAATGCGGCCCGGCATGGCTCCGATGTAGGTGCGCCGGTGTCCGCGGATTTCGGACTCGTCGTGCAGTCCGCCCAGTGAGGCACGCACGTATTTCCGCTTCAGGGCCGAAGCGATGCTGCGTCCGAGCGAGGTTTTGCCCACTCCCGGAGGCCCATAGAGGCAGAGAATGGGCGATTTCATGTCACCCCTCAGTTTCAGGATGGCCAGATGCTCCAGAATGCGCTCCTTCACTTTCTCCATGCCGTAGTGGTCGTGGTTGAGCACGCGCTCGGCATTGTTGATATTCAGGTTGTCTCGGGTATATTCCTCCCAGGGGAGTTCCAGTATCGTCTGCAGGTATGTCAGTTCGATGTTGTATTCGGGGCTTTGCGGATTGATGCGTTCCAACTTGCTCAGCCCGTCCGTGAACACGTCGCGGGCGTACTGCGGCATCTTTTTCGTCTCGGCGGCGGCATGCAGTTTCTCCAAGTCCCGCGTCGGGCCGGCTCCGCCCAGTTCCTCCTGAATGTTCTTTATCTCCTGTTGCAGAAACCATTCGCGCTGCTGCTGATTCAGGTCTACCTGCGTGCGTTGTAGGATGCGGTTCTTCATGTTCACGAAGCTCTGCACCGTGTTGATGCTCTGAATGAGCCGCGTGGCGCGTTCCCTGACGAGTCCCAGGCCCAGCATTTCCCGCTTGTCCTGTTCGGGAAGCGGCAGCGTGGTGCAGAGGAAGTTGAGCATGAACAGATGGTTGCTGATGTTCAGCACCGCAAACTTGGCCTCGTTGGGGATGTCCTCGTGGGTCTCGATGAGGCGTATGGCACGCTTGCGGCAGGTCTCGGCAAGCACGCGGAACTCCAGGTCGTCATTATTCGGATATAACTCATGCAACTGCTCCACCTCGGCATACACAAACGTCTCCGTCTGGATGCGAGGGCCTAAATGGATGCGGCTGGCCGCCTGCAGAATGGCCGTCAGTCCGCCGTCGGGCATTTCCAGCACTTTCACGACCCGTGCGGCCACGCCCGTCTCGTTCAGCTCTGCCGTGAGCGGATTGTCCTCCTCGTTGTTTATCTGAGTGGAAGCTCCGATAAATTCTCCTGTCTTGAAAGCCTGCTTCACTAATTGCAGCGAACTCTCGCGGGTAACTCTGACGGGCGACATCACACAGGGGAAGAGTGTGAGGTTGCGCAGGGGCAGAACGGGCATCCGTGCAGGAAGCTCCTGCTCAAGGATTTGATTGATGTCTCCCTCGAAATCTGCGACAAAAGAAAATGGGGTCTGGTTGAAATCTTCGTTCATAAAATTATTGTGTACGCGTAAAACGGCTGCAAAGATAGAAAAAAAAGCCGTAAATACCACGCATTTCACGAAGATTAACGAAAATAAAGTTGTATCTTTGCGCCGTCATGAGCGAGCCGAAGTTTCGTTTTCGTCAGTTTGAAGTGTGGCACGACCGCTGCGCCATGAAAGTGGGCACCGACGGCGTGTTGTTGGGGGCATGGGCCGGGGTGGAGAAGCGCAGCCGCATTCTCGACATCGGCACGGGTACGGGCCTGATAGCCCTGATGGCTGCCCAGCGTGCTCCCGAGGCAACGGTTTGGGGCATCGAAATCGACGATGCGGCGGCCGCTCAGGCCGAGGAAAATGCCCGGCGAAGTCCGTTCTCCGACCGCCTGCGGATGCTCCGGGGCGACGTCCGGACGTTCGATTTCCGCCGGTCGTTCGATGCCATCCTCTGCAACCCTCCTTTCTTTACGGAAGATACCCTGCCTCCCGATGCGCAGCGCACCCTCGCACGCAACAGCGTCTCCCTGCGTTTCGGGGAACTTATTGCTGCCGCCGTCCGCTTGCTCGCCCCGGATGGGGAGTTTCATGTAATACTTCCGACTTCCGCAGCTAACGACTTTATTACCCAATCCTTTATGAACGGTCTGTACGTCCGGCGTAAGTGCGTCGTCCGCACGGTAGCCCGCAAGGACCCCAAGCGGCAGATGTTGTCTTTCTCCCGCGACCGAAACGGGTACGCGGAGACCGAGGAACTCATCCTGCAGGAACGCGACGGCAGCCGCACGCCGGCATACGCCTCCCTGACAAAGGATTTCTACCTCTAAATGTAAGACGCCCGCCTTACGGCTGAAAGACGGGCATCTTACACCGATAAGACGGGCGTCTTATTTCAACAAGACGCCCGTCTTTTATTTTTGTCCTCCGGAGTACTGAAGTGAAAGAACCGTGCTGTGGAAACAGAATTCTCGTACTATTTTCAGCTTCCGCCCTCAAGATAGGTGAAGAAGAATGTGGAAAGGCATACAATTTTCGCAAATAACTGCAATTTTATACGTCAGTTCGGGATAAGAAAAGTCTTATAAAAGTTGGTAATCTCGTAAATATTTTGTAACTTTACTTACGAAGACGGAGCCTTGGTATCATGACGGCACAGGCATTTTTCTGTGCACTGACGGGAACATTATCCCCCTTTTTGCGTCTTTAATAACAGAGACCGTCATTAAGACAATGGAGAGACGAGAGTTCTGCACACTGGCATGCAACCTGAGAGCCGACATCCTCAGCGTCAGCCGCCGCTTCCTTGGCAACGAGGCGGAAGCGGAAGATAACGTACAGGATACGCTACTCAAGCTCTGGGGCATCAGGGATCAGCTCGATGCCGTCCGCTCTGTTCCCGCATTGGCACACGCCATCTGTCGAAACCTGTGCATCTCCAAACTTCGCAAGAGAAACATCATTCCCATAGAGTTGAGCGAGGAGATAAAGATTGCCAGCGCACACGATTCCGAGTGGATGCTCGAAGAGGAGGAGAATGCCCGGTGGTTAGAGGACCGCATAGAGGAACTGCCGGCTTCGCAGATGCAGATATTGCGAATGAGCCAACAGGACGGGCTTGAAAACAGCGAAATAGCAGAACTGCTTGGCATCAGCGAAGCCACCGTCCGCTCCGCCCTATGCAAGGCGAGGAAAAGACTTCTGGAGAAACTTATGATGCGCAACAAAACCCCAAGACCATAGCAACATGAACAAGGTAAGAGAGGAAAACATACGCGAACTCCTCGTCCGCTATCTCGATGGCGTGAGCACGCAGGAGGAACTGAGAGGGCTCGGCGAGTACTTCGGCAATACCGCCAACCTGCCGGCAGACCTGATTTCATACGCACAGATGTTCGCGCTCCTGGACGAAAAACCAAAAACACCTACGGCAGAAGCGTTGGATAGGTTCTCTTCCCCTCCTCCCCGAAAAAGATGGAGCATCTTCCTGTTACCCTTGTCGGCAGCCGCCTGCATCGCCGCCTTTGTGTGCATCCTCCTGATGTCACCCGAGAGGGAGGAAAACACGGCCGTCGCCTACATCGACGGCAAGATGGTGGACGACCAACAGACGGCCATGCAGATGGGGCTGGAAGCCCTGCAAGAGATATTCAGCAACGGAAGTCAAGAAGAACAACAACTCAGCGAATTATTCAACGAACAATGAAACACCTGCTCATAACACTGATGCTCCTTGGCATCGCCCTGCCCATCTCCGCACAAAGGGGTCTACACATCAACGAAGTGTTTGAGGGCAACGTCATACAGAAAGCCGGCATGCACAAAACCCTAATCAAGGGGGAAAGCCTTGAACCGTACAAGCTGACAGTGCTACACACAGCCAAATTCACGGCAGGCAGTTTGCTGCGCGACAAGGTGGAGGCACTCTTCTCCAAAGACATGGGAGAGCATCCGTCGGACAAGGACAACATTGAACTCGAGTACCGCGACGGACACCTGTACTATGCCGTAGTGCAGATTGACGACACGAGGGGAGGCCTGCATCGATACATCTGTTATCAGTGTCGGAGCAATGCAGCAACCAACAACATCACACTGGCCTACATGGAAGGCAAGGCCACTCTTGCAGACCTGAGAAAAACATTCAAGAGAAAATAACATCAAACATCAAAAAAAGTATGAAAAAGTATTTTACAGCCATACTCGCGGCTATGCTGACACTGACAGGTGCACAGGCAGGAAACAATATTGATGACGAGAACCCCGGCGGCTGGGATTTCGAACTACCCATAAACGTCAAGGTCAAACGGTGGTCGCCAAGCAAGAAGAAAGTGAATTTTCGTCTCCACAGCAGCCTTTCCTTCGGATTCATCGGCGGCATAGGCCAGGCCAAAGACGTCAGCATAAACATGGGGCAGTCCTACGAGATAGAATGGGGCAACGTCGTCGCCATAAAGAGGCGTATCGGCAAGAAAGACTTCCTGCGCATCGGACTGGGCTTCGACTGGAGGAACTACCGCGTCACCGGTTTCAAGATGTTCTCCAAGGACGAGCGGGGTATCATTACCATGCAGGACTACTCCGAAGGTACGGAGCCCAAGTTCAGCCGCATACACACCTTCAGCCTGTCCATCCCACTCAAATATTACCATTATTTGAACCAGAAAGTATGCTTCGCCATCGGCCCAGAACTGTACATCACGCCATGCGCCTCGTTGAAGACACGCTACTACGAGAATGGCAAGGAGCGCAAACTGACAAGCGACAACGTGCATCAGAACAGTTTCTCGGTAGGCGTCGGAGCCGAAATCACCATGCCCTACATAGGTATTTACTACAAGTACAACCCCTTCGATGTACTGCAAGCCGACTACGGCCCCAACTTCAGCAGCATGACCGTCGGCCTCAAGCTTACGCTCTAACTGACGTCTCATCACCTTTATCTTGTTATTGGTGCCTTCCACTTTTCCAGTTTAGATGCGGCAATCGTACCAAGCTAATATCCCTGTTCTATGGGCAGAAAGCGTAGTTGCCCATTGGTAGGGGACAATGACTAATATAGAATTTTATACAGATACGTTTTGCCTGCTATCTAATAATGCAGAATGGCCCCCCCGAAAGAATAGGAAATAACTTTCGAGTTTTGGGTAAAGTTCATATTTCAAAACTATAGTCGTTGAAAACAGCCTGACGCAAAAAAACGGGGGATTCGTTTTGTCCTGCGCGCGGATTTCATTACCTTTGCAACAAAAACCACACGAATCATGGGATTTTTCAATCTATTTGGCAGTAAGAAAAGTAAGGAAGAACAGAAAGAGACGCTGGATCGCGGTCTGGAGAAGACCAAGGAGAGTTTCTTTGGCAAACTGGCCCGTGCCGTGGCCGGAAAGTCGAAAGTGGATGATGATGTGCTCGACAATCTGGAGGAAGTGCTGGTTACGAGCGACGTCGGCGTGGACACGACGCTCAATATCATTCGCCGTATCGAAGAGCGCGTGGCGCGTGACAAATATGTGGGTACAGACGAACTGAACCGCATTCTCCGCGAGGAAATTATTGCCCTTCTGAAAGATTACGAACCGCAGTCGCAGTCCCGCCCGACGCCTTACGTCATCATGGTCGTAGGCGTAAACGGAGTGGGGAAGACAACGACCATCGGCAAGTTAGCCTATCGCTTCCGGCAGGCCGGTCTGAAAGTCGTGCTGGGAGCGGCCGACACGTTCCGTGCCGCAGCCGTAGAGCAGATTTCCGTCTGGGGAGAGCGCGTGGGAGTGCCGGTTGTGAAGCAGCAGATGGGCAGCGACCCCGCCTCGGTGGCTTTCGACACGTTGCAGTCGGCCGTCGCTCAGGGTGCCGATGTGGTACTCATTGACACGGCCGGACGTCTGCACAACAAGAAAGGACTGATGGACGAACTGTCGAAGATAAAGCGCGTGATGCAGAAAGTGATTCCCGACGCGCCGCACGACGTATTGCTGGTGCTCGACGGTTCCACCGGGCAGAATGCCTTTGAGCAGGCCAAGCAGTTTACGGCCGCTACCGAAGTCACCGCTCTGGCTATCACCAAACTGGATGGTACGGCAAAGGGCGGAGTCGTCATCGGCATATCGGAACAATTCAAGATTCCGGTTCGCTACATCGGACTGGGTGAGGGCATGGAAGACCTGCAGGAGTTTGACCGTGTCAGCTTTGTGAACTCTCTCTTCGGAGGTGCGGGAAAGTGAAGACTATCGACGTCATAACGTTAGGATGTTCGAAGAATCTGGTAGATTCGGAACGTCTGATAAGGCAGCTTGAAGCGGCCGGTTTCCGGGTTACGCATGATGCGGAATCTCCCGAAGGAGAGATTGCCGTGGTGAACACCTGCGGTTTCATAGCCGATGCTCAGGAGGAGAGTATTAACACGATACTGGAACTGGCGCAGCGCAAGACGGAGGGGCGTTTGGAACGGCTCTTCGTGATGGGGTGTCTGTCTCAACGTTTCCTTGCGGACTTGGAAAAGGAGATTCCGGAAGTAGACCGTTTCTTTGGAAAGTTCGACTGGAACCTGTTGCTCGGAGAACTCGGAAAGACGTACCGTGAGGATTTGTGCAACCAACGGCACATTACCACGCCCCCGCACTATGCCTATCTGAAAATTTCGGAGGGTTGCGACCGGCGTTGCTCTTATTGTGCGATTCCCATCATCACGGGCCGGCATGTGAGCCGTCCCATGGAGGAGATTCTCGACGAAGTGAGCCTGCTGGTTGCTCAGGGGGTAAAGGAGTTTCAGATTATTGCTCAGGAGCTGACTTACTACGGTCTTGACCTTTACCACGAACGGAAGATTGCCGAACTGGTGGAACGGATGGCCCGCATACCGGGCGTGGAGTGGATTCGCCTCCATTATGCCTATCCGTCGGATTTTCCGCACGACCTGTTGCGGGTGATGCGGGAATATCCCAACGTTTGCAAGTACCTTGATGTCGCTTTGCAGCACGTCGCCACACCGGTGTTGCAGGCCATGCGCCGGAATATCTCGAAGGAGGAGACTTATCGGTTTGTGGAGATGCTGCGACGCGAGGTGCCCGGCATCTATCTGCGCACGACGCTGATGGTGGGGCATCCGGGCGAGACGGAGGAGGCGTTTGACGAACTGATGGAGTTTGTCCGCTGGGCGCGTTTCGAGCGGATGGGGGCTTTTGCTTACAGCGAGGAGATGGGGACGTACAGTGCAAACACGTTCTCGGATGATATTCCCGATGAGGTGAAGCAGGCACGGCTGAGCAAACTGATGCGGCTGCAACAGCGTATCTCGGCCGAGATTCAGGAAGAGAAGGTGGGGCAGGAAATGCGTGTCATCGTCGATCGCCGGGAGGGCGAATTTTATATCGGACGAACGGAATACGACTCGCCGGAGGTTGATCCTGAAGTGCTCATTAAGGCTGACAGCAACAGGGAGATAAAGATTGGGGACTTCTGTCACTGCCGCATAACTTCGGCCGACGATTTCGACCTCTATGCGGATGTCGTTTCCTGATTTATACATCTTATTATAATACATCACATCGCAGATGAATAATAAAATATTTATAGCTGAATTGTCCAAACGGGTTGGATGCTCCGTCAAGGAAACTACCGAGCTGATGGCGGGGCTGACGGCCGAGCTGACAGACCGGTTGGAAGAAGAAAACACCGTTTCCATCAGCAGTTTCGGGAACTTTGAAGTGAAAAAGAAACTGGAACGCGTGGTTATAAATCCCTCTACGAAGCAGCGTATGCTCGTCCCACCAAAGTTGTCGCTGACGTTCAAGCCCAGTACCATCCTTAAAGAAAAACTGTAAATTATGGACGGAAAAGTTTTATTGCAGGATTTGGCCGAAGGACTGGCCGAGCGCAAGCACATCTCGAAAAAGGAGGCGGAGGCGTTTGTCCGTGCCGCTTTTGAACTTATAGAGGAGGGATTGCTTTCGGATCAACTGGTGAAGGTGAAGGGTATCGGTACGTTCAAACTCGTAACGGTGGATAGCCGAGAGAGTATCAATGTGAATACGGGCGAGCGTTTCACGATAGACAGTCATTCCAAGATAACTTTTAGTCCGGATAAGACATTGAGCGACAGGATAAATCGACCTTTTGCTGATTTTGAGACTACAATTCTGAACGACGGTACCAAAACCGAGGACATGGAGCGGATAGAACCTCTTGTCGCATCAGTACCGGAGCCAGAACCGGAGATTGTCCCGGAGGAAAAAGCAGAGCCGGTTCAGGAAGCACCTGCTGTTCCCGAAGCGGAACCGGTGTCAGAACCCGAACCTCTTCCGGAACCTGAGGTTGAGCCCGTTCCGGAAGCAACTCCTGCCCCGGAACCGGAACCCGTGGCAGACATTGCCCCCGCTCCCGTTGCGGAGCCTGAATCTGCGGATAATTCCGAACTTGCGCCGGTTCAGGAGCCGGAAGTTGCTCCTGTTTCTGTTTCCGAGACAACTCCGGAGCCGTTGCCGATGCCGGAAGAGAAGCCGGCCCGGAAGAGCCGATTCCCGCTCTATGTGGGGACAACGCTCCTGCTGTTGTTGCTTTTGGGAGCTTGGTGGTTCTTCGGACGTCAGGATATGAAGGAGAGCAACGGCGAGGAAGCGGTTGCGGAAGAAGTTCAGAAAAAGACTGTGAAGCCGGCCGCAACGGTGAGTGTTCCGGACACACTGATGAGCACGCAGCCGACATTGAGTGCAGAGGAACGTGCTGCCGAATATGCGCAGTTGAAGTATGGCGAATACTGGATTGTGGGAACATTAGACACTATTACGCTGCAACGTGGCGACGACCTTTCAAAACTTGCGTTAGAGTACTATGGCGATAAAAAGTTGATAAACTATATCATCAAGCACAATGGCTATTCCGCAGCGCAAGCCAACGGTCTGTTGGTCGGTGCAAGGGTGAAGATTCCTGAATTAGTGAAGAAAGACAACTTGACAGAGAAGCCGGCCGCGAAATAACTTTATTTAAGATTTCAGGTTTGGCTATCCCGTGGAAAAAGTGTAACTTCGTGGCCGGAAATGTAAAACAACTAAACAGATAAATTAGAATATGGCAGAAAGTATTGATATTCGCGAACTGAACGAGCGGATAGAACAAAAGAGCGCTTTCGTTACGAACCTGCAGACGGGTATGGCGCAAGTGATAGTCGGACAGAAGCATCTGGTGGAATCTCTGTTGATTGGTTTACTCAGCGACGGACACGTTCTCCTCGAAGGTGTGCCCGGTCTGGCCAAGACGCAGGCCATCAAGACACTGGCGGGACTGGTGGATGGTAAATTCAGTCGCATACAGTTCACCCCCGACCTCCTGCCGGCCGATGTCATCGGTACAATGATATATTCGCAGAAGGACGAGAAGTTTATGGTGGAGCAAGGCCCGGTTTTTGCCAATTTCGTGTTGGCGGACGAAATCAACCGTGCCCCGGCCAAAGTGCAGTCGGCCCTGTTGGAAGCCATGCAGGAGCGTCAGGTGACCATCGGCAAACAGACCTACAAACTGCCCGAACCTTTCCTCGTACTGGCCACACAGAACCCGATAGAGCAGGAGGGTACTTATCCGCTTCCCGAAGCGCAGGTAGACCGTTTCATGCTCAAGGTTATCATCGACTATCCCAAACCGGAGGAGGAGAAAAAGATTATCCGCATGAACATCGACGGCGAGCGCACGGAGCTGCGCCCCATTCTGAGTACCGCAGCTATCAAAGAGGCCCGCGAAGTCGTCCGTCAGGTTTACATTGACGAAAAGATAGAACAATACATCACTGATATTGTGTTCGCTACACGTTATCCGGAGAAGTATGGCTTAAAGGATTTGAAAGACTACATCGAGTTCGGCGCATCGCCTCGTGCCAGCATCAATCTGGCCTTGGCTGCCCGCGCTTATGCTTTCATCAAGCGTCGCGGATATGTGATACCTGAGGACGTGCGCGCCATAGCTCACGACGTATTACGCCATCGCATCGGCCTGACTTATGAAGCCGAAGCCAACAACGTAGTTAGTGAGGAAATTATCAGTCAGATTATCAATAAGGTGGAAGTACCTTGATGGAAACCAACGAGATACTCAAAAGAGTTCGACAGATTGAAATAAAGACGCGCGGACTCTCCAATAACATTTTTGCGGGAGAGTATCATTCGGCTTTCAAGGGGCGCGGCATGGCTTTCTCCGAGGTGCGTGAGTACCAGTACGGGGACGACATACGCGACATTGAGTGGAACGTGACGGCCCGCTTTAACAAGCCTTATGTGAAAGTGTTTGAGGAGGAGCGCGAACTGACGGTGATGTTGCTTATCGACGTCAGCGGTTCGCTGCACTTCGGAACGGAGAAGCAGATGAAACGCGACATGGTGACGGAGATTGCGGCCACATTGGCGTTCTCGGCCATTCAGAATAATGATAAGATTGGCGTTCTTTTCTTTTCCGACCGCGTGGAAAAGTTTATTCCTCCGAAGAAAGGACGCAAGCACATCCTTTACATTATCCGTGAGTTGCTTGACTTCCATGCCGAAAGCCTGAGAACCGATGTGGGCATGGCCGCCCAGTACCTGACGCAGGCCCTGAAACGACGCTGTACGGCTTTCCTCATCAGCGACTTCATGGATCAGCAGGACTTCCGTCAGCCGCTGACGATTGCCAACCGCAAGCACGATGTCGTGGCCATTCAGGTTTACGACCGTCGCATACAGGAGTTGCCCGATGTCGGGTTGATGAAGGTGCGTGATGCCGAAACCGGTTTCGAACGGTTTATCGACACGAGCGACCGCCGTATGCGCGAGGCCCAGCGGTTGTGGTGGAAGCAGCGAACGGAATATCTGCGCGATACGTTCTCACGCAGCAATGTGGACAGTGTGAGTGTCCGCACCGATCAGGATTACGTCTCCGCACTCAAGAACCTTTTTGCAAAACGAAATTAACGATGAAGCGACCTATATTATCGGCTTTAATAGTCTGCTTTCAACTGCTGCTTGTCAGTTCCCTGAAAGCGCAGGTCACAGTGGAGGCCCGCATTGACAGTCTGCAGATGCTGGTGGGACAGCAGACAGGCATAACCCTCAACGTCAGTTGTGACGCCAAGTCCGTGATAGAGATGCCCGTACTGCAGAAAGGGCAAGAGATGGCACCCGGCGTGGAACTGGTGGAGATGACGGCCGCCGACACTACCAAACTCGATGACGGCCGCCGTATGCAAGTCAGCCGAAAGTACATTGTCACGGCCTGGGATTCTTCGTTCTACTATATCCCACCCATGAAAGTGCGCGTGGATAACAAGGAGTACACGACCAAGAACCTTGCCCTAAAAGTATATACGGTGGATGTAGATACCGTGCATGTGGATCAGTTTTTCGGCCCCAAGGATGTGATGAATGCTCCGTTCTCCTGGGACGACTGGAAGCCGGTCATCTGGAGTTTTGTTCTGCTTTTGCTCCTATGTGCCTGCGCGGGCTACCTTACCTATATTTTGCGTACGGGTAAACCCTTAGTCCGCATCATCCGCCGCAAGCGCAAGGAACCGGCTCACAAGGTCGCCCTATCCGAGATTGAGCGCATCAAGACGGAACGCACTTGGGCTCAGGAGGATTCAAAAGAATACTACACCCAACTGACCGACACGTTGCGCACTTACATTCAGGAACGCTATGCCTTCAATGCCATGGAAATGACGTCGGGAGAGATTATCGAACGTCTGACGCAGGAGAACGACGACGAGGCATTGAACGAACTGCGTGAACTGTTCCAGACAGCCGACCTCGTGAAGTTCGCCAAGTGGACGACACTTATCAACGAGAATGATGCCAACCTGATGACTGCCCTTGAGTACATCAATCAGACGAAGCAGGAGGAAGACCCGAACCAACCTCAGGAAGAGATTATCGTCACTCCCGAAGCCAAACGCCAGCGCATCCACATCTGGGCGATGCGTGTGGCCATTGCCTTGTCTTCCGTCTCTGCCCTGGGACTTATGGGTTGGATTGTCTGGCGCGTTATAGACTTACTCAGATAAAAGATTATTATGACATTCGCAAGTCCGTTATATTTCATATTCCTTGCGTTGCTGCTGCCCTACATCGTATGGTACGTGCTCCGGTGGCGACGTTCGCATCCCGTTCTGCGGGTGAGCAGCACCTACGCCTTTCAGGGGGTGCGCCGCAGTTGGAAAGAATACCTCATTCATGTTCCTTTCCTGCTCCGTATCGCCTGCGTCGTACTGGCCGTTATAGCCCTGGCCCGTCCTCAGACCACCAACGACTGGAAGCAGACCGACGTGGAGGGCATCGACATCATGCTCTGTATGGACGTCTCCACCTCCATGCTGGCCGAAGACCTGCGCCCCAACCGTGTGAAGGCGGCCCGTGAGGTGGCTATTGAGTTTATTTCCGGTCGCCCCAACGACAACATCGGTCTGACCCTGTTTGCCGGTGAAGCCTACACGCAATGTCCGATGACCGTAGACCATGCGGTGCTCGTGAATATGCTGCAGGGAATGCAGTGCGACATGACGGCCAAGGGCCTCATCGAGGACGGCACCGCCATCGGTATGGGAT
The DNA here is from genome assembly GCA_947176535.1 of uncultured Prevotellaceae bacterium. Classification (GTDB taxonomy): domain Bacteria; phylum Bacteroidota; class Bacteroidia; order Bacteroidales; family Bacteroidaceae; genus Physcousia. The sequence goes on from CAMWQU010000017.1 coordinate 44,933, forward strand.
TAGCCTCTGCCGTGGCCCGACTGAAGGACTCGAAAGCCAAGAGCAAGGTTGTCATCCTGCTCACGGACGGAAGCAACAACCGGGGCGATATATCGCCTCTGACCGCTGCGGAGATAGCCAAAAGTTTCGGCATACGCGTGTACACCATCGGAGTCGGTACGAACGGCATGGCCCGCTATCCCATGTCCGTGGCCGGAGGTATTCAGTACGTTCAGGTGCCCGTGGAAATTGATACCAAAACGTTGCAAAGCATCGCTTCCAAAACCGACGGCGAGTTCTATCGTGCCAAGGACACCAAGGGCCTGCACGAAGTCTATCAGGAGATTGACAAATTAGAGAAAACCAAGCTCAACGTAAAGAAATTCACCAAGCGTTACGAAGCCTTTGTGCCTTTCGCTTTAGGTGCTGTTCTGGCCCTGTTGCTCGAACTGTTGCTCAGCCTGACCGTTCTGAAACGTATTCCCTAAACCAACCACTCAAATGTTCCGATTTGAAAACCCCGTATATTTGTATGCTTTAGCCATCATTCCTTTGTTGGCCATCCTCTACTATTACAGCAACTACCGTCGTCGCCGTCGTCTGAAGAAATACGGCGACCCGGCCCTCCTGAAGGAACTGATGATAGACGTTTCCGCATGGCGGCCGCAGGTGAAAGTCTGGCTGCTGTTGTTGGCTCTCGCCTCACTCATCATCGCAGCCGCCCGCCCGCAGTTCGGAACCAAGATAGACACCACGGAGCGCAACGGCATTGAGGCCATCATTGCCATTGACGTCTCCAACTCCATGCAGGCCAACGACGTCCGTCCGTCCCGACTGGACAAGGCAAAGATGTTGGTATCTAACATGGTCGATGAGATGAAAGACGACAAAATCGGTCTGATTGTCTACGCCGGTCAGGCTTTCGTGCAGTTGCCCATCACCAACGACTACGTTTCTGCCAAAATGTTCCTCGACGGCATCGACCCTTCAATGATTTCCGTTCAGGGCACCGACATCGCCACGGCTATCGACCTCAGCATGAAAAGTTTCACGCAGAAGAAAGACATCTCCCGCGCCATTTTCCTCATCACCGACGGTGAGGACAACGAGGGCGGGGCAGTGGAAGCGGCCAAGGAGGCCGCCAAACGAGGCGTCCGGGTCTACGTGCTCGGTGTGGGCAGTCCCGACGGTGCCCACGTACCTATTCCCGGCACGTCCCAGTATTTCATCGACGATGCGGGCAATCCCGTCGTTTCGCGCCTCAGCGAGGAAATGTGCCGCCAGATAGCCCATGCCGGCAATGGTGCCTACATCTACGTAGATAACAGCAGTTCGGCGCAGAAGGAACTTTCGCGCTACGTTGATAAACTGGCCAAGGCCAAACTTGAGAGCCAGATATACAGCGAGTTTGACGAGCAGTACCAAGGTTTCCTCATTCTGGCCCTCCTGTTCCTTGTCCTCGACCTCTGCCTGCTGGAACGCAAGAACCATATTATGCAAAATTTTCATCTTTTCAGGAAATAACCTATGAAACGTCTCACACTTTTGCTTCTCCTTCTCTGTTCCCTCGCTCCCTCCTACGGCCAGTCGTACAGAGACTACATCCGCCGTGGCAACCGCCAGTATCGGGATTCGGTCTACGACAAGGC
>CAMWQU010000018.1 GCA_947176535.1 uncultured Prevotellaceae bacterium
ATATGATGTTCAAACAAAGGAAGTCCAGAAGCTAACTGACAACAATAAACTCTATTCGGCTAAATACACTAATGAAAAAGGTTATGAGCCTACTGAATTTAAGCTAAATATTATATCTGGCGAATTGACGTATCCATGGAGCGAGTTAGGAAAGAATGATTTAGAATCCCTAACCAAGAATACAGTGCTCTACCTTGATGATAATAAAGACGTTACAGTAGCAGTAGCTAAGACAAATCCCAATATTGCTGTTAAAAACGGACTTAAAGGAGCCTATACCTGCTATAATACGGTACTAAGCGATGATGCGAAGGATCCGGAATTTTATATCCCCATTGACTTTGATGCCAAGAAAGTGACCTACAACCGTGAATTTAATTCGAAGTATGCGGCCGTATGCTTTCCTTTCACTTTGACAAAGGCCATTCAGGACGAATTAGGAATTGATGCTGCATACCAGTTCTTTGAGGCAAACACAGAGACCGGGGTGATGTGGTTCAGCCTATGGCAGGATGTTCCGGCCAATCAGCCTTGCATTATTACGCTGAAGGATGGTGTCTCCGGTGACATCTTTGCTAATAAAAACGACGTAGATTTTTCGTTTAAGCTGACTCCCGAGAAACTGGTTGCAAAAGATAAGAATGAAAAGGAAACATTTTATGGCACCTATAAATATACCACAGCCTCGGGCTTGTTAAATGGAAACGTAACTGATGCGATTTATGGCATTCAGAATGGCGAGTTGGTGAAAACCAAAGAAACTGCAAAGTTCAAGGCTTTCAGAAGTTATGTTCGCACAGTGAACATTCCAACCACTGCCGGTGCTCCGAGTTTCAAAATCGGTCTGATGGACGAGGATGGCAACGAACTTTCTACAGCCATCGAGACTGTAACGGGCGAAATTGTCAGCGGCTTCAAGGCTAAGGGCAGCGACAACGCTATCGAGATTATCACGGACAAGGCTTGTCAGGTGAAAGTGTATGCCCTGAACGGGGCTCTCGTGAAGTCCACCCGAGTGGAGGCCGGTGTTACCTCACTGCCCGTCAAGGCCGGCATGTATGTGGTGAACGGAGCCAAAGTGATTGTTAAATAATCTTCTTCAGTACGAATTTATTGAACCTTATTTAGAAAATAGTAAATTATGAAAAAGATACAATATATCAGTCCTGCATGCAAGGTAATAAATGTCAATGTGGAAAGCCACTTTCTCAACTTCTCTATAACCGGTGATAACGGATCAATAGGAACAAGACCCGGAGAGGCTGATGGCGATGACATGGACGTCAAGGGCGAAGGCAACTTCTGGGACGAGTGGTAATCACATAAGCCCTTTACAAGAAAGTAATAAAAGAAGTTCCGGCATCCATGCTTATAAGTCATGGGTGCCGGAACTCTATTCTGTCATTCTGCAAGCAACGCTCGATGTGCCAAATGGGCCGTTAATCGTAAAAAAACGATTGATATTTACAATATTTTAACGCTTTCAGAGTTTATGTAGAAGACAATATATATAATACAGGTATAAAAACAAGCATAACACGTGATACTCTCCGAAGATAAGTACGTAGATGGGATGAACTGTGCCGAGCGTCTGGTGAAGCGGACGTTTGACATTTTGGCATCCTTTGTCGGCCTGCTGTTGCTGTCGCCGGCTTTTCTTTATGTCTATGTCCGCCTGAAGCGTCAGGGCGACGGGCCCGTCATTTTTCGTCAGGAACGTATCGGACTGGGCGGGCGGCCTTTCCACATCCTGAAGTTCCGCACCATGCGCATGGATGCCGAGCGGGAGGGGAAGCCGATGTTGGCCGAAGCGGGCGATGACCGCCTGACCCCCGTCGGTAAGTTCCTGCGCGAGCACCATCTCGACGAGCTGCCCCAGTTGTGGAATGTCTTTGTCGGCGACATGTCGTTCGTTGGGCCCCGGCCGGAGCGTAAATACTTCATCGACCTGATTATGAAAGAGAACCCCGATTACATATACCTCTACCGGATGCGGCCGGGCATCACCTCGCTGGCCACCATCTACAACGGCTACACGGACACGATGGAGAAGATGCTCATACGCTTGCAGATGGATCTCGAATACCTGCAGAAGCGTAGCCTGTGGCTCGACCTCCGCATCGTGCTCACGACCGTGAGCCTGATCGGTCACGGGAAGAAGTTCTGAGGAGGGGAATACGAAACTTGAAAACTACGAAGTCAGAAAACAGATATGAAAGCAAATAGACTTGTCTTGCTATTGGTCATGCTCTTTGGCGTGGCCAACATCCGGTTCTCCACATTCAGCCTCCGGGTGGGCGTGGCTATGGCACAGACGATGACCGACAATCAGGTTATCCAGTTCGTGCAGAAGGAACAGGCGCGGGGCGCCAATCAGCAGAGCATCGTGCAGAAGCTGTTGCAGAAGGGCGTCACGGCCGAGCAGTTGCGCCGCATCCGCAGAAAGTACGAGCAGGAGCAGAGTGGCATGGGGGCCGTCGATCTGACGGGAAAGACCACCGACAACACCGCCAATCGCCAACGCACGAGCAAAGAGAAAGCCGAAGAGAAACTGAGGCAGCAGAACAACTACATGTTGCGCATGCAACGCAGTGAGGACAATTACCTGTATATGACCCGTGAGGAGCGGAATGCGGAGCTGAACGACGAAATCGGCTTCCTCGACATCGACTCGCTCGCCTACTACCAGAACCTGCTCCGCGACGAGGGTCGGGAGAATGAAGTGTTCGGCCGCAACATCTTCAACAACCGTTTGCTGACTTTCGAACCCAGCCTGAACATCGCCACGCCGGCCAACTACCGATTGGGCCCGGGCGATGTGGTTGTCATCGACGTGTGGGGAGCCAGTCAGGAGACGTTCCAGGGCACCATATCGCCCGACGGCTATGTGGTCATTGAGGGTGTCGGGCCTATCAAGCTGGGTGGCCTCAGTGTCAGTCAGGCCACGGCCTTGGTGAAAAACCGTCTCGGGCAGTTCTACTCCGACTGCCAGTTCTCACTGGCACTTGGTGAGACGCGCAGCATACAGGTGCAGGTCATCGGTGAAGTGCGGATGCCCGGCACCTACACGCTTTCGGGCTTCGCAACCGCATTCAATGCACTCTATGCTGCAGGGGGCATCAACGACATAGGTACGCTACGCAACATCCGGGTGTACCGCTCCGGCCGCCAACTGGCTGTCATCGACGTCTACGATTACCTGCTCAACGGCAATGCCACGGGCGACGTCCGTCTGCAGGACAACGACGTCATCAGCGTAGATGCCTACGAAACACTGGTCTGCATACGCGGAAAGGTGAAGCGCCCCATGTTCTACGAAATGAGAAGCTCGGAGAGCGTCCGCCAGTTGCTGACCGACGCGGGAGGCTTCACCGGAGACGCTTTCACCAAGAACGTCCGCCTCACCCGCAAGGCCGGCAGTGAGTACAGCATGCACACGGTGGACGAGTTTAAGATGGCTTCCTTTACGCTCATGGACGGAGACTCCGTCTTCGTGGACAGCGTACCGGCCCGCTTCAGCAACATGGTGGAGGTGCGGGGTGCCGTGCGTCATGCCGGACAGTACGAACTGGGCGGCGACGTGCAGACCGTGCGCGGACTGTTGCAGGTGGCCGAGGGGCTACGTGAGGACGCTTTCCGCAACCGTGCCGTCATCCACCGCGAGAAAGAGGATTTGTCTCTCGAATTGCTCAGTGTGGACATCGAGGGCATACTCAACGGAACTGTGGCCGACGTGCCTTTGCGCAAGAACGACGTTCTGTTCGTGCCCAGCACCATCGAAATGAAGGGCGAACAGACACTCACCATCTCCGGCGAGGTCATCTATCCCGGCGTGTACCAGTTTGCCGAAAATACCTCCGTCGAAGACCTTATTCTCATGGCCGGCGGACTTACGCCTGCCGCTTCCACGGCCAAAATTGACATCTTCCGCCGCATCCGCGACGAAAAAGCCACGGAGGCGATATATGCCACCTCGCAGGTGTTCAGTTTCAGCCTCAGCGACGGTTTCCGCTCCTCGGACAGCACGTTCACGCTCGAACCGTTTGACATCGTGGCCGTGCGCAAGAGTCCGGTTTACAACGAGCAACAGACCGTGAGCGTGGAAGGGTGTGTGAACTTCGAGGGCTCCTATGCCATGAAGTCCAAGTCCTACCGCCTCTCCGACCTCGTGCGGGATGCCGGAGGCCTCTCTCCGCTGGCGCATGCCAAGGGCGCACGGCTCACCCGCATGATGACGGAGGAGGAACGCCTGCAACGCGAAAACTCGTTGCGTACCGCGCAGATACAGATGTACGAGGAGGCCATGCAGAGCGAAAAGCAATACAATATGGCGCAGGCGGACAGTCTCATGAGCCTGAAACTCGACCTTGGTAACACGTACCCCATGTCCATCAATCTGGAGGAGGCCATCAAGTCCCCCGGCGGATCGGCGGACATCGTCATGCGCGAAGGCGACCTTCTGGTCATTCCGCAGTTCTCCAACACGGTGAAGGTGAGCGGTGAGGTCATCTATCCCGTCAGCATGGGCTATGTCAAGGGAAAGAAGCTCTCTTACTACATTAAGCGGGCTGGCGGTTACGGCAACCGTGCACGCAAACGCGGTGCCTATGCCATCTACATGAACGGTTCGGCCGAGAAAATCAACCGCCGCCTGTCCAAGGACATTGAGCCGGGCTGCGAAATCGTGGTGCCGACGCAGAAGCAGAAGAACCGGATGTCTACCGCCGAGGTTATGGCCCTCACCAGCGGAGGTGCATCGCTGGCGAGCGTGATAGTCGCACTGATAAGTGTAATGAGGAAGTAAGCCATGAAAGAACAAAACAGCAACGAATACATCGACCTGCGCGAGGTCGTGCAGAAAGTGCGGAAGGCCAAAAAGACTTTCCTGAAAGTATGGGGCGTGACGTTTGTGTTGGCTTGTGTGTGGATTCTTCCCATCCCGCGCACCTACGATGCGGAGGTTGTGCTGGCTCCCGAATCCACCGAAACCCAACTTTCGGGGGGCATGCTCGGTTCTCTGGCCTCCTCGTTCGGTTTCAACTTAGGGGCGGCCGGCGGTTCCGATGCACTGTACCCGATGCTTTATCCGGATATCGTCGAGTCGAGCGACTTTATGGTCAGCCTGTTCGACATACAGGTGAGGAAGGCTGACGGTTCACTTTCTACGGACTACTATACTTACCTTACGAAGCATCAGAAGATTAGTTTCTACCGTTGGCCTTTGGTGCTGCTGGCAAGGTGGAAGAAAAAGATGTTCCCTCCTGCAAACTACGCTCAGGGTGCAAAGGGAGGCAAGATAGACGCTTTCCGCCTTTCGTATGACCAGGCAGAGCTCGTCAAGGGAATGAAGCAACTCATAACGTGCAAAATCGACAAGAAGACGGACGTCATTACGATTTGTGTCACCGACCAAGACCCGCTCATCAGTGCCATGATGGCCGACAGCGTGCGGGCCCGTCTGCAACTCTTCATTACGGACTATCGCACCAGTAAGGCCCGTATCGACAAGGAGTATTACGAACGCCTGACGGTTGAGGCAAAGGCTGCTTACGAGGAGGCCACGGCCCGTTATGGACACTACTGCGACACGCATCGCGACATTATCCTGCAGTCCATGATGTCCGATCGGGATGCTTTGGAGAATGATATGCAGATGAAGTATCAGACCTATCAGGCCATGTCTACCCAACTGGAGGCGGCAAAGGCCAAGGTGCAGGAGCGAACGCCGGCTTTCACCATTCTGCAGGGAGCATCGGTTCCCGTGAAACCGCAGCATCCCAAGCGCATGATATTCATATTGGGTATGCTGATTCTTTCCACCTTCGGCGCAACGCTGTATGTGTTGCGGGATGAGCTGAAGAAGACCATCAACTAAGGACGGAAAACGTCCGTATAATCGTTATTCCCATCATGGCTCCGGAAAAACGCATAATCGTCAATACACTGGTGCAGTACGCTAAGGCTGTTATCACTACGGCTGTATCGCTGTATGCCGTGCGAGTGGTACTGGAGGCCCTGACGGATTCCGACTACGGGCTGTATCAACTGATAGCGGGCGTCGTGGTCATGCTGGGCTTCATCACCAATTCGCTCATTGTCACCACACAACGCTACATTTCTCTGCTTTACGGACGTTGCGGTACCGGCGATGTCCGCCGTCTTTTCGTAAGCAGCATGTTGCTGCATTTTATCATCGGGGCCGGGCTTATGCTCCTGCTGGCGGCGATTGAGCCGTGGCTGATGTCCGATGTGCTCAACATACCGCCGCAGCGCGTGAGTGTGGCGATAAAGCTCTATTTCATCACCGCCTTCATCCTTTTTGTGACCATTCTTTCCGCTCCACTCAAGGCTCTCTTCATTGCACGGGAGAATATCACGTTCATTTCCGTTGTAGAGGTAGCCGATGCCATGCTGAAACTGCTTGTGGCTTTCCTGCTGCTCTCGCTTTCGGGCAACAGACTGCTCATCTATGTATGGGCCATGGCCGGCATACAGATACTCAATTTCTGCGTCTTCTATCTCTACGCGTTATGCTTCTATCCGGAGTGCACCCTGCTGTTCCGGCGTAAAGAGTTCAGCCGCAGTTATATGATGCAGTTGCTGGGATTCGCCGGTTGGACAACCTATGGGATGGGAGCCGTGACGGCAAGGGCGCAAGGGATTGCTGTCGTACTGAATCACTTTTTCGGAACAGCCATCAATGCGGCTTATGGGATAGCCAATCAGGTCTATATGGGACTTACGATAGTCACGACCTCCATTTTCAACGCCATGAATCCGCAGATTATGAAGGCCGAGGGCGAGGGAAACCGTCAGAAAGTGCTGAATATGGCAGGACGGGAAAGCAAATATTCGCTGTCGTTGATGGTTATTGTGGCGATTCCGGTCATCTTTGAGATAGACGGCATTTTGGGGCTTTGGCTGAAAGAGGTGCCCGAACATACGGCTCTCTTCTGCCGTTTTATCCTTATCTCGTTCCTGCTCGACCTGCTTACGTTGGGATTCAATACTGCCGTGCAGGCTATTGGCAAGCTACAGACCTACACACTGATCATGTACACTCCCAAACTGCTCACCCTCCCGATTGCGTGGGTGATTCTGAAGACGACAGGCAGCGTCTCCTGCATGATGTGGGCCTATATGGTCATAGAGTTTGCCATGGCCATGATGAGAATCCTTTATATGCGCATCAAGTACGACCTGAATGTTCCGGACTATGCGAAACGTGTGTTGCTTCCGGCACTCGGTCTGATTGCCACGCTCCTGCTGGTGTGTGGAGGCTGCGTGCAGTTGCCTTTCAGCGTCCGGCGCATCCTGCTGACTTTCCTGCTCTCTGGTCTGACAGGCATAGGAGTACTGTGGTGCTTTACGTTGAGCCATAATGAACGGAACTATATCAAGGGACTAATCCGGAATTACAGACGCAGATGAGAATCAAGGTTCCCAAGATATACCTGTACGAGAAGCAGACACTGGTGCGGCTGCTATTCTATAGCGGCATGCTCATTGCCTATTTGGGTTCGCTCAATCCCTGGTTCTTCTGGAGCATCGGAGCACTCAATCTGGTGTTGGCCTCCTCGCTGCTGTTGGGTTCCATGCTGTTGGCCCGCACAATGAATGCCCCTTTCTTCACCTATGAGAAAATATTCTTCTCCCTGCTTTCCTACGTTGCTATTGTCTCTTACCAGCTTATGGTGAACGAGGAGACTTTAGGGGCTTTCCTTGCGTTTCCGTTCAACGTCTTCATATTCTTGAGCCTCTTTATGGTCAGGAAAAACGAATTGGCGGGCCTGGCCGACTTCATATCCAAGGCGATGGGCATACTGATGCTCTTTTCGATGCCTTTCTTCCTGCTATATCTGGTCGGTTTCCCCTTGCCATCCGTCAATGCGCAGTTCAGGGACGGCTACTATACTTTCTCCAATTACTTCTTCTTCCTGATAGACGATCGCTTCGTGACTACGATCATCCCCCGCTTCCAGTCCGTGTTTCTGGAACCGGGACATTTGGGAACGGCCACCACATTCCTGCTTTTTACCCAGATAGGGAAGTGGAAGAAGTGGTACAACATTATCCTGCTTGTTGCCACGCTAATCACCTTTTCCCTTTCCGCCTACCTCCTGCTTACAGCAGTTGTCATTCTCCATCTCTGGATTCGCCGCAAGCACTTTATCGGGAAATTGCTCGGCGTGGCAGCCTTATTTGCGGGCGTCATCACCGCCTCTTTCTTTTACAACGATGGCGACAACATGCTCCACGACCTGATTATTCTCCGTCTGGAGGTGGAGGATGGCGATATTGTAGGAAACAACCGTGTGACAGAGGATTTCCAGGCGGAGTTCGATAATTTCCTTGAGTCTTCGGACATCTTCCTGGGGCGCGACATGGACTACGATATGTTCGGTAATTCCGGCTATCAGGTCTTTATCTACGAGAACGGCCTCATCGGCCTGTTCCTGTTGATTGCTTTCTACGGTCTCTCGACCATGCGTTTTCGCGACCGACGGGCGTTTGTGTCCGTCATGTTTGTAGCCCTGTTGGCATTCCTTGCGCGCGGCTACCTGATGTCGTACAATTACTATATTCCGTTCTACTGCATGGCCTATTTCCTGCCGTTTGCGGATGCGGAAACAGAAAAGGAGGAGGAGAGCAGATGAAAGTCTTGTATATACTGAACCCCACGCACCGGCTTTCCGGTTCGTTCAAGTCTTTCCTCGTCATGCTTCGCGGACTCATGGAGCGGGGTGTGGAGCCTGTGCTCGTGGTGCCGAAGGACAAAGAGCAGGACTATGAGCAGGAACTGCGCGAGATGGGCCTGCCGGTACTAACTCTATTGTATAAGTTCCATGCGTGGCCCCATAGCCGGACATGGAAGCAACGTTTGCTCTTCGTGCCCCGTTTGTTGGCCCGTTTCTATGTGAACCGACGGACGGAGCGCGTCATAATGCGTCAGTTGCGTTCCACGGGTATAGATATGGTACATACCAATGTCGGAGTGATAGACCTGGGACGCAGAGTTGCCCGGCGGTTAGGTGTGCCCCATATTCAGCATGTGCGCGAGTACGGAGATATAGACTTCGGTATTCGCCACTTCCCCACGAAGCGCGTGTTTGTCCGGCGGTTGCAATACTCGATATTCATCACACGCGACTTGCAGCGTTACTTCGGACTGGAGGGAGACAGCCGCTCCCGTGTGATTTATAACGGAGTGCATCCGCGGATGGACGAACTGCCTGTCCGGAAGAAAGGGGTGTATTTCCTTTTCGTAGGCCCCGTCTCCCGTGCCAAGGGGATAGACCAACTCATAAGTGCCTTTTGCCGCTACTCGGCCAAGGTTTCCGGGGCTCACGCTCTTCCCCTGTACGTGGCCGGTGAAGTCCTCGACAAGAGTCTGTACCGACAGTTGGAGCAGAAACTCAGCGCAATCGGCTTGCGTGAGAGAGTTGTTTTCATGGGCCTCCGTTCGGATGTGGAGACGCTGATGCGCGGTGCCCGCGCACTGGTTGTACCGTCCCCCTCGGAGGGATTCGGACGCTGCATGCCGGAAGCGATGTTCAACGGAACACCGGTTATCGGCCGGAATACGGGTGGCACCCGCGAGCAGATGGACAACGGTGTCCGGCTCACCGGGCGGGAAATCGCGCTGCGTTATACGACCACCGAGGAACTGGTGCAATGCCTCGTTCAGGCAGCCCAGGGCTTCGGAGCAGAGGAGGAAATGCGGAAGTCTGCTTTCGAGGTCGTGAATATGCTCTACTCCGATGAAGCCTATGTGGACAAGGTATTCCGGTTCTACGAAGATATTACCCGGGAAAATCAGGAAAGGAGGACAAGATGACGGTAACCATACTGCTCACCACATGGAACAGTTCGCTATATCTTGCGGAACTGTTGGATTCCATTATATCCCAGACCTACACGGACTGGGAACTTTGCGTGCGCGACGACGGTTCTACGGACGACACACGTGACATTCTCCGGCGATATGCCGACCGGGATGCACGTATCCGTGTGATGGAGTCGTCCGGTAAGATGGGCCCCAAGGAGGGGTTCATGTGGCTGTTGGCGCAGGCAGGAGCGTCCGATGCCTCGGCAGAGGCCGATGCTCATCGGCTCTATATGTTCTGCGACCACGACGACGTGTGGCTGCCCGAGAAAGTGGCGGATTGCGTGAAAGCAATGTCGGAGCAGCCCGACCGGCAGCAGACCCCTCTCCTCGTGGGCACCGACCTTCGTGTGGTGGATGCCCGGTTGCATCCCATTGCCGAATCCTTCTGGGCACAGCAGCATTATGCGCTTTCGCTCTGTAACGACAAATACTTCCACCTTGTCTACAACAACATACCCGGTTGCACGATGCTCTTCAACGAGGCGGCAAGGAGAGCATCCCTGCCTTGCCCTCCCGGTGCGCAGATGCACGACAGTTGGCTTGCAGCCTGTGTCTTGTGGAACGGAGGCCGTATTCTGCCCCTGACGAAACCATCCATCCTGTACCGGCAACATCAGGCCAACGTTCTGGGTTCCAAAGCCGTCCCGTCGTACCTCTCTCAGTTGCGCCGTTTCCCCGTGCTGTGGCGCAAGACACGTGACGAATGGAGGGCCGTTCGCGACCTTGCCCGCATGGGGTTCTTGCGTTTCTTTATGATAAAAATGTATTACATGGCTCGCTTGCACTTGAAACTATGATCAGCGTTTGCATGGCCTCCTTCAATGGAGAACGATATATACGGCAGCAGATAGACAGCATACTGCAACAGTTGGGCGACGGCGACGAACTTGTCATCTCCGACGACGGTTCGTGCGACGCCACGGCGGACATCATCCGTTCGTATGCCGACCGCCGGTTACGTTTTTTCTGCAATCCCGGCCCCCACGGAGTGACGCACAACTTCCAGCATGCCCTGCGTCAGGCACAGGGTGACATCCTCTTTTTGGCCGACCAGGACGACGTGTGGCTGCCCGGAAAGATAGAACGGCAGGTGCGCTTCCTCGTCGAAGGCGGGTACGACGTCGTTTCGTGCAACTGCGCGCTGACGGATGCCGAACTGAACATCGTGCAACCACGCTACTACCACGGCCGTTGGAATCCGTTGCGCCCGTGGTGGTGCAACTTCGTGAAGGATGCGTGGCTCGGTTGCTGCATGGCCCTGCGCCGCGAAGCCGTCCTCCGTACGATGCCTTTCCCGCCGCGTGTAGCCACTCACGATATGTGGATGGCCCTCTATGCCCAGCGCCACCTGCGCTGCGGCTTTCAGGACGAGGTACTTCAGCTCTACCGGCGTCACGACGCCACGGCCTCCTTTGCCGGCGGACGCAGCACCAACAGTCTCCGCTACCGGATTTCCTACCGCGCCTATCTCCTCTGGCACCTGCTGCTGCGCCGCTGACCCCGTCGTAAGATCCGGTGCGGCAATAAAAAAGTAGCCGCCCACATAATAAAAGGGCCGCCCCCGGCGTTTATATAAAGCGTAAACACCGGTTATTGATGAAGATATACGTTATCAATCCCCCTTTCAAGGCAGAGTTCGGAAAGTTCTCGCGTGAATCCCGCTCTCCGGCCGTGACGAAGAGCGGCGCCTTGTATTATCCCCTTTGGCTCATCTATGCAGCCGCCTATGCCCGCAAGCAAGGCCATGAAGTCGTTTTCCAGGATGCCCCCGCACGCCGGTTGGGCGAGGAGGAATCGTTGCAGGAAATCCGCTCGCAGGGTCTCGGTACGGGACTCTTCGTGTTGGGCACCAGCACTCCCTCCATCCGCAGTGACATTCGCTTTGCCGGACGTCTCAAGAAAGAATTTCCCTCGGCTTTTGTCCTTCTCGTAGGTACACACCCCTCGGCCCTGCCCGAGGAGACGATGGGTTTCTCCGAACACGTGGATGCCGTGGCCATTGGTGAGTACGACATGATTGTCTCCGAACTGGCCGGAGCACTGCAGGCCGGAACGCCCGTCAGTGAGGTACGCGGATTGTGCTACCGCAGTGACGGACAACTGCTCCGCACGCCGGCCATGCCTCCGATGAAAGACCTCGATGAACTGCCTTTTGCCGCCGCTTTCATCAAGGAACATCTCAATCCCCGCGACTATTTCTTTGCCGCCGCCACATATCCCAGCATACAACTTTTTACGGGTCGTGGCTGTCCTTTCCGCTGCAACTTCTGCGTCTATCCTCAGACCATGCACGGACACGCTTTCCGTACACGCTCGGCGCAAAACGTCGTAGACGAGTTCGCCTACATAGCGGAGCACTTCCCCGAAGTACACGAAGTGGTCATCGAGGACGACACTTTCACGGCCAACAAAAAGCGCGTGATGGAAATCTGTCGCCTGCTCGTGGAGCGCGGACTGAACCGCCGGCTCAAGTGGCTCTGCAATGCCCGTGTGGGTCTCGATTTGGAGACCATGAAGGCCATGAAGAAGGCCGGTTGCCGACTGATTATTCCCGGTCTGGAAAGCGGCAGCCAGCAGATTCTGGACAACATCCGCAAGGGCACGAAAGTGGAATCTTTCAAGGAATACGTCGATAATGCCAAAAAGGCCGGTTTGCTCATTCATGCCTGCTACATGGTGGGTAACGAGGGCGAAACGCAGGAGACCATGCAGGAGACGCTGCGTCTGGCCATGCGCCTCAACACCGACACGGCCCAGTTCTTCCCCCTCATACCTTATCCGGGTACGGAGGCTTATGCGTGGGCGAAGAAAAACGGCTACATCGAGCCGGACTACGAAAAATACTGCCGGCCCGACGGCACACACAACACGGTGCTCAACCTCCCCGGCCTTTCAGCCCAGGAGATGGTGGACTTCTGCAACGAGGCCCGGCGACGCTATTATCTGCGCCCCCGCTACATTCTCCATCGCCTGTGTGTGGGACTTACCGACCCTCGCGACCTGCAACGCTCACTAAAGGCATTCGGAAAGCTCCGGAAGTACCTTTTCAAGTAGTCTCCGACCTCCTCACCTTGCATAACAACATGACTTACGACTAAGAAGTGCCCATATTGGCACTTCTTAGTCGTAAGTCATAAAAGTAGGGTCGAGAAAACTAATACTGAAAAGTAATAGAAATCGTATCAATTATTTTGTGATTGGTAATAGATTTCGTACCTTTGTGAAAACAAAATAGCTTTTAGATTGCAATGAAGAAATATAAAGTCATTGAAGTCATACGCCTTTTGGAAAAGGATGGATGGGTGCAGCAAAAGAAGAAAGCCACAGACCACCGGCAATTTAAGCACCCGACAAAACCCGGCAAAGTCACGGTCAGAGGAAAGGAAAGCGAAGTCTTGAGCCAGTTTCTGCTAAACAGCATTTGGAAGCAAGCGGGATGGCGATAGCCCAACTTCTCATCCGGGAAACAAGAAAAAAAGGTAAAAAAATGGAAAATATGGAAAAGATTAGAGTAGATGTACAATGGTGCGACAAGAACTTTGGCGCATCATTCGGCGAGAACGTGCCCGGTGCAGTCGTTTTTACAGCCAAGTCATTCGAGGAACTGCTGAAAGAAGCCGAAGAAACACTTCGTTTCCATGTGGAAGGAATGTTGGAGGACGGAGACGATGTTCCCCAATGGCTCCGCGATGGTGACTATGAACTGGAGTTTAACTACCTTGATGTTGCCACTCTGCTGCGCATCTGCGAGCCGTATGCTTCGTTGGCCGCCATCAGCCGTGCATCAGGAATAAACCAAAATCAGTTGAGCCACTACGCCACGGGACTGAAACAACCGCGTCCGCAGCAGCGCAAGCGCATTGTGGACGGAATACACCATATCGGCAAGAAACTACTGACTGTCGTTTGATTACCTGATGCCCCCGGTCACTTAGGAAGTTTGAATGATATATAAATTACAACGGAGCTGTATCACACGATACAGCTCCGTTACATTTATTCTCTCTCGGGAAAGAGCGGGCGATTACCACTCGTCCCAGAAGTTATTTTCGCCTTTCGTCTCAACTTCACCTTCCCAAGGATCATTGGTGCCGGGATTCTGACCCTCACCGATACCGGAGGTCTGTGACATCGTCATCAGTGCCGACTCAAACTTTACATCTATGACTGTCACTGCCGGCTTTGTATATGCTTTCTTATTCATGATATACCGTTTTTCTTACTTATTTAACAAAAACTTTCTTTCCGTTCACAACATACACGCCTGCGGCTACGGGTACAGTCACGGTACCGGCCTCTACATTCGTAGTCTTCACAAGGCTGCCGCCGATGGTGTAGACGTTTACTCTCTGAGCCTTGTCGCTTGTAATGACGAGAGCACCGTTGATGCCTTTCACACTGAACGTGTCGGCCTCTTTCACGGCCGTGTTTACACCGGTCTCACCACCGTCGCTAACGATATTACCGTCCTCGTCAAGCTCGCCGATGTTAAACGTAACGGCAGGTACATTGCTCTCTCTGCTGGCTCTTACATAAGTCCGGAAAGGTGCGAATGTAGTTTTATCTGATATCGTCAAAGGACGGAACTTACCCTCTGCGAAGCCATAAAGTTTGCCGCCGTTAGCCAACTCAGTGGCGTTGGTAGCTACGAACACACCACGGAACTCTGCATCCTTGCCGGGGTTTGAGGGAGTTACGGCATAACGGTCGATATTACCTGTCGCTGCAACTTCTATCTGGGACAGGTTGGCAAATATCTCTCCGCCCTCGAAGTTTTCGCCATTGCATTTCAGCACGTAAGGCTCGTTGGCTTTCAGGATGCCGTCATCCTGATATCTGAACCAGTATGTGTTGGTAGCTGCATCTACATAGTCGAACTGCATTACCTTAGTCACACCTGCGGCCTCGAGGGTCTCTTTTGACACTCTGAAAGGCAGACATACTGTTGCGAGATCAGATGATACCTTGAAACTACGGTTATAAGAAAGTTTTTCTGCTGTGAACTTCGTGGGTATATAGACAAAACTGCCCTTAGTTACATTGTCTGTAAACTCTGCGTTTTTGCAGATACCTTTCACAACAACGTTCTTTTCTGTAAACTTATCTGTGATAGTCAGGTCGTTGCTCAGTACATAAGTGAATGTGTTAGCCATGTCTTTTGCAGGATTGTAAGACAAACCTGTTGCTTCTGTTTCTTCGCCATAAATTGCGTTTGTATAAAAGGCCGTTCTCTCCTTTGACTCTGCATCTGTCCACTCTGCCTTATACACGGTATTAGCGGCTGTCTTCTTGTCAAGTGTACCAAAGTTTCCGTTTGCGTCAATCGAAACTCCGAAGTACGGACGGGCTCTATTGGCCAACGCACTGTCCATCGGGGCTTCTGTGTGTACGCCGCTGGCATCATACAGATCGTAGTTCGTTCTGTCTGTTGTCTCAAAGGCAATCTTTATACTATTGTTGTTTACTTCGGCAATTTTACCATTTATAACACCCAAATTGTTTATTGCCCCGTCATTTATTGCTATCAGTTTTCCTTCTGCATTGTTTGGATAAGTGATGACGTTGCCTTTACCGTTTATGGTATAACCTGTTCCCCAGTCACCCAAGGTGAAAGTTGCATCCGTTATGTCGAAACTATTTTCAATAGACAATTTCTTATATTCCGTGCAGCCGGTTGCGATGGTCTCTTTAGATTCTGTAGAGGCTTCTTCGTTTGTCGTTTCATTAACAGAATAAATAGTCCACTTACCACCGTTTAGAAGAGCTGTATTATAGCTATTATCTGTTTTAAGAGCTACTATATTTCTCAGAAGTTTAGTATATCTCTCATTAGGAGTTGTTGTAGTAGTTGTCGTCGTCTGTTTTACTGTTACATAAGACACTGTGGGATCTGGAAGCCTGTCCTTAAGCGCCTCTATTGCAGCACGGATTTCACGGTCTCTTATCAAAGGAGCTGAATAAAAACTAGAAGAGAGGCTTCTATATGTATATCCTTGTATCTGAGATTTATCACTTGTTAATACGGGAACAGCATAATAGAAATAAATCTTATCTACCGTATTCCCGTCTGTTATTATTTGGGAAGCCTTCGTTATGTTCGAACCTTCTATATCTGTACCATTAGCCATACTCGCAATATCTGCAGTAGTTATAGATACGTACAAGATATTATCGTCCACTTCAGGGTCTTCACCTAACTCAAGATAAAACTTAAGACTACCACTATATGGTTTTGCAGTAAATGCGTCTATTGCATTTCGTTCCTGGTCTCCATAAGGAACATCTGTTTCTTCCGTGTTAGTTGTTGTTGTCGTCGTTTCCTTGTCTTCAAGCGAAAGCTGAACCTGATAGGAATTAAGGAGTGAAGTGTTATCACTTATCTTCTTGTTATACTCCGCGATCTTCCCTAATTCTGTTTTTGCAGTAACTAAATCAGTAGCACTTCTGATTGGTTGCTGCGCGACCGCATTTAACCCTCCTCAAAATAGGACACATTTTCCGCCCTCCGTCTCCCCCGTTCAGTCCCGCCGAGGTTGGGCCTCCGTCCATAGCGGGACGGAGCCTCGTCCCGCTATGGACGGAGGCCCGTCCTCCTATGCGTGTGCGCCCGTGCGTGCGCATGCGCGTTCCTTACATATATGGGGGTCGCATATTCCTGCGGATTGTGTGGCGGAATCTTTGATGAACATATTGTCCGAAAGATAGGTTCATAATATTTTATGTATTGCGAAACTTTATTTATCTTTGCAGAAAGTTTTGATTATGTCGAGGATTAGAGTACAGAATTTCGGGCCTATAAAGGAAAATGCTCAATGGATAGAAGTGGGCAAGGTGACTCTCTTTATCGGCAACCAAGGTTCCGGTAAGAGTACGATTGCCAAACTTATATCGACATTCGCCTGGATGGAAAAGTCTCTTGTCAGAGGTGACCATGATACAAAATTTTTCGAACGAAAGTCTAAGTTCAAGAATACTTTCCTGACGTATCATCGTATTCAGAATTACATAAATGCGGAGACCGATATCGAATATGTCGGGACTTCGTATACATTCCGTTTCCGGAATAATGCGTTGTGTGTGGAACAGACGCAGTTGTCTCCTGCCACGGAGTTGCCCCAAATCATGTATGTCCCCGCAGAACGCAACTTCCTGACCTACATTGAGTCGTTCAAAGAACTGAAAGTCGCGTCTCCGTCTTTACGGGAATTTAAGGATGAGTATAAGAATGCGCAGAAGAATATTCGCGGTTCTTATGAATTGCCTATTGATGGTGCCGGATTAGAGTACGACCGTCAGAATGACATCCTTCATGTTCGCGGCAGGGATTATAAGTTGCGAATCAGCGAAGCGTCCAGCGGCTATCAGTCTTTGGTTCCCTTGTATATCGTATCTATGAATTTGGCTAAGTCCATCCTGCATAGAGCCGACAATGCGGATATGACTGAAGAGGAGCGAGTGCGTTACAAAAGACTTATTGCCGAGATATACGATAACAAAAGGTTGTCGGAGGAGCAACGCCGGACGGCCATCAATGCCTTGTCTGACCGATTCACGAAGACTCATTTTATCAATATCGTGGAAGAACCCGAGCAGAATCTGTTCCCGACCTCTCAGTGGGAGATGCTTGGCAGTTTGCTTGATATAAACAATATGAGTAGTGGAAATCAACTGATTATGACTACGCATAGCCCTTATATCATAAACTATCTGACGGTATTTGTGAAAGCGTATAATCTTTGTCGGGGTGGCGTGCCTGAGGACGTTAAACAACAGATAAACAGTATCGTACCTCTCCGCTCTGTCGTAGACCCGGAGACGCTATATGTTTACGAGTTGGACGAGGTGAACGGCACATACTCCCGCCTTGAAACCTACAAGGGAATGCCATCCGACGAGAATTATCTAAATAATAGTCTGGCAGACAGCAACGATAAGTTTGCCAAACTCTTGGATTTGGAAGACTTATGCCGGTAGATTTTTTTGACAATCCCCATAAAGAGACTACCCGGAAACCTCGGTTCGGGCTATGCGATGATGTCGCGCCGGTGGATTGTCCGCACACGCCGGCTTATATAGAAGAGGCTGACGAGGACAAATGGACGGCAGTCGTTGCGAATGCGAATCTGAAGACAGTTACGTTTTATCCCATAGATAATTGCATCGAAGTGCTGCGGCCGGATGGCCAGATGGATAACCGCTGCGACGGGTTGTTGGAATATGATAAACACCTTATATTCGTAGAGCTGAAAGATAGGGACTGCCAAGGTTGGGTGGGCGATGGGCTCAATCAGCTTAAAATTACGATACGCAACTTCAAGGCGTATCACGCTGCCGGCAGTTACGATTCCATAAAAGCTCAATTATGCAATAAACAACGTCCGCGTGCTGTTGTATCATGCAAAGTGGACATCGAAAAATTCAAGGACGAAACCGGGCATAAAGTTTCTGTGGACAGAAACATAACGATTTAGTCCAATCAAAGCCTAAAGATGGCGGCGGAATAAGCATCTTTGCGCAGAGCCTCGGAATATAAATATTGTTAATCTCTTGAAATTTTGCTTTTTTTTTGCTATATTTGCGCCGTTTATTATGTACGTACCGCAATGAAGCAGTTAAAAATCACCAAAAGTATCACGAACCGAGAGAGTGCATCACTCGATAAGTATCTTCAGGAGATAGGCCGTGAAGACCTCATCGTCGTGGAGGAAGAAGTGGAGCTGGCGCAGCGTATTCGCAAAGGCGACCGTGCGGCGTTGGAGAAACTGACCAAGGCCAACTTACGCTTCGTCGTTTCTGTAGCCAAGCAGTACCAGAATCAGGGGCTTTCGTTGCCCGACCTCATCAATGAGGGCAATTTGGGATTGATAAAGGCCGCCGAGAAGTTCGACGAGACGCGCGGTTTCAAATTCATTTCGTATGCTGTTTGGTGGATTCGTCAGTCCATCCTGCAGGCATTGGCCGAGCAGAGCCGCATTGTGCGTCTGCCGTTGAATCAGGTTGGCTCGTTGAATAAGATTAGTAAGGCATTCAGCAAGTTTGAGCAGGAGAACGAGCGCCGGCCGAGTCCCGACGAACTGGCCGACGAACTGGATTTGCCCGTAGACAAAATCAGCGATACGCTGAAGGTGAGCGGACGCCACATTTCCGTGGATGCGCCTTTCGTGGAGGGTGAGGATAACTCGCTGCTCGACGTTCTGGTGAACGACGATTCTCCCATGGCCGACCGCACGTTGGTGAACGAATCGCTGTCGCGCGAGATAGACCGCGCACTGGACACGCTGACGGAGCGTGAGAAGGCCATCATACAGATGTTCTTCGGCATCGGCCGTCAGGAGATGACGCTGGAGGAAATCGGTGATGAGTTCAATCTGACCCGTGAGCGTGTCCGTCAGATTAAGGAAAAGGCCATCCGCCGTCTGCGTCAGAACTCGAAGAATAAACTGCTGAAATCATATCTGGGATGAAGATGCGCAGAGGTGTCGTCCTGTTGCTCGTGTCGGCGTTTTCGTTGGTTGCGCTTGCCGCCACGGTGGCCCCCCGCCGGCAGCAGGTCTATATGTTCGGTTGCGCCCTGTCGTTCAACGACTCCGTGATCATCATGACAGACCTCCAGCCCGTGGAGGCATACATGATGCCCAACGGTTTTTTGGCCGACCGTTCGCTTTACTCGCTGCAACTCAACAACTATGTGGTGGGGCAGTTGCAGCGTGAGAACATGACCTGCGCGGTTTTCTTCGACAAAAAGAAAACGCGGCTCGAAAAGAAATACCAAAAGATACGCAAGAAGTACAGAACCGGCTCGGACTTTGTGCTTCAGTCGTTGGGTGTGGATGCGTTCCGGTTCCAGACGGAAGAGTGGGTAGACCCCATTGTGGAGGAAACAGCCCCCGTGTCCGGAAATGAGGATGGGAAAGGAGTTGCTCAGCCGTCCGCAACAGAAAAGAAAAAGGAGTAGGAATGAGAGTGACGTCCTATCGTGTCGGCGGACATCTATTGCAGGTGCGCTACCTGTCGGAAGAGCAACCCGATGAGGTGTTGCTCCCGTCGTTTGAGCCGTTTCGGCTTCAGGAATCGGAAGAAGAGGAGGTGCCGTTGCTGACACTGACCGTGGACAACGGGTACCGGTGTGAGGAGGAGAAAGACGAAATCGGACAGTTCGACGAGACCGGAAACAACTACGGCGTCTACCAGTTGCCCGATGAGGGCTATTTCATAGAAATCAGTAATCCTGAGCGGACGCTTTGCGGTGTGCTTCGTGCCGACCGTACTTTTTCACACTGCACGGCGGCCCTTGTGGCGGACGCCTTGCGCGATCGGGCTTTTGCGCTGAACAATGCGCTGATGATGGCCTATGCCTTTGCTGCCGCCGACAAAGATACGGTGCTCCTGCATGCCAGTGTCATCCGGAAGGACGGCCGCGGCTATCTCATGACAGCACCGAGCGGCACGGGCAAGAGCACACATACGTTCCTCTGGTACAAGAATATTCCGGGCTGCGACCTGATGAACGACGACAATCCCGTGGTGCGCATCGTGGATGGACAGCCTGTCATCTATGGTACGCCGTGGAGCGGAAAGACCCCCTGTTACCGAAACATCGAAGCACCCGTGGGGGCACTGGTGCGCATACAGCAGCGGCCGAAAAATGAAATCCGGCGAATGGCACCCGTAGAGGCGTTGGTGGAATTGTTGCCGGCTTCCAGTAACATGAAGTGGGACAAGCGCATCTATCTGCACGTGTGCGACACGCTGGCGGCCATCATTTCCCGGGTGCCGGTCTACGAACTCGGTTGCCTGCCCGATGCCGATGCCGCATGGCTATGCTACAATACGGTGAAGGACGGAAAATAGAAATGCGGAACCTCAGGATGGGAATTAAAGACTTTGCATTTAACGTTTTACATTTCTTTTTTACTCCCGTGCGCCGGATATATCGGAGGCGCAACGGACGGAATACCGGCGGGCCGCACAAGGAGATTCCCAATCACATCCTGCTGGGGATGGTACGCGACATGATTCGCGAGGGGCATACGGCTACGATTCCGGTGAAAGGCTATTCGATGCGGCCCTTTCTGGAACATCTGCGCGACCGGGTTGTTCTGGATGCTCCGCACGTTCTGGAGGTGGGTGATGCCGTGTTGGCGGAGATTGCCCCCGGGCATTATGTCCTGCATCGCATTATCCGCATCGAAGGGGACAGACTGACCCTGATGGGGGACGGCAATGTGAAAGGGACAGAACGTTGTCGCAGGCAGGATGTGGCCGGCGTGGTGACCCACTATCTGCGTCCCACCCGTACGCTGTCGGCCTCCGATGCCGGTCTGAAGCGGTGCATCCGCTTGTGGCGGAGCCTGTTGCCGGTACGCCGCTATCTGCTTTTTGCCTACCGGGCGATGGTGTGAATATGAACGAATTAGAGACTACGAGATATGAAAATCAAGGAAGGATTTGAACTGCGTGAGGTTTGCGGGGAGCATGTCATTGTGGCCATAGGGCGCAAGAACATCGACTTCTGTAAGGTAATCAACTTTAACGAAAGCGCCACGCTGGTGTGGAAAGCGTTCGTAGACAAGGAATTTGAGACGGAAGACGTCGTGAAAGTTCTCCTTGACAACTACGAGGTGGACGAGCAGACGGCCCGGCAGGATGTCGATACCTTGTTGGCTACGTGGAAAGAAATCGGGTTGGTGGAGTAGTGTTCCCGGCCAAACGTACCGGAGTTCTTGTGCCGTCAGTTCTTCAACTTTCGGTAACCTACTAATTTATCGTAACGGCCGCCTTGCGGACGGTGGTAGACGAGGATGATGTATTCGTTCTCCGTCTCGTAGAAATTTCCGTCGGGCGATTCGCCGTTTTTCTGTAAGTACATGTAGTTGTAGTAGCCTTGTTTCAGGTAGATGGCTGCTTCGTATTGGTGGGCTTCCTCGTTCCACGTCATGCGGCAGGCCGGGTCGAAAGGCCCGTTGCTCCACCAGCCGTGGACGTAAATGTCGCCCCCGGTGTACGGTTTCTGACATTGTAGGGCGAAATGCACCCAAAGGTATTCACTGGTCGTGGCGTCATCACCGTAGTCGTCATCGTTGCGCATGACGAATGCGCCGTCCTGATCCTCGGTGTAGACGTAGTTCCGTGCCGGTTGGTCGGCAAAAAGGGTGGCATGGTAATACGGCGCATACCAACGCATATTGTCGATGTTCAGTCCCGGCTTCTGCACGTCAAGAATCTCGAACTTATGAAATTCGTTGCCGGCGGGAAAGATGAGTTCGCGCTGATAGCTGAACTCTACGCCCGTAGACTTCTGTATGTTGGGACGCAGACCGGTGACTTTGTTGTCCTGCCTGCGGTTCTGCATCACCACGGTATGCAGTTCGCGTGAAGGGTCGGTGACTTTGTTTGTCCCGTAGGCTACGCTGAAACTGACTTGCTGGTGGCTTTGGTTAAAGTCGATGTCGGTGTTTCCGCTCACCGTGGCCCCGATGCTCATAGTTGGGGTAACGACGCAAAATTCGGCCTGCAGGAGCGGTGTGTCGCGGTCGTCATCCTCGTAGATGCTGACACGATAGTTGCCGGAAAGCAGCAATCGC
This sequence comes from uncultured Prevotellaceae bacterium, assembly GCA_947176535.1. Classification (GTDB taxonomy): domain Bacteria; phylum Bacteroidota; class Bacteroidia; order Bacteroidales; family Bacteroidaceae; genus Physcousia. Next base: position 22,474 of record CAMWQU010000018.1, read on the forward strand.
GTGTCCGGATTCGGCAGTGTCAGGCGATAGTGTGTGTAGAGTTGCGACGTGTTGAATGAGTTCTCGTAGTCTTCGATGGGGCGGTCGTTGAAGCCCGACAGATAGTCGCTTTCAAATAGTTCCTCCGTCGCTGTCCAGTCGGCATTGCAGTGCTGGATGTGATAGGTGAGGCGATGATAATCGTGGCTCATCTCGTCAAACTCGATGGAGATGTGTTGTTTGCCCAGTGTCATAACGGGCGGAGCCAACGGGTCGCCGTCCACCGAAAGTTGCAGGGAACGTATGTTGTCCGCCTTCACGATGGAAGACTGGGCTTGCAGTCGCAAACAGTGAGGCGTGCTCGACAGCACGACAAATGCGAGGATGAGGAAACGTATGCTTGTGTTCATGGCGGATGGAAATCTCACTCCTTAACCTCGATTACGCGGACGCCGAGTTGCGAGGGATGTTTCCTCATGTACTGGTAGAGCGTCATGGGCTCCAGTACCACCTTCTTGTGTATCTGACTGGCGTTGAGCAGATGCAGGCGATTGTCTTTACCCCATAGAGCGAAGCCGATGTGCGAGGTGTCAAGTCCGTCCTTGCGGGTGACGATGGCCAAAATGTCACCGTCTTGTATAACCCCGAGGTCACTTGACGGGCTCTTGTCGAGCTGGGCAAGGGGGACGTAACGCACCTGCCGCCCTTCGTATTCCTTTTCGTACTTCCGTATCTCGGCCTGTGCAAGGCTGTCGCCACGGAGCATCGGGTAGAGGTGGGGATAGCGGCTCATGTAGTGGATATCAATCACCTGTGTCCGGCTGATGGCGGCGGGCAATTTCCTTTCACTGACGATTCCCTGTCGCTCGTTGCTTGCAATCCATTGCGTGAAGTAATGGTTGCGCGAGGGATAGCCGTTGAGTTTTCCGTCGCGGTAGCGGATGCGTGTCAGGTTGCGGCGGTAGTCCTCAAAACTCAGGCTGCCCTGCCGGTGAGTGAGGGCCAGTGCGATGGCCGTCTCCACGAATGTCGTGCAATCAAGCTGACGGAGGTTTACCACCAGTTGTTCCTTCTTGTTCACTTCCAGGGTTTGCCCTACATACGGCGTTCCGATGAGTTGTCGGGCATACCATAGATGGAGTGGGGCAGTGGCCTCGGTGCGGCCTCGCTTCAGCAGATTAACCACTCTCGCGCTGTCCGACTGTGCGGAAGTGTGACTGAACGCTACGATGGAAAGAAACAGGGTGAGGATGATGTTTTTCACGGTTCCTGAGTTATTGGGTACTGAACGACGAATGTTTTTCGATGTAACGCATCTGTCCCATAATCCATGTTTGCCGACGTAGCATGTAGGGAGAGGGACGTTTGCTGCTGAATCGCAACGGGTTGGGGAGTGTGGCGGCAATCAAGGCGCAGTTGGCCCGTGTCAGGTTCTTGGCGGGATAGCCGAAGTGCAACTGAGCCACTGCCTCGGCCCCATAGATGCCGTCGCCCGTTTCAATGGAATTGAGATACACTTCCATGATGCGCTTTTTGCTCCAACAGATTTCGATGAGGCCCGTGAAATACGCTTCCAGTCCTTTCCGGAACCATCCGCCGCCGGGCCACAAGAATACGTTTTTGGCCGTCTGCTGGCTGATGGTGGAGGCACCGCGTTTGCGTTTGCCCTCCCGGCGTTCCTTGAGGGCGTTTCTGATTTGCCCGAAGTCGAAGCCGTGGTGTTCCATGAAGCGTTGGTCTTCGCTGGCCATGACGGCTGTGGGAAGCGCGGCAGACATCTCCTCAATGGGAACCCAATGGTGGCGCAACCGTATCTTTTCGCCGTGAAAGACTTGCTGCGTGCAGCGTATCAGCATGAGCGGTGTGACGTAGACGGGGCACCACTTATAGATGAGAACAAAGAGAATTGTGCTCCCGAAAAAGAAGAGCACAATTCTCGTAATGAATGTCCGGATTTTACGGATAAGTGTCAATTTTGTACTGTTTTTTATTCCACAAACAGCCTTTCGGCCTTGCGAAAGGATTATTCTCTCCGACTTACTCCAGTGTACCGGCCTCGGCTGCCTTAATCATGGCCTCGCTGGCATAGAGATAAACCTCCACGCGACGGCTGGCGTTCACATCCTCCTTGCCGTTGGCACCGTAGATGAGGTAGTTGGGGTCTTCACCGTAACCTTTCACGTCCTTAATCTGGCTGTTGCTTACGCCACATTTGCCGGTCAGGTAGTTAGAAACGCTCTGGGCACGCTTCTGGCTCAGGGCGAGGTTGGTGGCGTCAGAACCGTCGGAGCTTGCGAAACCGCAGATGGCAACGTCACAATCGGTGTACACGTTCAGCACGTTGGTTGCGAACTTCTTCAGTGAAGTCTGTGCGGCAGCCTTCAAATCGCTGCTACCTACAGCAAACAGAATGCCATTGTCGAACGTAACCTTCACGGCATCCAGACCGTTGGAGTCGGTGGTCTTCTCCACCTGTGCGGCCTCCAGTGCCTTGGCAGCGGCGGCAGCCTTGTCCATCTTGCGACCGATCAGTGTGCCGGTGGTGGCACCGACAGCCGTACCTACGGCGGCACCGATGATGGTACCCTTCTTGGTGTTACCCGTCAGGTGACCAACCAATGCTCCGATACCCGTACCGGCAGCACCGCCGGCTGCCGTACCAATCAAAGCTCCCTTACCGGTGTTACTCATGCCTCCGCAGGCTGACAGGACGAGAGCCACGCTCATTGCGCCTGCCCAAATTTTTAACCCTTTCATAGCTTTTCTTATTTTTTCAGTTTTAAGTTAATAAAATAAATGTATGGTATGAAATAGGTTGCAAAGTTACGACATTTTTTTGACACGGGCGATATATTGGTGTTAAATTATAAGAAAGGCCCCGTTTTTCCGGCTTTTCGTATCGGAATCTCGTAATTTGGGGTGATGCTGATATATTTCTGTAAGATTATTTGGCTATTCTTCGAAAAAGTGTTACTTTTGTGAATGAAAAGGTAAAAGATTGTAATTTTAATTGATTGCTATTATGAACGCAGCAAAAGTTCTTGACGACTTGAAACGTCGTTTCCCCAATGAGCCTGAATATCACCAGGCCGTGGAAGAGGTATTGAGCACCATCGAAGAAGAGTACAACAAGCATCCGGAATTTGAGAAAGTGAATCTCATCGAGCGTCTGTGTATTCCCGACCGTGTGTATCAGTTCCGTGTCACATGGATGGACGATAAGGGTCAGATACAGACCAACATGGGTTACCGCATCCAGCACAACAATGCCATCGGCCCTTACAAGGGCGGCATTCGTTTCCACTCTTCGGTAAACCTCGGCATCCTCAAGTTCCTTGCTTTCGAGCAGACGTTCAAAAACTCACTGACAACGCTGCCCATGGGCGGCGGCAAGGGCGGAAGCGATTTTTCTCCTCGTGGCAAGTCGAATGCCGAGGTCATGCGCTTCTGTCAGTCCTTCATGCTGGAACTGTCGCGCCACATCGGCCCGGACACGGATGTGCCTGCCGGCGACATCGGCGTGGGCGGTCGTGAGGTCGGCTACATGTTCGGCATGTACAAGAAGCTGACGCGCGAATTTTCGGGCGTGCTTACGGGTAAGGGACTGGAATTTGGCGGCAGCCTGATTCGCCCCGAGGCCACGGGTTACGGTACGGTCTATTTCCTCCGTGCCATGTTGCAGACCAAGGGCGAGACCATAGAGGGCAAGAAAGTGCTGATTTCCGGTTCCGGAAACGTGGCCCAGTATGCCGCCGAGAAGGTATTGCAGTTGGGTGGCAAGGTGATGACGATGTCCGATTCCGACGGTTACATCTACGACCCCGACGGCATCGACCGCGAGAAACTCGATTACATCATGGAGTTGAAGAATCTCTATCGCGGCCGCATCCGCGAATATGCCGAGGAATATCCTTCGGCCAAGTACGTGGGTGACGGTGCGAAACCTTGGTTCGAGAAGGCCGACATCGCTCTCCCCTGCGCCACGCAGAACGAACTCAACGAGGAGGCTGCCAAGGCACTCGTTGCCAATGGAGTGATAGCCGTGGCCGAGGGTGCCAACATGCCTTCCACGCCCGGTGCCATCCGTGTATTCCAGGAGGCGAAGGTACTTTACTCTCCGGGCAAGGCCAGCAATGCCGGCGGCGTATCGGTATCGGGTCTGGAGATGAGTCAGAACTCGGAGCGTCTCAGTTGGTCGGCCGAGGAGGTAGACCAAAAACTGCTCTGGATTATGGAGAACATCCATGAGAATTGCGTGAAGTATGGAACCGAGGCCGACGGATATGTCAATTACGTGAAAGGCGCCAACATCGCCGGCTTCATGAAGGTGGCCAAAGCTATGATGGCGCAGGGCGTCGTATAGCGGCAATAGTTAAGGTACTTTATAATGTGTGTGAGGGCGTGGGCGCATAACAGCGGCTTCGCTCTCTTTTTTGTCCGCGCTCTTCTTATATAAGTATGTGCACGTGCGTGTACGCACGCCCATGCGCGGGTGTATAGGAGGACGTCGCTCCGTCCATAGCGGGACGGGCGTTTGTCCATAGCGGAACCGAGGCTCGTCCATAGCAGGACGGGATGCGGTCGTCCGGGCGACCCTGCGGCGGGGAGGGTGGAGTTACGGCATGACGATGCCTTCCTTCTTCATGCCGTCTATTTTTATGACGAGGGGGCGGGGGAAGCGTACATGCCGCACGTGCTCCGTCTCGTGCAGTGCCGGCATCCGGTTGAGGATGTCCTGCCGGTAGACCCCGTCCTGCAGAAAATCGTTCACGGTGAAGTACCCCACTCCGAAGGAGGTGAGGTTTTGGAAGAAATGGGTACCCTGACTGGGTTCGACACGGTAGTTCTGCAGTCCGGCCTCCACGATGACCTTGGCCGCAGAGATGGCCGGCCACTTGACGGGTACGCCCAGCCAAGGGTCGCTGGAGCCCCAACGGCCGGGACCGACGAGGACGTAGTTGCGCCCCTCGTCGAGGAAAGTGCGGTTGATGCGTTCTATCTCCTCGGCTATGGCCGGATTGTTGCTTGCGGAGTATGCGGTTTCTCCCGTCTCGGGGTGCTGTGTCTTGACGTAGACGATGTCCTGCACGTCGGAAAGGATGCCGTGGCCGATGGCGTTGTGCGAACGGATGAGCGTCTTCTCGTCGGGTATCTTGCGCAGGTCTTCGTCGAGCTGCATCTTGTTGTCCACCATCGGGCGAATCTGCAGGAGGTAGAACTCTCCGGTGCGGTCGGGATGCAACTTGACGGCCAGTTCTATCTCCACGGCGCGGCGCATCTCCTGCTGTCCGTATTTCATGGATAGACTGAGCAGTTCGGGCAGCGGGAACACACCGTGCTGGAGCACGCCGCAGAGGGTGATGACCTTGCGGCCGCCGTCGTAGATGCCGTCGCGGATGACTTGGTCGTAGGGATCGAAGGTGCTGGCCAGAAACTGCAGGGCACCGTCCTTGTCGGCCTCCCGGACGCTCAGTTTCAACAGATTGAAACCATCATCTACGCTGATTTCCGACAGTGTGTTCTTGAGGTCGAGGGCATAGAAGCGGGTTTGTGTCTCGCGGAGTGCCATTTCCATCTCGCTCGTCTGGAGCACCTTGTCGGGATGGGCCGGACAGACACGCAGATTCAGTCCGCCGTCCACGATGTACTTGCCCAGTCCGAGGGCCAGATTGACCACGCCTTCCTCGGCCTGCTCGTCGCCAATGGGGTAGTAGTTCACGGAGCGCGCCACTCCCGATATGTGGGGATAGAAGCGGTCGCCGTAGCGCGTGCCGACAACCTCCTGCAGGATGACGGCCATCTTCTCTTGGTCGATGACGTTACTGGTGGCGGTCATGTAGTCCTTGGAGGCCCGGTAGAATACGGAGGCATAGACGCCCTTGATGGCCGACACCAGCATCTGGAGCCGGGCGGCGCGGTCGGGGCAGTCGGGAATCATGTAGGTGCTGTATATGCCGGCGAAGGGCTGGTAATGGCTGTCCTCGAGCAGGGACGACGAACGTATGGCGATAGGCTCCTGCACCACGTCGATGAGGGCTTTGAGGTCTTCTTTCAGACGGTCGGGAAGTTTGGCCGCGAGGAAATGGCGCAGCACTTCCTCGTCACTGGTGTCGCTCAGCGCGACGGGGTAGAGCTCGTTGCGTTCCATGAACTCGTCGAAGACGTCGGTACACAGCACCACCGTCTTGGGTATCATCACACGGGCGTTGGGGAACCGGTTGAGGTCGGGGTGCCGTTTGATGATGTGGTCGATGAAGGCTATGCCGCGCCCCTTGCCGCCCAACGAACCGTCGCCGATGCGTTGAAAGTTGGAGTAGCGGTCGAAGCGGTCGCGGTGGAAGACGGCCACCACACCCTGGTTCTTCATCTTGCGGTACTTGACGATGGCGTCGAAGATGATTTGCCGGTGAGCGTCGAGGTCGGGATTGGTGTCCCACTTGATGCGCTTCAGAAATTCGGCGATGGGGAACAGGGCACGTGAGCCGAGCCAGCGCGATACGTTGTTGTGCGAGATGTGGTAGAGCAGCGAATCGGCGGGCACGGTGAATATGTTGTCCTGCAGGTCTTTCAGGTTGCGCACGCGGACTACCTCGTGCATCGTCTTCGGGTCGCGGAAGATGAAGTCGCCGAAACCGAAATTGTGCGAAACGAGGTGACGGAGGTCTACGCCCAGTTTCTTGGAGTTTTTGTCGATGAACGCGGCTCCGTAGTTGCGGGCTTCCTGAGCAATGTTCGGCTCCGACGATTCCATGATGAAAGGCAGGAACTTGTCCTCCCGGCGCACGGCGGCCAGGAGGTCGAGACCCGCGCGTTCGTCTTTCACCTTGTTGCGGGGGAAGCGGCAGTCGCTGATGATGCCGAGCATGTTGTCCTTGTGCTCGGTATACAGCCCCCAGGCCTCCTCGTAGGTTCGTGCCAGTACAATCTTTGGCCGGCCGCGCATGCGCAGCGTCTCCAATTGCGAGTTCAGGGCCTCGGTGGCAAAGTCGAGACTCTGTTGCAGGATAAACTTGTAGAGGTTGGGGAGGATGGAGGAGTAGAACCGGATGTTGTCCTCGACGAGCATAATCATCTGTACACCGGCCTCGGTGTCGTGACGCAGGTTCATTTTGTCCTCTATCAGTTTGATGATGGACAGCAACAGTTCGGTGTTGCCCAGCCAGCAGAAGACGTACTCGAAGATGGAGAGGTCTTCGTGCTCCATACGTTTCGTGATGCCGTGCGAGAACGGGGTCAGCACGACAATGGGCACCTTGGGATTCTTCTCCTTGATGCTGCGGGCAATGCAGAAGACGTCGTTGTTGTCCGTTCCGGGCATACAGATGACTAACTCAAAACTGGTGCGTCGCAGTTCGCGCTCGGCTTCGTCCTTCGAAGCTACCTGAACGAAGCGCGGCGGATAGCGCAGTCCGAGTTTCGAGTATTCGTCGAAAATCTTTTCGTCCACGCGGCCGTCGTCCTCCAGCATGAAAGCGTCGTAGGGGTTGGCAACGAGTAGGACATTGAAGATGCGGCGGCGCATCAGGTTGATGAACTGCGTGTCATGCAGGTCTAAGGGATATTCGTCCGTGAGCGTATTATTTTGTGCTGTTTCCATAAGAGTCGATGTGCGGTTAGTAATGAGAGGTTCATTTCAGGTCTCTGCGGATGAGGCCCGATACGGCGAACGTGACGAGGGTGCAGAGGCATACGGAAATGAAGAAGTAGCGGAACCCTATCTGGTCGGCCAGCCATCCCGCAATCATGCCGGGAAGCATCATGCCCAGTGCCTGGAGGGCCGTGCAGAGGGCGAACACGGATGTGGACTTCTCACCCCGGGCAAAGTAGACCAAAAAGAGCATGTAGGCCGTGAAGCCGAATCCGTAGCCCAACTGTTCGATGAATACGCAGGCGTTGATAATCCACAGGTTTTCGGGTTGGGCATAAGACAGATAGACATATACCACGTCGGGCACCGATATGGCCAGTACCATGGGCCAGAGCCAGCGGCGGAGTCCCTGACGGGAGACTACCCATCCTCCGACAATGCCTCCCAACAGCAGACCGATGAGGCCCAAGGTGCCGTAGGCGAAGCCCACAGCGGAGGTGCCCAGTCCCAGTCCGCCTTCTTCCGCAGTCCGAAGCATAAAGGGTTGCGCCATCTTAGCGAGTTGGGCTTCGGGCAGGCGGAACAGCAACATAAATAGTAGGGCGGCCCAGATGTGCGGTTTCGAGAAGAAAGCGCGCAGCGTGTCGGCAACAGGGTAAATGAACGTCGGAAGCCAGAAGGGATAATCTTCTTGGCGTGTGTTGTCTTCGTTAAGGCTGTCGCTTTCGGTGAGGGTGGGGACATTGTGTTCTGCTTTCTCCACTTTCGGGAGGCTCAATTTATGCCAGCTGGCAAGTCCCGTCATCAGGGCTGCCAACAGCAGCAGGGTGATGCTCCATGCCACGGAGATGGAATAGTGTTCCTCAAGCCAGCCGGCCGCCATGACCAGAAGCCCCTGACAGAAGATGCTGCCGATGCGGTAGAACGTACTGCGGATGCCTACATATAGGGCCTGCTCTTCCTGATTGAGCGAGAGAATGTAGAATCCGTCGGCGGCAATGTCATGGGTGGCCGAACTGAAGGCCATAAGCCAAAAGAAAGCTAATGACAGACGCAACCACAGGGCGGTAGGCAATGTCAGGGCCACGCCGGCGAGGGCTGCGCCGATGAGCAGTTGCATGGAGAGTATCCACCACCGCTTGGTACGGAATCTGTCAATGAACGGGCTCCATACCGGTTTGATGACCCACGGGAGATACAGCCAACTGGTGTAGAACGCCAGCTCGGTGTTTGTAAGTCCTAACTTGGTGTACATGAGTACGCTGAGCGTCATGACTGCGGTGTAGGGCAGTGCCTCGGCGAAATAGAGGGTCGGAATCCATGTGTAGGGTTTCATGCGTAGTGCTTATTTCATGGTGAATGGATGGGATTTTACCATGCGGTAGATATATAGCCACGCCACGGGGGCGGTGAGTGTGTCGATGAGAAAGAACAGTCGGAAGCCCGTTTTCGTAACTAACCATCCGGAGAGAATCATGGCGGGAAGCATGACGGTGGCCACAAGGGGGATGTACAGGTAGTTGATGGTGTTGCGGTAACGCTCGCCACTGATGTACCGTACAAAGCGTGTTGTGATGTTCAGTCCGAAGCCGAACAGGAACTGGGCCTGGAATGTGGCGATGGAAAGACTGGTTAGGGAAGTGGGCGGGTCGTAAGTCATTATCAGGTAAATCAAGGGCGAGAGCCCCAGAGGTATGGCCAGCCACCAAAAGATGCGTTGCAGGCTGACCCACAACAGCAACCGACGGCCCAGCAGCAGACCGATGGAAAAGGCGATGACGCCGATGGTGCCCTGTGCGAATCCTATTTCCTGTATGGTGCAGCCCAGTCCGCCGTCTGCCTTGGGCAGATAGAGGAAAAGCACACGGCTGTAGAACATGAGGCTCTGAGGGAGCAGCAGCAGGGCGAGGCCTGCCACGCTGTGCCGCCAGTAGGGTTTGTGACGGATGCGGTCGATAACGCGCACTTCGGCCCGCATGGCATCAAGAGCGGAACCGTGAAGGTGCGGGGCGGCGACATCGGGGCGGCGAAGCGTGAACAAATGGTAGAGGGCGAACAAAAGGAATATGCCGGCCACCAGATAGCAGCCTTCGTTCCACGAGCGGGGAATGCGCCGGTAAATGACCTGCAGGGCACCTACGAAGATGATGAGTATGCCGTAAGTTAGAATCACGGCCACTTGGGAGAAGAATATCTTCGCTCCGTTGTAATAGCGTTGTTCGTGGGAGCGGAGCATACGTTCGTAGTACATCCGCGCCGCCAGTTCATGCCAGGCCGTGAAGAAGGAAAGGATGAACAGCGTGAGAAAAATGGATGTCTCGCGATGCGTATATCGCGGGAATGCGAACGCCAGAGCCATGAGTACAGCTACGATAATCAGTTCGAGCCATTGCAACTGACGGCGGAAATATCCCAACCGCCGGATGTAGGGGCGCATGAAAGACTTTAGCACCCAGGGCAAAAAGAGAAGCCCACAATAGCACGTGGCCATTGCGGGCTTGGTATCGGTCTGCAGAAACATGAGCACGGCTACATAAGTAATGATGCCGGCCGGTATCTCCTCGGCGGCGAAAAGGCTGGGAACCCATTGCCAAGGAGACTTCTGCATATCAGTATGACCTTGCAATCAAAACTCTTGCCACGGCAGGTTTACCGCTGACCATGTCCGTGCCGGGTGTCTGCTCGAAGCCGAAAGGCACGCAGCGGATAGTGGCCTGAGTGTCTTCCTTGATTTTAGCCTCGGTTTCGGCTGTACCATCCCAGTGGCAGAGGAAGAAGCCGCCGTTCTTGACGCGAGCCTTAAAGTCATCGTAATTGTCACACTCGTAGATGCGGGCATCGCGGTAAGCCTTGGCTTTCTGGTAGATGTTCTGCTGGATGTCGTCGAGCAAGGTGCGGACATAGTCGGCAATGCCTTCCAGTTGGCGCGTCTCTTTTTCCAACGTATCGCGGCGCATAACCTCCACGGTGCCGTTCTCCAGATCGCGTGCTCCCAGTACGAGACGCACGGGCACACCTTTCAACTCGTAGTCGGCAAACTTGAAGCCCGGACGGCGGTTGTCGGCATTGTCGTACTTCACACTGATGCCCATGCCGCGAAGCTGCTCCACGATGGGATTCACGGCCGCGTTTACTTTCTGCAACTGTTCGTCGTTCTTATAGATGGGCACGATGACAACCTGCGTGGGAGCCAGTCGCGGAGGCAAAACGAGACCGTTGTCGTCGCTGTGCGTCATGATGAGCGCACCCATCAGACGGGTTGATACACCCCATGAAGTAGCCCATGCGTACTGCGGTTGGTTCTGTTCGTCGGTGAATGTCACGTTGAACGCCTTTCCGAAGTTCTGACCTAAGAAGTGACTGGTGCCGGACTGCAGAGCCTTGCCGTCCTGCATCATGGCCTCGATGGTGTACGTGTCGAGTGCGCCGGCAAAGCGTTCGGTTTCGCTCTTCACGCCCTGAACAACGGGCACGGCCATTACCTGCTCGGCAAAGTCGGCATACACTTTCAGCATCATCTTGGCTCTGTCTTCCGCCTCCTCGCGGGTGGCGTGGGCCGTGTGCCCTTCCTGCCACAGAAATTCACTGGTACGCAGGAACAGACGTGTGCGCATCTCCCAGCGCATCACATTGCACCACTGATTCACAACCAGAGGCAGGTCACGATACGAATGAATCCAGTTCTTGAATGTGTTCCAGATGATGGTCTCCGAAGTGGGACGAATGATGAGTTCCTCCTCCAGTTTGGCGGCGGGGTCTACGACCACACCGTCGTGTGTCTCGTTGGTTTTCAGTCGGTAGTGCGTCACCACGGCACACTCTTTGGCGAAGCCCTCCACGTGCTCGGCTTCGCGGCTGAGGAACGATTTGGGGATGAGCAGGGGGAAGTAAGCATTCTGCACGCCCGTCTCTTTGAAGCGGTCGTCAAGCAGGCGCTGCATCTTCTCCCAGATGGCATAGCCATAAGGTTTGATGACCATACAGCCGCGCACGTCCGATTGCTCGGCCAGATCGGCTTTCACTACGAGTTCGTTATACCATCGTGAATAGTCCTCACTCCGTTTAGTGAGAAAATCGAGTTCTTTTGCCATAGATATATAAATGTCGTTTATTAAATTTGCGTGCAAAGTTACAAAAAAGCAGGGGAAAAGTCAAATCTATCGGCACTTTTCCGAGGGGTATTCCGCTTGCAGTCACCGTCCTTTACCGAAAAAAGTTTAGTTTCCGCCGTCCTATCTCCGTTTTTCCGTCAGTCCGGCTTTTACGGGCCGACCGAGCGGATTCAAGGGGATTCGTTTCGGAGCTTCCTGTTGTGAGAAATTCAGTTGTGCGGCTTCGCTCTCGTTTCCACAGCGGTCGATGGCCGTCACGGCCAAGTTGAGGCCATAGCCTAGAAATGTTCTGAGATTGAATGTGTAATGAGGGGCGGGTAGCAACGTGGCGATAAGGTTTTCGGGCTGTTCGGTGTCCACGGGGAACGACGACGAAGCGTAGATGTTGTAACGAACCGTCCCGGGACTGTCATCGGCCGATGGCGACCAACGGAGTTCGCCCATTTCTCCGTTAGCGTCCGGTAACGTGAATCCTTCGGGCTTCTGCGGGGCGATGCTGTCGAGCCATTCGTAGGTCGGCGGCAGAGCCGGATAGGCATAGAAGTTGTCGCGCAACCAGTCGTAGATACCCTTCGTGTTGTCTGTCAGAAAACGACAACGGAAGAAAGCCTGTCCCGCAAGTCCCCGTCGGCGCAGGTAGTGCAGCTCCCGGGTGATGACGCTTATATCCCAGTCTTTCTCCCGGGGATGCAGAAAATAAATGCCCAGTCCCGGTGCCACGTGCCGGCCGCTGGCTCCCTCCTGCCAATCGGCGGCAAAGGGGTAGAAGTGGTCGCCCGTGAAGTACATCATGGGGTAGAGGGCATCCTGAATGCCTTCTTCCAACCAGCCTTGCGCATCCTGAAAGACAGTGTTGTAGCAGTTCCAGCCCTTACTGCTGTATCGCTGTGTATCGCGGTATTTCCCTACGGGACTTGACGACATCTTCACCCACGGCTTCCGGGCCTTCACCTCCTGATAGAGGCGGCGCACAATGCGTGTGATGTTCTCCCGTCGCCAACTTTCTTTGATTTGTCCTTTGCCGTACCTCTTATACGTTGCGCCGTCCGGGAACGAATATGCGTTTTCCGGATAGCGGATGTAGTCGAAGTGGATGCCGTCAATGTCGTATTTGTCGATGAAATCGGCCAAAATAGCAGATAGGTAATCGGCAGAACCGGGCAAACCGGGGTCGAGATAATACTGCCCGTTGTGTTTCTTCAGTAGTTCCGGATGTGTGTGGAGCAGCGACTTCTTGCCCATCCGCTTCCCCATCTCCGGCTTAAAGGCCGGAATGGTTACAACCCACGCATGCAGTTCCATGCCTCGGCGGTGTGTCTCCTCAATGGCAAAAGCCAGCGGGTCGTAGCCCGGCGAACGGCCATAGGTGCCCGTGAGGCAGGCATCCCACGGTTCCAGTTCCGAGGGATAAATCACGCTGCCCCGAATGCGCGTCTGAAAAAGCACCGTGTTTATGTTGGCCCGCTTGAGGCGGTCGAGCAATACGCATAGCTCCTGCTTCTGCAATTCGGCATCGAGGGGCGACTTTGCCTTTGTCTGCGGCCAGTCCAGACCACTCAATGTGGTCAGCCACACGGCGCGCAATTCGCGCTTGGGCCGTTGCGCCGTGGTGTCCCATAGCTCCTGTGAGCGAACTGTGGAGACGACGATGCTGAATACTAAAAGAGTTGCCGCTATGCGTTTCATGTAGGCAAATTTACATAAAAATCCTGAGAATACGATGCCTATGGGCTAAAAAACATTTTATAGCAGTAGTTCGGGATTTCCGAACAACTGAGTTTTTCTTGCCGTATCCTTCCCTTGGAAGAAAATATGTTACTTGGCTCTTAATGATACTCCCTATGAAGCTTGAAAAATAAGACGCCTGTCTTTCACCGATAAGACGCCCGTCTTTTACCGATAAGACGCCCGTCTTTTACCGATAAGACGCCCGTCTTATATTTGTAGGGTGATTGTCCTATGAACGGATAATGCCTGACTGTGGAGAAAAATGCTCAGAAGAGGAGCGAAAAGTTTGCACGGGAAGAGAAAAATACCTAATTTTGCTCGCAAACCAATTTCTGATAATCTAAATAAAAGTAAACTTATGGCTATAAATTATAGTTTGATGACGAGGTCTACCAATCCTGCGGACAAGAGTGCCAAATGGTTGGTGTATGCCTCGGCCCAGAGTAACGAGACCGTGACGACGCGCGACATTGCCGACCATCTGGCCAGTCACGGTTCACCCTTTTCGGTCGGCACCATCGTCGGTCTGTTGCAGGATGCGCAGAAGTGCATCATGGAACATCTGGAGCGCGGCGACCGTGTAGACCTTGGCGACCTTGGGGCGTTCTTCACGACCCTTGCCAGTCATGGCGCGCCGTCGGCCGAGGAATTTACGCCGGCACTCATCAAGAGTGTGAATCTGCGTTGGCGGCCGTCGAAAAAGATGGCGCAGCGCATACAGCGTGTGGAGTTGCGCGAGGTGGCCACCCGTGCCCGGCAGCGCAGTGTCCGACAGACCATGAAGGAAGACCTCAACAAGGAGATAGAGAACTCGTAGTGCGATGGGCCGTTTCTTATGAGATGCCGCTTTCTTTGCTACAGACGGAGCGGCCGGCGGCGTCTCATTTTCGGCCTTTCCGGAAGTAGTCGTTGTATATCTTGATACTGAAGATGATGACGCTGCATACCGTGGTGATGAAGTTGGTGATGAACAGGAAGATGCCGTTGCGGCCGAGCATGACTCCCTGAATCATGAAGCAGATGCCCCCGATGGCCGTCATCAGAAACGTAGGCAGGGCAATGTCGTCGGTCTTTTGGGTTCGTATGGTGCGGATGGCCTGAGGCAGATAGCCCAAAATCAGTCCGATGCTGGCTATCGTTCCGCAGATGTTGAAGAAAAACTGATGTTCCATAGTCGTTGTTTTTACGTGCTTGTGCTGCAAAGGTAAGTATTAAATCGACATTCGCCACCATACAGGGGGATTAAAATTTACTTGTCGCCCGCACCGGAATTGTAAATAAATTTGTATCTTTGTGGGGAAAAGGTGTAACGTGTAACAAATGAACGATAGTAATTTGTCCGATAACAGTTTCCTTAAAGGTTGGTTGGCCCTGTCGCCGTTGTTGGTGTTTCTCGCTTTCTATTTAGTGTTCAGTCTGCTGACGAACGACTTCTACAGCGTGCCCATTACGGTGGCTTTCATGGTGGCCTCGGCATACTCGTTATGCCTGCTGCGGGGTATGTCGCTCGACGAGCGCATAAAAGTCTATTCCAAGGGTGCGGCCCATTCGCGCCTGCTCATGATGGTGTGGATATTCATCCTTGCGGGAGCCTTTGCCCACTCGGCCCGGCAGATGGGAGCCATTCAGGCCACGGTGGACTTATGTCTGTGGGCCTTGCCGTCGCAGTTGCTGCTGGCCGGGCTGTTTCTGGCCGCCTGCTTCATATCGCTCAGTGTGGGTACGAGCGTGGGCACCATTGTGGCCCTCGTTCCCATTGCTACGGGTATTGCGGGAGAGATACCGCAACTTTCCGTCCCCTTTGTCGTTGCAGTGGTTGTGGGCGGAGCCTATTTCGGAGATAATCTTTCTTTTATTTCCGACACCACCATTGTGGCTACGCAGACACAGGGTTGCCGCATGAGCGATAAATTCCGGTTGAATGCCCGCATCGTGGTGCCGGCAGCTCTGGTCGTTTTGGTTTTCTACGTGCTTGTCGGGCGTGATGTGCAGATTGTCCGCGCTGCCCCGTCGGTCGATTGGCTGCTGGTGGTTCCCTACCTCATCGTGCTGCTCACAGCCTTGTTGGGCATGAACGTAATGATGGTGCTGACGTTGGGCATCTTCTCTACGGGCATCATCGGCATGGCCCGTGGCAGTTACCGCTTCTACGAGTGGCTGACGGCGATGGGAGAGGGTATTCTGGGCATGGGCGAACTGATTATCGTTACGCTCATGGCGGCCGGTCTGGTGGGAGTCATCCGCCGGTTGGGCGGCATCGACTTCATTCTTCATGCGCTTACGCGCCGCATTTCGGGAAAGCGCGGGGCCGAACTGAGCATTGCCGGTCTTGTCGTGTTCACCAATTTCTGTACGGCCAATAATACCATCGCCATCCTTACGGTAGGCGACCTCGCCAAGGACATCTCGCAGCGGTTCGGCATAGACCCGCGTCGCTCGGCCAGCATTCTCGACACGTTCTCCTGTTTTGCTCAGGGCATCATTCCGTATGGGGCGCAGATGCTCATGGCCGGCAGTCTGGCGATGGTGAATCCCATAGAGATAATTCCCTATCTCTATTACCCGTTTGTCATGGGCCTGTTCATGCTCGGAGCCATTCTTCTCCGCTATCCGCGTAAATATATGTAAGTAATGATATGGAACTGATAACGAAGTATTTTCCTCATCTGTCCGAGAGGCAGCAGTCGCAATTCCGGCAGCTCGATGAACTGTATCGCGACTGGAATGCGAAAATCAATGTGATTTCGCGGAAAGACATTGATAACCTCTATGAACATCACGTTCTGCATTCGCTGGCGATTGCCGAATATGTCTCTTTCCGGCCCGGTACGCGGGTGATGGATCTCGGCACGGGAGGCGGTTTTCCGGGCATACCTCTGGCCATTCTGTTTCCCGAGGTGCATTTCCATCTGGTGGATAGCACCAAAAAGAAAATCCTCGTGTGTACCGAGGTGGCCCGGGCCTTGGACTTGCAGAATGTCACTACACGCTGGTGCCGTGCCGAGGAGGAACGGAATAAATTCGACTACGTGGTCTCCCGGGCTGTCATGCCTCTGGAAGACTTGGTGAAGATATGCCGGAAGAATGTTTCCACGGAGATGAAAAATGCTCTGCCCAACGGCTTAATCTGTCTGAAGGGGGGAGAACTGGCCGGCGAGACCTACCCCCTGCGTCATGTGGCCGAGGTGGTTGCCGTGTCCGATTATTTCAGTGAACTTTATTTTGAAACGAAGAAAATCGTTTATCTGCCGCTATGATACAAATCAAACGTTTTGTGACCAACCCGATTGGTGAGAATTGCTATCTCGTGTGGGACGATACCCTTGCGTGTGCTGTCATAGACTGCGGCGCATGGGGCGAAGACAAGGAGACGAAAATAGCCCGTTTTATCGAAGAAAATCATCTTGTCCCCACGTTGTCTTTGCAGACCCACATGCACTTCGACCATATACTGGGGCTCCACTTTCTGCATCGCACTTACGGCCTCCGTCCCCTCTGTCATGCCGGAGAAAGACCGATTTACGATGCGGCCGCAGGTATGGCCCGCGATTGGTTCGGCCTTCTGATTCCGGAACCTCTGGTGCCTGTGGAACGCTTTCTCGCACATGAGGAGGAACTCCGCTTCGGCAGCACGTATCTGCGTGTGATTCATACGCCGGGACATACCCCCGGGAGCGTTATGTTCTATCAGCCGGACGAGAAGGTGCTCTTCAGTGGCGACACCTTGTTTCAGGGGAGCGTGGGGCGCACCGACACTCCGGGCGGCGATATGGAACAGGAGATAACGGCACTTCGCGAACGAGTGCTTACGTTGAGCGATGACGTGGTCGTTTATCCCGGTCACGGCCCGTCCACGACGATTGGCGACGAGCGTCTGCACAATCCTTACCTGTGATTCCCTGACGTCTCCGGCTTCATGCACTTACTCCCGCCTTCCGGGATGATACTCAATTAAATATTGTTAATCCGTCGCTCGTGTCAAAGATTTGTTGTATCTTTGCGCCTGCGAAAAAAGAAACCGAAAAAGAATTTCTAAAAGACATGAAACATTTCAGACTCATCGACAATGTGATGGGATGGCTGACATTCCTCATTGCCGCATTCGTCTATTGCAGTACCATTGAGCCTACTGCCAGCTTCTGGGACTGTCCTGAGTTCATTACCACAGCGTACAAACTGGAAGTGGGGCACCCGCCCGGCGCACCGTTTTTCATGCTGACGGGCAATCTGTTCACTCAACTGACCGATGACCCCACCAAAGTCGCTTACATGGTGAATACGATGTCGGCCCTGATGTCGGCGGCCTGCATCCTGTTCCTCTTCTGGAGCATAACCCATCTGACCCGGAAACTCGTCGGCGTGAAAGGGCAACTGGCAACTGTCGGCCAACTGATTACGGTGGAAGCCGCCGGTCTGGTAGGTGCTTTGGTTTATACGTTCTCCGATACGTTCTGGTTCTCGGCTGTCGAGGGCGAGGTGTATGCTTACAGCAGTCTGTTTACGGCACTGGTGTTCTGGCTTATCCTGAAGTGGGAAGAGCATGCCGACGAGCCTCACAGCGACCGCTGGCTTGTGCTTATCGCCTATCTGACCGGACTGTCTATCGGTGTCCATCTGCTGAACCTGCTTTGCCTGCCCGCCATCGTGCTGGTGTTCTACTATCGGAAATATCCGAATGCCAACCTGAAAGGCTCGCTTGTTGCGCTTTGCTGTTCTTTCGTGTTGGTGGCAGTTGTGCTGTACGGCATAGTGCCCGGTATCGTGAAAGTGGGCGGATGGTTTGAACTGTTCTTTGTGAACGTTCTCGGTCTTCCGTTCAACACGGGACTGATAATTTATATCCTGTTGGCCATCACCTCCGTGATATGGGCCATCCGCGAGACGCACCGCGAGCAGCAGAACCGTATGTACATAACGATTTCGTATGTGCTGAGCGTGGGTATGCTGGGTATTCCTTTCTATGGTTACGGAGTGACCAGTGTGCTAATCGGTGTTGCGGTGCTGGGATTGCTTGTCTTCGTGCTTCGCCGCTGCAAGGATGAGAAGTTCCTTGTCAGCACCCGTGTGCTGAACACGTCGCTGCTCTGCATGCTCATGATTATGGTAGGCTATTCGTCGTATGCTGTCATCGTCATACGTTCTACGGCCAACACGCCCATGGATCAGAACTCGCCGGAGGATATTTTCACTTTGGGTACTTATCTGAGCCGCGAGCAGTATGGCGACCGTCCTCTGTTCTACGGCCCTGCTTACACCTCGCAGGTAAAAATGAAAGTGGAGGGCGACTATTGGGTACCCGTCTCCACAAAGGGAGCACCCGTCTATCAGCGCAAGGAGAAAAAGAGTGCCGATGAGCCGGATCGCTACGAGTTGGTGCGTTACAACATCAACTATGTGTACGGACAGAATATGCTGTTCCCGCGTATGTACAGCGACCGCCCCGAGCACAAGCAGGCCTATGAGGACTGGATGGGCGGAGTGAAAGGTCGTGATGTGGTGACGGAAGTGGCCGGGCGGACGGTGACTATCAAAATGCCTACGATGCTGGAGAACCTTCGTTTCTTCTTCTCCTATCAGATGAACTTCATGTACTGGCGCTACTTCATGTGGAACTTCGCCGGTCGTCAGAACGATATTCAGGGTAACGGAGAACTGGAGCATGGAAACTGGATAACGGGTATTCCTTGGCTCGATAAACTGCATTTGGGCGACCAAAGCAAGTTGCCTACCGAACTGCGCGAAAATAAGGGATATAACGTCTTCTATGCTCTGCCCCTGCTGCTCGGTCTGTTCGGCTTGTTCTGGCAAGTATACAAAAAGCAGCCCGGTGTACCCGGCAATGAAGCGAATACGGAAGGCGTGAAGCAGTTCTGGATTGTCTTCTTCCTCTTCTTCATGACGGGTATTGCTATTGTGGTTTACCTCAATCAGACACCGATGCAGCCCCGTGAGCGCGACTATGCCTATGCCGGTTCGTTCTATGCGTATGCCATCTGGGTAGGTCTGGGTGTTGCGGCTGTGGCCGACTGGCTCAACCGATTCCTGAAGAAAGAGACTTTGGCAGCTCTCATTTCCTGTCTGTTCATCCTTGTGCCTTTACAGATGGCCAGTCAGACCTGGGACGACCACGACAGAAGCGGACGTTACACGTGTCGCGACTTCGGGCAGAACTATCTCCAGAGCATGCAACAGGAGGGCAATCCCATTATCTTCACCAACGGTGACAACGACACGTTCCCCTTATGGTACGGGCAGGAGACAGAGGGTACGCGTACCGATGCCCGTGTCTGCAACCTGTCCTATTTGCAGACCGACTGGTACATCGACCAGATGAAGCGTCCGGCCTACGATTCGCCCTCGTTGCCTATCACGTGGAAGCGTATCGACTATGTCAGCGGAACACGTGAGGCGGTGAGTGTTTATCCCGATGCCATTAAGCAGGTGCAGGAGTATTACAAGGACGACCCCGATGCCTTGCAGGCCGCTTTGGGTGATAATCCCTATGAACTCTCGAATATCATAGACCGTTGGATTCTGAACGGTGACCGCGACCTGCAGATTATCCCGACCGACAGCATCGTCATCACCATCGACAAGGAAGCCGTGCGCAAGAGCGGCATGATGATTGCCGCCGACTCGATTCCCGATGTGATGCACATCTCACTGAAGGGGCGTAAGAACGTCTACAAGAGCGAACTGATGATGTACGAGATGCTGGCCCGCAGCAACTGGACACGTCCCCTTTATGTGGCCATCACCGTAGGACGCGACAACTATGGCAGTCTGGGCAAGAACTTTGTTCGTGAAGGACTGGTAGACCGTGTTACTCCGTTCAATACACAGGAGAGCGGGAAGACGCTGGACACGGAAAAGATGTATGACAACCTGATGAACCGTTTCAAGTTTGGCGGATTGGACAACCCCGACATCTATATTGATGAAACCACCATGCGCATGTGCAATACCCATCGCCGGATTTTTGCCCAGTTGGGTCTTCAGTTGATGCGTGAGGGCAAGAAAGAGAAAGCCCGGAAGCTGATGGAGAAAGCTGAAAAAGCAATTCCCGCTTCTACGGTTCCCCATAGCTGGATGGGCGGTTCACTGGACATTGCCCGCGTATGGCTGTCGCTCGGTAAGAACGGTAAGGGTGAGGCTATTGCTCAGGACGTGGCGCAGACCGCCTGCGAGTATCTCGACTGGTATCTGAGCCTGCCGCCTCACTTTGCGAAAGCCTCGTCCTACGAAGTACGTTCCAACTTCTATACCCTGCAGGAAGCTCTCGAACTGCTTCAGATTGCCGCCTCCAAGCAAGTTGGTAAGTACGAGAAGGCACTCGACAGCTACTACGGGAGAATGTCTTACGTAACGGGCGACCGCTGATGATTATAGAGCAACCTGCGCGTTTCCTGCGTTGGCTTTATCCGCACGCCCTCTGGCGGATGGACGAGACGGAACGTTCCGTTTATCTGACTTTCGACGACGGGCCTATTCCGGAAGCCACGCCTTTTGTTCTCGATGCGCTCGACAGCGTCGGAGCCAAGGCAACGTTTTTCATGGTCGGCGAGAATGCCCATCGCTATCCCGACCTGTTGGAGGAAGTGCGCCGGCGCGGCCATTCTGTGGGAAACCACACCTACAACCACATTGGCGGATTCAAGTGGAGCAGTTGGAAGTACCTTTACAACTGCCACAAGGCCGAGGAGGTGCTCCACACCCGCCTGTTCCGTCCGCCACACGGCTGGATGCGTGTCGCGCAGTACCGGACGATGCGTATGTTTGATTACAAAGTCGTGATGTGGGATTTGGTGACACGCGACTACAGCAACCGGCTGACGGCCGAGGAGGTGCTGGAAAACGTGAAACGGTATGCCCGGAACGGCAGCATCATCACTTTCCACGACTCCCTGAAGAGCATCGACAAGCTGAAAGTGATGCTCCCGGAGGCCCTCCGTTGGCTCAAGGAACAGGGATATGCGTTCCGGAAGATAGAAGAAGACTGACACCGGGTGCCGGATAGAGACATTGAGGATTTGGCAAACGAGAAATTAGATAGCAGACAACTGAAAGCCGAGGCATTGCGTCTCGGCTTTTCTCGTATAGGCCTTGCTCCTGCCGAGCCCGTGTTGGAGGATGTCATGGCGGACTATGAACGTTGGCTCCGCGAGGGCCGACAGGCCGGGATGCACTATCTGGAGAACCACCTTGCCTTGCGGCGCAATCCCGCCCTGCTGCTTCCCGGTGCCGCAACCGTTGTGTCCTTGGCCATCAGCTATAATCCCGGCGACCGGCCCACGCAGCAAGGCATTGCGTGGTATGCTCAGGGGCGCGACTACCATGATGTCGTCCGGGAACGCCTGCGGCAACTGGTGGCGGCAATCTCGCTCCAGATGCCGCTCTCTCCCGACAACTACCGGATATGTGTCGATACGGCCCCCTTGCCGGAAAAGTATTGGGCGTGGCGTTGCGGACTGGGCTGGATAGGCCGTCACCGGCAATTAGTCATTCCCCACGAAGGCAGTGCCTTCTTTCTGGCCGAACTGCTCCTGACCTGCGAGGCCGACCGTTACGATACGCCCCTCTCCCCGCAGCCTTTCCCGGGAGGAGGAGTGCCCGGCTGCGGGGCCTGCCGTCGCTGTCTTGAGGCCTG
The DNA here is from genome assembly GCA_947176535.1 of uncultured Prevotellaceae bacterium. Classification (GTDB taxonomy): domain Bacteria; phylum Bacteroidota; class Bacteroidia; order Bacteroidales; family Bacteroidaceae; genus Physcousia. Next base: position 44,528 of record CAMWQU010000018.1, read on the forward strand.
TCCCACGGGTGCCCTCACGGACGACGGACTCGATGCCCGTCGCTGCCTTTCCTACCTCACCATCGAACACCGTGGCCCCCTTCCCGATGCCGTGGCTCCCTATCTGCGCGACTGTTTCTATGGTTGCGACCGCTGCTTGCGTGCCTGCCCCCATCTGTCCCGTGCCTTGCCGTCGCCTGTCGAGGAGTTCCGCCCTTCGCCCCTGCTTCTCTCCATGTCGCCGACCGACTGGGAGCGGCTTTCTCCCGACGAATACAGAACCCTGTTCCGAGGCTCGGCCGTCAAGCGCGCCAAGTACGAGGGATTGATGCGAAACATCCGCCTTTCGCTCCGGGAGCCTTCGGACGATTAGATTATTCAGAGGTGAGCGAATAATTATTCGGTCGCCTCCGGTTAATTATTCGCTCACCTCTGAATAATCCCGTTCACGTTCCTCTTGCTTTCCGTTCTCCGGCAGTCCGGGACAAAATCTCCCGATGCCGGTGCCATTTCGTCCGCTTTAATTTGTGGGTGCAGCGCCTTATTCGTATATTTGCAACGGAAAAGCGGGAGTCGTTATCTGCGCTTCGCTACCGGTTGGATAATAGTTATAGAAACGTATTTCGGAGGTAAAAATGGAAAAGATTGATAGTTATCCCTTTTATGTCGAGCCTTTCCATGTGGACATGACAGGACGCATGTTTCTTGGCATTTTGGGAAATCATTTGCTGAATGCCGCAGGCAATCACAGCCAGCGGCGAGGGTGGGGAATCGGTGCGCTGAACGAGACGCGCCACACGTGGGTGCTGAGCCGGCTGTCCGTGGAGCTGGAAGAGATGCCGCGGCAGTATGAGCACGGCACCGTTGAGACATGGGTGGAGAGCGTAATCAAGCTCTTCACGAACCGTAATTTCGCCATCCGCCGTGAGGACGGCACGCCGTATGGGTATGCCCGGAGTATATGGGCCATGATAGACTTGGAGACGCGCAAGCCGTGCGACCTGTTTTCTCTCTACGATGGTGACATCCTGAACTATATCGTGTCGGAGGAAGAGAACGTTTGTCCGATAGCCCCGCACGGGCGTTTTCGTTTCCGCGATTCCCGGTGGGTACGCACCATCGAAACGCGCTATTCGGATGTGGACATCAACGGCCATATCAATTCGATAAAGTACATAGAGCACATTCTCGACCTTTTCCCGATTGAATGTTTCCGTGACCGTCGGCTTCAGCGTTTCGAGATTGCTTATAAGGCGGAAAGCTACTTTGGCGATACGCTGTCTTTCTACATGCAGCCGGTGGATGAGAATGAGACGGATGTGGAGGTGCGCAAGAACGTGACGGCGGAGAGCGAGGGCGAAATCGTCTGTCAGGCGAGGGTGCGGTTCAGATGAGTCCGTAGGATTTTAATAATGCTAAATAAAAAAGGGCCGGATGTCCAAGCGGACATCCGGCCCTTTTTTGTTATATAC
>CAMWQU010000019.1 GCA_947176535.1 uncultured Prevotellaceae bacterium
CCGTACGTCGTGGCGGGGGAATGACAACCGTAGATACTATGAACCATTTTATGCTCAATAAGGAAATGATTGTCGTGGGCTCTACCTATTGGAATATGGTCTATGGCAAGAATATCGGTGACGCTCTAAATGATGAAGAAGGCATGGCCAATATGCAAAATCTCAGCGAAAATATGGCGTGGTTATTAAATCAACTGAAATCGTATGGATAGCAATCAGATTTATCCTCGAACCGGCGATACGCAAAAATATTGCCACTATATTATTCTCCCTCGATTAAAACAATTTGAGCCTCGCAGCAAAGTCGTTGCGAGGTTTTTGTGTTATCTTTGCCGAGAAATACTAAAAACAAGATGACATGAAAAAGCTATTGTATTTCTTTTTTGCGCTATTTGCAACAGTGGGCGTGAGTGCCTGTTCCCCCAGCAATGACCCGATAAATGAACCTTCTGCGGAGAACCCCGAAGAACCGGTCACTCCGGACGAGCCGAATAATCCCGATTCCAATCCGGCAAAAGGAAAGACACTCATTGTCTATTACAGTTACACGAACAACGTACACCGCATTGTCAGTGACCTGCGCACACAAATCGAAGCCGATGTGATACGAATAGAACCGGCGGAAAAAGGACTTGACTATGCCGCAAACAACTACGCCATCGGCAGCGCACAGATTCAGGCGATTCGCAACCATCCCGGTAATGCCTCTTCCTATCCGGCCATAGACCCCGTGGAAGTACAATTCGATGAGTACGACACGATTATCGTTGCCGCTCCGCTCTGGTGGAGCAACATGGCCGCTCCCCTGCAAACATTCCTGTTCAAGCATGGCGCGGAAATGGCCGGCAAACGGATTGGACTGATTGTATCAAGTGCAAGCAGTGGCATCAGTGCCGTGGAATCGGATGCCATACGCTTGATTCCCGACGGAAAATTCCTCAGTCCAAGTCTTTGGATTCGCTCTTCCCAAACCTCCAAATGCCATTCAATGACATCTGAATGGCTGAAGAGCATAGGTTATTAAGATAAACCGAGAATCATAAAACAACGAGAGTAACGGATGAAGCAACTGTTTTTCATACTACTGTTTATGCAACCTTTTTATACCGCAACGGCGCAACAAGTCATTGATGTGCATTGCCACAATGTATTGCCCGATTTCAGAGCTCTGCTCGAACGCCATGGGGCTGCGCTGGAAGAAACCTTCCCATTGCCCGATTGGAATATCGACGCCCATCTGGAGTTTATGGAGGCGGCCGGTATTCGCACAAGTCTGCTTTCCCAGCCTGCCCCACAACCCTATTTCGGCGACGCGGAGGAGTGCCGCCGGATGGTACGCCAGTATAACGAAGCCTGCGCCAAACTGAAAGCGGAGCATCCCGGTAAATTCCTTTTCTGCGCTTCGCTTCCACTGCCCGATGTGCGTGCAGCCATTGAAGAAGCCGTGTATGCACTCGATACGCTCGGTGCCGACGGCATCAAGCTGGCAACCAATAGCCGGGGACAATATGTGGGCGATGAAGTTCTCGACCCGCTTATGGAAGTCCTGAACACGCGCAAGGCGGTCGTCATCCTGCATCCTCACAAACCGTCGCCCGTGAACGACGCTATCATCGCCACCGCGCCGCTCGCCATTTACGAATATCCGGCCGAAACCACGCGCACGGTCATCAACATGATTGCCCGGAACGTTCCCGCCAGATACCCGGACATCCGCTTTGTCGTTCCGCACTGCGGTTCTTTCCTGCCCTTGGCCATTCCCCGCATGAAAGCTGTCCTTCCGGCGATGCTGGCCCGGGGCTATATGCAACCGGTGAACTGGGAGGCCAACCTCTCTCAGCTCTACTACGACCTTGCCGGAGGGGCAACGCTAGAGGTCGTGAAGTCTCTGTTGGCCATCACCACACCCGAGCACCTGCTTTACGGCTCCGACTATCCTTATCAGCCGGCCGGGGTACTGACGGAAAATCTGAAGCGGATGCGCTCGTGGATGGCCGAGGACAAGGATTTGGCACCGTATCTGGACGATATAATGGCCGGCAATGCGGTTGCATTGTTCGGCGACAAGTGTGAAGCCACGAAACCGAAGCGTGACAATCCGGTGGGAATGTGCGCCAAACTACCGATGCAGCCCGACGGCATCGTGCGTCTGTCGAAGATAGAAGTCTATCCCGAATATCTGGAAGCATACATGACGTATGCGGCCGAAGTCGGCGAAACCTCGCTGCGCACCGAGCCGGGTGTACTGACGATGTATGCCGTGCAGGAACTGGATGACCCTTGCCGCATCACCATTCTTGAGACCTATGCCAGTCAGGAGGCCTACAAGTCGCATATCGCCTCGGCGCACTTTCAGAAGTACAAACAGGGAACGCTGCACATGGTCAAATCCTTGCTGTTGTCCGACCAGAAGCCGCTGAATGCCGCCAACCGAATCAACAATTTCATTCAATAAAGCCCCATGAACCGCATCATTTTAACCTCAGTAATCACACTTTTAACCTGTAATGTTATGGCACAGAATAAAATCGTACAGACGGCCGGTCGCGACCAGTTAGGCGACTTCGCGCCCAAATTTGCGGAACTCAACGACGACGTTCTCTTCGGCGAAGTATGGAGCCGGACGGAGAAACTTGGCCTGCGAGACCGCAGTTTGGTGACGATTACGTCACTTATCAGTCAGGGAATCACCGACAGTTCGCTGACCTACCACCTCCAGTCGGCGAAGAACAACGGCATCACCCGCACGGAGATTGCCGAAATCCTTACCCACATCGGCTTCTATGCCGGCTGGCCCAAGGCATGGGCCGCCTTCCGCCTCGCCAAAGAGGTCTGGAAAGACACCACTGCCGCCGAGGATGCCAAGGCCGCTTTCCAACAGGAGATGATTTTCCCCATCGGCGCACCGAATACGGCCTATGCGCAGTATTTCATCGGCAACAGCTACCTCGCCCCCGTCTCAGTCGATCAGGTGAACATCGCCAACGTGACGTTTGAACCGCGCTGCCGCAACAACTGGCACATCCATCACGCCACGAAAGGCGGCGGACAGATGCTCATTGGAGTAGCCGGCCGCGGTTGGTATCAGGAGGAAGGCAAGCCCGCGCAGGAGATTCTGCCCGGCACGGTCATCCACATCCCCGCCGGCGTGAAGCACTGGCACGGGGCAGCGGCTGACAGTTGGTTTGCCCACCTTGCCTTTGAAGTTTCGGGCGAGAACACTTCCAACGAGTGGCTCGAATCCGTCAGCGATGAGCACTACGATAAGTTGAAATAACAAGAGAATATAATTTTAAGGAAACGCACGCACGCGTATGTGCGTGCGCACACATAGGAGGACGCGCCCTCGTCCATAGCGGGATCGAGGCGAGACAATACTATGGACCGGGGCCCGTCCATAGCGAGACCGAAAACCGTCCTCGGGGCGGCGTTTTGAGCAAGCGATTCCGCCCATAATGAAATTTAGGGAAATAATCCCCGCTCCGAGGCTTGTTTATCTCACAAATTAGCACTACCTTTGCAGTAAATCCGAGAACGGCATGAAACTTTTGCTGCTTACATCTCCTGATTTCTTTATCGAAGAAGATAAGATTCTGACGACTCTCTTCGAAGAAGGGCTTGATGTTCTGCATTTAAGAAAGCCCAATAGCGAGCCCGTCTTCTGCGAGCGGCTATTGACGTTGCTGCCCGAGGAGTACCACCGGCGCATTGTCGTTCACGACCATTTCTACTTAAAGGAAGAGTTCGGCCTCATGGGAATCCATCTGAGCCATCACAACCCGACGGCACCGCCCGACTATCGGGATACGCTGACGCGCACGTGCTACACGCTGGACGAAATACACGAGCTGAAGCCGGAGAGCAAGTATGTCATCCTGAAAAACGTGTATGACAGCATATCGGAACCCAGCTACGTGGCGAAGTTCACGGAGAGCGACCTGCGGCAGGCTTCACGTCAGGGCATCATCGACCGCCATGTCATGGCTCAGGGCGGTATCGCGCTGGAAAACATCGAGGAGATACGGGAATACGGTTTCGGAGGAGTAGTCATCCGGGGCGATCTGTGGCGACGCTTCAACATTCACCACGGACACGACTACAAGGAGCTTATCGCGCACTTCCGCAAACTGCGCCAGATTACGGAGTAAAGTCATCATATAAATTATAAGAAACGTATTTATGGAAAGCAAACAATTTCTGGTCTTTAGCGGTACTAAGACACGCTATCTGGCCGAAAAGATTTGTGCAGCCTTAGGCCAACCGCTTGGCAACCTCGTCATCACCCGCTTTGCTGATGGCGAATTTTCAGTGTCTTACGAAGAGAGCATCCGCGGGCGCGATGTCTTTCTCGTACAGTCTACTTTCCCCAATTCGGACAACCTCATGGAACTGTTGCTGATGATCGACGCGGCCAAGCGTGCCTCGGCCCGTACCATCAACGCCGTCATCCCCTACTTTGGTTGGGCACGTCAGGATCGTAAAGACCGTCCCCGTGTTGCCATCGGTGCCAAGCTCGTCGCCGACATGCTTAGCGTTGCGGGCGTCCACCGCGTCATCACCATGGACCTCCATGCCGACCAGGAACAGGGATTCTTCGATATTCCCGTAGACCACCTCTACGCCTCCTCCGTCATGCTCCCCTATATTCAGAGCCTGAATCTGGAGAACCTCGTCATCGCAACTCCGGACGTGGGCGGCTCGAAGCGCGCCTCCACGTACAGCAAGTTCCTCCAGTGCCCGCTGGTGCTCTGCAACAAGACCCGCTTCCGTCCCAACGAAGTGGCCCACATGCAGATCATCGGTGACGTGAAGGACGCCAACGTGGTATTGCTCGACGACATCGTGGACACGGCCGGCACCATCACCAAGGCTGCCGAACTGATGATGGAGAACGGTGCGCGTTCCGTTCGCGCCATCGCCAGCCACTGCATCATGAGCGACCCCGCCTCGGAACGTGTCACGAAGAGCCCGCTCGTGGAAATGGTGTTCACGGATTCCATACCCTACCACGGCAACTGCACCAAGGTGAAGCAAATCAGTGCGGCAGAGCTTATCGCCTCCACCATCGGCCGTGTGCAGAACAACGAGAGTATTTCCGACCAGTACCTGATCTGACGACCGGTACTTACCCGAACCGTAATTCACGTTTCCCCGACACATGGAATCTTTACGCCACCTCTATCGCATCGGAATAGGGCCGAGTAGCAGCCACACCATGGGCCCGCAGTCTGCGGCCAAGATGTACCTGCAGCGCCATCCCGATGCCCAAGCCTTCGACGTCATTCTCTACGGCTCGCTTGCCGCCACCGGCCGCGGCCACATGACCGACGTTGCCATCCTGCGCGTACTCGAGCAGCAGGCCCCCGTGGAAATACACTGGGAACCGCATACCCGACTCCCCTACCACCCCAACGCCATGCGTTTCGCCGTGCGTGAGGCGGATGGCAGTCTCAGCGACGAGTGGATCGTTTACAGCATCGGCGGCGGAGCCCTTTCGGAAGGCCCGCATGATGCCGTAGAGCACCGGCGCATCTATCCTCTGACGACGATGGACGAAATCATCCGCTGGTGCAGCGAGACCGGTTGTTCGCTCTGGGAGTATGTCGAGCAAAGCGAGGGCCCCGAAATTTGGGACTACATACGGCGTGTTTGGCAGGTGATGTGCGAGGCCGTGGAACGGGGTATCGACCACGAGGGCGTACTCCCCGGACCGCTCGGTCTGCAGCGTAAGGCTCCTACCTATTACACCAAGGCGAAAGGCTACAAGGCCAATCTGCAAAGCAGCGGACTGGTCTATGCCTATGCGTTGGCCGTCAGCGAGGAGAACGCCTCCGGCGGAATCATTGTCACCGCACCCACCTGCGGTTCCTGCGGCGTGCTGCCGGGTGTGCTCTATCACCTCGGCCACAACCACACGTTCTCCGAGGAGCGCATTCTCCATGCCCTCGGCACGGCAGGTCTCATCGGTAATCTTGTCAAGTACAACGCCAGCATTTCCGGCGCCGATGTCGGCTGTCAGGGCGAAGTGGGCGTAGCCAGTGCCATGGCTGCCGCTGCTGCCTGTCAGCTCTTCGGGGGCAGTGTCCACCAGATAGAGTATGCGGCTGAAATGGGCCTTGAGCATCATCTCGGTATGACGTGCGATCCCGTCTGCGGACTTGTTCAGATTCCTTGCATCGAGCGCAATGCCTTTGCGGCTGCCCGTGCCCTTGATGCCAACTTCTATGCCTCACTCTCCGACGGACAGCATCGTGTCTCTTTCGACCGCGTGGTTCGCGTCATGAAGCAGACCGGCCACGATCTCCCCTCCCTTTACAAAGAAACGTCCGAGGGCGGACTGGCCAAACTGTAAGCAACGTCGTTGGAACAGCTATCCTAAAAACAAATAACGGAGGTACCCCAAAAGGTATCTCCGTTATTCTTTTTATATCCGCTTGTTATTTCTGCCATACTTTCTTTACGCGCCCGTCGGCAATCAATTAAGGGAAATGAAAGGTTGGAAAATATGGATGCTCCGAAGCTATTCCGGTCGCGGAATCTGCGGATTCATGCAACCGTCGGGAGAGATTCTCCGTTCACCGTCGATGAACGGCCGTCCGTCGTCGGTGAATGTTCGTTCATCGACGATGAATGCACATCCGCCGACGATGAATAAAGAATGCCCGAAAAGGCAGGCAAAAAGCTATCGCCGGCGGGCGGGAAAACGTTCCCTATCCTGACAGGGAATCGACGCATACCCCGGAAAACAGAGAGCACCGGCCAAGGACGGATGTCCCTGACCGGCGCGTGTTTTCCGGACTGTATGGAGCCTGCGGTTTATTTCTGTTTCCAGTAATCCTCCAGCCGCCGGGCCTCCTCTTCCGTTATCGGAGTTACGGCCCCGTGCTTCTGTTCCGTGAAGTTGGTGCGCTTCATCGGGCCCTCGTCAAAGTGGCCCAGATGGCGGAATGTCTTGAAGTCGGTGGTCTCCATGAAACCGAAGTTGTGGGGATTGATGCTGAAAATGTCGTACATCAGAATCCAGCGGTTCTGCCCGATGAGCTTATACATGGTGGGAGCCTCACACGAACCCTTCTCGGTATCGATTTGTTGGGGCTGGTACTGATAGCCGCGATTGATGTGGTTGCTGATAGCCATCTTCACGCCGGCCGGGCCATCCTGTGCGCAGTAGGTCATGCAATAGCGGCCGTCGGGCATGGGAATGATGTCGGCATCGAGCACCTGCCGGCTTTCGTCGGGGTATTCGAAGAGCAACTGAGGTTCGGTGACCAATCGGGTGAAGTCGTCATCGGCATAGGCATAGTAGAGACGGGTCTTGCCTTTGCCCGTGGCGCGGATGGTGAAGTAGACCATGAGTTTGCCCTCCTCGGGGTCGTAGATGGTTTCCGGAGCCCAGGCACATCCCAGTTCGCCGAAGCGCAGGGGGAAGGCCTCGTCGAGACGGAATACGTTGTGCGTCCAGTGGATGAGGTCGTTCGACTTCATCAGCACCAGACCGCGGTTGTTGCCCCAGCCGTACTTCGCGCCGTCGCGCTCCCACTCGGTGTCGCGCAGCCCTTCGCGTCGGGCAAAGACGTGCAGGTCGGTCATGGCCACATAGAAGGCTCCGTCCGGACCACGGTAGATGTGCGGGTCACGGATGCCGCGCTGCTGCGCAATGGTGTCTCCGCTCATGATGGGACGGTCGTTGTTGAGCGCCGTCCATTCGTAGCCGTCACGGCTGAGGGCCATGTGCAGGCCGTGGTCGGCGTCTTTGTGGTAGACCATCAGGTAGGCCCCCATCCGGGGTATCTCGCCTACCCCCTCGGCCGTGGGAGGGATGGGACGTATGCGCCCCTCGCCGTCGTAGTACATGGGTTCGGCAATGATGGAGCGGCTGTAGCTGCCTCCGTCGGGCAGACCTCCGTTGTGGGAGAAGAAAAGCCAGCGGTCGCGGAACTGCACAATGGCGGGGTGCGTGGTGTTGGAGTTACCGGCAATCTCGCTGATGATACCCATCGGGCGATAGGGGCCGCCAATCTCGTCGGCTACGGCGTAGGCAATCTTCTCGGGCCAGCCGGAAGCGTAGGTCAGGTAGTACTTGCCATTGTGCTTGTGCATCCACGGGGCCTCGGTAAATTCGGGCACGTGAATGCGGTGGACGGGCCCGTCGATTTCCACCATGTTGTCTTTCAAGCGGGCGTAGTAGCATTCGCGGTTACCCCATATAATGTAGGGGGTGCCGTCGTCGTCAGTGAAGATGGCGGGGTCTATGCAGGCCCAACTGTGGCGGGAGTCGAAGCAATCGGCGTTGGTGAGCAGCGGTTTACCCAAAGCGTCCTTGTAGGGCCCCGTAATCTTGTCGCTCACGGCCACACCGATGCCGCACCAGTTGGTCGAGACGTACCAGTAGTACCTTCCGTTTCTTTTGGCCACGTGTCCGGCATAGGCTTGTTTGCTTTTGGCCCACGCAAAATCGCTGATATGCAGGGGCGAGGGGTGCTCCGTCCAGTGCTTCATGTCGGTGGTGGAATAGAGCAGCCAGTCGTGCATGACGTATCCGCTCTGGTTGCCCTCGGCGTCGTGACCGGCAAAGAGCCAGAGTGTGTCGTTCTCCACCCACACGGCGGGGTCAGCGGTGTGCTTGTCGCGGATGATAGGGTTACCATCCGACACGAAAGTGTGGGTCAGCACGTAGCCCCACCGCTGTTGCAGACGCTCCAGTTCCTCACGGGTTACGGAAATCACCGAGCCGTGACGGGGGAAGAAGTCCTTGCGGAACGATTGTGGCTCGCGGGTGAAGTTCACCAAATCTTTCGAGGTCTGGTATTCGTAGCGTCCACTGCCGTACAGGTCGTACATCAGCATCCAGTCGCCGCTGCCATCGTGCAGAGGGAACACGCTGCTGCCCTCCACGTGTGTCGGTGTGCCGGCGTAGGCATCGAGGTAATTGAAGTCCTCTTTCCACGGGCCCGTCAGTCGTTTTGAGGTGGCTTGTTGAATGCCGTTCTTTATCTCCTTGCCGTTCTCGTCTTTCGTGTTGCCCTTGTAGAACAGGTGGTAGAGGCCGTCTTTGTAGACGATGTCGTTGTCGATGGAGCCGTATTTGGCGGCGAAGAGCCGGCGCGGCTCGCTCTCGAAGGCCGTGAAGTCCTTGTTGGCGTAAGCGTAGTAGGTAATCAGGCTACTTCGGTTGTCGCCCGTGCGCTGCAGCGTAAAGTAAATCATGTACTTGCCTGCCTTCCGGTCGTAGATGGTCTGCGGGGCCCATACCCAATAGGCGTCGCTGAAGTTGGGCCAGTCCTTGCCTAAGTTGATTTTGGCGTGCGTCCAGTTCACGAGGTCGTCGGATTTCATCAGGACGATGCCCGGATTCTCCGTCCAGCCGTTCTTGGCCGTCATCATGTCGGTGGCTACGAGGTAGTAACCGCCGTCCTCGCCCCGCAGAATGTGGGGGTCACGGATGCCGCCGCTCTCGCTGATGGAGTCGCTGCCCACCACGGGGCGGTTTCCGTTGAGCGCATACCAGTTGCGGGCGTCTTCGCTCACGGCGAAGCGTAACTGTTCCTGCAGTTTGCTGTCGCCGCCGCCTTCGAAGTAGGCAAACAGGTAGCCGGCAAACGGCTGTTTCTTGAGGGGACTCTTGGCCCGGCCGGGGCATAGCACGCCCAGCAGTAGAATGAATGTCAGAAATCTTTTCATAGATGTATTTGTTAGTTTGGTGCCCGGACGCTTCTTGTCCGGGGCTGTTGCAAAGGTACTATTATATTTTGGTCTATATAGCCTTGGCGGGTAGTTTTTTGGCTTTGAGAGGGAAAAAAGTTATGAGCCGTCCATCTGTATGCAAAGCATCCGAAAAAAAGAGCACCGGCCAAGGACGGATATCCTTGACCGGCGCGTGCTTGCTTATCTGTTCGGGACTTGCTGATGTCCCGGAGTGCGCTCTCTGCACGGACTGCTTACAACCAGCGGACGTAGCAGAAGTCCTGACGGTGAGGCAGTGCGTCGTTCTTGGGGAACATACGGTAGGCCACCTTGAAGGTACCTGCGTTGTTGAGCATGTGCTCCAGTTCGAAGACATAGTTGTTGCCTTCGTGACCGGTCATGCGGAACGGCTCGACGTTGTAGATGTGCTCCACGCCGTCCTTGTCCGTAACGAGGGTTACGAGCTCCAGTCCGATGGCATCCTCCAGTCCGGCCTCGTCGATGACAACGCGGATGGGGTACTTCTGACCTGCAAGGGCCTGCCCCTGCAGGAGTGCGTCAGGCTTGTCGATGCTGACTACCTTGATGTCGTTCCAACGTTCTGCCACGGTCTCTTTCCACTCGGCGATTTCCTGAGCCAACTGATAGTTGTTCGCGCTGAGTTTGGCGGAGCGGTCGCGCAGCTTGTTGTAGAACCTCGAATAGTAGTCGTCCAACTGACGCTTCATCGTGTAGTGGGGAGCAATCTGGGCAATACTGTTCTTGATGACCTGAATCCAGCCCGTGGAATAGCCCTTCTTGTTGCGGGCATAGTAGAGAGGCATGATTTCGTTCTCAAGCAGAGAGTAGATGGTGGCAGCGTCCAGTTGATCCTGATAAGCCTGATTCTGATAGGTACGCTTCTCGGTGAGAGCCCATCCGGCACCCTCGCGATAGCCCTCGAGCCACCAACCGTCCTTAACGGAGAGATTGACAACACCGTTCATCAGAGCCTTCTCGCCACTGGTACCACTGGCCTCGAGAGGACGTGTCGGAGTGTTCATCCAGATGTCCACACCCGAAACGAGACGGCGGGCCAACTGCATATCGTAGTTCTCAAGGAAGATGATTTTGCCGAGGAACTCAGGGCGCTGGCTGATTTCGTAGATGCGCTTGATGAGGCCCTGACCGGCACCGTCGGCGGGGTGTGCCTTACCCGTGTAAAGGAACTGTACGGGATAGTTGGGGTTGTTTACAATCTTCGACAGACGCTCCAGATCGGTGAACAGCAGGTGGGCACGCTTGTAGGTGGCGAAGCGACGGCCGAAACCGATGAGCAGGGCGTTGGGGTTGATTTTCTCCATCAGCGAAACTACGCGGCTGGGGTCACCCTGATTCTTGAGCCAGCTCTCACGGAACTGTTCGCGGATGTAGTTGATGAGCTTGTTTTTGAGCTGCATACGGGTTTCCCAGATTTCCTCGTCGCTGACGTTGTAGATGCCTTCCCAAATCTTTTGGTTCGACTGGTCGCTGAGGTGGGCTGCATCGAAGTGCTTGCGATAGAGCTTACGCCACTCGTTGGCACACCACGTGGGGAAGTGTACACCGTTGGTCACGTAGCCGACATGGCTTTCCTCGGGGAAGTAGCCCTGCCAGATGCCGGCAAACATTTTCTTCGATACTTCGCCGTGCAACCATGATACGCCATTTACCTCCTGAGAAGTGTTGCAGGCGAAAGTGGACATGCAGAAGCGTTCTCCGTGGTCTTCGGGATTCATGCGGCCCATGCCGATGAACTCATCCCACGTGATGCCGAGCATATCGGCGTAGCCGCGCATGTACTTGGAGAAGAGACCTTCGTCAAAGTAGTCGTGGCCGGCGGGAACGGGCGTGTGAACCGTGTAAAGCGAAGAAGCACGCACGATTTCCAAAGCCTGTGTAAAAGACATACCCTCCTTGACATAGTCGGCCAGACGTTGTACGTTGCAAAGAGCGGCGTGGCCCTCGTTGCAGTGGTAAACATCCTTCTTGATGCCTAATTTCTTCAGAGCAAGTACACCGCCGATACCGAGCAGAATCTCCTGCTTCAGACGGTTTTCCCAGTCGCCGCCATAGAGGGCGTGGGTGATGGGACGGTCGAACTCGGAGTTCAGAGCATTATCCGTGTCAAGCAGGTAGAGTTTGATGCGACCCACATTCACGCGCCAAATGTAAGCGTGAACGAAATAGTCCATGTAGGGAACGTCCACTACCATGGGTGTGCCGTCCTCGTTGAGCTGCTGCTCGATGGGCAGTGAACCGAAGTTCTGTGCCTCGTAGTTGGCTATCTGCTGACCGTCCATCGAGAGGGACTGCGAGAAGTAGCCATAGCGGTAGAGGAAGCCCACAGCCACCATATCCACGTTCGAGTCACTGGCCTCTTTCAGGTAGTCACCGGCGAGGATTCCCAGACCACCGGAGTAGATTTTCAAAACTTGGTTCAGACCATATTCCATGCAGAGGTAGGCTACCGAGGCGCGCTCCTTGTTGGGTTCCACGTCCATGTAGGCACGGAACTGTGCGTAAACCTCGTCCATTTTCTTCAGAACAGCCTTGTCCTTTGCCAGTTGGCTCATCTTCTCGTAGTTGAGGTGTTCGAGCATCAGCACGGGATTGCCGCCGCAGTCGTCGAACAGTTTCTCGTCGATGTTGCGGAACAGACTGCGGGCGTCATGATTCCAGGCCCACCACATGTTGCGTGCCAACTCTTCCAGTCTCTTCAGTTCTACCGGAATGTTGCTGCGTGCGCTAACAGGGCGGAATGAAGCCTGATTGGCATTACTTGCTTTAATCTTCATAATTAAAATTTAAGAATTTGTAGAATGTATATGCGTCAATTAGTATTACACGAAGTCACCCGCTACATCTTCTCCTTGCGGAGTACAGCCTTCTGAAGGGCAATGTCGTAGGCGTCATAGTAATATCGGATAAAATGTTTCCAAAGGGCTTTCTGAGAAAGTTTATGGGCTTTGTGGCGCACCTCGGCTACGGTCTCCGGATTCCAGGAGGCATAATCGAAAATGGCCCGTACAATGCCGTCGGCTACCTCATTATAGTTATAGTCCGTGCGGTGGAGCACTTCCACGCCGTCCGACAGTATGCTGACAGCGTTGTTGTCCTCGCCGGCTGTCCGGGAACCTTTTCCTTTCTGCTCTTTGCTCTTCACCGCATTAGCCCAGAGACCGAAACCGGAAAGGCTGGTGGTGATGCAGGGAACATGGAAAGCGACGCTCTCCAGCGGTGTATAACCCCATGGTTCATAGTACGAGGCAAAGACGCTGAGGTCGTTACCGATGAGCAAATCATAATAAGAGGTATTGAAGATTCCGTCCCGTTCGTCAAGATAACAGGGGACAAAAATGACTTTGACACGCTCTTCGGCACGGTTAGACTTGTTGAACCAACGTAACGTATTCAGTACGTTGTCGTTTGCCGAATCATTAAGTTCGTGCGTAAGATAGGCATCGGGCAAGGGAGTAGTGTATTCCACATCCTGCGCCAATCGCTCTTGCAGGTCTCTCCGAGGCCCGGCAGTCCATGCCGGAACTTCGATGAAAGCGACAACCGGCCGTTGCAGACCTTCCTGCCAATCGAGGCGGTGCATGGCCTCAAGAAAGACGTCTATACCCTTATTCTTGAACTCATAACGGCCGCTGGTGGCTACAATCAGGGTATCGTCTGGGAAAGACTGTCCGGTGAGCGCATTCGCCACTTTTAGCAGCAATTGGCGGGCCTGACGGCGACGCGCCGTGAAAGCGGCTCCCGAAGGAACGAAATCGCTCTCAAAACCATTTACCAACACGGCATCCGGATGGCGGTCGAGCAGTTCTTCACACTCTTTGGCCGTAACGTCGCTGACGGTGGTAAAGCAATCGACGTGATGCGCCGTCTGTCGTTCTATCGAGTGCTTGGCCTCCATGTTCAGTTCCTGAGCCATCTGATTTCCGTTGTAGGCATAGAGGTAGTCGTAGAGCGGTTTGTTATTACCGGCTATACTGCGGCCGATGCTTGTAGCGTGTGTGGTGAATATGGTTGCGATGGCCGGCACGTGCTTTCTCACGTACAATGCTCCGAGACCGGTCATCCATTCATGGGCCTGATAAACGACACGCTCCTCCGACGTACTGAGGTAGAAATTGTAGAAACTCTCCACTACCCTGCCGGCCGCATAGGAGAACATGGAAGCCTCGTCATAATCACCGTAAGCGTGCAGCGAATCAACGCCGTAATCAGACCACGCATCGCCGTAGATATAATCCTTGGAGGCGAAGAAAGGCACAAAGTCTATCAGCACGGCACAAGGGCGACCCGGTATGTTCCAGCACCCCACACGCACGTCAAGACCTTCGGCTCGGGCTTTCTCAACCCAGGGAACCAACAGACTCTCGTCCTCCTCAAAAAGCGGATTATCTTTTCCTTTCCAGAAATCGGGACCAATAAACAGCAAATGGTCAGCATAGTCTTCCACCAACGTCTTTGCACGGGTGGAAAGGACGCTGTAGATGCCTCCCACCTTGTTGCAGACTTCCCAACTTGATTCAAAAATAAACGTCGGGACTATCTTCTTATTCTTCATCAGAAATGTTTATTTTCGGGTGCAAAGGTAGTGAAAATATCCTGTATCCATCGACGCTGTACGAATGTTTTAACTTTTCTATTAAAAATTCTTGATGTAAATCAAGTTATTGCTTATCTTTGCTTCATGAAAAAGCAGATACTACTTCTTTTATTATGGCTATTCCCGCTCTGCAAGGCGGCAGAACCTTGGCGGCTGCACCTGCAGAACACGGACGAGGGAGTGATATTGAAAATGGATTTATACGAAGAATCCATAGATGTTCCGGGCATGGAAATGTTCGGCCCCATGAACGGTTTCCTTGGTGGAAAGGGCATTTACGGCGTGTGGATGGTGACTTCTTTTGATATTAAGGATGAGCGGACTGTTACCTTGCGTCTGTCCAACGACCTCGGCAGCGAAACGCAGGCTGTTCGGCTCACGCAGCAATCCGACTCCCTCTATCTGATGGAACTGCTTAACGGAGTGGTCGTGAAAAAGGCCGTAAACAGGAAACTCATCAAGATTCCTGCCGCTATACAACTCACGCAGAAGTAACCTCCCGGACAAGCATGGCCAGATAGGCTACGTAGACCGCAATCATCACGATTCCCATCCAACGGGTTATCCTGCGGAAGCATAACGCGAAGATCCACAGAAGCAAAGGCCCGCCAACAAAAAGGACGACATCCAGCGGACGCATTTCGGTTACGTAAATCGGACGGATGAGTGCAGTGCTGCCGAGTACGAAAAGCACATTGAAAACATTGCTGCCTATGACATTGCCAATGGCCATCTCAATCTGCCCCTTCCGGGCGGCAACAATGCTTGTGGCGAACTCCGGCGCAGAAGTTCCGCCCGCCAGTATGGTAAGTCCGATGACCGCTTCGCTGATACCGAGGTTCAGGGCGATATTGGAGGCTGAACTGATGAGTATGTTTCCGCCGAAAACCAAAAGGGCAATACCGAAAGCGATTTTAAGCAGAATAAGAAATACAGGGGTGGACTCTTCCACGATGACGCCCGTATCTTTCCGATACGCCAGCCGAAACGTGTAGCAGAGAAACAGTCCGAAGAAGAACATAAGTATCAGCGCATCCCAACGCGAAATCATGTTCTCCCCTTTATTCCATAATACGACATCGAAACAAAGCAGACAGCAAAGTACGGCCACCAGCAGGCTAAGGGGTATGTCTATTTTCAGAGCACGGCGACCGACCGGAATGACAACGAACAGAGCCGAAGCACCGAGTATGCAAAGAGCATTGAAAATATTGGAACCCATGATATTTCCCACCGACATGTCGCCGGAACCGCGCAACGCCGAAAAGAAGCTGACGACAAATTCCGGCAGGCTCGTACCGAATGCCACAACCGTCAGACCAATAACGGCCTCGCTAATGGCAAACTTACGGGCTAAGGCTGACGAGGATTCAACCATGACATCGGCTCCTTTCAGAATCATACACAAACCGAGGATAACCTTAAAAATATCATATAAGTAGATGCTCATGGGTAGTTAATGTTTACAGTTTTCGATGCGAATACAGATTACTTTCTGTTTTTTTCGGGCGCAAAGTTAGTAATAATTCAGGTATTGGGATTGGGAATTGAGGAATATTTTGTACTTTTGCATACAAAATCTTTAAGCTGATATAAGAATGAAACATCACGCATTATGGATTGTCTGCTTCACGATGCTTATGTTTGCCGCATGCAGAAAGGAGAACAAGCAACCGGATGAGACTCCGGTGTCCGTCACGGACGCGGAAATAGTCTCCCCTGCCGATTCTACGTTGTGGGGCCATCTGGGAGAAGATACCGGCATGAGTGCCCTGCAATTCATCACAGAAAAGGGAGACACGCTGGAACTTTATCGCACCGACCCCTATACAGGCGAGGATGGCCGACTCATCGGAAACATCCGTAATTACACAGACCGCTACGCCATTACGCTGTCCCCCGACAGCGAGAGCATGCGGACAGCCATCAACGCCACCCAGTTGTCCCGGAAATGGAGTTCGGCACACGGAAATATTCAGTTTAAGTCCGACGGTAGCATCGTTGCTCAGGATTTACCTTATAAAGAGTGGAAACTCTGGAACGGCCATCTCCTTATTTCTTCGGAGCAGCAACATGAGTACGCCTGCGTAACGCGTGTAGACACAATGGAAATCACATGGCTTGACGAGGATTCTTTGGTTATATGCGACCACATCGGGCAAATCATCAAATTAGAGAACAAACGCGAATAACTTATTATGGCTGAAAGAAATAAAGGAATGGTATATTGCATCAAATGCAAGCACGGAAGTTTCATGCAGTGGTTCAACAACCCCATCATCTGCCAATGTGCCGTGTACCATGAGAAATTTGTGGCTGAGTCGAAGCGCTTATGCGAAGAATACCGCCCACGCACGGACACCAATATTGAGGTGACGCATTACGATCATTACTAAATAATGAACTATATAGGAATAAATAACCCTTTTTAACGTAAATTCTTGCGAAAATATGCGAGTATTTCGTAATTTTGTATTTGCAAACGCTTTTAACTATTAAGCAATTCGTTGGTCTAAACTATAAAATCTAAATAAAAGAAAGATGAATACTTCTAAATTCAAAAAGATGGGACTCGTGTTGGGAATGACTGCCATGTCGATCCCCACATTCGCACAGTACGAGCAATACGAGGCAAACACAGATTTCACCGATGACAACACGCGCTACAAAATCGCTTACATCGGTACAGAACCTGCAGAAGACCCCGCCAAGCAGGTCGGCGGTTACGTCACCATGATGCAGATGTACTATACCAGTCAGAACTGGGCCGAGATGTACGATAACTGGAAATGGCTCATACAGAATGCGCCCATCGCCACCGTCAGCATCTATGCCCGTGGTGCCGTCATGCTCGGTAACCTCATCAAAGAGGAAACCGACGTTGCCAAGAAGAAGGTCTACCTCGACGAGTTGATGTCGCTCTTCGACACACGTCTCAAGTACCTCAAGTACCTGAATGCAAGCATTCCCGAGGGCAAGCGTGGCCGCGCTACGGAGGGTGATATTCTCATTGCCAAGGCCAATTACTACCACATCTACGGTTACGGAGCCGACGGCGACCAGTACACCTATCAGAAGATTTACGACATGTACGCCAAAGGTATTGACGCCATCAACAAGGAGGGCGGACGCGAAGTCAAAGGTGCTTACATCCAATATTTCTTCTCTGTCAGCAACGACCTTTACAAACTCTCCAACGATTACTATCGCGAGCAGTTCCTGAACGATTACCTCAACTCAAAGGAAGTCTGCGAAAAGATGCTCCAACTGGCTAAGGAAGAGACCGACCCGGAGAAGGCACAGAAAATCGTAGAAGAGTATGACCGTCCTTTGGCCGTCATAGAGCAGGTATTTGCAGAGTCGGGTGCGGCCAACCGCGAACAGTTGATTGCCATGTTCACTCCGAAAGTTGAAGCCAACAAGGACAACCTGAACTATCTGCGTTCCGCAATGACCGTATTGGCCGCCAATGAATGTGACGACACCGACGTTTACTACAAGGCTGCCGAATATGCTTATGCCATTGAACCGACCTATGAATCAGCCATCGGTATGGCTCGTTGGAGCAAGCAGCAGGAGAAGATGCAGGACATGCTCACCTACTACGAGAAAGCCATCGAACTCTGCAAAACGGACGCTATCCGTGGCCGCATCTGTCTGATTATTGCCGGTAGTCTTATCAATAGCAAGCAGTACACCGGTGCCCTCATGTACCTTGATAAAGCCGTCGCCTACAACAACGATTTGGCCGGACGTGTAAACCTCCAGAAAGCTATCGTCAGCACCGCTTTAGGTCAGTATGACCAGGCCATCGCTTATTGCGACCAGGCTTCGTCGGCAGACATCACGGTCAGCGGTACCGCCAACCGTCTCTCGGAGCGCATCAAGGAAGCACAGGCCAACGCAGCCGCCAATGCCCGTGCCAAGGCTGCCTACGATGCTTACATCGCCAAGCAGAAGGCCGAAGAAGACTTCTGGAGCGGCGGAAAGAAGAAGTAAGAAACTGAACTTCATTATAAAAGCTGGGGGCTTGAGAAACAATCTCAGGCCCCCTTTCTTTTTATAAATTTGCGGGTAGTATATTATTCCTACAATAGACTATCGCATTCTTCTCTCAATATATTTATCATCTCTTCCTCATGTTCTTGACATAGAGTTTTAATCCATTCTTCATTTGAGCCTTTCTCTATAATATTACCCATAATGCGTAGTTTCACACTTCCTTTTTTTACCATTTTTTCACCATAGTATTCCATCTTTGCTTTAGGTGAAAGATTTGAGAACCTTGAATTTACGCTTCGAGAAATAATACATAGGTTTCCAAATGTATCTTTGTCAGGCCATGCAGCAATAGACGACCCGTCGGATGGATTTTGCGGATACCAGTGCTCTACAGAGTTACGAAATTCAAACACAAAATCGTCATACGCCTTAGGGCAATTCTTCCTTTCTCTCTTCCACAACAGGTAGTCTAAGAAGTTGAACACTATATGAGGTGTTTTGACACCCAGTTTATAATCACAACCGTCTAAAAAGTTTACCTTTGTTGCCTGCGCTGCTATTTTTTCTGCTTCATCTATTAGTTTGGGGGGCTCTTCTCCACTAAACAGCCATAGAAGAAGTTCCGTTATCCAGTGCATAACTTTTGGTGACGTATATGATACACGAAGTGCAGATTGAATCATCAAACATTCTTCATTTCGGAGAGTATATGTCTTTTCCCACTCATTGACATTGGCATATTTCAATTTTGTGTTCAAATAATATGCTTTTTTCTTGGAATCTTGTCCGGAGGTATGCAACTCTTTAAGACTCCATTCCCCCTCCTTATCTTCGCCAGTATACTCTCTCTTTATGATGTAACTATCGAAAAGATAGCGTGTCTGTAACATATGAATAATGAACTTTCGGGAAAAGTTCGCCTTATTTTCATTGATTGATTTACCCTTTATTGCTCCGTAATTTCTCACATGAGTAAAATCTGTAATCAGTTTCTTATCATCAAGCAATTCACCTAAAGGCTTTTCTTCTGGAAGTACATCGTATTGCGCCACGAACACGCGGAGGGTATGAAGCAAGAAGTATGGGAAATCTATAATGCTTTCAAAACGAATATGAGTGTCACCACCTGATATACCGTCTTTATCGTTTGCTTTAAATCCTTGATCAATAATTTTGCTTATAGTTGCAGCTGTATTCGAGTTTTTCGTAATATTTAAACAACTGTTATATTTTTTCCAGTTATCATCCGGCTTTTTGTTCCATCTTGTTCCAAAAACTCTTTTTCGTTCTTCGGGGGAGAAATGCATTTGGACATAGCCAGTCATATCGCTACAGACATCCCATATCCTTGAAAAGATTTCTTGTTCTCGTCTATTTAGAGGTTCCATGAGTTGAGCTTTAAGGATATCGTGTTGCTCCAATTGCTCACCCCGAGTATTCATAATCTCAAAATAACGATTTAAGTCTGTATTCTCAGGCACTTCTATTCTATAGAGTACAACATGCTGTAAACGGGAGACAAAACCATCTATATCTAATTCTTTATCCCTTGTAAACTTTTGACGAATCGCTTTTATGCCATTTAGGATAGCTTGTTCTACATTTTCTTCATCGTAAGCACGAACATTACCGGCCAATATTTGTTGAATGTGAGATAGAGTATAGTCTGATTTGAACCGACAATCAAAAGAAAGAGTTTGGCCAACTTCTCCTTCCAATGCTCTCACATAAACCAAGTATTGCAACAAAAGATATAGAGTGGTAAGACGCTGCTGACCATCAATAACCTCATACGTTTCAGGTTTATCCTTCAGTTTGGCTACAATGAGCGAACCGATATAATAATTTGCGGACAAATCAATGTCGTTAATGTCATCGATTAACTGTACTATCTCTTTATCCTCCCATGCATATGCCCGCTGGTATCGGGGTATCACATAGTGAGCACTTGTATCGAATATTGTTATTTTATCTAATATTTTTAATTCTTTTACCATATCACTCATATCCATCTATTTTGCGAAGGTTCTCATATAAACCTTTCAGTTCCTTATTCTTGCTGATTGCTTTATTACCAGATATTATATTAAGTCTCATACCTGAGATTTCAGTATGCCTACGTGCATAAGTAATCATTGATATCACAGGCTTTGGATTGCTGCATTTACCATTATCTTCCCCGGTCGCATATAGATTGATTGTGTCAAACCCTAAATGCTGCATATCTACTCTGACCATCATAGACCAAGTAAATAGTTTCTTTACGGCCATGACATCAAAGTTATGAAAACGATCATAATAACAAAGCAGGGCACAAAAGAATAGATTTCGTGCATGCTTAAATCCTACTGATGAGGATTTATAAGCATTATCCAATTCCTCGACAGAGTCCACATCTTTTCCATTTGTAAGAATTAGCTCTATATCATGAAATGCCGGGTTTGTTACGAGTTCCTCTTTAATATTATGCAACATCAGCATATAATGGTCTACCATTTCAAAAAAATCACTTCCTGAAATGAATGGCTCTGTAACTTGGAAGTATGGCATAGCTTTATTGGCTCTACGTGCATAAGTGTAACCATACTTTTCTTCAATGCCCTTATAAATGTCTATATCAGCAGAAGTGAAATTACCGCATTTCTCGCGTTTGGCCCAATTCCATAAAGGAAAAAAGGTATAGGTCAAATAACTCTCTGATTGCTTCGTTTTTTTTCAATTCCCATTTTATAACGGCATTCTGCATCTCATATTTATCATAAATCTCTCTAAGGTGATAGGCCTTAAGCAAATCATGTGGGTATAAAGCACGTCCTCGTGTGTTTTGAGAGTCGAACAGTTGAAACGCTTCATTTACCTTGCCTACTATAATCACGGCAACCTCCAAGGTATTTTCTAAGGCTTGACAGAATTCCTCTTTTGCCTTGTCACTCACAGACGAAAACCATTCACGTATTGTAGTGAAGTTGTCATGCAGATTTTTTTGAGAGACTTTATTAGAGAATTTAGTACTCAATAAACTACATGTGAAACCCGGGTTAAAATATAGCTTTAGCAGAAGAAAAGAGAGTGTGCGTTGCTGACCATCAACAATCTCATACTCATTATTTTCATTCTCATGGAGTATAACAGTACCTACACGATACTTAAAGTTTGCATATTTTCGGCTTTCTTCAATACTCTTTTGAATATCAAGAATAAGGTCTGCTATATTCTTAGCTATCCATTTATACGGCCGCTGATAGTCCGGGATTATTAGTTTCTCTCCCAATAACTTATCGATAGACCAAATCTGTGGTATACTTCTCATCATAATAAATAATAAAGTTCAACTTCTATTTTCTAATAAAATTGAGGATACAAAAAAGGCGAAACCATCCGTTGCTTATTCTAAATTCTTGGTTACCACCACGTGACCATGTAACACAAACAAGCAAGAATAGTTCACGCCTCACGGCATGAACTTCTCGAACTGCTTGTTCTCGTGTTACGAATGTTGGTGGTATTCAGAATTTAGAGAACAAGAGCTAAAAGCTCAGCTATTCATAAAGACTGCGAACGGGATGCGCACAAATTCTTTTCTGCATCAAGCTGATTGAATAAATTTGTGGTTGTTCCCCACGGGAAGGCTGTACTCCGTACAACGGGTTCCCTTTGCAAAATTCGGCTACTTTCTGTTTCTTCGTTACATAGTTTATTGGTTGAGGCACTATTGCCAAGATACGGACAAAGATACGAAAAATAATCATTTGTCGAAAGGAAAGGCTGGAAAATATGAATGCTCCGGAGCTATTCCGGTTGCGGAATCTGCGGATTCGTGTAGACCTTATGAGATATTCTCCGTTCATCTGTCGATGAACGGACGTCCGTCGTCGATGAATGTTCGTTCATCGACGGTGAATACACATCCGCCGCCGATGAATAGAGAATGCCGCCGTACACGACAAAAATGCGATACGGAAGCGAAGAGAAAGGAATATAAATATAGGAAGAAAGTTTCTGCGTTATCATCGGCAGAAAGCGACGTACTCCGGGCGGTGATTCAAAGAGGAATCACTGTAAGGAGCACAAATATTCGGCATAGGCAATATCCGAGGGCGTTGTGAGCTTGATGTTTTCCCGATTACCCTCGACCAAAGTAATGCGGCGGCCCAGATGCTCCACCACCGAGGCATCGTCGGTGAACGAGGGATGATAATCCTGCTGCATGGCTTCCCGGAAAAGAGAAATACGGAAAGCCTGGGGCGTCTGCACCAGACGGTAAGTCTGGCGATCGACGGTGCGGCTGTCGGCCTCGCTCAAGTTGCACGACTCCGTCAGTTGGCGCATGGTCTCTACCACGGGAACGACGGGTACCGCAGTGCCCCGCTCGCGGGCTTCGGCATAGCAGCGACGTATCACTTCGGGCGAAACAAAAGGACGCACACCATCGTGTATGCTGACCACTCCGTCCACCCCGTCGGGCAGCAAGGCCAGGCCGTTGCGGACGCTGTGGAAGCGCGTTTCGCCTCCCGTCGCCACCCGATGAGGTACGGCAAAATGATGCTCCTCGCACAACTGCGCCCAATACGCCTGCTGTGCGGCTGGCAAAACGAGAATGATGTCCGCCTCCGGAAGTGCCTCACGGAAAACGCTGAGGGTGCGCATCAGCACGGGTATGCCTCCGACGGGCAGGAACTGCTTGGGAATCTCGCCCCCCATCCGCAATCCCCGGCCTCCGGCGACAATAATCACATAGTCCGCTACCGTCGTTGTCATTTACGCATTCGGGCAAGTGTACATCATTCCCCGGCGCAGTGCGTCAGCGGTTTCGCGGTTCACGAGGCGTTCCACAAGAACGTAGCCCAGTTCCATGGCTGCGCCGGGGCCTTTACCCGTAACGAAGTGACCGTCCTGCTCTACGAGGGCAGCCGTGTATTCGGCACCGTGCAGTTCGGTCTCGAAACCGGGATAGCAGGTCGCTTTCCGACCTTCGAGCAGACCCAAATGGCCCAACACGAGCGGAGCGGCACAAATGGCGGCAGTCAGCCGACCGGCCTGTGCATGCTGCAAAATGCCCTCACGCAGGGACTGGCAGGCATCGAGATTCGTAGCTCCAGGCAGTCCGCCGGGCAGGAACAGCAGTTCGGCGTTTCCGAAATCAATCTCCGACAACAGACGGTCGGCCACAACGGGGACGCCGTGAGCGGAAGTAACTACCTGTTCGTCAGTGATGCTCACGGTCTCCACCTGCAGACCGGCACGACGCATGATATCGATGGGTGCCAGGGCTTCGATGTCCTCAAAACCGGAGGCAAGAAAGGTGTAAATCATAATCCAAAGGTGATATAAATCGTAAAAACAAACTCTTCTAAGCCAGACACTCGCGATAGCGGCGGATGGTTTCCTCCAGTCCCAGATAGAGGGCATCGCAGACGAGCGCATGTCCGATACTGCATTCGGCCACGTAGGGCATACATTCGTGCATGTAACGCAGGTTTTCGAGACTGAGGTCGTGGCCCATGTTCAGGCCCAGGCCCCGCTTGACGGCCCTTTCGCCCGCCCGGACGAACGGAGCAATGGCCTCTTCCCTACCCTTCGGATACAAGGTGGCATAAGGCTCCGTATAGAGCTCCACGCGGTCGGCTCCGCTCTCGGCGGCGTAGTCCACCATCGTTTCGTCGGCATCCACAAAGATGCTTACACGTATGCCGCGCCCGTGGAAACGCTCGGTCAGTTCGGTAAGAAACGGTAAGTGCGCCTGTGTGTTCCAACCGTGGTTGCTGGTCAGTTGGTCGGGGCTGTCGGGAACGAGGGTCACCTGCGCGGGTGCCACCTGCAAAACAAGGTCGATGAACTCCGGCGAGGGATAGCCCTCGATGTTGAACTCGGTGCTAAGTCGGGGCTTCAGGTCAAACACATCCTGCCGGCGGATGTGCCGCTCGTCAGGCCGGGGATGCACCGTAATGCCCTGCGCGCCGAAACGCTCGCAGTCCAGAGCGACCTGCAGGACATCGGGATTGTTACCTCCACGTGCATTGCGCAGCGTGGCTATCTTATTGATATTGACACTTAATTTTGTCATCTTCAAGCCTCCTTTATTCTAACTTGCCGCAAAGATAAGGAATAAATTGATAACGGACAATTGATAATTGACAATAATTTCTTACCTTTGTCCGAAAATACACGGCATTCACTTATGTGCAGACAGCGTTTCGCTCTGTTCGGAAACATTTATCAGCCCGAGAAATCGGCTCTCGCGGAAAAACTGCTCCGCACCCTGACCGCACAGGGGGCCGAGATACTTATCGACCGGCCGTTCCACGACTATCTGACGCAACGGATGCAACTCGACATTGCCCCTGCGGCACTCATTGACGGGGACTCGTTCGACGCGGACTTCGCTCTGTCCATGGGAGGCGACGGCACTTTTCTGCAAACCGCGGCGCGTATCGGGAGAAAAGGGATTCCCATCATCGGCGTGAATACGGGGCGTATGGGCTTTCTGGCCGATGTCGGGAATGACGAGATTGAACACATCGTGCAGAACATCTGCGACGGCGACTATCGTCTGGAACCGCGCAGCGTGCTGGAAGTCCGGAGTTCCAGTCGGCTCTCGACCTATCCGTATGCCCTGAACGAAGTGGCGGTGCTGAAGCGCGACAATTCGTCGATGATAAGCATCCGGGTGGCCGTCAATGGCGAATACCTGACGACGTATCAGGCCGACGGACTGATTGTAAACACGCCTACCGGCTCCACGGGCTATGCCCTCAGTGTGGGAGGCCCTATCATGCCCCCCGGTTCAAGGGTTATCGGTCTTGTCCCCGTGGCACCGCACAGCCTGAACGTGCGGCCCATCAGTCTGCAGGACGACGCCGAGGTGAGTCTGACCGTGGAGAGCCGCAACCACCAGTTTCTCGTGGCCATCGACGGGCGCAGCGAAACTTGCGCGGAGGATGTGTGCCTGAAAATTCACAAAGCCGATTACACTATTCAGGTGTTGAAACGGCACGACAGCAGTTTCTTCCGCACCCTCCGCGAAAAACTGATGTGGGGAAGCGACGTTAGGAACTGAAAACGGAAAAAGGAGACAGAAGCGTGAAGAACAATTCCATAAAGAAAGAGCGGCTAAGATCGACCCGGAGCATCATACGATGGTTCTGGGCCGTGTCGAAGCAACTGCGTTTCCTGTCTGTGCTGAACGCCGCGATAGGGATTTTCACGGTGGGACTGGATTTCGCGTTTATCTGGGCGACAAAACTCTGCATCGACATTGCCACCGGACGCACCACCGACTATTCGCTTCACACGGCGGCAACCATTCTGATAGTGATTATTGCCAGTCAGATAGGAGTCGGCTTTTCCCGCCGATGGATTTCCGCCCTGCTCGGTGTGCGGGCTCAGAACCGTATGCAGCAGAGGATATTCCACCGGTTGCTGACCAGCGAGTGGAACGGTAAGGAACTCAGGCACAGCGGCGACGTGCTGAACCGCCTTATACGCGACGTGAACGACGTCACCTCGCTCATCACCAACACCGTACCGGCCTCGCTCAGCGTGCTGACACGTGTTGCAGGGGCTTTCTTCTTCCTCTACACCATGGATGCCCAGTTGGCTCTGCTCGTTATCATCATCGTTCCCTCCTTTGCCGTCGTCAGTCGCTTCTATATCCGTCGGATGCGTATCATCACCCGTGATGTGCGTGACACGGGGAGTGCTATACAGAGCATCCTGCAGGAGAGCATCCAGCACCGCATCATGCTGAAGACGCTGGAACGCGTCGGCACCATGATGACACGTCTCGAAGACACGCAGGACCACCTGCGCTGTCAGATACGCCAACGTGCCCTATTTTCCTCCTCCTCAGCCCTGCTGCTCAACGCGGGCTTCGCAACCGGCTATCTGCTGACGTTCCTTTGGGGCGTGCGCGGCATCCATCACGGGGTCATTACCTACGGCATGATGATAGCTTTTATTCAGTTGGTGGGACAGATTCAGGGGCCTTTCCGTGACATGACGAAATTTATCCCCGTCATCATCAGCGCATTCACCGCCGGCGAGCGATTGATGGAACTGGAGGAAGTGCCGGCCGAGCCGGAAGGTGAACCTATCACGTTCACCGAAGGGGCCGGTCTGCGACTGTCCAATGTCAGTTTCCGCTACGACAACCGCAGCCGCTACATTCTGCGCGACTTCTCCTACGATTTCCGCCCCGGCAGCAGCACGGCCATTCTCGGCGAGACGGGAGCCGGAAAGACAACGCTTATTCGCCTCATTCTGGCTCTGCTCCGACCTACGGAGGGCCGCGTGGAGATGTATTCGGCCGAGGATAAGGAATCGCGCTCGGAGGAGGTCTCTCCGCAGACGCGTTGCAATCTTGTCTACGTGCCACAGGGCAATACTCTCTTTTCGGGCAGCATACGCGACAATCTGCTTCTGGGCAATCCCGAGGCCACGGAGGCACAAATGGAGGAAGCCCTCAAGGTGGCCTGCGCCGATTTTGTGTTCACTCTTCCCAACGGGCTCGACAGCCTTATCGGTGAGGACAGCACCGGACTTAGTCAGGGACAGGCACAGCGCATTTCCATCGCCCGCGGTCTGCTGAGAAACGGCAATATCCTGCTCCTCGACGAGGCGACTTCCGCACTTGACGCGGACACGGAGGCCCGTCTGTTGCAGAACCTGACACGGTGGATGCGCCCGCAGCAGACGCTTCTTTTCGTCACCCACCGCCACGCCGTCATAGAACATTGCTCACAGGTACTTCGCATCGAGAAGGTGAAGAAATAAAGTTGTCCGACCGAGGCACACATACCGAACCGTTTTCAACCGTTTTTTCAAGCTATCGCTGCCGGATTTTCCGCCGACTAAAAATAGTCCCCCGGTCTCCCCGCCTCAGTCCCGCTATGGACGGGCCTCTGTCCATACTATTGTCGAGGCTTGGTTCCGCTATGGACGGAGTGGCGTCCTGCTCGCGTATGCGCACGCACGTGCACGCGATTCCTTATTTATATACGGCACAAAGGGAAAAGCCCAATGTTTGGTCTATCTGCATGGCCGACGAATTGACAAAAAGATTTTATTTCCATTGGATTTGTGGCAAATATTACGTATTTTTGCACATTATTAAGACAAAATGAAACCTTATGCCTTATGAGCAGTCTCCTGATACCCGATAATTATACAGCTTTACTGGATTTGAAACAAACCGAATTGGGCATTAAGAAAATCAAGGATTTCTTTCTCGACGGCCTGTCCACGGAACTGCGGTTGCGGCGCGTCACCGCTCCCCTGTTCGTGTTGCGCGGTCTGGGACTGAACGACGACCTCAACGGTGTGGAACGCCCTGTATCGTTCCCCATCAAGTGCATGGACGAGAAAGTGGCCGAGGTGGTGCATTCGCTGGCCAAATGGAAGCGCGTGACACTGGCCGAATATGACGTAAATTCGGGATTCGGCATCGTCACCGACATGAATGCCATACGGGCGGACGAGACACTCGACAACCTGCATTCACTCTACGTGGATCAGTGGGACTGGGAGCGCGTAATGACGGCCGGGGAACGCAACCTAACCTTTCTCCGGAAAATCGTGAATAAGATATATTCGACTATACTGCGCACGGAGTTCTACATCTGCGAGACGTATCCGCAACTTCATCCGTATTTGCCTGAGGAAGTCTATTTTATCCACAGCGAGGAGTTGCGCCGGATGTACCCTCATCTTACCCCAAAGGAGCGCGAGGACGCTATTTGCCACGAGCATGGTGCCGTGTTCATTATCGGCATCGGGGGAAAGTTGGGCGACGGGCAGGAACATGATTTGCGCGCCCCCGACTATGACGATTGGAGTACGGAAAACGAAGAGGGCTTCCAAGGCTTGAACGGCGATTTGCTCATCTGGTACCCCATACTGGGCCGTTCCATCGAACTGTCCTCAATGGGCATCCGTGTGGATAAGGAAACGCTGCTCCGCCAACTGGCGTTGCAAGGCAAGGAAGACCGGTGCAATCTCTACTTTCACAGCCGCCTGTTGGAGGGCCGGCTACCGCTGTCCATCGGAGGTGGAATCGGACAAAGCCGCCTGTGCATGGTGCTCCTCCACAAGGCGCATATCGGCGAGACACAGTCCAGCATTTGGCCCGATGATATGCGCCGGGAATGTCTCCAGGCCGGTATGCCGCTCATCTGAACCGAACGGTATTTACAAAAAAGTGCTCTCAGCAGGTTGCCGAGAGCACTTTTCATTTGCAACAATAAACAAGAGGTTACGCGATTCCCTCCCGCTGACGGACAGCCTCGAACATCAGGATGGCAGCGGAAACACTGACATTGAGCGAGTCGAGCCGACCGAGCATGGGGATGCGGATATGAGCATCTGCCGCCTGTCGCCATTGCTCCGTCAAACCGGTACTTTCCGTTCCCATAACGATGGCCGTAGGGCCGGTCATGGGGGTATTGTAATACAGATGACTGTCCTGAAGTTGGGCAGTCAGTATCTGTATATTGTTCTGTTTCAGAAAAGCAATGCACTCATCCGACGTACACGCAGCCGTAGGTACTGTAAAGACAGCACCCAACGACGAGCGAATGAGGTTCGGGTTATACAGGTCGGTAAGCGGGTCGCAGACAATGACGGCGCTGACTCCCGCAGCATCGGCCGAACGCAGCACGGCACCCAAGTTTCCGGGCTTCTCCACGCTTTCCAGAACGACAATAAGCGGACGGGCGGGTAACGAAAGTTCCTCCAAGGTCTGCTTCTTCTGCCGAACTTCGGCTATCACGCCTTCCGTCGTGCCACGATAGGCCAGTTTGCGATACACCTCTTCCGTAACCTCAAACACGCGGCAACCATCGGGCACTTCCACATTCTCGCCACTCAACGAGGGACAGAGAAACAGGGTATCCACCTCAAAACCGGCTTCCACGCAGTGGGCTAGTTCGCGGCGGCCTTCCACCACAAACAGTCCTCTCCGTCTGCGCTCTGCCGACTTCTGCTGTAGCTCCTCTAACAGCCTTATCTTTGGATTCTTAGTGCTTGTTATCAGGTTTTCCATGCGTTCGCGGTTGTCCGATAAAGAAGATTCTGCCGGTAATCAATAAAGCACAACGGCACATTCTCCGGGAATCGTAGTCTTCAGTGTTCCTTTCTTGTCTAAAGTGACGGGGCGCGCCGAGGGGAATTTACCGTCTATGTCGTCGCTCAGCCACATGACTTGCTTGCCTGCGAGCATCGGCAGACGAACATCTACGTTCAGCGTCTCCTTCTGTCCGTTCAAGGCGCAGACATACCAACGGTCGTCGTGACGGCGGGCAAGGACGATATACTTTCCGGGATAGCCGTCGATGAAACGCGTCTCATCCCAGGTGGTGGGAACCTGACGCATGAAGTCGATTTCGAACTTCGGCGTTACGGCAGGGTCGAGGTTCAACGGAGTCAGAGCAAAGTTCTGCACGGCACTCTGGAAAGCGATAGCGGTTCCCAATTCAAAAACATCGCCCACGCGGCGCGTCGTGCCGCCGTTGTTTCCACGGTTGAGACGCCGTTGCAGGATGGTTCCGCCAAACTCCATGGCACCCACAGCGTTGCGGCAGAACGGATGCAACGTGGCATTGAAAGCCTCCATGTCGTCGAAGTGCTGACTGAACACAAGGTTTTCCGAAGCCAATACAGCTTCCGAACCTACATAATTGGGATACATGCGTTCCCAGCCTCGGGGCAACGTGCAGCCGTGGAAGATGACCTGAATATCGTAATCGTTAGCATCGGAAAGTATCTGCTCATAGAGTTTTATGGTCTCCTGCTTATCTCCGGCAAAGAAGTCCACCTTGATACCTTTGACTCCGTGCTTGTGCAGCCACTGCATTTCCTTTTTCCGCACAACGGGACTGTGCATACGTTGCTTGGCACACTGGGGGGCATCGTTCCAACCGCCGTTGGAGTTGTACCACACAAAAGGATGAATACCTTTGTGCTTGCTGTATGCAAAAAGCTGCTCCATACGTTCGCGACCGATGTTCGTCTCCCATCCACCGTCAATCAGGCAATATTCCCAGCCCAAATCGGCAGCCAAATCAATAAACGCCACTTGGTCGTCGTAAACGATACTCGGATCTTGCCATATAATCCATGACCACGTGCTTCTGCCGCCCTTATAGTGGAAAGCGGGTTCGTAGAGCTGCTCCACGACATCCCATGTAACAGTCGTTTCCACGATGGGAGCGAGTGTCTCACCCAATGTGATGGTGCGCCAAGGCGTGTTGCCCGGCAAACCGAACTGAGCACCCACGGAACCGAATCCGTTGTTTTCACCCTCCATCGGGAAAGCAATCCGGTAAAGTCCGTCGGCAGTGGCTTCACCCAGATGCGAACCACAATACTGGCCGTCCACTCCGGTCTCGGAAATAAGTACCCAACCCTCCGGGGATGCTTTCGCGCCACCGACATGGAAAAGACAGGGGAACGTATATCCCTGACGATACTTTGACGGCGTTCCCATGGGTTCATCGGGCGTATATTCCTCCTCGTAGGAAGGTTTTGTGCGCTTCCAACCAATCATAGGGTCGCTCTGCGGGCTGAGGAACGTTGTCGTTCCCTGAGGCAGACGGAAACCGCTGGCCTCGTCCGTTACGACAATGGCAGCCGTCTCTCCCTGCTGAGGGATATTGTAGCGATAGGCGATATTATGATTCCCAACGCGGAACTCCACCGTGATTTCTTTCCCCTGAGGGGTGCGAAGCGTAAAGCACTGCTGCTGATAGTCCGCCACAATATGGCTCTGCTTTGACTGCCAGAGCGTGTAGTCCTCATGAATGGAGCCGCTTTCCGTCCGGACAAGGGCCAGATGCCGCGTGAAATCGGCCACATTGGTGTAAAGCCCCAGTGGCGAATCTTCGAGCATGCGGACAGAAACCGTATCTTTTTTTACGACCTTGCGCAAGCCTGCCGAATAGGATAGTTTACCGTCTTCCATGCGCACATCTACGTAAGTCATCCCATCAGGCGAGAGAACACGTGTTGTCTGTGCCGACAGAGGCGAGGAAGCGGCAATCCATAAAGAACAGATACCGAATGATAATTTACGAAACGAGAATAAGTTCATTGCTTTCATTAGTCTATGAAGATGTTAAATGTTGCGATTTATAAGTTGTATTAGGTTTAGTTAGAACTGCCATCCGCGAAATAGTCGTCCGCTCCCCAACAGCTCTGCACCAAAGTAGAAACCGACCTGTGTCGGCTGATTATAGGCCACGTTCTGTGTCGTCACACTATGGCGATAGACGGGGTCCTGCAGGAACGTATGGAAACGATAAGGCGTGGGCATCGGCGAAATATAAAGCCGCAGGTGCTTGTTGTCGCGTGTACGAACCAACACCTCCTCGCGCCAGTCTCCCACGATATCTGCTGCCAAACAAGGATTGCTCTTCGTGCCGTTATTGAACTGACAGTCGTACATCTGCATCAGCGTGCGGCAGGCATGCTCCCGAGGAATATACTTCGAAACGGTCTCGTGGTCGAGCATTTCACGGGTGAGGTCTCCATCCCACCATACGGCCATGTTCACGGGAATACGTGCCAGACTGTCCACCAACTCCCCTTTATAATTACGAATACCTCCCGAGCGACTGCTCCACATCTCCACACCGGGACTGGCGGCATCCACATCGGCGGCCATGCAGCGACCGACATCGGAGCGGTCGGGCAACTGGAAGATGATTTTTCCGGTGGCCGCATCGCGCAGTTCGCTACCGTCGCGTTTGTTCTCATGACAGTCCCACACCTGCAAACGGTCGTCGAGTGGAATAAAACTGGTCACGTGCAACGCATCGCCGTGGCCCATTCCCGTAGAATAGAGTCCGGTGCCGTCGTCGTCGATAGCCATTGAGCCATACGTAATTTCGTCCTTCCCGTCGCCGTCCACATCGGCCACGCGCAGGTTGTGATTACCCTGTCCGGCATAGATACGGTCTTCGTTGTTGGAATCAAATACCCACCGCTGACGAAGTTCCCGGCCATCGAAATCCCATGCCGCCAAAAACGTGCGGGCATAGTAGCCGCGACACATCACCACCGACGGATGAATGCCGTCGAGATACGCCACACAAGCCAGAAAGCGGTCACTGCGGTTGGCATAGTTGTCACCCCATCCGCGCAGGTCGCCCCGTTCGGGCACGTAGTCCACCGTGTGGATGGCCTTTCCCGTCAGTCCGTCAAATACGGTCAGGTACTCCGGCCCACGGTTCAGGAATCCCCCTCTTTTGCCTTTTCCGTCCTTGCGGAAGAGTTCGCCGCGAACGCTTACAGCATGATAATCCTCGTCACCTTTTTCCTCCATGCCGACGCGATGATCGGCCAGAGGGTCACCGATGACTGTTCCCACGCCGTCCTTGGTTCCGTCGCCCGTCTTGCACACCAGTTCCGCCCGTCCGTCACCGTCAAGGTCGTAAACCATAAACTGCGTATAGTGCGCCCCGCTACGGATGTTCCTCCCGAGGTCGATTCTCCACAAGTGCTTTCCATTCAGTTTGTAGGCATCGAGAAACGTATTGTTGGTAAGTCCCGACTGCGAGTTATCTCTGGAGTTCGAGGGGTCCCACTTCAGGATAATCTCCAGTTGTCCGTCACCGTCAAGGTCGGCCACGGAGGCATCGTTGGCGTTATATTCCACATCGCGGCCCTCTACATCCTTGTAACCCGTCGGGTGCTGCAGGGGGATGTCGATGTACCCCGTGGGAGCGTTGGCGGGCAACACCCACAGGTTCCGGTTCTTCGTCTTTTTCTCGTTTCCGGTTCTCACCTCATACTTCGCCTTTTTTCGCGAGGGATTATAATCCATGAAGTAAGTGCCCTGCCGGTTACCGACATGCGCTATTCGCTTTCCGTTGCGGTAAACATCAAACTCCGTTTCCGGAGCATCCTGACGCAGATAGCGCCACGATACCAACACGCTGTCGGCAGAGGTGCGCACGGCCACCACGCCACGATCCAACTGTTCCATCTGCATACGGTCGAGCTCGTAACGGGCCTGTGCCCCGACCGACGAGGGCATAACGGCCGCTGTAAACAATGAGAAGAGAGTCCATGCTCTCCGGGTTAAGTTTTTCATAAATTCTGAATTTACACGCACAAAGATAATACAATTTTAAGACGAATGCAAATCCTCCTTACTTCTTTTATATGGGAATACAACATCTGAAGTCCTATTTACTGCCGCTCACGACGGGGTATTCCGGATTTATTGCTTACCTTTGCACCGGCAGAAAGAAATCTGCCGACAGTACAAACTTTTAATTCTAATTTTTATGAAACAAAAACAGACAAGAGGCCGTGAGACCCTCACGTGGAGCCACTTCTCCCGCAAAGGCTGGAGTGCCTATGCTTCGCTGGGCCGCCAAATCCGGATGGGTATGCTGGCCGCGAGCACATTAGCCACGGTGACACCCGTCCAGGCCGAGATTTCCCGCAAGGAGAGCAAAGCCATCGAAAATGAGGAGCAGACCCTGGAGGAAGTGCAGGTTATCGGCACCATGGCCCCGCTGACGCAACTGCAGTCGGCACGCATCGTCTCGGTACTGACCCGCGAAGACATTCAACAAGCGGGGGTGCAGAGCACAAACGATTTACTAAAATTAGTCTCGGGCGTGGATGTCCGTCAGCGCGGAGGCTTTGGTATTCAGACGGACATCAGCATCGACGGAGGCACTTTCGACCAAATCACAATCTTGCTTAACGGCGTCTCCGTTTCCAACCCACAGACCGGACACTACGCAGCCAACCTGCCCGTAAGCCCCGAGGACATCGAGCGCATCGAAATCCTTTCGGGAGCCAACAGCCGTGTGTACGGCGGAGCGGCTTTCGGCGGCTGCATCAACATCATCACCCGGCGGGAAAAGGAAAACTCCATCGCGGCCGGTGCCGAAGGCGGCATGTACGGCACCGTGCAGGGCCATGCGCGGACGAGCCTCACCTACGGCCGTGTGGCCAACCGCCTGAGCGTGGGCGGCGGACGCAGCAACGGAGGTACGACCAACGACGACTGGTGGCGGGCGCAAGCCTACTATCAGGGCGACTACGACCGTCAGGCTCTGAACCTCCAGTGGCAACTGGGATTCTCGAAGAAAGGCTACGGGGCCAACACGTTCTACTCGGCCGCCTACCCGAATCAGTACGACCGCAACGAGAACTATACGATGAGCGTAAGCGGAGAGACGAAGGGACGCTTCCGTTTGGCCCCCACCGTCTGGTGGAACCGCACGTACAATAATTTCGAGTTGATACGGGGCGAACGCTTCGGCGAGAACTTCCACCGGACGGACGTCTACGGATTGCGGTTGCTGGGCCACATCGACTGGAAAGCGGGTAAAACGGCCATAGGCGCAGAAACGCACAACGAGGACATCCTCAGCACCAATCTGGGACGTCCCATGGAGAGCACGGAATACGTCGGCGCACACGGGCAGCGCGACATCTTCTACGACCACCACGACAACCGCACGGACGTCTCATTCAATGCCGAGCACAATCTGACACTCTCCCACTGGACGATTTCGGCCGGACTGATTGCCAACCGGAACACCTCCGTCGGCCACAAGTTCAGGCTCTATCCCGGCGTAGACATCGCCTACCGCCCCGCCACCCACTGGAAGTTCTACGCCTCGTACAACAAAGGATTTCGCCTGCCCACGTTCACCGACCTCTACTACAAGTCGCCCACCCTCTCGGGCAACACAGACCTGCGTCCCGAGGTGAACCGCTCCATGCAGGTCGGTGCCCAATACAGCCGCCCGGGTCTGCACACGACGCTGCGCGCTTTCTACCACCGGGGGCACAACATGATAGACTGGATCATGTACACCCCCACGGATATCTATCACAGTGCCTCGTTCAACCTCGACAACATGGGCGTGCAGGCGGACGCGAAAATAGACTTCTCGCGGCTCTTGAAGAAAGAAATATTTATCCGCTCATTCTCTGTTGGTTATACCTATATAAATCAGAAGCGACACAACAGCGCAGAGATATACAAAAGCAACTATGCCCTCGAGTATCTCCGGCACAAACTGACGGCCACGCTCCACCACGGAATTGCCGGACATCTGACGGCCACATGGAGCCTGCGCTGGCAGGATCGCATGGGAGGTTACATCCGCTATGATGCTGCCCGGCCCACATCAGACAGCGAACAACTCACGCCCTACCGCCCCTATACGACGCTCGACCTGAAACTCCAGTGGACAGAGACCCGGTGGCTTGTCTACGTCACGGGCAGCAACCTCACCAACTGCCGCTACTACGACTTCGGCAACATCCGCCAACCCGGCATCTGGGCCTTGGCCGGGGCGCGCATTAACTTCAACCTATAACCCATCTTTCATTAACCCAAAACACTCCCGCGTGCGTGTATTTTATACGATACACGCACGCATTTTTTCGTTCCTCCTCGCGCCAAATCATCGTCCCGGAGACATATTCTGTATTCATCGAACGATGAACACACATTCATCGGCGACGGACGGCCGTTCATCGTCGGCGAACGAACATTCGCCGACGATGAATACAGAATGCTTTTGAAAGAAACCGAAAATACGATGTAGACAACGTCATTTATCGACCCGACAACAAGCCTCCGGTCACCTTGGCATACGGTTCAATTTACAGGAAAGCAAGAGAAAAAAATAAGTTTTCCGCTCTCAAAGAGCAAGTTCTCATTTTTTTCACTAATATTGTATTGTCATTAAGTTCTAACATATACAATAGATTATGATAAAAGACGTGAAATGCCAAGTCATTGACCCTGAAACTTGGCAAGCAGATAAAGAAGTCGGCATCTGTCGCAATGTGATGTTCATCCTTAAAGAGGCACCGGTCGGCGACAATTTTGACTTACAGAAGCATCTACTCAAAGGAGGCCGAGGCTACACCTACTCAAATGTGGCGTTGTGGCTTTTTCTTCTTCGCCATTTTGGCCGTGACGAAGTAAATGTTTCCTTTAGCGAAGCAACTAAAAAGAAAAATCCCACGACCAGAGCAAAGTTATTCCGCCATGTTGCTGTCGTTAATATCAACGACAAGTGGAAGAAATCCAAGGGCAAGAGTTCAGACGACGCTAAACTTCTGAGGGATTATTCGAAAGAACGACACTCGGACATAGAAGCCGTGATTACGGAATGCGACCCGGAAATCGTTGTAACGTGTGGAAGAGTTGTGCTTAATTGTTTAAGGAAATTCAACGCCAACATTAAGAAGATAACAAAAGTCGGAACAATACCGGCTAAGGCATACGCCTATGAAATTAACGGCACTGTCCGTTTACTAATAGCTATGCCCCATCCCAATGCTCACATACGGCAAGCCCTGATGTATAAAGAATTGTCCGATTTGTTGGTGTCTATCCGTCTTAAATGAGTAGACATTAGCATTCGGCTTTTCATTTTCTGCGACCCGATTTAGCCCGTCCTGCGCTCAATTTTTCCCCTTTCCTTTCTCTTTCTTAATTTTATTTCGTATCTTTGCACCTTGTATATAGAAGAATAAACAATTAAGATATGCTGACACTGAGATTGATAACCGAGGAGACCGAACGTGTCATCCGCGGACTGGAGAAAAAGCACTTTCAGGGTGCCCGTGAAGCCATTGAAAAGGCTATAGATATAGACAAACGCCGCAGACAGGCACAGACGCTGCTTGACAAGAATCTGTCCGATGCCAAGAAACTGGCTGCCGAAATCGGCGGACTGATGAAGCAGGGCCTGCGCGAAGAGGCCGAGAAGGTGAAAGCCGAAGTGGCCGGACTGAAACAACAGAGTCAGGCCCTTGAAGAGCAGAAGGCTGAGGCCGAGAAGGAACTGACGACCCTGCTCTGCACCATCCCTAACATTCCCTACGACGAGGTGCCCGAGGGTTCGGGAGCCGAAGACAACGTGGTGGTGAAGTCCAACCTGCGCGAGTGCGGCCCCGGTGACACCGTGGGAAACTGGACGACCGTACCGGACAATAACGAGGCCAAGCTGCCCCACTGGGAACTGGCCAAGCAGTACAACCTCATCGACTTCGACCTCGGCGTGAAGATAACGGGAGCCGGTTTCCCGGTCTATCGCGGAGCGGGAGCACGCCTGCAGAGAGCCTTAATCAATTTCTTCCTCGACGAAGCACGAAAGGCGGGCTATGAGGAAATTATGCCTCCCACCGTGGTCAATCAGGCCAGCGGTTACGGCACGGGGCAGTTACCCGACAAGGAGGGGCAGATGTACCACTGCGAGGTGGACGACCTCTATCTTATCCCCACGGCCGAGGTTCCGGTTACGAACATCTACCGCGACGTGATTTTGGACGAGCGCGACCTGCCCATCAAGAATTGTGCCTACACCCAGTGCTTCCGTCGCGAAGCCGGAAGCTACGGCAAAGACGTGCGGGGCCTGAACCGCCTGCACGAGTTCTCGAAAGTGGAAATCGTGCGCATTGACACACCCGAACATAGCCGCGAAAGTCATCGCGAAATGCTGGAGCACGTGGAGAGTCTGCTCGTGAAGCTGGAACTCCCCTACCGTATTCTCCGCCTATGCGGCGGCGACCAGTCGTTTACTTCCGCCGTCTGCTACGACTTTGAGGTGTACAGCGAGGCGCAGAAGCGTTGGTTAGAAGTGTCGTCGGTCAGCAACTTTGATACGTATCAGGCCAACCGCCTGAAGTGCCGCATCCGTAGGACGGCCGACAAAAAAACGGAAATCGCCCACACGCTCAACGGCTCGGCTTTGGCCCTGCCCCGCATCGTGGCCGCCATTCTGGAAAACAACCAAAGCCCCGAGGGCATACACATTCCCAAGGCGTTGCAGCCCTATATGGGATGTGACATCATCAAGTAAATGCGGTTCCGGCCGGAATTAAATAGAGAAAGAAGATTGCATAGAATATGAATCGTATTGTCAAGAAAGAACAGTTCAGCGAGAAAGTCTTCAAACTGGTCGTAGAAGCACCACTCATTGCCAAGGCGCGCCGTGCCGGTCATTTTGTCATCGTGCGTGTCGGCGACAACGGCGAGCGCATCCCCCTGACCATAGCCGGTAGCGACCCCGTGGCAGGCACCATCACACTGGTCATACAGACCGTGGGGGTATCGACAACGAAACTTTGCGCGCTCAACGAAGGCGACTACATCACCGACGTTGTGGGCCCCTTGGGACGCGCTACGCACATCGAAAACTTCGGTACCGTAGTCTGCGCCGGAGGCGGTGTGGGCGTGGCTCCCATGCTCCCCATCATTCAGGCTCTGAAGGCTGCGGGCAACCGTGTGGTCTCAGTACTTGCCGGACGTTCCAAAGACTTGATTATTCTGGAGGATGAGGTGCGTCGTGCAAGCGACGAAGTCATCATCATGACAGACGACGGTTCGTATGGCCAGCAGGGCGTTGTCACTGTAGGCATAGAGCAGGTCATACAGCGCGAACGGGTGGACAAGGTATTTGCCATCGGCCCGGCCATTATGATGAAGTTCTGCTGCCTGCTGACAAAAAAATATGACATTCCCACGGATGTGTCACTGAACACCATCATGGTGGACGGAACCGGAATGTGCGGTGCCTGCCGCATCACGGTGGACGGAAAAACGCGCTTCGTGTGTGTGGACGGCCCCGAATTTGACGGCCACCGGGTGGATTTCGACGAAATGCTTCGCCGCGCAGGTGCGTTCAAGGCGGAAGAAGCGGAAGCTATGGCGGCTTATCAAAGCCACCTCGGTCTGCCCGCCGAAACAAAAGCCAACGAGGCGGACACAGGTATGGCGTGCGAAAACAAGATACCGGAAGCACAGACTCCGCTTGCCGTGCTCACCGATCGCAACGCCCCTTGGCGTGAGGAACTGCGCAAGAGCATGAAAGCCAAGGAACGCACACTGATAGAGCGTTGCAAAATGCCGGAACTCGCCCCCATTTACCGCGCTACCACACGCACAGAGGAAGTGAACCGGGGCCTCTCGGCGGAACAGGCCATGACGGAGGCCAAACGCTGTCTCGACTGCGCCAATCCCACTTGCATGCAAGGCTGCCCCGTCGGCATCAACATACCTTCTTTTATCAAGAACATCGAACGCGGAGAGTTTCTCAATGCCGCCCGTGTATTGAAGTCTACCAGTTCACTGCCCGCGGTGTGCGGTCGTGTCTGCCCGCAAGAGAAGCAGTGCGAGGCGCAATGTATTCACCTGAAGATGAAAGAGCCCGCCGTGGCTATAGGCAATCTGGAACGCTTCGCCGCCGACTACGAACGCGAATGTGGAAACATTGCCCGGCCGGAAGTGGCAGCTCCCAACGGACGGAAAATTGCCGTCATCGGCAGCGGCCCCAGCGGACTGAGTTTTGCTGGCGACATGGCAAAGGCGGGTTACGACGTGACCGTGTTTGAGGCACTGCACGAAATCGGCGGTGTGCTGAAATACGGCATTCCCGAATTTCGTCTGCCCAATAAGATTGTGGACGTGGAAATCCATAATCTGGAGGACATTGGAGTGAAGTTCGTAAAAGACTGCGTGGTCGGCAAGACCATCACGATACAGGAGCTAGAAGCAGAGGGCTACGAAGGCATTTTCATCGGTTCGGGAGCCGGACTTCCCAACTTCATGGGCATACCCGGAGAGAATGCCAACGGGGTGATGTCGAGCAACGAGTATCTGACTCGCGTGAACCTGATGAACGCTTCGGAAAACGATTTCGATACTCCCGTCAGAAAAGCCCGCAACGTTATGGTGGTCGGCGGAGGAAACACGGCTATGGACTCGTGCCGCACGGCCAAGCGTCTGGGAGCCGAACGGGTATTTATAGCTTATCGCCGCTCGGAGGCAGAAATGCCGGCCCGACTGGAGGAGGTGAAGCACGCCAAGGAGGAGGGCATAGAGTTTCTGACGTTGCATAATCCTATCGAATACCATGCCGATGAGAAAGGTAATGTCACGAAGGTTGTGCTGCAAAAGATGGAATTGGGCGAGCCCGATGCCAGCGGACGCCGCAGTCCGCAGCCGATACCCGGTGCCACGGAAACCATCGCCATCGATCAGGCCATTGTGGCCGTGGGCGTAAGCCCCAACCCCATTGTGCCGACCTCTGTCAAGGGGCTGGAACTGGGACGCAAGAACACCATTGTGGTGAACGAGGGCATGCAGACAAACATTCCCACCATCTTTGCCGGAGGCGACATCGTTCGCGGCGGTGCCACCGTCATCCTGGCCATGGGAGACGGCCGAAAGGCTGCCGCAGCAATGGACAATTATCTTCAACACAAAAAGTAAGCAGATGAAAAGATTTCTGGTATTACTGCTCTTGTTCACGACGCTTACAAGTCTGCAAGCACAGAGAAGAAAAACAGTAAAGAAAAAGCCGGAGCCCCAACTTCCGGAAGGGCTAAACGGAATGACGGTGGAGCGGGCATTGAATACCTATGACTTTGCTGCTGCAGAAACGCTACTCAAATTCGAAATCGCCAATCTCGAAAAGGATAAACTTTCCACCATCGGGAAAGAAGAACAATTGGCATGGGTTCAGAAAGCGCAGATAAAACTGAATGCAGTGGAGCGGGTGACGTTTATCGACAGCCTGATTGTACCGCGAAATGAAGTCCTCCGGCACATTCATCTTAGTCCGGAATGTGGCACACTGCTTCGAACGGGCGATTTCTTCCAAACACAGGACACACTGGACTGCACTGCATTTGTGTCACAGTTGGGTGATCAGGTGTTTTATGCACAGGCTGACAAAACCGGAAATGTAGATATCTATATGCGCGACCTCTACGGCGACGGTTCGAGTTCGGCACCACGGGCACTCGACGGCATTTCCGGAAAAGGTAATAGTCGGAACTATCCGTACATGATGACGGACGGACTTACTATTTATTTTGCCGCACAAGGCAACGAGAGTCTGGGAGGCTACGATATTTTCATGTCGCGCTACGACAGCGATGAACACAAGTTCCTTGCACCCGAGAACATCGGTATGCCTTTCAATTCACCTGCAAATGACTATCTCTACATTATAGACGAGTTCAACAACCTTGGATGGTTTGTCACTGACCGAAATATGCCGGAGAACAGTGTCTGCATCTACATCTTCATCCCGAACGAGACACGAAAGGTGTACATCCCCGAAGAGGTGGGGAACGAACGATTGCGCAAATTAGCACGAATTACCAGTATCCGTGATACATGGAGCGATGAAAATGCCGTGCGACAAGCTCAACTACAACTGCAAAAGAGTAGACAGGAGATGCAAGAGACTGCCACGGAAGCACTGGATTTCGTACTGACCGACAACGTGGTGTACCATAGGAAAAGTGACTTCCACACGCCATTGGCCCAACAGACATTTGCGGAATGGGAAAAGAATAAAGAGGAATTGCGGAAAATAAGAAAGACGTTGAATCTCCTGCGCAATAACTATCATACGGCCAATCAGACGCAACGCGGAGCACTGAAGTCGGAAATCC
This sequence comes from uncultured Prevotellaceae bacterium, assembly GCA_947176535.1. Taxonomy (GTDB): domain Bacteria; phylum Bacteroidota; class Bacteroidia; order Bacteroidales; family Bacteroidaceae; genus Physcousia. The sequence goes on from CAMWQU010000019.1 coordinate 41,771, forward strand.
TACAATTAGAACAGAACGAAGAATATCTGGTTTCACAGATAAAGAAACAGGAGAACGCTATAAGAAAAGCGGAATTAGGATTATAACACAAAGACATTATCATGAAAAAGTTTGCTGAATCCGAATTGATTATAAATGCAGATGGTTCGTGCTTCCATCTTCACCTAAAGCCGGAACAACTGGCCGACCGCGTGATATTGGTGGGCGATCCCGCTCGTGTGAATACTGTTGCCGACCATTTCGACAGCATCGAATGCGAAGTCAGCAGCCGCGAGTTTCACACGATTACCGGCATGTACAAGGGGAAACGAATCACGGTACAAAGTCATGGCATCGGCTGTGATAACATCGACATCGTGGTGAACGAACTGGATACGTTGGCAAACATCGACTACCAAACCCGAACGGAAAAGACGGAACACCGTACACTGACGATGGTGCGCATCGGTACCTGTGGCGGTCTACAACCTAATACACCGGTAGGAACATTCATCGCTTCGGTGAAAAGCATCGGTTTCGACGGTCTGCTGAATTTCTATGCCGGACGCAACGAGGTTTGCGACCTTCAGATGGAAGAGGCTTTCGTCCGGCACATGAATTGGAATTCCCTACTCGCTGCTCCATACGTCGCACCAGCCGATACGACTCTACTCGACCGGATTGCCGGTGAAGAGATGCTCAGAGGATATACCATTGCTTGCGGTGGTTTCTATGGCCCGCAAGGCCGCGTTCTCCGTGCACCCATTGCCGATCCGGAACAAAACGAGAAGGTGGAACGCTTTGAATACGACGGAATGAAAATCTGTAATTTCGAAATGGAATCATCGGCTCTCGCCGGTTTGGCGGCATTGCTTGGACATCGTGCCATGACATGTTGCATGGTTATTGCCAATCGCTATGCGCAGAATATGAATACCGAATACAAAAACTCTATCGACAGCCTCATAAAACTTGTATTAGATCGCATTTAATCCATGAATACTTTTTACACCATACTCTTACTTGTTCTCAGCAATGTGTTTATGACATTTGCGTGGTACGGGCATCTTAAGCTGCAACAAACCGGCATATCCTCCAATTGGCCTCTCATTGGCATCATTGCTTTTTCGTGGATAATCGCATTCTTCGAATACTGCTGTCAGGTTCCTGCCAATCGTATTGGCTTTGCCGGAAACGGAGGCCCGTTCTCGCTCGTGCAGTTGAAAGTGTTGCAGGAGTGCATCACTTTGGTAGTATTTGCCATCATAGCGAATGTATTGTTTCAGAACGAGGGACTTCATTGGAATCACTTTGCGGCCTTTCTCTGTCTTATCGCCGCCGTGTATTTCGTATTTATGAAATAAAGGCATGAACAACGATACCATTTGCGCTCTCGCAACACCTACGGGTGGAGCCATCGCTGTAATACGACTTTCCGGCCCGGAGACATACTCTATCATCCCTGCTATTTGCCGCCGTCCTGGAAAAAGTTCTACTCACTTACATCATGATGAGATTGCCGGAAACTCTCGTCTGTTTGTCCATATCATCGACGAAAAGGATGAACTCATTGATGAAGTTCTCGTCTCCCTCTTCCATGCACCGCATAGCTATACGGGTGAAGATGCTGCTGAAATTTCCTGTCATGGTTCCACCTATATTGCTCGTCGTATTATCGAACTGTTGGTAAAGAACGGATGCCGTATGGCACAACCCGGCGAGTTTACCCAACGGGCTTTCCTCAATGGGAAAATGGATTTGAGCCAAGCGGAAGCGGTAGCCGACCTCATCAATTCGCAGAATCGCGCCACTCATCACATTGCCATGAGTCAGCTAAGGGGGCATTTTAGCAGTGAATTATCCCGCCTGCGTGAGCGTTTGTTACACCTTACTACCCTACTTGAGCTGGAACTGGACTTCTCCGACCATGAGGACTTGGAATTTGCCGACCGCACGGAATTACAACAATTGGCGCACACCATCGAAGAACGCATAAATTATCTCGCCCGCTCTTTTGAAACCGGCCAAGCGTTAAAGCAAGGCTTTCCCGTAGCTATCATCGGAAAAACGAATGTTGGCAAAAGCACTCTTCTCAACCGATTATTACGCGATGAACGTGCCATTGTTAGCGACTTACATGGCACCACACGCGACACCATTGAAGACATCATTGATATTAACGGCATACAATTTCGATTCATTGATACAGCCGGCATTCGCCAAACCTCCGACGTTGTAGAACAAATTGGCATACAACGTACCTATGAAGCCATTAGCAAAGCACGCATCGTACTTTGGGTTCTCGATAGCCTCCCTGATAATGCAGAAATCGACAATATTACTTCTCGTATCGAAAAACGCGTTCTCATCCCTATATGGAATAAAATTGATCAAACATCAGTTGGTACACAAATCAACTCTTCCATACTCAATCTTACTCCAATAAGAATTTCCGCAAAAAACGGTCAAGGTATCAACGAACTCGAACAAGCCATCTATCAAGCAGCCAATATTCCTGAGTTCCAAGAATCCGACATCATCGTCACTAATGCCCGTCATTACGAGGCTCTCACTCAAGCCTCAGTTAATCTTAAACGTGTCATTACCGGCCTGGAAGCTAATCTTTCCGATGACCTCATCGCCGAAGATTTACGCCTTGTCCTCTCCGACCTCGGAGAAATCACTGGCGGCACAATCACCAGCCAAGAAACATTAAGCAATGTGTTTTCTCATTTCTGCATCGGCAAGTAATTAGTTAATTACCAATGACTTATATTGATAACAATTGACTATTATTGAGCGATAAAGCTTAATACATTCAAGAACGCCTAATGCTGATAACTGTCAGTGTTAGGCGTTTTTATGCACCATTTTGTACGGATTCTGTACGACAGCGACTCATTTCACCCCAAGCGTCAGCAAGGTGGTGGAGAAAGTTGACAATAGTTGTAAATGGTTTATGAACATTTACAAACAACGGAGAAATCTCCACAAAAAGAAATGAGTAGCAACATTA